>CAWELY010000022.1:0-66881 GCA_963810005.1 uncultured Acidobacteriota bacterium
ATACTTTGAGATTCATAACGGTGACTGGAAAAATCTACCAACACCCGTGCACTTATGCCAACCTTCCTGCTCGTCCACCTGCTCCAAGGTTCACGGAGAATTCGCCGGCTTTCGGATGCGATGATTCACCCCGCGCGCGGCTGGCGAAGTCGATGGGGGCTGGGGTGTTCAACCCGGCGACATGCCAAGAGTTGCGTGGGGGAAGGGAATCAGGGTACCGGGAAGACAGGGTTTAGCCCCGTCACTTAAGTTTCTACATTTCTGATGAGGGTTCCAACGGGCGGTGTTCGCATGTTGCGGTGAGTAGCCCGAGCGGCGGCTGTTCATGAGCTTCTGCCTTGCCCTTGTCGAAACCTATGCGCGAAGCACCTTGGAGTGCGGCGACTCGACGCCGCCTTGGTCCTCTTCATCCTCGGTTATATGCCAAGGCGGCATCGAGCCGCCGCACTCCAAGGTGCTTCACACAGCTATTTGGGCGCTAATTGAACATGGCTCGCAGGCGGCGGATTCCGGTAATGGCGAGAGTGTATTGGGGATCAATTTCCACGGCCATCTGGTAGGAGGCAAGGGCGCGAGCGAAGTCGTGCTTGAGTTCCCACACCCGGCCCAGGTTGAAGTGAGGGAAAGCCGGATTGTCATAACGCATCGCGCGCGTGGCCATTTCCAGCCACGGGAATGGCTTCGTCGATTTGGCCTTTTTCGATCAGGTAGGCGCCAATATCGTTGTAGGGGTTGCCGAAGTCCGGGTCAATTTCGATGGCGTGATGGCACTCGGCGATGGCGGCATCGAAGTCGCCCATGAAGCTGTAGGTCCACCCGAGAAAGGTGTACGCTTCCGCGGTGGGATAGGTTTCAATGGACTGGCGATAAAGTTCCGCCGCCTCGTGCAGATCACCCTTCATCTGGTGACGGTAGGCGTCGCGGAAGATTTCGATGGCGAGATTGAGCGGTTCGTCTTCGGCCATAATCCTGCCCCCGCGGGTTTTTCGACAAGCCGTGCGCAAGGTTCGCTATAATTATACCGCGAAGGCCAGCCTTTGCATGGACCATCTGTGGAGCGGGAAGAAGGCTCCGAATCGTGGTGCGCGCACCGGGTGCCGACATCGGAGCCGGCGGAGCGGCACGGCAAGATGGCCGTGCCACCACAAAAGGATAACTCGTGAAAATCGCCCTGGCTCAAATTGACACCACGATCGGCGACTTTGCCGGCAATGTCGACCTGATCGTCAAGTATGCGGAATGCGCGCGCGACCGCGGCGCCGATCTCGTGGTGTTTCCCGAACTCGCCCTTTGCGGTTACCCGCCGCGTGACTTGGTGGAGAAACCGGGGTTCATTGAACGCTCGCAAAGCGAGTTGCTTCGGCTGGCCGCGAACTCTGCCCCCCATTCCCGACGCTGGTGGGTTACGTGCGCCGCTCGCGGGCGAATCAGGGCAAGCAGGTGGCGAATGCCGCGGCTTGGCTGGAGGGCGGCAAGGTGGTGGTGGACTACGCCAAAATCCTGCTGCCCTTCTACGACGTGTTTGACGAATCGCGTTACTTTGAGCCCGGCTCGAGCGTGTGCGTCCATGAATTTGGCGGCTTCCGCGTGGGCATCACCATTTGCGAAGACGTCTGGAACGACAAGCATTTCTGGGCCAATCGCCTCTACACCCGCGACCCGGTGGAGGAATGCGTCGCGGCGGGCGCGAACCTGCTGCTGAACATCGCCTCGTCGCCCTACAACACGGAAAAGATTCAATTGCGCTACGACATGCTCAAGACGATTGCCACCAAGCAGGGAATTCCCGTGGCTTACGTGAACCACGTGGGGGGAAACGATCAGTTGCTTTTCGATGGCTCCAGCCTGGCCTTTAACGCCCGCGGCGAGCTCGCGGCCCGCGCCCACGCCTTTGCGCGAGGATTTGGTGATCTTCGATACCAGCGACGGCGCGCAGGAAATCCGCCCCGCGCCGGAATCCGAGGCGGAGGAAATTTACCAGGCGCTCTGCCTGGGCGTGCGCGACTACGTGCAGAAATGCGGATTCAAGAAAGTGCTGGTGGGGTTAAGCGGCGGCATCGATTCCTCCCTGGTGGCCACGCTGGCGGCAGACGCCCTGGGCCCCGAGAACGTGCTGGGCGTCGGCATGCCGGGCCCCTATTCCTCGCCGGGCAGCATTCGCGACGCGGAGACGCTGGCGCGGAATCTGGGCATTGAATTCCGCGTCATCCCCATTACCCCGATGTTCGAAAGCTACCTGGAAACGCTTGACCCCGCCTTCGACGGCGCGCCGCGCGACGTGACCGAGGAGAACATCCAGGCGCGCATTCGCGGCAACATCCTGATGGCGCTTTCCAATAAGTTTGGCTCGCTGCTGCTGACCACGGGGAACAAATCCGAATTGGCGGTGGGATACTGCACGCTTTACGGCGACATGGCGGGCGGCCTGGCCGTGATCGCCGACGTTCCCAAAACCACCGTGTATTCCCTGGCGCGCTACATCAACCGCGTCGGCGGAGCGCATCCCGCAGGCCTGCCTGGAGAAACCGCCCTCCGCCGAACTCCGGCCCAACCAGACCGACCAGGATTCGCTGCCTCCTTACGAAGATGCTGGACGCCATCCTGAAGGCCTACATCGAGGAAAATCGCGGCGCCGATGAAATCGCCGCCACCCTCCCGCACCTCGACCCCTCCCTGGTGCGCCGCACCGTGCGCATGGTGAACGCCGCCGAATATAAACGCCAGCAGGCCCCGCCCACCCTCAAAGTGACCGCCAAAGCCTTCGGCATGGGCCGCCGCTTTCCCATCGCGCAGAAGTTTTATGAGTAGGTGAAGGGGGGAACGAGGATCTACCTCGCGGAATGGTTTTCGTAGAGGCACCCGGAACCTGTCCTTACGAGGTCGGGAGGGCGACAGGGTTTGTTCTCTTGTCCTATCCGGCTAAACCGGGTTGCGGCAAAAGGCTGCCTCAGGCCGGCCTCTACGAAGAGCCAGGAGGAAGCGTCTATGGAGCCTGAAACACCCGAGCGTTATATGTACGTAATCGACGCCTTGGACCGGATCACCTCCGTCAACCCCGAATGGCTGCGCTTCGCGGAAACCAATGAGGCCCCGGAACTCACGGAAGCCAACGTGGTGGGAAAACCCATCTGGGATTTTGTTACCGGCGCGGATACGCGCGCCTTCTACGAGACCCTATACCGCAATCTGCGCTATCGCCGCTCCGAGATTACCATTCCCTTTCGCTGTGATTCCCCCACCGTGGTTCGACAGATGACCCTGACCTTGCGTCCACTGGATGCGGGAGCGATAGAATGCGAAGGCAGGCTGGATCATGCTCAGACCCGCGAGCCCATAACCATTCTGTTCCGTTGGGTGGCTCGGTCCGATGAATCGATTCCCATCTGTAGCCTCTGCCGCCGCCTGTCCGTTCAAGGCGAGTGGGTGGAGGTGCGCGAGGCCATTGTCCGGAGGCGACTCTTCAGCCACACTCCGGTTCCACGCCTGGAAGAAACCGTGTGTCCCACCTGCAATTGCCTAACGGAATGATGGTATTAAAACCTTCCCCCGAGCCTGTGGCCTCAGCCACCGGAAGGTGCTTATGTTTCTTCTTATGGTGTTTCTTCTTTTTCTCTTGCGCCTTCTTCCCGTGCTCCCCCGTGGCTTGGCCTTTCGGCGGATCGTCAGGCTGAGCAAGCGCCCTGGTGGCCAGCGAGAGAACGATCGCGACCGCGAAGAGCATGATGAGTAACTTCTTCATCGGGTCGACAACCTCCTTCAGGAATCTAGCTGCCTATCTCTTTTCATGACTGCCCCGCGCTCGCGCCCAGGGTTATGACCGGAGCTTCGCGGATAAGAGTCCAATCCTCGGGCCGGATCAAATCAAAAGTTCTCAGCAACCAAGATTTACTTATACCACTGGAGCACAGAGAGAAAAATGTGAGATTTGGGGCTTGAAGCGATTGTCTTGAAAATAAATGAGTTATAGTCGTTCTAAAACGATGGCTAGGAAAAGAAAGATGGTTAGGAGCAGCACCGTTTACCGATGGGGTCTAGACAGAAACTCGACGCGCAACCTCTTCGGATTCAATAAATGGCCCCATTAGATTCGCGTCGAGTTCTTGCCCATCAGGGGCAGTCGCAAGGCTGTCAATGCTCAGGACGACAGCACTGTGGGCAGGGCGGCGTACGAAAATCATCAATGGCCCAATGACCTGATCTCCCTTTGGCCCAATCACTCAATCACGATTCGCTAAATCACCCGATGAACCGATGAGCCGATGGCCAGACGACCCGATCATCCGCCCCGCTATGCTAGAATCATTTCTTGGCTTGATTCCGTTCGAAAGTCGTTGCCCCTGGGGTTCAGGACTGAAGTGCCTTGACATCATATTTCCCATTCCGCCGGTGCGCCGTCAACTGTCTTGCGTTGACGGCTTGCGTGCTCGGGCTGGTTCTCGCACCTGCCGCGGCTTCCTCCGTCAAGCTTCCTAATACGGAAATCCACGAAGTGAAACTCGATAACGGCCTGCGGGCGCTGATTGTGGAGACCCACGACGCGCCGGTGATCGACGTGCAGGTTTGGTATCACGTGGGCTCGAAGAATGAAGTCCCCGGCAAGACGGGGTTCGCGCACTTCTTCGAGCACCTGATGTTCGACGGCACGAAGAACCTCGGCTCCAACGAATTCTCCGACTACATCATTCGTTCCGGCGGGACGGACAATGCCTATACCACCGAGGACACCACGGTTTTTTGGGAGACGGTGCCCAGCAACATGCTGCCCGTGGTCCTGTGGCTGGAAGCGGACCGCATGCGCAACTTGGAGATCAACGAGAAAGTCTTCAACAACGAACGGCAAATCGTGGAGGAGGAGCGTCGCCTGCGCTTTGACAATCCTCCCTACGGCACCGTGGTGGAAACGCTTTACGACCATGCCTACACGGTCCATCCTTACCGGCACATGACGATTGGCAGCATGGAGGACCTGAACCACGCCAGCATCCAGGACATTCAGGACTTCTATGACACCTACTACGTTCCCAACAATGCCACCCTGCTGATTGTGGGCGACGTGGACTGGCGCCAAGCCGCCGCCGATGTGCAGAAGTATTTCGGGGAGGTGAAGGCGGGGAAGCACCGAGGCCGAACGCCATTCCGCAGGAGCCGGCGCAACAGGCGGAGCGCGTGGTGAAGATGAATTTGGACGTGGCGCTGCCGGCGTTCGTGGAGGGCTATCACATGCCCGCCGACGGCACTCCGGACGCCTACCCGCTGCGCCTGGCTTCCAAAATTCTGTCGGACGGCGAAAGCTCGCGGATTTACACCCGGCTGATCTACGACAAGCAGATCGCCGTGCAGGCGCAGAGCAGCGGAAACTTTACCGAAGACCCCAACCTGTTTTTCGTCTTTGCGGTCATGAACGGCGGGCATTCTCCCGCCGAGGGCGAGACGCAGGTGGAAGCCGAGCTCTCGCGGCTCAAAACCGAACTTGTTTCCGACGCCGATCTGGAAAAGGCCAAGAACCAAATCCTGCGCGATTTCATTCTCAGCCGGCAAACCGCCCAGAGCCGGGCGGAGGAATTGGGATACGCGGCCGTGGTTTTGAAGGATCCGGAATTGGTCAACACGGAACTGCAACGCTTTCTTGACGTCACGCCGCAGGACATCCAACGCGTGGCCAGGAAGTATTTTGTGCCGGAGAATAAGACCGTGGTGGAGGTGTATCCCAAGAAAGGTGCGGGAGAGAAGGCTGCCCTGAGCGGCGGAACACGAGGCGGCCGATGATCTCACAGACTGGAGGGGGGAAGGGAATTGGCGGGTTTGATGCATACCGCATGTGCGGGCGTGCGGCGCTTTGGAGTGCGGCAGCTTGCTGCCGCTTTTGCTCCAGCCAGCTTGCTGGCTGGAAATTGTGGTGGCGCCTAAAATTCCCACGAGCAGGCTCGCAGGGAGGAAAGCGGCAGCAAGCTGCCGCACTCCAAAGCTTCGCACCCAGCACGAGCGTGGGCTCGCGCTGCCCGTGGCGTTTCGCCGGACGCAATCTGCTGTGCATCGTGGGGATCATTCTCATATTGCTCGCCGTGCCGCTCTGGGCCCGGGATTTCCGCCCGAGGTGCCGCCGCCCAAGCCCATCGTGATTCCCACGCCGGCCATCCAGACGCTCCCCAACGGGCTTCAGGTGGTGGTGGTGGAGCGCCACACCCTGCCGCTCATCACCCTGCGGCTGGTGGTGAAGTCGGGCGCCGAATGCGATCCCCCCAACTTGCCGGGACCGCGGCGTCTGGTGAACGGCCTGCTGACGGAAGGCACGGCGCGCCGGACCTCACGCCAGATTGCCGAGGCCATCGATTCCGTCGGAGGAGTTGTGGACAACGACGTCGATTGGGACAGCTCCTACCTCAGCCTGAGCGTTTTGACCGACCGCGCCGATCTGGCCTTCGATCTGGTCAGCGACATGATTGCCCACCCGGCTTTCGAGCCCGCCGAAATCGAGCGCCAACGGAAGCAAACCCTTTCCGGTTTGCAAGTGGCCCAAGATGACCCGGCGTACGTGGCGGACATGGCCGTCCAGAAGTTGATTTTTTCCGGCACGCCTTACGGGCATCCCGAGGACGGCACTCTTGAGTCCGTCCAGCGCATTACCGCCCAGGATTTGCGCGACTTCCACCGGCGTTACTACCAGCCCGCCAACTGCATCCTGGCCGTAGTCGGAGACATAACGCGGAAGGAAGCGATGGAGCTTGCGGCCAAGTATTTCTCCGGGTGGAAGAATGGCAGCGAACCCGCCGCCGCGCCTTCCGGCGCTCCCACCCCTCCGACGAACGCCGGGTGGTTGCGATCGACAAGAGTGACGCCGTCCAGACGGAGATTCGCATCGGCAACCTCGGCGTGCCGCGCGATAGTCCCGATTATCTGGCCCTCAGCGTGGCCAACGAAATCCTGGGCGGACCCTCGGAGAACCGCCTGTTCAAAGCCCTCCGTACCCGCCAGGGATTGACCTACGGAGCATCCAGCGACCTGGTCTGCCGGCGCCACCTGGGCGCCTGGGTGGCCAAAACCTTTACCCGCACGCCGGAAACCTTGAAGAGCGCGCACATCGCTCTGGAGCAGATGCAGACGCTCCAGGATCACGGCATCAACCGGCAGGAATTGGAAACGGCGCAGAGCTACCTGGTGGGGCACCTGGCCCTGGAGTTCGAAACCTCGGACAACGTCGCCAGCAAGGTTTTGGAGCTGATCCAGGATGGCCTGCCGCTCGACTATTGGAACCATTATCCGGAGAAGATCCAAGCTTTGACCACCGACGCAGGTCGGCGCCGCCGCCAAGCGCTATTTGGACACTGATCACGACGTGATGGTGCTGGTGGGGAGTATTTCCGACTTCAAGAAAGACTTGAAGAAGCTCGGCCATGTCCGTCTTATCCCCTTGAATGACATAGACTTCGGATCGCCGGACTTGGTGCGGGCTCCGGGCAAATAGCAGCAACCTCCCTCGGGTAAGGGTGATATGAAAAAAGGCCTACAGATTCTTCTCGGTTTGACCCTCCTCGCCGCCTTGGCGGAGGGCCTTATCCTGATTCGCATTCGCATTGACCCGTGGCGCTGGCCGCTCTGCTGGAAAGCGTGGCGCTGCTGGTGGGTGCGTTTGTGGGCCTGACGCAAACGGCATTCATCAAGCAACTGCGCCATTGGGCGAGGCTTCGCCGGCGCTGGCCGGGGGGCTGCCTTTCCTGCTTCTCATCCCGTACCTGATTTTGGCGCTGGGGACCGGGACGTTTTCGTTGGTCGCCTTCGGGAAGTTGATAGCCTACATTTTGGTGCCGACGGCTTTGCTGCTGCCCGACCGCCTGCACCACCGCGAAACCCTGGGCTGGCGCGACGTGGTTGCCATGCTGGCGCTGGCGGTGCCGGTGTCGGCGGGCTGGTTGCAGGGAATTTGGATCTGGCCGCAGGATATTTATGTTTTCCGCCCTATTTTCTGCGTTCTGGTGGGCGGCTACGCCTTCATGGTGCTGCGCAACCTGGAAGGCGTGGGATTTCGCCTGGTATGGAGGAAAAGCGACATTTCGGACGCTTTGCTGAACCTGCTGGCGTTTGCCTTGCTGGCGATCCCGCTGGGCATCGCCTTGAACTTTATCCATCCGCATTCCACGGCGCCGCTTGCTCGCGCATTCGGGGTCTGGGGCCGGCAGTGAACTTCTTTTTTCCTGTTCATCGGAATCTACCTGACAGTGGCAATTCCCGAGGAATTGCTGTTCCGGGGAATCCTGCAAAACCTCCTGGTGCGCACCATCCGCAAGGGCCCGCGTGGGCCTTTACGGCCTGCTGATCGCCTCGGTCGTGTTCGGCGCCTCGCATCTGCACCATGCCGCCGGTCCCCAATTGGCGCTATGCCATTCTGGCCACGCTGGCGGGAATTTTTTACGGGAATGTCTACCGCACCCGGCAGCGCCTGTGCGCTTCCGCTTTGACCCACGCGCTGGTGGATACCATATGGCATTTTTGGTTCTAGCGGGGCGCGGCGAACTCTTGGGCTTGAATCCCGCTGGACGCCCAACGCAAGGCGCAGTAGAATGCCCGCATTCGTCGCCACGTGACGCGGTCGCCCGCCTTGACGGGGTCGACAGTAAAAGCCTGAGAAGGAGCACTACATGAAGCGGAACCTCATCTATATCGGCATCGGTATTACGGTATTGTTTGCGGCAAGCTTGGCGATGGCAAAGGAGAAGAAAGGCCCTATGACCGGCACTTGGGACTGCCAGGCTCACGGCGGCTCGCAGGGCGACATGGCTTTCACGCTCTTCCTGCAACAGAATAAGGAGACCGTGGACGGAAGCATTTCTTCACCCATAGGCGGCACGCAAATCAGCTCCGGAACCTTCAAGCGCAACATGCTGGAAATCCACCTCGACACGCCCCAGGGCAACTACACCCTCATGGCCAAGTTCAACAAAGGCACGCTTTCCGGGACTTGGTCGAGCGACAATGACAAAGGAACTTGGGAGGGCAAGAAGGCAGCGGCTCCCAATAGCTGGTGCCGCGGTCCTCTGGGCTACCTAGCACAAGTAATTCAAGTAGCGAGTGAACTCTAGCGGTGAGTTTACACGACCTTAGAAAGCGGCGGGATGACGGAAACAAATACTGAGCAGTGCCGACCATCATGGCCCCCGCGAGCGTAGGTGCTTGCATTTGGCCGACGAGAGCGGCGGAAAACCCAAGAAGGAGCTTGTATATGAAGCGAAACCTCATCTTCACTTTTGCTGATCGGCGATTGCGGTGTTACTTGCCGCAGGCTTGGCGATTGCGAAGGATAAGGAAGGTCCCATGACCGGTACTTGGGAGTGCCAAGCTAAAGGCGGCTCACAGGGGGACATGCCCTTCACGCTCTACCTGCAACAGAATGAGGAGAACGTGGACGGAAGCGTTTCTTCGCCCCTCGGCAGCACTCGAATCAGCTCCGGGACATTCAAGGGCGACACGCTGGAAATCCACATCGATCACCGAGGATGGGAACTACGTTCTGATGGCCAAGCTCGACAAAGATACCCTCTCCGGGAACTTGGACCCATGGGAGTGACAAAGGGACTTGGGAGGGCAAGAAGCAAGCGGCAGTTCCCAGTTAGGCTGCCGTCCGCGACGCCTTACAGGTCGCTCGGCAATGACCATTCATATCGCGGTGAAAGCAACCGACTGCCAGAGGTGGGGCACTCGGACTGCATTTCTTTAGTTAACATAATATATCTTATCAGACGTATAAGATACGCGCTGACCAACCCCTATCGCAATCTGCGATTGCGTCATTCCTGCGGCCCTTCCCTACAGAGCCACATCCCGAAGTCCTTTGGAAAGGAAACCGCGCGCGTTAGTGCTCGGGACGGCGTAGGCGTCGCTCAGTCGACTGCCGCTAGGCTTGGCGTTCGTCCTTGGGCCGAAAGACCTGCGTCAGGATCACCCCGATGGAAACCAGGACAATCCCCACCAGCATCAGCCCATTGAGGAATTCGTGCAGGAAGAAGTGCGCAAACAAGGTCGCCACCAAGGGCGTGAGCGAGGAAAACGCGTACACCCGCGCCACCGCCATCAAGCGCAGCGCCGTGAACATGCAGTAGATCGCGAGGACACCGGAAAGCACTCCGCTGGCGAGAAGAGCCACCAAGGCGCGCCAGGGTGCCGCGTGCAAGGTGGGAAGCCGTCCGGCGACGACCAAGCCCGCGAAGCCCACCGCCACGCTGGTGACGAACTGGAGGAAAATCGCCACCGATTGGTGCGCGCCGCGCAGTTGCCCATCGCGCCACAGCACGCCGGAGATTCCATAGGTCAACGCCGTGGTGAGTCCGAGCGGAATGGCCCAGTACCAATGCGGCTGAAATCGGCTGCCCGCGCGACTGGCCGAACGAAAGCCCGACCAAGCCCACGAAGATCAGCACCACGCCGCCCAGAGCGTAGCGGTGAATCCGCTCGTGGAGAAAGATCCAGGCGATCAGCGTGCCCCAAATCACGTAGGTTTCCTGCACGGGGACGGTAATGGTCACGCCCCCGAAGCTCATGGCCAGGTAGTACAGGAAGAGCCCGCAGGTGGAGATGACGCCCGCCGCCACGAAAGCCAGAATGGGGCGCAAGCCGATGTATTGCGGCGAACTCGGGCGCAACTGGTTGAGCGTGCGGTGCTTCCACATCAGGATGATGCCCAGCGCCAGGCTCGGCAATCCCCGCAGCACCGGGCCGATGAAGGGATCGGCTTGCACCACCGCCACGCGATCAAAAATATTCGCCGATGCGTAGCCCAGCACTGAACCCAGCGCCCAGGGCTCGCCGCGGCGGCGGAGGTTATCGGATTGGGACGAAATTAGCTTCCATGCACACCCATTTCAAAGAGATGCGATTCCGTGCAAGACCAGCGATTATATCTGCTGGGTGAGGAGTTTGGGCAAGTTTAATCGCCAAACAAAACCTTTATGCGGGCAGGCGAAGCTGAGAGTAATGATGGACCCGAAGGTCCGACCCTTTTTGGAATTCCCCTCTCCACATGAGGTCACGGCGCGACTTTTGGCTTCTTGAGGAATCTGCCGCAAAGTGATAAATTAAATATGGAACTAAAACCTTCGGGGCAGGGTGAGGATTTGCGGCTCGAAGTAGCGTCCGCATTTCCAATTCCCGATCGGCGGTAAAGCCCGCGAGGGGCGGTAAGACAGTGAACAGTGGCGAGTGGACTGTGAACAGGTAAACATCACGGAAACTGTCCACTATTCACTATCCACTATTCACTGCTTTTCCGCCCCAGGATCCGGTGAAACTCCGGGGCCGACGGTAAAGTCCGGATGAAAGAAGGTTAGGGCCGGTTTGCGTTTAGCGGACAATGCTGCCCTCGTTATGAGCGGGGGCGGTTGTCTCCAGGTGTATTTACGTATTCCGGTCTCCCCTCCTCCCCCTGCCCCGCCTTGAGGCCATTTCTTTGGAAGCCATTAGTGAACGACAACCTGTTTTGCCCACAATTATTGTATTCGCAGCTTTCTTAAGCTCGCTCATTATTTCTCTGGCGCCGTGCACTCTCCGTGCCCAGAGTTGGAATAGCCATCTGGAAGGATTGGTTACCGACCCGAGCGGCGCCGTCATTCCGGGTGCGCAGGTTGAGTTGAAAAACGCTGCCACGAGCCAGGTCCGCCAGACGGCGACGGACGCGCAAGGTTTTTACACCTTTCCCCTAATGCCTGTGGGCTCATATGACTTGAAGGTATCTGCCCCGGGCTTTGCCGACCGAGTCTTGCATGGCCTGACGTTGCAAGTCGGGCAAATGTCGCGCCTCGACCTCACGCTGCAACTCTCGCGCGGACAGGCCGTGGTGCAAGTCGATGCTCGACCCCCGCTGGTGGAGACAGCTTCGCCCGCCATCGGCGACGAGATTTCGAACCAACGGGTCACTTCCCTGCCCTTGAATGGCCGGCAATTCTCGCAGCTTGCGCTGCTGGCGGCCGGCGCCGTGCCACCCTATCCCAATGGTTCCAGCCAGCAGTTCAACACCCCCGCGCTGGGGCTGGGCTTTTCCGTTAATGGCCAGCGCTCCGAGCGCAACAACTTTTCGCTCGACGGCGTCACTCTGATGGAACCCTTCGCCTACAGCCTGACCGTGAATCCCTCCGTCGATGCCATCCGCGAATTCCGCGTGGTGGAGGATTCCTATTCCGCCGAACAGGGCATTGCTTCCGGCGCGCAGGTCAACATTGCCACGCGTTCCGGCGCCAACCGGTTCTCCGGCACCGCCTACGAGTTTTTGCGCAACAGCGCGCTGGACGCCAAGAATTTCTTTGATGACCCGGATCGGAAAATTCCACCTTACCGGCAGAATCAGTTCGGCGCGAGCCTCGGTGGTCCCGTGCGGCGCGACCGCACGTTCTTCTTCACCAACTACGAAGGCCTGCGCATCCGTCAGAGCCTTACTAATACGACGCTCTTGCCCACCGCCGCCATGCGGCAAGGCGATTTCAGCGGCGCGAATCCCCTCACCCGCCAGCCCTTCCCAGCGATTCTCAATCCCGCCACGGGCCAGCAGTTTGATGGTAACCAGATTCCGCAATCCGCCCTCGATCCGCTTTCGGTCGCCGTTCTGGCGCGCGAGCCGTTGCCCAATCAGCCCAACGCTGCGGTGGGTACAAACAACACCCTCAATGTTGGGCTGCGCCAGCGTGAACATGGATCAGTTACTGGCGCGCCTCGATCATCAGTTGAGTCCCCGCCATCAGCTTTTTGGGCGGTTCCTGTTGTTCAACAGCGCGCAACTCTTTCCTTTCGTGCCCGACAGCTTCGCGCAGAACCCTTCCGCGCCGCCGGGATTTGGCACCAAGCAAGACGACACGGGAAGGAACCTCGCGCTAGGGCTGACTTCAGTTTTTCGCCCTACGCTCATCAACGACTTCCGCTTCGGATACGCGTATTACTTCGGCACGAAGGAGTCGCAGAATATTCACAGTGGCTTTCTCGAGTCCCTGGGCATCACGCGCGCTGCCGGCACGACCAATGACGGGATTCCTGCCATCAACGTGCCGGGCTATGCCGACCTCGGCGACAGCGACATCTTCCAGCCGCAGATTCGCAAGGACCACACGTTCCAATTCACCGACAATCTGGTCTGGGTAAAGGGACGGCACACCTGGAAGTTTGGCGCGGATGTGCGCCGCTACCGGCTTGTTCTACCTGGTTGAGGATTTCGGCCAAGGGCTATTTTCGTTTAGCGACGGCTTGGGGTCGGTCTCGGGCACGGCCTTCTCCGATTTCCTCCTGGGACGGCCCTTCCTTTCCTACGCGCAGGCGGGCAATTCCGGCGGCAATGATCGCCTGGACTATTTCGGAGCGTATTTCGCGGACGAGTTCCACGCCAGCCGCCGCTTGACACTCAATTACGGGCTGCGCGAAGAATTCTACTCGCCGCCGGTCAACGCGGATGGACGCGCTTCCATCCTCGACCCTACGGACGCCTTGCGCTACATCGTCCTCAACGATCGCGGCCAGGCGCCGGGCGCTCATCGCTCAATCCCCTAATCGCGACCTTGCAGCAACAATACGGCTTGCAGTTTGAGACCTCGCAGCAAGCCGGCCTGCCGCCTTCACTTGATTCGGCCGGATTGGTCAGGCTGGGCGCCGCGCCTGGGCTTTGCCTATGATCTCTCCGGGACGAGTAAACGCGCGCTGCGCGGCGGCGTGGGAGTATTCAATTCCCTCGGCGAGCTGGATTACACGGCGGAGACACGATTGAGCGCCCCCCTTACCGAATTTCTCTTCGGACTCGATTTGTGCCGCTACGATGGCCCCGGCGCGTGCGGCCAGTCGTATGCTCCGCCCATCCTGACTTACGACCTGGCCTATCAACTGGGCAACTCGTCGCCCGATGGCCATTTCTTCTCCTCCCAATATCCGCAACGGCTATGTTTACGAGTGGAGTCTTTCCTACGAACAGGAGCTGACGCCCAACACGGTTTTCTCCCTAAGCTACACCGGCTCCGACGGCCACAAATTGCCGCGGCGGAGCCTCCAGAATCAAGGCGTGCCGAATCTGCCCGGATGAGCGGCGCGGCTAGCACCCCCAGCCCGGCTCCAATCAGTTCGTGCGCGCCACCGACGTCAACACCAATTACAACGCCCTGGTGGCACGCCTGGAGCGGCGCCTTGCGGGCGGGCTTTCCTTCGCGGCCGGCTACACTTACGGCAAGTCCCTCGACACTGCGTCGGGCCTGAACGGAACGAATCAGGCGCAGGACAACTACAACCTGCGGGCCGAGTATGGGCTTTCGGATTTCGACATGCGGCAGCGCATCACGTTTTCGAGCCTGTGGCGGTTGCCCTTCGGCGCGGGAGCTCACTGGGCGCGCCAGGGCGTGGCGAGCCACATTTTCGGCCCGTGGCAACTGGCCAATATCCTCACGCTCCAGACCGGCCAACCGCTTACCGCGATCCTGTCCACCGCACTGAGCGGGACGGATTCCAACGGGACCGATCGCCCGGACCTGATCGCCAACCCCAGCCTGCCCGGCAGCCAGCGCGACCCCAACCACTGGTTTAATACCAGCGCCTTCGTCACCCCTCCGATCTTCTACGATGCGCAGGGAGCCTACAGCATCCCCGGCAACGAAGGCCGCAACGTCATCACCGGGCCCGGCCTGGCAAGTTGGGACTCGAGCCTGGAGCGCCACTTCCGCCTCACCGAGCGCTTGAGCACCGTTTTCCGCGCGGATTTCTTCAATCTCACCAATCATCCCAATTTCGACCGGCCGGGATTGATTTTCGCCACATCGAACTTTGGGCGAGATAAGCTCTGCGGAAAATTCGCGGCAGATTCAGTTCTCGCTACGCTTGAATTGGTGAGGAGTCTTCCCCGCCGCGCCGCCCTACACTTGCTTCCCCACCCGTGGCGAGAAATCATTACTAGCCTAGATATCTCACCACATCGGGCCGTTTCCGCCACGTGCCACCGGCTATGGGGGTCTCTTCGAGCGGGCATTTTGTCATGCTTTTTGGGGGTCCCTGTGGTTTCTTTTAACTGGGTTTCTTTTCAGTATGTTCTCGGCTTTGGTTGGAGAAAAACCTCTTTCCCGACCCTTTGTTTTCAGGATGTTCTCAGCTTTGGACACTTTGTCGGTACAAGGACATAATGCCGCCATGCAATCTGCGGGCGCTGCGGCTAGTGAAATGTGGCATCATCTATCCCTTCTTGCCCGGAGTGCGGGGCGACGAGGCGAAGGATCGAGCCGGGAATTCAACGCGCGTGCGGGCCCGCCGCCCCACATTGTGGCCCGACCGGCATCAATCCTCACCCAACAACTATAGCCTGTACTGCTTGAGGTTGTCAAGATATATTGTTGACGCTTATGCCATCGGTCCTGCGGCAATCCGCTAACGGCCTCGGGTCATGGTGAAAATTCCGGGTTAGAGGCACGCCCGGCACTGCTTCGAACAGTCTGGGTGTGCAGGGGTAAGTAGCGAGCAAGCCCTGACATCCACCACACGCAGTGAACCGAATTCCGCCTCGCGCTGGTCCGCCAGCACGGTTGCTCGCAACCTCTTCTCCGGGCAGCGCACGAAGTGTTTCCTTAGACCCGGTCCCCATTTCCAAATGGAGTACCCGGCAACGGTCCAACACACGGCGACGCCCACGATCGCTTCCTTGATGATTGCAGTCATTGGAATCTCTCCCATGCGAGGGTGCGGCTACATCGGCCGCGAGGGAGCCTAATCAAGAATGAGGGTATGCCCTCTTGCCGCAAAAATCAAGCGGCAGTCGGTGCTGTCCTAATTTGAACGTCGCGCGCCCTTTAGGGGGGCACGTGCCGGGCTGAAGCCCGGCGCTCAACCCGAAATTAGGATAGCACCTGGCAGTCACGTGTTGATCGCGCAGGATCATTGGTCAGTTTTCCAACTTGCGTATAGGGAGTATTTCATTCCCCATCCGGTAGCCACTGGCCATGCGAGATCCTCAGAAGAGTCCAGGCAACAGCGCCCACGTTGCACCACGGTATTCGCGATAGTCGGCTCCGAAGGACGCCATTAGATTCGCCTCTTCCAGCCGGACCTTGCGCATATACGCGAAGGCGGCCAACGTCAACCCGAGCAACGCGTGCAACTCGCCCGACACCAACGATGACCCGACATACATCCCGAGCAAGGCGGTATAGATGGGGTGCCGCACGACGCGATACGGACCGCTCCGCACCAGTTTATGGTCCACTTTGATGGCGATTTCCCCGCTCCAGTTGCGGCCGAGGTGTCGCCTTGCCCAAACCGCCAGCCCGAGGCCCCCCGCCTGGATGGTGAGTCCCGCGGCGATGACGATAGACGACGAGGGCCAACACTGCTGCCGCAGCCCCGGGACGGGCGCGAGGATCAGAATCAGGGCGGCATTGGTCAAAAACATATGCAGCCTCCTCGAACCTCGTGATTCTGAGCTAGCTACCGGAGCTGCGTTCTTCGCGGCAATTTCCCAGTAGATGCTAAACAGAAGCCATCCGACAACGGTTGCCCACAGCGGCCAGTCACGCGGCGACGGTTTTCCCAGATAACCTGTGATCCACGGCCTCAGGAAATGCAGAAAATGACTCGCGAGGCCGATCATCAACACCAAACCCGCGAAGCGCACCAATTTGGCGGGCCGTCCGGTGAGTGTTCGGCTGCCAAGCTTGAGCGGGTGCGGGATGTTGCTCTTCATGGGGCGCAGCTTCCCTTCCTTTCGCGTCAAAGGGAGTTTAAGTCCGCGCCTCCAGCGGTGGGGCGGATTTCTCAAATCCGGCGAGCGCTTCCGCTTCCGTGCTGTAAATATCGAAAGCCGACAATAACCGGTGGGTGGTCAGGATGCTTCGTACCAGACGGGGAACCAGGTAAAGGTTCAACCGCCCACCTTGTTTCACCGTGTAGATCACGGCTTCCACCAGCATCCCGATCCCGGTACTGTCGATGCGGGCAACTTGGTCGAGGTTCAAAGAAATCTTCTTGTGGTTGTGGTCGACAAGATCGTGGATCATGTGACGGATGCTGTCCACTTCTTCCCCCGCCACCACTCTTCCGTTCAACTCCAATATTACGACGTCCTGGATCTCCCGAGCGTTGATGTTGATCTGCATGGGTTGATCTCCTTCCGTTGCGCGCATCTTAGGCTGTGCGGCGAGGGAAGTCAACGCGCAAAAGTTCCCCCCCGCATTCACATGGATGGACAGGATGGACAGGATAAAAGGCCAGAACAGAAAATCCTGAATACTCTGTTTAGTGGAGCGTTGGCAAATGCGTTTAATTGTAGCGCTGCCCGGAACCTGTCCCCAGTCGGTTGGTAGCGCGGCACATTCCGGGCTAAAGGCTGGCGCTACACCTGGTATTCCCATGAATGGGCAGTATAAAACAGAAATCCTGTTTATTCTGTCGATCCATGTTTGTAGTCCTTGCTTCGGGTGAAGCGCTTGTATTCGAGTTTGGGGTTGCCGAAGTTAATGAGCAAGCCGACTTCAATCCCGGTGGCGTTCAGATAATTGATGACCTGTGCCTGGTGTTCGGGGGCAATGGCTTTGACTGCTTTCAGCTCGACAATCACCTTCTCCTCAACAAATATATCCGCATAAAGTCACCCACGCATTCACCCCGGAACATCACCTTGGCCGGGTATTGGGGCACCGCTGACAGGCCTTTCTGCCGCAGCGCCAGAAGCAAAGCCTTCTCATAGACCGATTCCAGAAAACCCGCGCCCAGTTCGTTGATGACTTCAAAGGCGCAACCAATCACGTCCCTGGTAATCGCCTCATGCTTCATTTCCATGTTTGAAACCCTTTATTTACATGGATGGACAGAATTGACAGGATTAATAGACCGAACAAAAACCCCGGAATATTCTGTCCATGAATGAAATCCTCGCCGAATGTTGGGACGACGATGTTCGTTGGTGACCTCAAAGGCACAACCAATCACGCCCTGGGTGGTCAGCCCATTCTTCTATTGTTTATCATGTCCATTCTGTTAATCCATGTTTAATCTTCCAGCGTGGAAAGGTCGCCCGCCGGCAAGCCGAGTTCCCACGCTTTCAGGACGCGGCGCATGATCTTTCCGCTGCGTGTCTTGGGAAGCTTGGCGCGGAATTCAATTTCGCGCGGCGCCGCGTGGGCGGCCAGCTTTTGCCGCACAAACTTTTGGATTTCATCCTTCAGCTCGTCGCTGGGCACATGGCCTTCGCGCAGGGAAATGAAAGCCTTGATGATGTGTCCGCGCATGGCATCGGGCTTTCCAATCACGCCCGCTTCCGCCACGGCCGGGTGTTCCACCAGGCAGCTTTCGACTTCGAACGGCCCCACGTTTTCGCCCGCGGTGATGATCAGGTCGTCAACGCGCCCCTGGAACCAGAAGTAGCCATCCGGATCTTTGTAAGCGCTATCCCCGGTAACATACCAACCGGGAATGCGGAAATAGGTCTCATAGCGCTCCGGCTGTTTCCAGATCGTCCTCATCATGCCGGGCCACCCGGGCTTTACCACCAGGTTGCCGAGAGTATTGGGCGGCAATTCTTTTCCCTCGTCATCGACGATGGCGGCATACACGCCGGGAATGGGCCGTCCCATGGAGCCCGGCCGGATGGTCATGGCGGGATAATTCGAAATCAGGATATGGCCTGTCTCGGTCATCCACCAGTTGTCATGGATCCGCCGTCCGTAGGTTTTCCAACCCCACCACACCACCTCGGGATTCAGCGGCTCACCCACGCTCAGCACGTGCCGCAGGCTGGAAAGATCGAACCTCTGCGCCACATCCTCCCCCGCTGCCATCAACATGCGGAACGCCGTGGGAGCGCTGTACCAGATGTTGACGCGAAAGCGCTGGATGGTTTCGTACCAGTCGGCGGCATTGAATCTGCCGCCGCGGATCAGGTTGGTGGTGCCATTGAGCCAGGGTGAAAAAATACCGTAAGACGTTCCCGTCACCCAACCGGGGTCGGCGGTACACCAATAGACATCGTCCTCGCGCATATCGAGCACCCAGCGGCCGGTCATCAGGTGCCCCAGCATGGCCTTTTGCACGTGCAGCACGCCCTTGGGCTTTCCCGTCGAACCCGAGGTGTAGTGCATGATGAGCGGGTCATCCAGCGTCAGCCACTCAATCTCCGTCTTGTCGTCAGCCTTTTCCATCAGGGCTTCGTAACTCTTCTGCCCCTCCCCCAACTCGCTCGCCGAGGCGCCCACCAGAATAATGTGCTTGAGGGCAGGCAGATCGTATTGCGGCACGCGTTCCACCAGCGCCGGCGATGTCACCAAGGCCACGGCTTCCGCATTGGCCATGCGGTCGCGCACCGCATCTTCCATGAAAGCTTCAAAGAGCGGGCTGGGAATCGCTCCGATTTTCAGGATGCCGAGGATGGCGATGTAAAGCTCCGGCCGCCGCCCCAGAAACACGAACACGCGGTCGCCCTTCCCCACTCCCAGCTTGCGCAGGACGTTGGCAAAGCGGTTCGACTGCAGCGACATGTCCTCGAAGGTGAAACGCTCGGTGCGTTCTTTGTCGGTGTAGATCAGCGCTAATTTGTTGCGGCGGCCGCGCGTCAGGTGGCGGTCAATGGCCTCATGCGCCATGTTCACCTTGCCCGTCTTCGACCAATCAAACTCCGCGTGGATATCTTCCCAGCGGAACGACGCGTAGCGCGCCTCGTAGTCCTTCAGATGGTGGGTTTGGGGATCGTCCAATCGGCTTCAAAACATTATTCAGGTCCGCCGGCGATTTCGTGGACATTAAATGGGAACCTCATCTGTAGGTGCAGTGGCGAGTGACAGAGTGACGAGTGCCATGCAGCGACGCATCGCTTGTCATTCGTCACTTGTCACTCGTCACTGCCCTTCTGTACGCTTCGTCCAGCAATTCGATGACGTGCATGACGCGCCGCTGGTTGCCTTCGCGCTTCACCCCCGCGCGAAGCTGCAACAGGCAACCGGGATTGGCGGTCAGAACCAGTTCCGCCCGGGTTTCGCCGATGCGGCGCATTTTGCTTTCGAGCAATCGATCCGACATCTCGTTGTGAACGACGTTGTAAACACCCGCGCTGCCGCAGCAGATTTCCGCTTCCTTCAGTTCGATCAGTTCCAGTCCCGGGATGGCCGCCAGCAGCTTGCGCGGCGCGGTTCGGATGCGCTGCGCGTGCCCCAGATGGCAAGGGTCCTGATAAGTCGCCCGCACTTTCATTATTCCCAGTTCCCGGTTCAAGTCAATCCCCGCCAGGAATTCGGTGACGTCGCGCAGCTTCGCCACAAAGGCCTTTGCCGGTTCGTGGAATTCCCGGTCCTCTTCCTCAAAGAGCAGCGGATACTCCTTGAGAACGGAACCGCAGCCGGCGGCGTTGGAAATAACCGCGTCAAATTCTCCCGCCAGAAATGCCTGGATATTGCGCTTGGCCAAATCGCGCGCGATGCCGCGAATGCCCGCGTGCACGTGCAGCGCGCCGCAGCATCCCTGGTCGCCGGGGATCACCACCTCGCACCCGTTCTTCGCGAGCACGCGCACCGTGGCGTCATTCAGCCGGGCAAAGGAAAGGTTGGCGATGCACCCGGCGAACAACGCCACCCGGTAACGCCGCTTCCCTTCCGCCGGAAACGTCTTGCCCAGGCGTTCGTAAAAGAACGGCTTCTCCATGCGCGGAGCGAGTTGCGCCACTTGCTCGAGCCGGCCGGGAAGCAACTTCAGCACCCGCGAAGCGAGCACCAGCTTTTCCAGTCCGGAGCGCTGATACAAGCGCAGGAGCTTGCCCACGAATTGCAGCCGCCCGGGATGCGGCAGAATTTCGTAGTAAAAGAGTTTGCGCAGCAAGGTGGTGAGCGGCGGCCGGTGATAGTACTTTTCGATCTGGCCGCGCGCCGACTTCCACCAGCTTGCCGTACTCGACGCCCGATGGGCACGCCGTTTCACAAGCGCGGCAATCCAGGCAAAGGTCGATGTGGCGAACGAAGCTTTCGCCCAGCGGCAGCCGCCCCTTCTCCACCTGGATCATCTGGTAGATGCGGCCGCGCGGCGAGTCCATTTCCAGCCCTAGCTCGCGATACGTGGGGCAGGCGTTCAGGCACAGGCCGCAGTGCACACAGCGGGAATAGTCCACCCAGCGCGGCGCCTCGCCCGCGCCGTAGCCCGAGGGCTTCGCCGTTGCTTCTTTCGCGGTTGCGGGGTTTTCGTTTTTCAAAGTTCAGTCACTTAAATTCTCAAATTCTAATACCGAGGAGTCCAGCCCGATGACCTCACGTGCCTTGCGGGCTCCAGCGAGCGTCTCGAATCTCCCCTCTCGCCCGGGCGAGCGGGCGGATCCAAGACGGTGGGCGAGGCTCTCGCAGATCGAATCGATGAAGGTCCAAACTCTAAAATTTCCCTAAGAACCGTCCCGGCGCCAGAACCTCATCGGGTCCCAGGCAGATTTCATTTTGCGCATGGCGGCAAGATCGTCGCCGCCCGCTCCCCAAACATCCACGTGGCTCTTGAGGTCCACCGGGCAATGTTCGATGACCAGTGTCCCCCCAAGGTCTGCCGCCGCTTGGCGCAGGCGGGCTACCCAGCCCGCAAGATCGGCGCGTCAGCTTTTCCTGCAACGCGCACAGGTGGACAATACCCACCCCCACCTGGGCAAAACTCGCGAGCGCGATGCGCTCCGCTTCGGCTTCCTGTTGCGCGCGGCTCAGAAATTCCTCGCTGGCCACCAGGGGCAGCGCAGCTTTCAGAACCGTGACGTCGCGATATTTCTGCTGAAGCCAAGGGCCAGGTTGAAACGCGCTCCCACGCCTTCTCCGCATCTTCCCGCCGCGCCAGCGTCGCCCCCACCGCCGAGGCGAGTTGCCGGAGTTCAAGCATGCAACGCTCAATGACCCGGTGCGATCCGCCCACCTCGATCCACAATTCCGCCTCCGGCCGCTCCTGCGCCTGCGCCGAATCACCCAGCAGCGCCGTGGCCGGCGGAATCGAGCAGCACCAGCCGCAGCGGCATCAAGCGGCGAGCGCAGAATGCTCCTGCGCAAGTCCCTCGCAATGCCCAGCGTGCCGGCTCGCATCGCAAAGGTGGCGCGCTCCGGCGGCTTCGGAAAAAGCTTCAGGCTGGCCTCCACGATCACGCCCAGCGTCCCGAAGGAGCCGGTCAGCAGTTTTCCCAAGATCGTAGCCCGCGACGTTTTTCACCACTCTGCCGCCCGTCTTGGCGATTTTTCCGTCCGTGAGTGGCAATTTTCAATCCCAGAACCATGTCGCGCGGGCCGCCGAAACCCTGCCGCAGCGGCCCCGCCGCATTCGCCGCAATAATTCCGCCGATGCTCGACTCGGCCCCGCCGCGCGGATCGAGAGGCAGCCACAAACCGCTCCGCCCGACAAGGTCCTGAAATTCCCCGAACGTCATTCCCGCCTCGACGCTGATCGTCAGGTCCGCAGGCTCGTAATGAATGACGCGATTCAGTTCCCGCGAGCGAAAGGGCGACGTCATACCGCCGAGGGGGATTGCCCATCGAAAGCTTCGTGCCATTGCCGCGGGGGATCACGCGCCAGATGATGCTCGCCGGCGTAGCGCAGGACCGCCGCCACCTGTTCCGCCGTGGCCGGAGCGACAGCGCACTCCGGGACCTTGCCATCCACCGCCAGAGCCGCGCAGGCAGCGGGGTCCGTCAGCACGTGGGACGGGCCCACAAGCGCCGCCAAATCCGCCCGCACGGAATCTACCGCCAGGGTCACACCGGACCTCCCCCCGCCAATCCTCCGCGAAGTTCGCCGCACATTTTCCCCGTGGGAAGAAGCTTTCCAGGATTCAAGCGCCCCAGAGGATTGAACAGGTTCTTGATTCGGCTCATCAATTCCAAATCATCCTCAGAAAAGATGAGCGGCATCAGGTCGCTCTTCTCCAAGCCCACACCGTGCTCGCCGGTTATCGACCCGCCCATTTCCACGCATCGCATGATGATGTCTTTCGCCGCCTTGATCACACGCGCGGTCTGCTCCCGGTTGCGCTCGTCATACATGATGAGCGGATGCAAGTTTCCATCGCCCGCGTGGAAGATATTGCCAATGTGCAAGTCATACTTCTTTTCGATGCTGCCAATGAAGTCCAGCATTTCCGGCAGGCGCGTGCGCGGAATAACGCCGTCCTGGACGTAGTAGTTGGGGCTGATGCGTCCGAGCGCGCCGAAGGCCGTCTTTCTTCCCTTCCACAACAGGTCGCGCTCCTCCGCCGATTTCGCGCGCCGAACCTCGCGCGCCTGATTTTCCGCGGCAAACGGCCTCGATCTCATCCGCGTGCTCTTCCACGGCTTCCTTCAACCCTTCGACCTCGATCAGCAGCACCGCAGCGCAATCCATGGGATAACCGGCGTGCGTGGCTTCCTCCACGGCGCGCAGCGTGAAGCCGTCCATCATCTCCAGTGCGGCCGGCGTGATGCCGCGCGCCGTGATGGCCGCCACCGTGCGGGTGGCATCCAGCAACCTGGTTGTAAATCGCCAGCAGCGTCTTTACCGCCTCGGGCTTGCGCGACAATCGCACGGTGGCTTCCGTGACGATGCCGAGCGTGCCCTCCGAACCCACAAAGACCCCGGTCAGGTCGTATCCCGGCCGGTCCCAATGGCTCGCGCCGGTGTGGATCACCTCGCCATCCGGCAGCACCACTTCCAGCGCCAAGAACGTGATTGGTGGTGACTCCATAGGCCAGGGTGTGGGGACCGCCGGAATTCTCCGCCACGTTGCCGCCGATCGTGCAGGCCTTCTGGCTGGAGGGGTCGGGCGCGTAATAATAACCCTCATCCGCGACGGCCAGCGAAAGGTCAAGGTTCACCACTCCGGGCTGCACCCGCGCGCGCTGGTTTTCCAAATCGATTTCCAGGATTTGCTTCATGCGGGAAAAGCCCAGCAGAATGCCGCCTTCCGTCGCCACCGAACCGCCGCTTAAACCCGTGCCTGCCCCGCGCGCCACGAGCGGCAGATTGTGCCGCAGCGCCAATTTGGCAATCTGTACAACGTGCTCGGTCTTGCGGGGAAAAACCACGACGTCAGGCTGCCGCAGCGAGGAAAGCGCGTCGTACTCGTAGAGCATCAGATCTTCCCGACGCCACAATACGCCGTCCTCGCCTACGATCCTGGCAAGCTCTTTGGAAAGCCCGTTAGATTTCATACCGATGTCCGAGGGAACTGAGCAAACGCGGGAAGAAGAATAGCAAGCTCGTTACAAGCAGTGGAAACTTTCCGAACTCAGCCCCCAAAACCCTCTCGCGCAGTATATCTCTGCCACTTCCAACGGTCAACGCGCGTACACGCCCTTTGCGCGTACACGCCCTGGAAGAGAAGCTCACCCTCCCCTCACAAAAAGTGGGAACTTCTCGTCCTCGTTCTGCGTATAGATGGAAGAAAGCGGAGACAGCAGGTGGGCGATTTACACCGAAAGGTTTGAATGGCGAACGAGCAAGATTCGGATTGCTCATATGTTGGGGTGGCTTCCAGATGATAGGGCAGAAGGAAATGCTGGGCAGCTTACCAGAGCTCCTTTCCTGCGTCTAAGCGAGAGGCAGGGAAAAAGGGGCTGGAAACAAATGAGGAGGATGGATATGAAATTGAGGAAGACTTTGAGTGTCACGATTGTCGCCGTGGCCTTCATGGTCTTGGTCGGCGCCTCGGCCAAAGCGAAAGAATCCGGAAATGTGCTCCTTCCCTACGATGCCACGGTTGCCGGATCACACCTGGCGAGTGGCAGTTACAACGTTCAGTGGCAAACCCACAGCCCCGAGGCGACGGTTTCCTTCTTGCACGGAAACAAAGTTGTGGCCACTGCCGAAGGGAAAGTTGTGGATCGTGGAAAGAAGTACCAGTCCAACGAAGTCGTGTATGACAGACTGGCAATGGCGCGCGCGTGATCCAAGAAATCCGCTTCAGGGGATCGAGCGAAGTCATCGTATTCAATGAGTAGCATGCTCGGGGCTCGGGACACGGGGTTCGGGATTTTGGCGATTCGGGGTCCGCTTTGCGGGTTCTGACAACGCCATGTCACACCTACAGAAATCGGAGTTTTGCACGATCACCCGAAACCCGAGCCCCGAGTCCCGATTCCCGAGTCGCATGCTTTTCCCGTGGGCAGCCGCGCTCCCCCACGGTAAAATGCCATTGCATGGTACCGATCCCCCTAACCGACCACATTCGCCGGCGCACCTTCTGGGCATTTACTTTGCTCCTGATCGTCGTGAACTTTTGGGCCTTTTTCATTGAACTCTCCCTGGGCCCGCACTTGAACCGCTTTATCCTCTTGTATGGATTGATCCCCGCCCGCTATTCTCCTCCTGCCCTCTTCGCCCTTCCGGCAAGACTCACCGTGGGTCCCATTTTTGTTTCCATGTTTCTGCACGGCGGGTGGCTGCACCTGCTGGGAAACATGCTCTTTCTCTTTGTGTTCGGGCGCAGCATTGAAGACCGCTTCGGGCACTTCCCTTTCCTTCTGCTCTACTTGATTTCCGGGGTCGCGGCCGCGTCTGGCCCAGATCGTCGTCAGCCCGGGATCACGCGTCCCCACCATCGGGGCCAGCGGCGCCATTGCCGGGGTGCTGGGCGCGTATTTCATTTGCTACCCCGGAGCGCGCATCACCACGCTCATCCCGCTCTTCATTTTCTTTTGGACCGTCCAGGTTCCTGCCATCCTGCTTCTCGGCTATTGGTTCCTCATTCAGTTTATCGCGGGATTCCAGATGCTTTCGATCCAAACCGCCACGGCCGGCGGCGTCGCCTGGTGGGCCCATATTGGAGGCTTCGCTTGCGGTGCGCTGCTGGCCCTCATCATGCCCCCGCAGCGTCGCGGCCCCGTCGTTGAAACCGCGTCGTGATTCGTTCGATGGTCAACAAGGGGACGGTTTGGTGCGATAAAGCACCAAAGCCCACCAAATAACATCGATGACGGCTCAATTTGGGCGCGAATCCATATGCGAGAGTTTGTCCGAACAACCCAGCGCCCTCCAGACTCATGTTGGCCCCCGGAATCACTCCCTGGGGCCTTGCAGCACTCTCTGCCCACCTCGTAGGCTGGCCCCGGCCCCGTTTCAAGTCATCGCCAATATGGCCATCTCAGGTGGCGGAATTCCCCTGAGCTTTCTCTTCTCCCCGCTCGCGCTCGGTCAGATAAACACCTGCCAGGATGAGGCCGCCGCCGATCAGCACCTTCGAGGTCAGCCGTTCGGAAAGCAGCCAGATGCCCAATCCGCTGGCGATGACCGGCTGCAAATAGTTGAAGGCGGCGGCGCGCGATGCGGCCAACTCCGTCAGCACATAAGCAAAGAGCAGATAGGAGATCACCGACCCGAACACGATCAGAAACGCCAGCCCCCACCACGCCTTCAGGCTGAGAGCGGCCCAGTTCGTAACCACCACCGCGTGGGCGCAGAAAGGGAGCATCATGATTGCGCCCAGCACAAAGATGAGAGTGTTCAGGGTAAGCGCGTCGAATTGGTTGGCCACTTCCTTCATCAGGATCGGTGAAAATGGCAAAGACCAGCGTGCTCACGAGCAGGATGAGGTCGCCGATCCAGTGGCCGCCGCTTCCCTGCCCCGCCTTGTCGGCCGTCAGGATGCCGACTCCCGCAAAGGCGATCATCATCCCCGCGAATTTCCCACGCCGTCAGCGCTTCCAGCCGAATCACCACGGCAATCACCAGCACCATCACCGGCCCCAGGGCCACAATCAGGCCCGTGTGCGCCACGGTGCTGCGCGCCATTCCGCCGATAAAGGTAAGCTGGTTCAGGGCAATGCCATTGGCCGCCATGGCCACCAGGAAGAGCCATTTCCGCGGCGACAATTGCAGGCGGCGCATTCGCCCGGTGGCCAGAAACACGATGACGAAAATGATCGGTCGCGCCCAGCACGCGCAATTGCGCCAGCGCCAGGGCGCCGAACCCCGTCAAGGCTTCCTTGCCGGCAATGATGTTGCTGGCCCAGCAGACCGTCACCAGCAACATCAGCAAGTGCATGCGGCCGTGACCGGCGCGGGTGGCGGGATTTCGCGGCAGGAGTCGGCGTGGCGCTACTCAAACGACTCCTTCCGCACCGTCAACTTCTCGATCCGCGGCAGATTGGGGGCGTACCCCAACCCCGCCGCCTGGGGAACGTGAATCGTGCCCTGCGCGCTCACCGTAACCTCAGGGTCAATGATGTCCTCGGCCCAATAGCGATTGCTGGCGGAAACATCCCCGGGCAGGGTGAATCCCGGCAGCGTGGACATGGCGATGTTGTGGGCGCGGCCGATGCCGGACTCCAACATGCCGCCGCACCACACCGGAACGTTGCGGGCGCGGCAAACATCGTGGACCTCGCCGCGCCGCCGTAAATCCGCCCACGCGCCCCAGCTTGATATTGATGATCTTGCCCGCGCCGATTTCGAGGGCCTTGCGCGCGTCGTCGGCGCTGTGAATGGATTCATCCAGGCAAATGGGCGTCGCGATTTGCTTCTGAAGCTTGGCGTGGTCCAGCAAGTCATCCCAACCCAGGGGTTGCTCGATCATCATCAGGTAGAAACGGTCGAACTCCTTCAGGTGGGCGACGTCGGCCAGCGAGTAAGCGCTGTTCGCGTCGGCCATCAGCAGGATGCGCGGAAACCGGGTGCGAATCGCCTCCAGCACGTTCACGTCCCAACCCGGCTTGACCTTCACTTTAATTCGTTGATACCCCGCCGCCACCTCGCGCTCGATTTTTTCCAGCAATTCCTCAATCGAGTTCTGAATTCCGATGGAAACACCGCAGGGAATTTCCTGCGAGCGTCCCGCCCACCAGCTTCGCCAAGGGCAGGTTTTGCTGTTGCGCGGCAATATCCCAAAGGGCGTTTTCCAGCGCCGCCTTGGCCATGTTGTGCCCGCGAATCGGGCGAAAGCGCGGCGCGACGTCGCTCGGCGCCGCCCAATCCTTGCCCAGCGTCCAGGGAATCAGGAAATCGCGCAAGATGTGCCAGGCCGTCTCGGGGGTTTCGTAACTGTAAAAGGGCTCTTCCCCGGCGGTCACCTCGCCCCAACCGGTCAGGCCGTCGGCGTCGAACCCGCACCAGAACGATTCGCCGCGTGGTGGTGCGGCCGAAGCTCGTCTCAAAAAAATGCACCAGCGGCATTTGCAATTCGCGAAGTTCGATGCGGTCAATTTTCATGCGGATTCACCCCAAACTGGGCCAGGGAACCAAAGCCGGTGTAGCGCCTGTTTTGTAGGTTCGCGGTTCGTTCCAAAAGCTTTCACCACAGAGGCACAGAGGCACAGAGAAAAATGTTTCTTATCAGGACGAAAAGATTACGGTTCCTTCCTTATTGTCGTCCGGTTCTTATCCGAGGTCCTTCTCTGTGATCTCTGTGCCTCTGTGGTGATATGTTTCTTTTGCGCAAGGAAAAAGCCGGGGACCTACAAAACAGGTCCGCGCTCCCCTTCTAATGCTCCTCGCCCGCTTTGATCTCCTCCCAAACCGCTTCCATTTCCTCCAGAGAACATTCCTTCAATTGCTTGCCGCGTTTCAGGATTTCCTGTTCCATGGCCTGGAAGCGCCGCTGGAATTTTTGGTTGGCCCGGCGCAAGCAACTCTCCGGGTCGAAGTGGAGAAAGCGCGAGAGGTTGGCCACGGCGAAAAGCAAATCGCCCACTTCCTCTTCCACCCGTGCCGGTGGGCTGGGCGGTTGCGCGGCCAACTCCTGCCGCAGCTCGTGGACCTCTTCTTCAATCTTCTCCAGCAGGTCGCCCACCTTCGCCCACTCGAACCCAACCTCCGCCGCGCGCGTGCCCAACTCTTGCGCCACCAGCGTGGACGGCAGCGAGGGGAGAATTCCATCCAGCACGGATTCTTTGGCGCGCTTGCCCTGCGGCGGACGCGCTCCTGCTCCTTGACGGCCAGCCAGCTCTGGAGCGCTTCGCCGGCGTTTCCCGCCCGCACCTCGCCGAACACGTGCGGATGCCGCCGAATCAGCTTGGCGTGTACGCGCTCCACCACATCATCGATGGTGAAGCGCCCTTCCTCCTCGGCCACGCGGGAATAGAACACGACCAGAAAAAGCAAATCCCCGAGCTCATCCTCCAGCCCGTCAAAATCGCGCGCGTTCGCGGCATCCACCACCTCGTAGGCCTCTTCCAGCAACAAGCCTTTCAGAGTGTCGTAGTCCTGCACGCGGTCCCAAGGGCATCCTTCGGGACTCGCAGGTGTGCCGTCAGCTCGATCAATTTACGAAGGTTTTCTCCAGCCAGGGCGGTTCTCATTTCTCCGTCGGCGGGTAGTGGTACAGTTTGTTGTAGAGGCGGCTTTACGCCGCCATTTGGCGAGGTAAACTCGCCGCTACAATACAAAACTGTACCACTGCCGAGCGGCGGCAGATTAGGTTAATCCAGTAATCTATCAAGCCGCGCCGAGTATTCGCAAGAGCGGGTATGCAACCGCGCTGAACTGCCATACCGTATAATCTCGCTTTTCAGGCCGAATCGCCCAAAGCGGGGGCGCCATCTGAGCGGCCCGTGTCAGCTTCGCGCCATGTCCCGAACTGTGTCCTGTCGCGGCTCGGATGGGCGGAGCTAGTACTTTAGTGCTCTTGAAGCCTTGAGGAATCCGCCCAAACTACACACGTGAACAATCCCCACCGAAGGATGGGGAGCGAACACCGGAGTTGCCAAAGGGGCCGACAATTAGGCCGAGATCTTGCCGACCATTGCCACTCCAAATAAAACTGTGCAGTCAAGACGGCAAAGGTATGGCAGATCAAATTCTCGTCTCTGCTCTAAAGTTGTTCATTTAAAAAGCCGAAAGGAATGCTGGAGGATGAAAGATGATCCGTCGTAAGTTCTCGGTCGGCCGGAAAGCTAATCTGGACATTCCGGACTCCACATAATTATTATGGAATTATGTCTCGCAAACAATCTCATCTCGTTTTGACCGCTCTGGTAGCTCGGGTCTGGCCGTGATCACCCTCTCGCCTTGCACTCGCGCCACCTGGGTGGCGGCAACACGCCAAAATCGCTGCGGCAGGGGTTGCGGCCGCGAGCGGGAACCCGGTGAGTCCGGCGGCCGTGCCGGAACCGGTTTCGCCAGCTTCCACGCCGGCGTCAGCAGGACGGCTGGGTACCGCTCAACCCTTGGCCAAGGCGGCCGACCCCTTCTTCCTCCGCCGCCCTCGGTATGCTCCGTCGTTCCCCTGGGACACAGTGCATTCCCCACGTCGTGAAGCGCAATGAGAGCCTGGGTGGGATCGTGTCGCACTACCTTCCTGAGACTGTATATATGCGGCGCGCCGAGTTGGAAACGGCCATGCGCCAGGCGAACGGCTTGGGCAGCAACACGCTCAAGCCCGGCACTCAGATTCTGATTCCGGGCATTCCCCTCGAGCCCATCCTTGACCGGCCCACCCCGACCCCTAAGGATTTTGTGGCGCGCGGCATCTACCTGACCGCTTACACTGCGGGCGCACTTATGGGCTTGACCTGATCCAGCGCTGGAAGGAGGCGGGGGGAAACACGGTGGTTTTCGACGTCAAGGACTTTGATGGCGAACTGCACGTTCCTTTCCAGCACCCATACGCGCCGGCCGGCAATATCACCATTCGCAATCTGCCGAAGTTCATCCACTACGTCCACTCGCTTGCGGATGCACGCCATCGCCCGCATCGCCCTGTTTCGCGACGCGCACCTGGCCCAGACCTACCCGGACCTCGCCGTCCACTCCCGCGAATCCGGCAAGCCTTGGCTGGAAAACGGCAAGCTCGTCTGGGTGGATCCTTCCAACCCGGCGGTGCAGGACTACAATTTGGATTTGGCGCGCCTCGCCGCCGGCGCCGGGGCAGACGAAATCCAGTTTGACTACGTTCGCTTTCCTGCCGAGGGAGACCAGGCGGATGCGCAGTTCGCCTTTCAAAAGGAGCATCCGGACTGGCCCCGCGCGAAGATTATCACCGACTTTGTCGCCCGTGCCACGGACACCCTGCATCCGCTGGGCGTGCTGGTCTCGATCGACGTGTTCGGGGTCATGGCCTGGGCGAAGCCGGTTGACCTGGCCCTTACGGGCCAGAACATCCATGACCTCTCACGTCACTGCGATATTCTCTCGCCCATGATCTACCCGTCGCACTTCTTTGGATTTGACGGCTACAGTGATCCCGGCGACGCTCCTGAACATTTCATTTCCGAGTCCATGCAACGCTTCCAGCAGGCGACCGCGGGCAGCGGCGTGGTGCTGCGTCCCTGGCTGCAGGCCTTCGGCTGGCATACCAAGACCTATTCGCCCAGCTACATCGTTACCCAGGTTCGCGTGGCCCACCAGCAAGGCAGCGTCGGGTTTCTTTTCTGGAATGCGCGCAACGACTACTCGAAGCCTTTCGAGGCGATGCCCGAAGTGAGCCTGATCGCTGCCCACGGCCTCTCACCTGAGCCCGCTGGTTCCCACCCCGCCTCATCAACCAGCTCCAGCCTTCCGATGACCACGTGTGTGCCGCATGGCAAACTACGCAGTCCGTCAGCTCGGCCGGGTTTTTAGATATGCTCATATCGCCCTGCTCTTGATCGCCGCCATCTGCAGCGCTGTGGCTCAAACCTCCCCGAGCGCGGCACGACCTATTGATCGCGCCTCTTCCCCGAAGCTTATCGCCCTCACGTTTGATGATGGTCCGCGACCCTGGGTGCTGAAGGGAAACTCCGAGGCGGGACATGCCTCAGCCAGCCTGCTGGATTTGCTCGACCGGGAGGGCGCGAAGGCTACGTTTTTCGTAATGGCATGGCGGCTCGCTCCCGCCGCCGACAAGGACTGCCGGAAGATCGATACCGGCATCACTTGCCGCCAAGCCGCCGAGGAGGAGCATCGCCGCGGCCACGAAATCGAAAATCACACCTACGGCCACGGCAACTTCCGCCTGATGCAGAAACGCTACGGTGAGGATTGGATCCTGAACGACATCGACCGCGCCTCCCGCACCATCGAGCCCATTACCGGCGTGAAGCCGCAATACCTGCGCCCGCCGGATTGGGAAATCTGGCCCGAGTTGGCGCAGCGAATCGAAGCCCGCGGCTACCACATCATGAGCAAGTCCACCACGCTGCCTCCCGTCCTGCGTGACGTCGATTCCGAGGACTATTTCTGCGTCGGCAAGGATATATCCAAATGCCCCCAGCCCTCGCTTCATGATTACGTCCTGCGAACCATCGACGCAACGCGAGCGCAAAGGCGTCTTCGACCATATCCTGGTCTTCCACGAAATACCCAATTCCGTCGAAGTGCTCTCACGCCTGATTCCGGAACTGAAGAAGCGGGGGTATACGTTCGTGACGCTCGCCGAGTACATGAAAGTGGAAAAACCCAACTAACTGCGTCCCCGGCTTGCGGCGACAATTCTACGCCGACAGCGAGGAATCGAACGTGTTCGTGCAAAGCCGAGTTCTCATCAAGTGACTGTGCCCGGTCGACCGTGTTCCGCTCGGTGGGCCTAACGTGTAACTAGTTTCGAGACAAAGGAAAGTTAGTTAATATCAGCTCCGCGAGGTTATAGATGCTATCGTAGTCAAACCTGCCGTGCGCTGGGCGCTCCCAAGCGCGTCCGTGAGCAAGCCAATGGCGAAAAAGCAGTGCAGCGCGCAGTTGTCCTACCAGTCTCCTGAGATCGGGGTGATGTTGGACCCACAGATCAAGTAAGTCGTCGTCGAACCGAACGTTCTCTCGTTTCGTCTTGTAAATGACTCTGAAGGCCCTCGAAAGTGGATCCTTGCGTCGTTGTGTCGCTCGAAGCCGATAATCGATGCGCAATGCTGCTTCCACCGCAGCCAGAGTTGCCAAGGACGAACGTAAATCGGTTTCTTGGATTCGGCTGTGAAGGAGTTCGTTGAATTCAGATGAGGAATAGTTGAGAAAACGTGGGTTGTTCTGCTGCGATACCGGTTGCAAGAAGAAGGTGAGCGAATCCACCGCATCATTGTGATAATCGGCGATCTCAGCCAAACTCTGACCCTCAAGATCAGATGTTCTGGCCATTCGAAATCTCCACCAGAAGATTCAGGAAATTTTCCTTGTTGATCTCGATGATTTCTCGTTGGGGTGGACGTGTCACAATTCTCCATACCCACTTGATATCAGCAGGGGGTTTCCGTGGCCGACGTGGAGGTTGTCTGCGACTGATGCCAGCAGACACATTAATGAGTTGCGACATGGACGTAACTTTGCTGTCGAGCAGCAAGAGTTGTGCCCGAGCCCTTGGACCGGCAACATCGACCCTCCCCTTTGAGCCCAAGATAAAGGCGCTAATTGGCTCAAGCTTGATCGTCTTGCTGCCAATGGTAATTATCATCTCCTTGGTGGAATACAAGCCAAGATATTCTTCGTTCAATTCAATCGAGCGATATTTCTTAACCACTTTGCCAGCGTCCACGTATGGTTTGAGATATCCCTCCACTTGCGTAAAGAGTTCTTCCAGATGCTGAAGCCATGCGGTCTTCTCGGCTTGCCAGTTGATGGGTTCCTGCTGTTCCCGCCGGACGAAGTCGTCAAAACTCATATCTGCCATTTTCTTGACCTCTGGCTGGTAGCGCCAACCGATCTTTCAATAAATTGTAACTCCTCGCCCTGCGGGTGGTCAAATTCCTTCACTACCGGCATTTCGGTGCTGTCCTAATTTGAACGTATCGCCGCCATCTTGGCGGCTCGATGCCGGTTGGAAGCCGGCGTTAGATGTGAAAGTAGGGCAGCACCGGTTTTCCAGCAGTGGTGTCATTTGCTTTTGCCAACTTTTGAATTAAGGAGCGTTCGGGGTGTCTATGGTGTGGGCTTTTTGTTTGTGCCCATGAGAGGATGGGAAAACAAAAACGGCCAGCGGTCCATTAACTCGCTGACCGTCGGATTCGAGGCATCCCATGAACAGAACGCCTGACTGGTTCCTAGCATTATCTGAAGTTCTTCCGCTGGAATCGCGCGCGGCAGACCTTTGCGGCCGAGTTCACCCATCCCACGCATAGTATGTTTATACCACTGTCGCTTGCACTATTCAAGAGCAATAGCGCGAAGACCAAACGACAATACTACGGCCTTTCCCGTACTGGTACAGTTCGAGGTGGAGGCGGCGGAACCTGTCCCGATCTTATCGGGACTCCGCCAATGGCGAGGTAAACTCGCCGCTACGACGTCGAACTGTACAACTACCGCTTTTCTCCCAGGCTTGTTGGTTTCCCGGTTTGTTGCTACACTAAGATATTACAGTTCTGGGCCGATTCCGGCTAATATTCAAGGCTTGCTGGTCCGGGCCCGCGAGGCATTTCATGGCAGATGAGAAGCACGAACCCTCGGGGTTCAAAGTGGTTGATCGTCGCAGCTTCACTTCGGAAGGTTCCCGGCGCGAGGAAAATCCGCCCGAAGTGAAAAAGCCTGAACCGCCGCCCCGACCGAGAGAGTGTCGCGCCCGCAAGTGATTGAACCCGAAGAGGCAGAACTTCCGAGCGAAGCCGTCCGGCTTTGAAACTCTGGTCTCCTATCTCAGCACCACCACCATGTTTCAGCTTGGGTTGATTCGCCGGGCCGGGGGGCGAGCGCATTCCTGCCGACATGGCCAACGCCCAGCGCACCATTGACCTGCTCCAGGTTCTACAGGAAAAGACCCAGGGGAACCTGACACCCAACGAATCCCGCCTCCTCGACGACGTCCTCTACGAACTGCGGATGACGTTTGTGGAATTGCAGAAGCGGCAGGCACGCAAAGGGTGATGACTCTCAAGTTTCTCGGCACAGGAACTTCCACGGGGGTGCCCATCCTCGCCTGCCAGTGCGCCGTCTGCACGTCTTCCGACCCGCACGATAAGCGCCTCCGGCCTTCCATCCTGCTGGAGTACGACGGCCGGGCGGTGGTGATTGATACCACTCCCGACTTCCGCGCGCAGGCCTTGCGCGAGGGCCTGACCCGCCTGGATGCCGTGGTTTATACCCACCACCACGCCGATCACATCATGGGCCTCGATGATACGCGCGTGTTCTATTTCCGGCAGCAGGTGCCGATTCCCATTTATGCCGAAGCCCGCTGCATGGCGACGATTCGCGCCACCTTCGCGTATATCTTCGAGGGAAACTACCCCTACGGCGGCGTGGTCAAACTCGATCCGCATCTTATCGAAGGACCTTTTGATTTGTGGGGCCTGAACTTTACCCCGGTGCCGGTGATGCACGGCAATCTGCCGATTCTGGGATTCCGCTTTCGTGACACTGCCTATGTCACGGACGTCAGCGAAATTCCGGAATCCAGCATTCCCCTGCTCGAGGGCCTGGACATCCTCATCCTCGACGCCCTTCGCCCCAAGCCCCACCCCACCCACCTTTCCCTCGCGCAGGCTCTGGCGATGGTCGAACGGCTGAAGCCGCGGCGCGCGTTCTTCACGCACATCGCCCACGAACTCGGCCACCAGGCAACCAACTCCGCCCTGCCCTCGCACGTGCAATTGGCTTATGATGGATTGAAGTTGGAATTCTAAGGGGTAAGGCACATCGAAACTAGAAATTGGAAACTGGAAACTCGAAGATAACTGCGAATTTCGAGTTTCCAATTTCGAATTTCGTTTTGCGTATGCGCGTCATCAGCAACCTTCAGGAACTCGGCGAACCGTCGGCGCCCAGCGTGGTGACCATCGGCAACTTCGATGGCGTCCACCTGGCGCACCAGACGTTGCTGCGCCGCGTGGTGGAGGTGGCACGGCCGCAGGGCTTGCGGGCAACGGCCATCACCTTTGAGCCGCATCCCATCAAGGTTCTCGCGCCCGACCACGCGCCCAAACTCCTGACGCCGCTCCAGCGCAAAGTGGAGTTGATCGCAGCGACGGGAATCGACCTGCTGGTGGTCCTGCCCTTTACGCGCGAACTCGCCCGCCAATCGCCCCTGGAATTCGTGCGCCGGGTGCTGGTTCGACCCGCTGCACGCATCGTCCGTGCATGTCGGACCGAATTTTCGCTTCGGCTATCGCCAGTCCGGCGATACGGAAATCCTGGAAGAACTGGGGAAGCAGGAAGGGTTCCGCGTAGAGGTTGTCCCCCTGCTTTATGTGCGCGGCGACCGCGTCTCCAGCACGCGCATCCGGGAACTGCTGACGGAGGGGCAGGTCCACAAGGCCAATCGCCTGCTGGGACGGCCGTTTTCTTCCCGTGGGCCCATCGTTGCCGGGATGGGCGTGGGCCGCAAGCATACCGTGCCCACGCTCAATCTGGCTCCCATTGAAGAACAATTGCCCAAAGTCGGGGTCTATGTGACGCACACGCTGCTCGGCGGCGTGCGCCACGATTCCGTGACCAACGTGGGATTCAAGCCGACCTTTGGCGACCATCGGCTGACGGTGGAAACCTTTCTGTTGGATTTCTCCGGCCAAATCGACGAGGCCGATATGGAAATCGAGTTCCTCTACCGGCTTCGCGACGAGATGAAGTTTCAAAACCCCGCCATCCTCAAAGTGCAGATTCAGGAAGACGCGCGCCGCTCACTGAAGTTCTTCCGCCTCCTCAAACAATACCGGCAAAGCCCCGCTCGATCGGGCCATCGGGTCATCGAGCCATCGGGCCATTCGACGTAGCGTGGGCGTCCCGCCCGCTGTGGCACGGGCATCCTGCCCGTGCATTCCTGTTATCTGACCCCAGTCTCGTATCATGCCTCTCCAGGCTGCGCCTGGTTATGTAGCGGGAGCGGGACGCTCCCGCTCAGCGGTCGGGACGCGCTACACTCGATTTTTCTCAGCATTTCACGGGCTGGGCTTGCGGAAGACGACGCAGTAATTCTGATGGGTGGCGTCACGGTCGGGCCAGTCGTCGCGAACGGTCACGACCTGGAAGCCGGCGGCAGTGATCTCTGTCGATCAGGATTTTCTGCGGCACGCCGTGTCCAACGCGGTTCTTGGGCACACCCTCTGGAATCGAGGTTCCCTTTCCCGGTTCCATCATCGATCACCGCCAAGAGTCCGGCGGGTTTAAGGGAGCGGAAAAGGCTGGCATCGATTTCGGCCGGTTTCGTGAGGTGATGGTACACGAGCCGCATAAAGATGGAATCACAACATGCGGGCGGAAGGTTCGTATCGGTTTCGCCGGCGGGCAGAACGGTGATGTTCTTCTCCTTCGCCGCAAGCTCTTCCAGATGCGCCAGCTTCTTTGCATCGAGCTCGGTACTGTAGACCTTCCCGGCTCGAACCCACGAATTTGGAGGCAGCAATCAGGGTCATTTTGCCATCGCCCGCGCCGATGTCCGCCACCACGCCTCCCGGCTGCCAGTTCAGCAATTTGGCCAGGAGGTCAGTTTCCTCTTGAAGAGTGTCCTGGCCTTGGATAGGCGCAGGCCGAGTCCACAGAGAAGCAGCGCAATGAGGAAAGAGCGACGTAGCATTTGATGTCTACTGCAGGGTTACGAGTGGAGTCTGGCTGCCCTCAGGCTCCGGCGCTGGCACAATCTCCGGGGGAGCGGTATTGACGCCGGCGGCCTTGTCGGCGATGAAGCGTTCGACCTCTTCCAGCAAGGCGGAGACGATCTCTTCTTCCTTGACGCGGCGGATGGCCTTCCCTTCCCGGTAAATCATGCCATTGCCGCGGCCGGCGGCGACGCCCAGGTCGGCCTCGCGCGCTTCTCCGGGACCGTTGACGGCGCAGCCCATCACCGCCAAGCTGATGGGAGTCTTAATGTGCTTGGTGGCTTGCTCGATCTCTCCCGCGATCTTGAACAGGTCAACTTCCAGCCGCCCGCAGGTTGGGCAGGCGATCACCACGGGCCCGCGGCTGCGCAATTCCAAGGACTTCAGCAGCTCGAAGCCCACGCGCACTTCTTCCACCGGATCGGTGGCCAGCGAAACGCGGATGGTGTCGCCAATCCCTTCCGCCAGCAGCATCCCCATGCCCACGCAGGACTTAACCGTGCCGGAAAACTGCGTGCCCGCTTCCGTGATGCCCAAGTGCAAGGGGTAGTCCACCTGCCGCGAGAGCAACGATAGGCGGCGACCGTCAACTTCACGTTCGAAGCCTTCAGGGAAATGATGGTGTCGGTAAAGCCCAAGTCCTCCAGAATCTGGATGTGGTACATGGCGCTTTCGACCATGGCTTCCGGCGTGGGATAGCCATATTTCTCCAGCAGCCGCCGCTCCAGCGAGCCGGCGTTGACGCCGATGCGGATAGGGACTTTTTGTTCCTGCGCGCGCCGCACCACCATGCGGACTTTGTCCGCGTCCCCGATGTTGCCGGGATTGATGCGCAGCTTATCGATGCCCGCGTCCAGGGCCATCAAGGCAAACTTGTACTGAAAGTGAATGTCCGAAACCAGGACGGAATCGGGGCAGCGCTTGCGGATCTCCGGCAGCGCCTGCGGCGGCCTCCAGATCCGGCACGGCCAAACGGACAATTTCGCACCCCGCGGCTTCCATCTGGTGAATTTGCTCGACCGTCTTCTCCACCTCGCGCGTGTCCGTCTTGGTCATGGATTGGACGGCGATGGCAGCATCTCCGCCGACGGTCAGGCGTCCGACCTTGACCGGGCGGGTCTTTCTCCGGGGTGGGAAGAATTCCGTATCACTGAAATTCACAGAAACTCCTTAAGGCAGTGACGAGTGACAAGTGACGAGTGACAAGCAAGAAAAGAACATTTCCGCCTCCTGGTCACTCGACACTGTCCTTTTCTTGCTCGTCACTTGTCACTCGTCACTCACTTCCGTCACTGCCCTTCAATACGGTCTAAATGTCTTCACCAGATCATTGTACATCACAAACGCTGCGAGAGGAGGAGGAAGACGATTCCCACTTGCACGAAGCGCTCCTTGACTTCCAAGCTCAAATCCCGCCGAATCAGCCCCTCGACCAGCAGAAGCAGAATCACGCCGCCATCGAGGACAGGGATGGGCAGCAGGTTGAAAATGCCCAATTGCAGGCTGATGAATGAAACCAGCAGGAGAAGCTCGGGAAGCCCCGCGCGATAGGCTTCTCCGGAAAGCTGCGCGATGCCAATGGGGCCGGAGAGCGAGCGCGCCGACATGCGCCGGGTCAGGATCTTGCCCAGAACGTCGAAGGTGGCAAGGCAATTACGCGCAGTTGTCATCCAGAGAAGCTGCCAGCGCCTGCCCCCAAGGCAAATGGCGAACGACCATCCCATTGTGGAACCAAAACCCCACCCGCCAACGCTTTTCACCCATCAATTCAGCGATAGATGGGCTGGACGGTGATCTGAAAGTCTTTGCCGGCGCGGATAACATCAAAGGTCACGGGCTTGCCATTGCCCGTCTGAATGGCATAAGCGACGCTGGGAAAGTAGAAAACCTTGTGCCCATCGACTCCCACGATCTCGTCGCCGGGTTTCAGTCCCGCCTTGCTGGCGGGAAGTCCGGGCTCTACTCCTTCGAGAATGCCGGGGGCGATCGGGTCCCATCCGACATAGCCAGCGCGATTGGCGCCCTTGGCGATCGGCGTAATCGAGGTCTTCACAATCTCGCCATTGCGCTCGAGCTGCAAGGGGATGGCTTCATTCGCGCTGGTCAGGATTTTGAAATCGACGTCTTCCCACTTGGGGTTTTCCTGTGCCCCAAGACGGAGGATCAGGTCCCCGGGTTGGATATTGGCCTGGGCGGCGGGAGACCCGTCCTCCACATCGCCGACGCAGCGCGGCTTGCTCCAGGTAGGCGGGGCGTTGAAAATGAAACTTGTAAAGTCCGGTCAAAAGGACGACGGCCAGCAGGACGTTCATCGCCGGCCCCATCACCACGATCACAAAGCGGTGCCAGCGGGGTTGGGACAAGAATTCCCCTTTATCCCCCTGCGCGGACCTCGGAGGGATCGTCCCCCGCCATCTTGACGTAGCCCCCAAACGGCAGGGCGCTGATGCGGTAATCCGTCTCCCCGCGCTTGATGTGAAGGAGCGACTTTCCAAACCCCAAGGAAAACACCAGCACGCGCACACCAAAGGACTTTCGCGGCCATGAAGTGGCCCAACTCATGGATGAAGATCATGATCCCCAGGACCACGACCACCACCAGCGCGTCGGTTACAAAACTACCCACATGTGAAATGTCCTTCTCCCTAGGCCGAAATGGCCGAAATCACCTGCGCCGCGCGGCGCCGGGCTTCCCGATCCCCTTCCAGAACGTCATCCAGCGAATTGATCGTCCCGGTAGGAGCCCATCTGCCGCATCACCTCTTCGATCAATCGCGGGATCGCGGAGAACCTCAAGCGGTTATTCAAGAACGCCTCCACCGCCACCTCATCCGCGGCGTTCAGAACGCAGGGCATAATCCCTCCCTGCGCCAGGGCCTCGCGCGCCAAATCAAGGCTGGGGAATCGCTTGGTGTCCGGCTTTTCAAAATGCAGCCGGCCCGCTGATATGAGGTCAAGCCCTAGCCCTTTTTCCGTCGACGGCCACGCGGTCCGGATAAGTCAGCGCATACTGAATCGGAATGCGCATGTCCGGAACCCCCAATTGCGCCATCACCGACCCATCATAAAATTCTACCATGGAATGGATGATGGATTCAGGGTGGATTACAACGTCAATTTGTCCGGGAGCGACGCCAAAAAGCCAGTGCGCTTCAATGATTTCCAGGCCCTTGTTCACCAGCGTCGCCGAGTCAATGGTAATCCTTCCCCCCATCCTCCATATTGGATGCTTCAGGGCCTGCTCAGGGCTAAGGGAATCAAAGAGCCGCCGGGGGGTTTTCAGGAAAGGCCCTCCCGATGCCGTCAGGATGATGCGCTTGACTTCCTTCGGCTGTCCGGCGCGGAGGCACTGGTGTACGGCGCAGTGCTCGCTATCAATGGGGAGAACCTCGATTCGCCGCTCGGCGGCGGCGCGCATCACCAGTTCCCCGGCGGCTACCAGGGTCTCCTTGTTGGCCAGGCCCACGTGTTTGCCGGCGCAAACGGCTTCGTAAGTGGCCACCAGGCCGGTGGTGCCATGCGAGGCGGAAACGACGAAATCCACGGCATCGTGGGTCGAGGCTTCCACCTGGCCCTCGACCCCAAAGGTAATCTTGACCCGCCGGGTGTACCCGAGCTGCTTCAGGCGCTCACGCAAGGGTTCCTTGTATTCGCGCTGGCTCACCACCACGATTCGGGGTGGTGCTTCACCACCTGCGCGGCGAGCACCTCCAGGTTCTTCCCTGCCGAGAGCGCCACCACGTGGAAGCGGTCCCGGCAGGCTTTCCACCACGCGCAGGCAGTTCTGGCCGATGGAGCCGGTGGAGCCGAGAATGCACAAGCCTTGGGTCATGGTGAAGACCTAAAGAATACTGTCGGTCGGAAAGGAGGCTAGCGTGAAAATGCATACAAGCCAGCCAGAGCGCCGGCGCAGCAAAGAGCAGGCTATCAATGCGGTCGAGAAATCCGCCGTGGCCCGGCAGGAGGGTGCCGGAATCCTTTTGATTGGCCCCCCGCTTGATCGCGGACTCCACCAAGTCTCCCACTTGGCCCGCCACCGCGATCCATGCTGCAAGCAGAATAACCGTTTTCACGTCGGCTGTCTTCCAGAACCAATGCTGCAAAGGCCCAGGCGGCCAGGAGGCTTCCTGCCAGGCCCGCCAGCGCGCCTTCCCAGGTTTTGCGGGGAGAAATGCGGGCGAAAAACGGTGTGCGGCCAAACGGGCGGCCCACCAGGTACGCGCAGATGTCGCCCGCCCAAATCACCAGGAACAGAAGCAGGATCGGCTGGGGCCCGACCTCCAGTGTCGAATCATGCGTCTCGATGAACCGTCGAGGCCTCCGAGTGAATCTGCGGCAAAGCGAATCGGCACCAGGCACGAAAGAGAGAGGCCGATATACAAGATCCCAAAAATTGTTACCGACGTGGCCGCGAGATAGTCCTTCAAATCCGTGCTTCGCCGCAGGGCCAAGGTGGGAATCAGCAGCAAAAATGCCAACGAGCACGGAGGTCACAGCGTCGGAGTTCAGATACAGCCGGCCGATCAGCAAGCGCCAGGCACAGCAAGACGCCCGCCCATAGCCAATCCAGGAGAAGACCTTAAAGCCCATGGCGCGGCACAGCGCAAAGTACTCGCGCAGGGCGAGCACCACCGCGACCGCCACCGCCAGCACAAAGAGCCATTTCGGGGACCACCCAATCAGGTAAACGACGGGGGGAATCAACAAGAGGGCAGTCAGAGTGCGTTTTAGCATGGGCGGAAACGTCGAAACACGAAAATCGAAACTCGAAAATCGAAACTCGCGGACAGTTTCGATTGGTGAGCTTCGTCATGCAGTGATCAACAGCAGCGAACCTCTGACTGCCGAACTGCAAATCAGACTTCAGTAATCGAAATCGCGGCAAGTTTCGAATTTCGGTCCTTCGGGTCAGCTCATCCCCAGGCCGCCGTAGCGGCGCTCGCGCTTCTGGAAATCGATGATGGCCTGGAACAGGTCTTTTTGCGTGAAGTCCGGCCAAAGGGTTTCCGTTACCCAGAGTTCCGCGTAGGCCACTTGCCAGAGGAGAAAATTGCTCAGGCGCAATTCCCCGCTGGTGCGGATCAGCAGGTCGGGGTCCGGCAGACCACGGGTGTAGAGATGCTCGCTCAGCAGGGCCTCATCCACCGTGATCGACCCATTCTGCTTCGCGTGGGCAAGCAGTTCCTGCACCGCATCCACCAATTCCGCCCGCGCCCCATAATTCAGCGCCAGGATCAGGCGCATTCCGGTATTCTGCCGGGTTCGGTCGAGCGCATTCTGCAAGTCCTGGAGCACCGGCTTGGGCAGTTCCTGAATCCTCCCGATGACCTCCAAGCCGGATGTTCTGCCGGTTGAGTTCGCCGATTTCCTTCTTCAAATACTCGCGCAGCAAGCCCATCAGGAGCTTGATTTCCGTGTGCGGCCGCTTCCAGTTTTCCACCGAAAAAGCGTACAGGGTCAGGTAACGGAACGCCCAGGCGCGCGCAGGCCTCCACGGCTTGCCGCACGGCGCTGATTCCCGCGCGGTGGCCGGCAATGCGAGGCAGGCGCCGGCGCTTGGCCCACCGCCCATTCCCATCCATGATAATGGCAATGTGCCGGGGCAGGCGGTCGAGATCGATTTGGTTCAGGAGATCTGCTTCGACAGGTTCTGTCTTCACGGGAACTCAGACCTTGTACTCATCTTACGTCAATAGAAACCCTAGCATACCCGCATGGTTACCGCAAGCAAAGCAAACGTAATGTACGGGCAGGCCTCGTGCCTGGCCAGTTTGGTTCTGCGCGCCTCCCTGCCCTGTTGGAGGGCTCCCACAAGGGACCCCTGCGTCGGCAAATGGGCGCACCCCGGGGCCGAACGCCGTTCGGCCCTACATGCCGTTTCCTGCTTCCTGCCTACTGCCTTCTGCCCTTGCAGGCCTCACCCCGGCAACTTGCCGGGCAGGAGGCTGTTCGGCTGCCCAACATGGCGGTCAGGACGATCATCACGATGCACGTCGTCCAGGCAATGATATTGAAGAAGCGGCTATTTTTATAGGGTCCCATGAGGTCTTCGCGGTTGGTGAGTTGCAGCATAAAGATCACGACGAAAGGCAGCAGGATGCCGTTGGCCACCTGGGAGAGCAGGATGATGGGAACCTGCTGGTCCTCACTCAGAAGGAGCACGGCCAGCATGCCCAGGAAAATCAAACTGGTGTAGAGCCAGTAGAAAGCCGGGGCCTCATTGAACCGCTTGTTGATGCCAGATTCCAGTCCCAACCCTTCACAGACATAGTAGGCGGTGGCGAGGGGCAAAATGCAGGCGGAAAAGAGCGAAGCATTGACGAGTCCAAGCGCAAACAGCGCACTGGCCGCATGGCCTGCCAGGGGCCGGAGGGCCATGGCCGCGTCTCCCGCATCCTTAATATCCCGGTTGCCGGTCATATAAATCGTGGCGGCGCAGGCCACGATAATGAAGAACGCCACCACGTCGGTCATGATGCAACCGACAATGACGTCCATTCGCGAGTAGATGTAATCCTTGATCTTCACCCCTTTTTCCACCACGGCGGACTGGAGATAGAACTGCATCCACGGCGCAATGGTCGTCCCCACCAAGCCGATGACCATATAGAGGTAACCGGAGCTGAATTGGAACGAGGGCTTTATGGTGCTGACCAGCGAACTCGTCCAATCGGGATGCGCCAGGTAGCAGGAAACGGGATAAGCCAGATAAATGACGCACGCCGCCAGGAAGACCTTTTCCACGTAGCGGTAACTTCCCTTCACCACCAGCAGCCACACGAAGATGGCCCCCAGCGGGACCGCCACGAACCGGCTCATATGAAAGACGGACGTTCCCGAAGCGAGGCCGGCAAACTCCGATACCGTGTTCCCCAAATCCGTGATGATCAGCAGGACCATCAGGATGAAGGTGGTCCGGAAGCCATATTCCTCGCGGATCAGGTCCGCCAGGCCCTTGCCGGTCACCACCCCCATGCGGCCCACCATTTCCTGAACGATAATCAGGGCGATGGTGATGGGGATCAACGTCCAGAGCAGCGAGAATCCATATTTCGCTCCCGCCACGGAATAGGTGTAGATGCCCCCCGCGTCGTTATCCACATTGGCCGTGATGATGCCGGGGCCCAGGACCGCCAGGAAGATCAGCAGCTTGGGTCCGAAAATTCCGAAAATTCTTGAGTTTCGCCGCCATGGGCACTCCCAAGTACAGTGACGAGTGAGCAGTGACGAGTGACGAGACGAGAAGAAATCGAAATCGCTTGTCGAGTTGAGCTCATCACGTGACTTCCGCCTGCACTGACACTTGTCACTGCCGGCCATTCTCGTTTTCGATTGTCATCTCGTCACTCGTTCACTCGTCACTCTTCACTTCCGGTTGATCACATGTCCAGGACATCGTCAGCGGTGACGATGCCCAGCAAGTGGCGCTCCTCGTCAACGACGGGAAGAGACATCAAATTGTATTTATGAAAGAGATCCACCACCGATCTTACACTCTGCTCCGCCTGCACCGAAATCAGGTCCTCCGTGGAAAGCTCCGCCAGGCGGTGAATTGGCAGCGGCGAGCACAATCCGCCCGATGGCCACCGCCCCTTTCAGGGCCGCTTCGTTATCGATCATGTAAATCTGCTGAATGGCTTCCACCTGCCCCTCGAAATTCCTCAAAGCCTCAATGGCCCCTTCGACCGTGGCGGATTCGTGCACGACAACGTACTCGGTGGTCATCATCGACCCCGCAGTATTCTCCTCGAAGGCCAGACAGTTCCCTGACTTCCTTGGCCTCATCTTTCTCCATATCCGCCAGCACTTCCGCCGAAGTCTCGGGAGGAAGCTGGTTCAGGACGTCGGCCGCTTCATCGGGAGGCATCTCTTCCACGATGTCCGCCGCTTTCTCCGTGGAGATGCTTTCGAGCAAATCCGCCTGCATTTTGGTGGGAATCTCGGAAAGCGCCTGTGCTGCGGTCTCATCGTCCAACGATTCGATCACGGCTTTTTGTTCGTTATAGCTCAGTTCTTCCAGGATGTCAGCGATGTCGGCGGGATGCAATTCCGCCAGCCGGTCATAGGAGATGCGCAGCTTCACGCGGCGCGCCGGATCCGATTCAATGAGATTCACGAATTCCCACTGGATGGTTCGATTCGGAAGGGCGTTGGTGATCAGGCGGATTCGGTGCTTGGCCATCGTGCCCTGGAGCAAGCGGCGCACCGCCGCGGCCAGTCCCACATTGACCGCGACAATCCGCAGCTCGCTGTGGCCGTCGGTGGGCTCGATGTCAAAATCCACGTCATTCACCCGCACCACCTTGCGGTTGTTGACATCAATGATCTGCTGGTCGAGCACGTCCTTCTTGATTCGGATCAGCCCCTCATCCGGCGCATAGCACCGCATTTCGTCACGCGGCACATTGGTTTGGCCGGCGCGCACGGAGATGGATTGGATTTGCGAGTAGGTAATGCACTGAATGCCCTTCTGGGGTGTGCGGACCAGATAGGAAGCCACGCGCGCCGCCTTCTGGCTGGGATCAACGCACAGGTCTTCCAGTTCCCCCAGGAACTCACCTTTCACCCCGTACATCGGAAGATTCTGTAGCTCGGTGAAGTAGATCATCGTCAACCTCCCTGCACTTCAAGTACGGTGACTGCCTCAGCTCCCAACTCCGGCTATCGACTCCTGCTTCTTCGTCTGGCCTCGGCCAATCAAAACTCGGTGTGGAACCGCAGGGCGAAGAGATCGACCGGCCCGCGGACATGGTTATATGCCGGGTTTTGGGCGAATTGATAATCCAGCGTCAACTGGAAGTGTTTCGCGATCTTCCAGTTGTAATACGTTTCGGCGATGCGCTCCGAGCGGTAGTCGAGGGCTCCGTCGCCGACGGTAATTCCCAGACCACCCGCCGCAAGGTACTGCCGATGGACGGCGCTGATGCCGTTGACGACCACGGCCGAGGCCCACCGTGTCCTCCGGGCGGCGCCACCGCGCCCCTTTCAGGCTAAGCCCCGCCGTGGCGGTGCGATCCACGTCGGTAAATTCATACGTCTGGTTTTTGCCATCGCTCCAACCCAGGCGCGCGAAGGCCCCGAGATTCTTGCGGATTTCCTGCTCCAGATTGATGCCAAAGCCGTACTTGTACCGGTACGCCGCGGTGAGGTAGATATCCTCGCCGAGGCTCGGATTATTGAGGGTCTCCTGATAGCTTCCCATGTGCGCCCGCGTGTCGTAGGCAAGCAGGCGTAAAGCTCCCGCATGTCCTCGAGGTGAATATCGCCTTTCGACCTCCGCCACCGCGGACCAGGCGTTGGCCAGGTTCCAGTCCATGCGCAATCCGTTCGCGACTTTCGACACCTGGAATATGCCCAGCCGCCCGGCCCATGCGCGGGTATTCAATTCGACCGCGGCGCCATTCGTAAACCCCAGCGTGTCCGCCGGATAGTCCCAGGCGTCATTGGCCATCAAGGCCCAATTCATGAACTGGGATCGGGAGTCGTTGGCGTAGGCGTTGGTGTCGAAGATGTCTTTGGCGCTGAGGTGGCCTACCGTAAACGTCAGGTTCCGAACGTCCTTTGTACCGCGCAATTCGAAGGCGCGTCATCGGCGGCTTCCTTTTCCCCACCCAAGCCGATCGTCTCGCGAATAAAAGCGCGGCAGAGGTAGGCATCCGGATAAGTCTTGCCGATTCGAAACGCCTCGCCATTCGGAAACCCCGCCATGCCGAGCGTGTTGCTCAGGCCGTATCCTTGCCAGATGACGACGTCCCCGAAAAACTCTCCCCCGCGCCACAAGCGTACGCCGCCCATCACGTCCACGGACACGGTGTCTTTGACCTGGGCGCCGGGCGTAAGGCTGTTCGGGCCAGTATATTCAGCAGGGAAAGAAGGGTGGCCTTGAGCGCCAACCGTGGACTGGATGTGCAGGTTCCAAGGCTGGGGATCTGGCGGCGTCGAGTTGGTCGAGTCCTGGGGCTGGTCCGGCGGGGAACTGTCCTGCCCGCGCGCGGCAGGGCACGGCCATCGCCAGCAGAAGCAGCATCGCTCCCAGCCATCCGCACCACGTCCAGCGCCATCCCGCGCGCTTCCCGATCATGAATGTCATGGATTCCAACCACACGATTATCCATTCCATCAGAAAATCGCCCTAAAAGCAAAACGCCCCCGGGAGCAAAAACTCCGCAGGGGCGATCCTGGAAAACCAGGTTGTACAAACCCGGTTTCTCAAACCTCCTGGTGAGAGCTTTGGCTCCACACAACGTAGTGTCCCGTAATCCGGAACAGCCACATTAGGCAAAGCCTTAAGCCGGCCTTGCCTGCTCCACCCGTTGGCCCGTCTCCGGGTTTCTGGGCAGTGGCTTATGTTTGCGTGGTAACCTCGCCTAACGAGGTTGAACCTTTTCCCACGGCATCTCACCAAAACTTCGACTGGCAAGAGGCCGCTTCTTTTCGTATAGCAGCGCGGCATTTCCCCTGTCAAGAAAAAAGCGCCAGCCGGAGCAAAATAGCATAACTTTTTTATAAATTCCCCGGCGTTCCCGCAAAGGCGCAGCTCAGTCCTCTTCCCGCATGACCCATTTGATGCCCTTCAGAAGCATGTCCTGGTAACGGGGATCATTCCAAACCGCCTCTTCGTGCCCTAGACTGTTGTAATAGACGCGTCCTTTGCCGAACATCCGCGTCCAGGCGATCGGCCATCCGTAATAGCGCCGATGCACCCCGGGCTTGGTCAGGTCCACAGATGTGGGATCGAGCGCTCAGCAGAACGTGCGAAGTGTCAGCCTGAAAATCGGCGATCTGGTAAATCTCGTCGGTAATCTGAAACGATTTTCCCAGCGAACTCACCAGCTTGCTGTTCGGGTCGACCACGTCCACCGTCACCAGTTGATGCCACGGGTGATCATTGAAGTAGCCACCGATGATCTTGTTGTAAACGCCCCACTCGTAGAGCGTATCGGTGGCGCTGTGGACGCCCACAAACCCATGCCCGGATTGGAGGAAATCCACCAGCGCGCTCTTCTCCTCGTCCGTAAACGGCAGTTCGCCGGTGGTGTAGAACATCACCGCGGCATAATTCTTCAGGTTCTCCTTGGTGAACGCGCCCACGTCTTCCGTGACGGTCGACCTGAAAGGCGCCTGACTTCTCTCCCATTTCTTTCACAATTTGCTCCGAAAGCTCGATGCTCTGGTGGTGGTAGCCCTTGCTCAGCGTCATGTAGAGCAGCTTGCCCTTTTCCGGGGTCTTCCCCCCCGCGCCGCCGGGACCACTCCCCACGACCAACACGAGCGCCACCACCAAGAACAAGAAAGCCCTCAAAAATCGTCTCATTATTCCTCCTCGATACAGATTTCGCGAATATGACACCACCGTGAATATTGCTTCCCTTTTGGGTCCATCGCGCCATCCCTAGCCAGTTCTTGGGCGGGTATGGTATCACAGCCGGGCGAGAGTGCATCGGCTTACCCCCCTGCAAAGTGGGACGACGTGCGCCACGGAAGGATTAGGCGGTCCGAGGGGGAAGGTCGATGGACATTTTGGCACTGAATGGCCCCGACTTTACCCCGTCTTGAATGCACATTTGACCCTCGGTTGCCCAACTTCTTTGGCTCCTCCCTGCCGTGGGCAAGTAAAAGCTTTTCACCCTCCCCTCTCAAAACTGTTCCCGTTTTTCAGCCCATTTATTGAGCTCTGTCAAGATTCAAGCATTTCGGGTAAAATAGTCAGGTCGCTTCTCTTGCAGGTCGTAGGGCAATCCGGTTCCTGAACCCATGGAGGGTAGTTATGTCGTCGGTTATGAAGACGCTTTTCCTGAACCCGCCCAGTTTCGAGGGCTTTGATGGCGGAGCGGGCGCGCGGTGGCCGGCGACGCGCGAGATCAGTTCCTTCTGGTATCCGGTATGGCTCACCTATCCGGCGGGGATGTTGCCGGGCAGCCGGCTGCTGGACGCCCCACCCGCCAAAATCTCGCAGGCGGAGACCATACGAATCTCGCGCGACTACGATTTCGTGGTGCTTTTCACTTCCTCCGTGGGATTTGAGAGCTGACGTCAGCATCGTGCGCCGGATGAAAGCGGCCAAGCCCGAGCTGAAGGTCGCCTTTGTCGGCCCGGACGTCCAGACCCGGCCCGCCGAGTGCCTTCGCGCCAGCCAGGATATTGACTTTGTCGTGCGCGGTGAATTTGATCATCCCGTCGTGGAGTACGCCCAGGGCAAGCCGCTCGCGGGGATCAGCCGGGGCGAGCTATCGCAAGGATGGCGAGATCGTTCACAATCCGGCGCGCCCGCTGCTCGAGACCGCGGAATTGGACAAGCTGCCGTTTGCCACCGAGGTCTATAAGCGCGATTTGAAGATCGAGAACTACAACATTCCCTTTCTGCTCCACCCCTACGTGTCGTTTTACACCAGCCGCGGTTGCCCGGCGCTGTGTACGTTCTGCCATTGGCCGCAAACCCTTTCCGGCCATGCCTGGCGGGTGCGCTCGACGGACAACGTCGTCGCCGAATTCCGGCAGGCGATGAAGCTTTTTCCCCAGGCCAAGGAGTTTTTCTTCGACGACGATACCTTCAACATCCGCAAGGACCGCGTGCTGGACGTCTGCGCGAAGCTCAAGCCGCTGGGCTTCCGCTGGTCGGCCAACGCTCGCACCCATACCGATTACGAAACGCTGAAGGCCATGGCGGACGCGGGCGGGCGCCTGCTGATCGTCGGATTCGAATCGGGTGACGCCCAAATCCTCAAGAACATCAAGAAGGGGACGACCCCGGAAATGGGCCGCGCCTTTGTGAAGAACTGCAAGAAGGTGGGACTGACGGTGCATGCGGACTTCATCATCGGCCTCCCCGGCGAAACCAAGGAGACGATCGCGCGCACCATCGACTACGCCAAGGAGCTTGACGCCGACACCGTGCAAGTCTCCGTCGCCCACGCCTACCCGGGAACCGAGTTGTATGAGTACGCCGCGAAAAACGGCTACCTGGCCACCGAGCAGCGCGCCGACGGCGGCGGCCACCAGTTGCCCCACATCACCTATCCCGGCCTGAGCCTGGAAGATATGATGGCGGGAATGAACCGCTTCTATGATTCGTATTATCTGCGTCCGCGCGTGGTGTGGCGCATTGTGAAGAAGGCCCTGTGGGATTCCCACGAGCGCAAGCGCCTGTACGGAGAGGCGGTCGAGTACCTGCGCGTCCGCGCCGAGCGCTGGAAGTACGTCCGCAACGGTGCGCACGCCGCCACCCCCACCACACATTCATAGCTGACAGGAGTAGCCACGGTCAGTGCTCTCCTGACCGTGGGCTTTTCTCCCTCCGCACCAACCCTGTAAGGACCCACGGTCGGAAAATCGCCGGCCGTGGCTACCAGCTCGTTATCGAAACTGCCTCGACATCAGCAGGGGTGCCACGGCCGGAGGTTTCGCGCCGAGGCACTTCCGATGAACACTAACGACAAGAACGCTAGCGACAAGTCAGGACCTGTCTGGCGAAGCGCTCGGCCGAGGAACGTCACTCGCCACGCTGCCTGAAACCATAGGCGGCGAAGATCAGAAACATTCCACTGGCGAGAAGAAGATCTATCTGGGCCAGTTCGTCGCTGCTGTTTTTGATGCCCAACCTGCCCCCCCACGGCGCCATGCCGAAACGGGCGAGAGCACCGACAACGGCCGGCCAACCCAAGAGGGCGATATGCCAGGCGAGACCACCGACGATCGCCAGCCAACCCAGGAGGGTGAGAAGCACATGCCAGCCGCCGGTCCACCGATGGTGAACCAGAACGATTATGAGTCCGCCAACCAAGAGCACAACGCTCGAAAGGTACGCGACCGGAGCCGGGGTGTTCGTCCAGATATGAAGCTTCGCAGCGTCGGATAGGGCGAGCCCCATCAGAACAAGACCGAATAATCCCGCGAGCAGTCTCGAACCACTCATCGCAGCCTCCACCCACAAATGAATCGTACCGCGTTTGCCGGAGATTTCAAGCGGGTTAGCGCAGCGGTACGCGTACTTGGCGTTCCTGTGCTCGGACTGGAAACCTGGCAAGAGAGCTGGTAACATCAACAACTCAGGGCATCATTCACTAACTGGAGGAACAACATGACCAAACCCATCGTGCAATCGGTGACGTTTAAGGCTTCCCCGGAAGAACTCTTTGCAATCTTTACCGACTCGAAAAAGCATTCCGCCGCCACAGGCGCCAAGGCATCCGTCAGCGCCAAGGCGGGGGCCAAGTGGACGGCTTTCGACGGAATGATTTTAGGGAGGAACCTCGTGGTGGTTCCCGGCCGCATGATCGTGCAAGCTTGGCGCGCCTCCCACTGGAAGGACTCCGACCTCGACTCAATTCTGATTTTGAACTTTTCCAAGGCGCCGGGCGGCGGCAGAATCGACTTGGTCCACGTGGGGGTTCCGCAACACGACCACCAAGGCGTCACCAAAGGGTGGCCGCAGTACTATTGGGAGCCCTGGAAGGCCTACCTGAAGGGGCGGTCCACAAAAGGCTGAAGTAGGGGATTTCGTGGCGCAGCGGAGCCGCAAAAGTAAATCAAAAGGCAAAGGGCAAATGGCAAAAGTGAAAAGCCCTGCGCCCAACTCTTCAGCCTCGACCTCTTCCTGACATGCCCCAATTCGGGAAGAGCGGGATAACTCCCACCTTACGCTGCCTTGAGTTCCGCCGTGCAGTGGGGACAGCGGGTGGCTTTAAGCGCGATGCCGCCGGAAACGCAATAAGGGCATTCCTTGGTGGGCGGCGCTGCGGGAGCCGGCTCCGGCTTCATCATCCGGTTCACCTGCTTCACCAGCAGGAAGACTACGAAGGCCACGATCAGAAAATCGATGACCGTATTGAGGAAGGCGCCGTAACCGATCACGGCCGCTCCCGCCTTCTTGGCATCCGCCAGCGAGCCGTAGTGCGTTCCCGACAGGTTGATGAAAAGGTTGGAAAAATCCACGTGCCCCAGCACCAGCCCGATGGGCGGCATGATGATGTCATTCACCACCGAGCTGACAATCCTCCCGAAGGCTGCGCCGATGATGATGCCCACAGCCATATCCAGCACGTTGCCGCGCATCGCGAATTCTTTGAATTCCTTGAACATTTCATCCCCCTTATGGTATATGGACCAGGTTTGTTCGATCTCCCTGGTGGATATCTCCCTGGCTCACTTCGCAGCATTACCGAATGTCAGCCGAAGGCCGGTGGAGAACAACAGGTCATTCGTTTTCTTTCCGGGCGGCGGGTCGCTGAGGTAATAATCGTTGAAAGAGGTCTGCCAACTCAAGATCTTCGTGAGCTTGGTAACCAGGCCCATGCTGATCGTACTGCGATAATTTCCCGTCGAAGACATGTTCGGGTAGAAAAACACCGATTCGTTGAAGGCCGAGGAGGCCAGGAACTTGCGGGTGAGAGTCTCGCCCACCAGGACTTCGGCGGAAGACCGATTGAAGGTGGTAAAGAATTCCCGGTCGAAGGTGCCGCCGAACAGCACGTCGAACGTGGTGCGCTTGTTTTTGATGGCATGGTAGCCGCCGCCCGCGCCGATCACCGTGCGCAAATCGAGGTCCTGGAAGCGGTCATTGAACAGGTCCACGGTGCCGAAGCCGAAGGATTTGTTGCTGACGTTCAGGTCGTAGCGGACTCCCCCGGCAATGGTCTGGGCGGTGGTGGACGTCACTCCGTCTACGGCGCTGCGGGAGAACGCCGAGTTGGTGTAAAGGAGGATCTTATCCCGCGTGGCCGCGCGCACGGCGTTCAGCCCGAACGTAAAATTGGTGCTGTCGGAATTTCCGCGCACCAGGCCAACCCCCGTGTCAAAGGTGCCGCCCCACAAATCCCCCAGGTGCGGGTGTTGCAGCCGCTCCAAGCGCCGCCTCCGACCTTCTTTTCCTCGTCCGCGTCGCGAAGAGAAGTGACGTCGGCCTTGGCCACCGCGCACGCTGCCGGATTCCTTGGTGGCCACCGCCAACTTGCTGTCGCTGGTGGTGACGGGTCCCACGATAACCTGCCCGCGCTTTCGTTCCCACATAGAGAGGCTGGCTCGATTCAATCTGTTGCACGAAGTCCCACTTAATGGTCACAGCGTCGGCATAATCCGTCTTAATGACCAGCGTCTTGGCGTCGGAAGTGATGATGGTGCCGGTGATCCGATCACCGTTCTTCAACGTGACTTGGTCCGCGAAAACCACCGGCGCCAAAACCACTACCAACAATACCGCTAGTCGAATTCTCTTCATCGATGAACCTCCCTCGGGTGATTTGCCCCAGGAGAATTAACCGTATGTCGAGCCGCCGAAACGTGTCCATCACCCTCGGAAAAGGCGCGCACTCACGCTGTAGGGGCTCTTACACCGTCGCCGCCGCATTAGCGAGAGAGCCGACGGCCCGCCTGCATGAGCGACTGGTGTCCTTAAACCGGAATTCTCTTTTTGGCGTTACGTAGAAGATTATACACCAGTCGTCAGTTGTCAGTCATCAGTTGTCAGTTTTCCGTAGTGGGTCAATTTGAAATTGTAGCGGCGAGTTTACCTCGCCAAATGGCGGCGTAAAGCCGCCTCTACATCAAAGTGACCCACTACCCGGTTTTCAGCAAAAGCCACTCCCTGCAAGGATTTTTGCTGATGACTGAGAACTGATGACTGATGACTTTTTTCTTACTGATAACTGATGACTTTTTACTGCTGACATAGGGTCTCTGCGCGCCCGTGGTTCCGACGTAGAGCGAATAGAGCGACGTGCTCGCGGCCATAAACAGGCGGTCGCGCTTGGCGCCGCCAAAGCAGATGTTGGCGCAGATTTCCGGCAAATGAATCTTGCCGATCACGTTCGCCGGCGGGCGAAATGACGTGAACGCCGTTGTAGTCCTCGCCTCCCCAGCCCGCGCCCGCCCAGATGTTGCCGTCCACGTCGCAAGCGAATGCCGTCGGCAAGGCCTGCGCCCATCTTCACAAAAACGCGGCCATTGGCCAGGCGCGCGCCGTCCACCACATCGTAAACCCGGATGTCATGCGGATAGTCGGGGCCGTCGGTCACGCCCGTGTCGCAGATGTAGAGCAGTTTCTCGTCGGGAGAAAAGCACAGGCCGTTGGGCCGGCGCATGTCGCCCACCACCACCGTGGCCGCGCCGGTTTTGGGATCGAGCCGATAGACGTTGCAGGGAAGCTCCAGCGGCGCCTTGTGGCCTTCGTAATTGCTCAAGATGCCGTAGCCGGGGTCGCTGAACCAAATGCTGCCGTTCGAGTGCACCACCACATCGTTGGGCGCGTTGAGCGGCTTGCCCTGGTAGTGATCCATGAGCACCGTAATCGTGCCGTCGAGTTCGGTGCGGGTCACGCGGCGCGAGTTGTGCTCGCAGGTGATCAGCCGGCCTTGCTTGTCGCGCGTGTTGCCGTTCGAGTAGTTGGAGGGAGAGCGGAAAACGCTCACTTCGCTGGTATCCTCCACCCAGCGCAACATGCGGTTGTTGGGGATGTCGCTGAACAGCAGGTAGCGCCCGTCGCCAAACCACACCGGGCCTTCCGCCCAGCGCGCGCCCGTGTAAAGCCGCTCGATGGCAGCATTGTTCTGGCGGTATTTGGCAAAACTCGGATGAAGGATTTCAATGGCCGGGTCAGGATACTTGGTGAGCTTGGGAAGACTCCAATCCTTGGCAGCTCCCAGAGGATCCACCGCCAAGCTCGCGCCCGCTGCCGCCGCCGTGGCAATAAATGCTCGTCGTTGCATGGTGTTCCGCTCCTCCCGCGTTGTCCCAACGCGGATTCGATTGTGGCTTGCCTCAAGCCCATTCTGCGCGCGCCATTCTAGCAGGATTTAGAAGTTAGGATTCAGGATTTAGGCAGGACTTAGGATTGGGGAGTAAACCGTCATCAGTTTTCAGCCATCAGTAAGAACGAACGTCTCGCACGGCGGTCTCGCTTCAAGTAAAAGTCACTCGACGAGCGTGGTATTGAACCGAGAACTGATGACTGCCAACTAAGGTTTCAGGATTTGGGGGCGGCATGAGTGCGGTTGAAGCTGTGGCCAATCTCCTCCACCAGCCGGCGGGTGGCGCAGCCGGAGGCTTTGAGCTTGGCCCCTTCCCCGTACATCGCTTCCAGGAGCTTCTTCCCTTCCTCGCCCACAAAGGTGACGTCCGTGAGGTCCACCGAGACGCGGCCGTCGGTGGGGTCAGCGGTGACGTGCGCGCCAGGCCCGCTCCAGTTCGTCCACCCACGGGCCGGTGAGTCTGCCCTCGACCCGGAGGGTGGTGCGATCGCGTGTTCTTTTCAATCGTGATTTTTAACATGATGCCGTCTTGCTTCTACGGGGCATACGGCGTGACGAAAGTCGTCAATGCAAATCGAGCGACTCGAACGATAGAAGGTCGGCAATTCCGTAGCCCCTCAGCGCTCAGCCACTAACCAACTTCTTCACTTACTGTCCCCCCGCCCCATTCCCCGCGGCACTGCTTCCCTGCCCGGCGACTTGGGGTAGCTTGGAGACATCCCATCCGCCGCCCAGGGCTTTGATCAGAAGGACGGTTGAGTTCATCCGGCGCGTCAGGAGATCGACGGCGGTTCGCTCGTTGCTCAGGGCGGCGCTTTGCGCGGTGATGACCTCGAGATAAGTCACCAGTCCGCCCTTGTAACGGTTCGTGGAAAGCGCCAGCGAGAGTTCGGCGGACTGGACGGCCTGACTCTGCTTCGCGCTTTCCTCATCGAGAATGCGCAGTCCCGCCAGGTTATCCTCCACCTCCTGGAAGGCGGTGAGGACGTTCTGGCGATAAGAAGCCACGTTGGCATCGTAAGCGGCCCAGGCTTGGTCCGTGTAGGCGTGGCGGCGGCCGGCATCGTAAAGCGTTTCCAGCAACGTCGGGCCCACGGCAAAAAAGTGGCTGGGCCAGGCAAACCAGTTGGTGATCGAGGACCCTTCCAGCCCGGCCGCGGCGCTGAGAGTGAGCGTGGGGTAATAGGCCGTCTTGGCCACCCCGATTTCGGCGTTGGCGGCGGCCATGCGCCGTTCCGCCGCGGCGATGTCCGGCCGGCGCTGCAACAAATCGGAAGGCACTCCCACCGGAATCTTGGGCGGGGGCGCATCCAGCGGCGAGACGGGAATCGAGAAGGTCGATGCCGGCTGGCCCACCAGCGCGGCAATGGCATGTTCGAATTGGGCGCGCTGCACTCCCACGTCGATGGCCTGCGCCTCGGTGGTTTCAAGCTGCGTCGCCGCTTGCGCCACTTCCACTTTGGCCGCCAGCCCGCCGTTGTACCGGTTGGTGGTCAGGTCCAGAGCTTTCTGGTAGGCGACCACGGTGGAGTCAAGCAACTGCTTCTGCGCATCCAGCCCCCGCAGCGCAAAGTAGTCGGCAGCCAACTCCGCGTGAATACTCAGCCGGGCGGTTTCCAAATCCGCCGCGCTGGCCTGGGCGCTGGCCGTGGCGGCTTGAACCGTGAGATGGATTCGCCCCCAGGCATCCACCTCATAGGAAAGGTCGAAGGGCAACACGAAATCCCCCTGCGTTTGGCCATATTTGGGGCCGGCGTTGGGAGCGTTCTTGGAAAATTGTTCCCCGGTGATGTAGGGACCGGCGCTGACCGTGGGGTACAAGCCCGACCGATTGATGCGAATCAGGTCGCGCGCCTGGCGAAATTGCGCCTCGGCGATCTTCAGGTTTTGGTTCGAAACGTCGACGCGTTCCTCCAGCGAATTCAACTGCGGGTCGTTGAAGATTTCCCACCACTTTCCGCGGATCACCTGGTCCTGCGGCTGGGACGCTTTCCATTCGCTCTGCGGACCGGCCGCGCTGGGCGCAAGCTCCTTGTAAGCGGGTGGCGTCGGAACCGCGGGCTTCGCGTACTTGGGCCCAGGCGTGCAGGCGCTGGCAAAGAAGCAGTAGGCAGAAGGCAGAAAGCAGTAGGCAGCAAGCATGGAGTCGGCAGCGTAAACGGCTGCGCAGCCGCTTGCTCACCCGATCTCCCGATCACCCGATCACCCGATCTGTGGACCTCGGACTCTTCACTCTGCCCCCCATGAACCCGCGCCCGGGAGTAGCGCTGCGAACTTCCTGACCTTCCACCAGCGAATCCGGCGGGTTCGTGATCACCTTTTCGCTTCCGTCGAGGCCCGACACCACTTCCACTTCCGTTCCGAAGTCCCTGCCCAGGGTTATGGGAATCAGGGCGGCGTGGCCGTTGCGGACCACCCCGACGCGCAAGCCTTCCGAACGAAAAATCAGGCTGGTGACCGGGATGACGACCGTCGAGGCGGCGGAGGGAAGCTTCAAATGGACTTCGGCGTAAGCGCCGGGCAGAATTTCGCCCGTGGGGTTGGCAACGTCCACCTCCGCCAGCAGGGTGCGGGACGCTTGGTCAATGGCCTCGGCGGTCCGCACCAGCTTGCCGGGAAAGCGGCGTCCGGGAAACTGCGGCATCGTCAAATAGGACTGGACGCCCGGGACCGCCGCGGGGGAGTAGATCTGCGGCACATTCACGTAGACGCGCAGGGTGTTAATGGCCGCCACATGAAACAATTCCTTGGCGCCGCTGCCGCTTCCGGAACCAATGAGCTGGCCGATATCGGTCTTGCGCGCCGTCAGCACCCCGTCGAAAGGCGCATAGACCTTTTCAAAGGATTGCAACTGTTCCAGGCGCTTCACGTTGTCCGTGGCGGAGTCCACCATGGCCTTTTTGGCGTGAGCATCACCCACGGCGTTGTCAACATCCTGCTTGGCCACGGAATCGCTTTTCAGCAGGACCTCGTAGCGCGCGGCGGTGGTCTGCGCCAAATCGTAGTTGGCCTTTGCCGTCGCCAGGTCTGCCCGCGCCTGCTGGAGTTGCTGATCCAGTTCGGGAGTATCGATTTCCGCCAGAAGCTGGCCGCTCTTTACCCTGCCGCCAATGTCCACGTACCAGCGCTTCAGGTAACCGTTGGTCCGCGCATAAATGGGCGCGTCGATGAAGGCCTGGATGTTCCCCGGCAATACGATTTCTTCCTGCGGCGCGCCGCGCTTGGGTTGAGCCAGCGAAACCGCGGGCACGGCGAGATTCTGCGTGTCGGCCTTCACGTCGGCAGCGGCGCGGACGCGAGTGGTAATGCCCCTGTAAACAACGGCGCCCGCAGACAATCAAGAGAACCACCAGCCCGAAAATGACTTTGCCCGCCCCGGACGACGGGGGACGTTGGCCCGGCAGGCCGGAACCCCCGCCTTGCCCGTTGTGGGTTTCAATGTCGTAACTTTCCTCAGCTTTCATTACGTCCTCCGAAAATCGGGTCATCGAGAAGCTGTCCGTGGTCCGTGGTCAGTTGTCCGTTGCCCGCGGTACACGGCGATCTTTAGGATTACGGCCACGGACAACGGACCACGGACAGCCTTTCAATGGCCCGATGGCCCCATCCTTCTGCCTACTGCTTACTGGCCTCTGGCCTGTGACTACATGGTAACCTTCTGATTCTAAACGGTCGATGCGATTGGTAGTCACAGGCTATTCAATCCGGCCTCCGCCGATGGCGGTGCTGCCTACTGCCTACTGCTTACTGCCTTCTGCCTGCCGTGCACCACGCTGAACACGGTGGGAACAAAGAACAGCGTCGCCACGGTGGCAAACAGCAGGCCGCCGATCACCGCCCGGCCCAGGGGAGCGTTTTGCTCGCCGCCCTCACCCAGGCCCAGGGCCATGGGCACCATGCCGATAATCATGGCCAGCGCCGTCATGATGACGGGGCGAAAACGCGTGAACCCCGCCTCCAGTGCCGCCACCGTGGCATTGACGCCTTCTTCCAATTGTTCCTTGGCAAAACTCACCACCAGAATGCTGTTGGACGTGGCGACGCCCACGCACATGATGGCGCCGATCATGGCGGGCACGCTGAAGGTGGTGTGCGTCGCGAACAGGAACCAGAGGATCCCCGCCAGCCCCGTCGGCAAAGCGGAAATAATGATCAGCGGATCCAGCCAGGATTGGAAGTTCACCACGATCAAGAGATAAACCAGCACGATCGAGAAGACCAGCCCGGCCAGCAGTCCCTAGAAGGACGAGCGCATGGTATCAATCTGCCCGCGCACAATGGTCCGCGAGCCGCGCGGCAGATCCTTTTGGCTCTCACCCACCATGCGGTCGAGGTCACGCGCCACGCCCCCCAAGTCCCTTCCCTGCACGGAACCGTAAATGTTGATTACGGGTTGAACGTTGTAATGCGAGACTGCGGCCAGCGAAGCGCCGCGGCTGATGGTGGCCAGATTCCCCAGGATCTGCGGGGGAGCGCCGCTGGAATTCGAAATGGGAATGTTTTGGAGATCCTGGAGCGAGTCCACGCGGTATTGCGGCGTTTGAGTGGTGATGCTGTAGCTGACGCCGGTCCGCGGGTCCAACCAGAAGGTGGGAGAGGTCTGGAAGCTCCCACTTAGGGAAACCAGCAGGTCGCTGGCGACGTTGCTGGTGCGTAAAGCCTACCTGCGCCGTCCGGGTTCGGTCAATGTCAACCTGAAGCCGGGGCAGGTTGAAAGGTTCCTGAATGCGCAAGTCAACCGCGCCGGGGATGTATTTGAGTTTACGCATCAGCCCCTCGGCGAATCGCCGATTGGCGCTCAGGTCTTGGCCCACCACCTGGACATTGATGGGCGCCGGGAGGCCGAAATTCAGAATCTGGCTGACCATGTCCGAGGGCAGGACGTAAAACGTCACGCCCGGGATATTCCTCGAGCCAATTTGAGCCGCAGCCTGCGGACATACTCCGCCGTGGGGTGATGGTCTTCCGACAGCGCAACCATAATGTCAGCATCCCCGGTGCCGATGGGAGCCGAGTTGCTGTAGGCAAGATTCACGCTGCTGTACGGCAACCCGATGTTATCGATAATGCTGGTGACTTCCTGGGGAGGAATCTCCTGGCGAATGGAATTCTCCACCTAATCGCAAAGCTGCGCCGTCTCTTCGATGCGGGTTCCGGTGGGAGCCCGCAGGTGCAGGGTAAACTGCCCACTGTCAACCTTGGGGAAAAAGTCCTGGCCAATCCAGGGAATCAGCAAAAACGAAGCGGCGGCGGCGCTCAAGAACCCCCACCGCCAGCCAGGCACGATGGCGCAGGCAGGTCGCTCAGCCAACGCTTGTACCTTCCGCGCAGCCCTTCGAAGGCGTGCTCAAATCTGATTTGCAGGCGCGCCAAAAAGTGGCGCTGGGCCTCGGCTTCCAGATTCTGCGCGTCGTGCTCGTGGCCGCGGAGCAGGTACCGCGCCATGGTCGGCACCAAGGTCCGGGACAGGAGGTAAGACGCCAGCATGGCGAAGCTTACCGCTTCCGCCAGGGGGATAAAGAGGTGCCGGGCGACCCCGGTCAGGAAAAACATGGGCACGAAAACAATGCAGATGGCGAGGGTCGAGACAAAAGCCGGGACGGCAATCTGCGACGCGCCATCCAAAATCGCCACCAGGATTTCTTTATCCATGGCGATGTTGCGGTTGATGTTTTCGACTTCAACCGTGGCGTCGTCCACCAGAATCCCCACCGCCAAAGCGAATCCCCCTAGCGTCATGATGTTGATGGTTTCCCCGAGCGCACTGAGCACCACCAGGGAGGTCAGGATGGAAAGCGGGATGGAGACCGCGATAATGATGGTGCTCCGCCAGCTCCCCAAGAACAGCAGAATCATCGCCGCGGTAAGGAGAGCGGCAATAAGCGCTTCCCTCACCACACCTTTAATGGCGGCCCTCACGAAAATGGACTGGTCATTCAAGTAGTGGATTTGCAATTGCGGCGGCAAACCCTTCTGAATGACCGGCAACTCCGCTTTGATTTGGGAGATGATATCCAGAGTCGAGGAATTCCCGGTTTTCATCGCCGTCATCAATGCCGCCCGTTGGCCGTTGACGCGCACGATGTTGGTCTGGGGCGGGAAGCCATCGCGCACATGGGCGACGTCGCGAATATAAATTACCGTGTTACCGGAGGTTTTTATCGGCAAATCATTGAGTTCGGCGGTGGTTAGCGGGCTGCCGTTGGTCTCAACGTCATACTCGTACTGGCCGATTTTGGAAGTCCCGGAAGGAAGAATCAGGTTCTGGGCGCTGATGGCATTCACCACATCGACGGGCGAAAGTCCCTTGGCCTGCAAGGCGGCAGTGTCAAGGTCCACCTGCACTTGGCGTTGCTTTCCCCCGTAGGGCCACGGTATGGCGGCGCCTTCCACGTCGGCCAGTTGGACGCGGATGAAGTTCGCGCCCAAGTCAAACAACCGCTGCTCGGAAAGCCCTTGCCCGGAAAGTCCCAATTGCAGAATGGGCACCGTGGACGCGCTGTACTGCATGATGAGCGGAGGAGTGGTGCCGGGCGGCAATTGCCGAAGCTGCGTCTGCGACATTGCCGTCACTTGGCTCATCGCCATGGCAATGTTGGCGCCCGGCTGGAAGAAAATCTTGATGACGGCGATGCCATTCAGCGACTCGGACTCGATGTGCTCAATGTCATTCACCGTCAAGGTGAGGGAACGTTGGTTGATGACCGAGATCCGGTTCGCCATCTGCTCGGGGGAAAGGCCCGTGTAGTTCCAAAGGACGCTTACCACCGGGATGTTGATGTTGGGGAAGATGTCCTTGGGGGTGCGAATGATGGAGAGCGCCCCCAGGATCATGATGACGATCGCCATCACGATGAAGGTGTAGGGCCGTCGTAAGGCTAATCGGACAATCCACATAATGAGACGAGTAGGCAGTAAGCAGAGCGGCAGTAGGCAGTAAGACTCTTTCGGGTCCTAGCTCAAACATCCTGAATACCGCCATTGCCTTACCTTTGGCAAAACGATCATCGATAGAGCGAAGTTGGGGTTTTATCGACAGAATACTGGCCATGTGCCGGAAGATCTATTGCGCAGGTGTAATTCCAATCTCATTGGTTTGCATTAAATTTATGTACCATACTTAAAAAAATAGACTTAGATATTAACTGGCAGAGAGAATCAAGATTGTACGAGTGCCTGAGGATCGATCAAATTGACGTCAAAATTTTGACGCTTTGACGCCTTTACGTCAGCATTGCTTATGACGACTGGTATGAAAACGGTCGCCTGCTCAGTCTGCCTACTCCGCCTAAGCAGGCTTGGGGCGCGTAATCCCCAGCTTTCGCATTTTGTAGAAGAGCGTCGTGCGCTTAAGTCCCAGCCTCTCGGCCGCGCCTCCGGGACCGCCCAGCACCCATTGGGATTCGCGCAGGGCCCGCATGATCTGGTCGCGTTCGTTCTCGGCGAGGGTGCGCGATTTTCGCTGGACTTCCCGGCTGGCTTGCCGCAGCTCCGCGAGCGGCGCCTGAAGGGTCGATCCCGAGGTGAGAATCGTGGCGCGCTCGATGAAATTCTGCAATTCGCGCACATTGCCCGGCCAGTGGTAGCGCTTCAGGGCGTCCATGGTTTCCGCCGGTATCCTGCTGATTCGCTTATCCATTCTGCGCGCATACTTGTCCGTGAAATGGGCCACCAGGAGGGGAATATCCTCCGGCCGTTCGCGCAAGGGCGGGACAAGAATGGGGAAAATGTTCAAGCGGTAATAGAGGTCACTGCGAAATTCCCGGTTTTCCACCATTTGCGCCAAGTCGCGGCTGGTGGCGGCCATCAGGCGGGTATCCACGTGGAGCGTCCGGTTGCTGCCCAAGCGCTCAAATTCCTGTTCCTGCAACACGCGCAAGAGCTTCGGTTGCAATTCCAGGGGGATGTCGCCCACCTCATCAAGGAAGAGGGTCCCTTGATGCGCCAACTCAAAGCGGCCGATCTTCTGCGCGATGGCCCCGGTGAAAGCGCCCTTTTCGTGGCCAAAAAGTTCACTTTCCAGGAGGCCCATGGGAATGGCGGCGCAATTCACACTCACAAACGTGCGCTCGCGCCGTGGGCTGATGTCGTGGATGGCCCGCGCCAGAACCTCCTTCCCCGTACCGGTTTCTCCCATGATGAGGACGGTCGAACCGGTGGGCGCTACCAATTCCGCCTGCTTCAAAATCCGCTTGAGGGCGGGGCTTTGGCCGATGATCGCTTCAAAGTCGTGCTCGGTGCGAATCTCTTCGCTAAGGTAGTTCCTTTCCTCCGCCAGTCTTTCCCGCGCCTCGGTAACTTGTTCATAATTCAGCGCATTTTCCACGCCGATGGCAATCTGGTTGGCCACCTGGGTAAGGAAATCCACATCCTCCGGGGAGAAAGCTCCCTCCCGCAGCCGTCCGAGATTCAATGGTGCCGATCACGCGCTCGCGGCTGATCATGGGGAGGACGCAAACGGATTTCAATCCCATCGACCAGAGATTAAGGTGGGGGCCATACCGGCTGAGCGCTTGCCGATCGAGAACGAGGGGTTCGCCCGACTCCAGGACTTCGCCGGCAGGCCGTCCGGCGGCCGGAACCACGATTTCTTCCTGCCAGGATTCTCCCCCTTCGGAGAAGTCGCGCGCGTACACTCTTAACTGCTTCCCATCCTGCTCGGGCAGAAGCACGCTGGCGTAATCGCACTCCATGACCTGCCGAACGTTTGCCGAAATCGCGCGAAATAGCTGCCGCAGGTCGAGGGTGGAAACCACGCTGTTGTTCAAATCCAGGAGCAACTTTAGCCGATCCCGCTCGTGCTCGAAGCTGCTGCTGCAATGCCTGGGCGGCTTGGTAATTGAGCGCGTTGTCCACGGCGACGGCAATTTGCCGAGCCACCAGTTGGAGGAATTCCACCCCCGCCTCACCGTACGCCCCCACGCGCTGGCTGCCGAATCCGACAGCTCCCAAGCGGCGATGCGCGGTGGTCAACGGCAGAATACAAAAGGATCTTAACGCCGATGTCGCGCAGCGAGTCCATCGCCTGTTCGAAGCGTGTTTCCTGCTCCAGGTCGGAAACAATAAGGGCCTCCTGCCGTTCCCAGACCCAGCCGGCCGGAGCATCCTGAATGGTGCGCTCGACAAAGTCCACGTAGGCGCGGGAAGGGGTTTCCAGGATGTGGACGCGCATGACGTTGCGGGCGGGTTCGTGCAAAACCAGCCACAGCGTATCGAAGTTCACCAAGCGCGGCAGGCGTTCCTTGAGATCATGAAAAAGCTCCGGCAGGTCGCGGTGCGTAGCGATCGATTCGGTGACCTCCAGCAAAGCCTGATGCTGCGAGGCGGGCGGCTTATTCTCCAGTCTTTCTCCTGCTTCACTTACTTCCATGAGCATGAGATTACTACAAACAGAATTGCCCTGCGATTGCATTTGGAAAACTGCCGAGGAAGAGGGCTTGCACACGTGGGAGGATTGTGGATAGCCCGCGAATGCCCACGGAGGTGCGGGGAAGTCCGGCAGTCTTCGCAGAAGCTCCCAGACAAATTGTCGGATAATCTCGAAAGCCGAAGGGCTGATCACTGACCACCACAGAGACTATTTGACCAAATCGATAGAAATTCGGCGGGAAAGGGATTCTACCCGTTAGTGATGCCAAGCTGGTGGGAGCCTGACCCGCTTTCCAAGCGCAGTCGTCCTGCTTTCCGGGGACGCGTTTTCCGTTCTCCATCCGGCGAAGTACCTCCCACCAACCTTAGCGCGGGCCTGTTCTTTTGATTCCGCGGCTGTCTGGTGTTCATGCGAGACGAACTGCAAACCTCTAAAACAGGGCCGCGCGAGGGATCACATGACCGTACGTATCGACGGTGATCTTGATACTCGATTGGCCCATCCGATCGCGGACTTAGGTTAGTGGACCGCATAACTAGATAGATAGGCTTTCACGTGCGCCTAAGAGCGTGGAGTCGCGGCGCAACCCCGAGCGCTCCAACAGGGGTACCTTTACAATTGCAGTCACAATGTCCACCCCTCAAAATACCCCTACAATACCCACTTGCATCTCAGGAATTCCGTGCTAGTATCCGCTCCGACTTGAGCGCGAACCTGAGAGGTGATCCTATGCTACGCCCGGTTCCGTCTTCCACCCCGGTGGGCGTTTTGCTGGTTGCCTTATCGGTTGGGCTCGCCTGTAATTTTGACCCGGGTTTTGCTTGCCCACCCCAAAACCCTTCTGCGAACGAAACTCAACTTGGTTTACACATAAATGTTCTGCAAGGTGAGGATGGGGTCAACATCCTCAAGAGCAAGATGGCCGTGAAACCCGTCGTTGAGGTGCGTGACAAGAACAATTTGCCGGTCTCTGACGCCACCATTACGTTTCTGGCACCCGATTCCGGCCCGCGCGTTGCCTTTGCCCACGGCGGTAATACCTTTATGACGACAACCGACGCGAGCGGCCGGGCAGTGGTAACTACTTCAAAACCTGTCGGGCCTGGTTCTTTTAAGATTAAGGTCACGGTGAATTTTCACGGGCAAGTGTTCACAGCTTCCATTGCCCAAACCAACTACGTGACCGTTGCCGCGGCTACCACGGCGGGAGCAGGAGTAGGGGCCGGCGTGGGTGCTGCCACGGCGGGAGCCGGCATCTCGGGGACCACGATTGGGATCATCGCCGTAGGCGTGGCGGCGGCTATTGGCGTAGGGGTCGCAGTGGCTAAGAGTGGGGGAGGCTCGAAAACGGGGACCATCGGCGGCGCGGGTACACCTTCGCTCGGACCGCCGCATTAGAACCTTCTTGGACGAAAGCGAGGGGATAACCACATGCGTAGTGGCGCTCGAAATCCGATACTTCTACTCCTTCTTGTTTGCTTCACCATAAGTTTGCTGAACCTCGGGTGTGGAGGGGGCGGTCTTCCGCCCAGCAAGCAAGTCAGCCAGAGTATACAAACGGACAGCAAGGTCTCCCAATCGATGCAGGCGCCCATGCTGGGGTTCGTCAACACCACCAATGGCGGTGAGGTAAGGGCCATTTTCGGCATTCCCGGTGCTGCGATCCTGAGTCAACCGTTGGCGCTTCCCGCCGGGGTGACGAACCTCAATTTCGCGCCCGGTCAAAAATACGCGATCGTCGCGGGAGCGTCGGCGCTCCCATCGGCGTCATGACGTTTCCCACCGCGAATCCTGGGCCGGTCATCGAGATCAGCGGGGCAATTTCCCAGCCGGACATCGTCTCTTTCAGTCCCAATGGCGCGGCCGCAGCGGTGTATTCGGCTTCCGAGGGCCGGCTGGAGGTGGTCAGCGGTCTTCCCGCCAACCCTCGCGTCGCTCGCGAGATCAGCAGCGCCGATCTACCGAATCCGGTGCGCCTGTTGGCGCTCGCGGACGACGGAGTTACGCTGCTGGAGGGGGGGGCGAACAGCTCGGTGTATTGGCTGGCCGTGGGCGCGGGGCAGCAATTGCTTGACACCGTGGGCGACCTGGAAGGCATGACGTTCGTCCCGCAATCGGCCAATGCCCTGATTTTTGATCGCAACGGCGGCAGCTTGTCGCTATTGCAGAGTGTCAACAGCGCGCCTTCCAACCGCTCGCTGGTTAGCGGGTTGACCGGCTTGGGGGGGAAGATCGGCTTGCAAGTGACTGCCGGCAGGGCGCTCATCACCAGCGCCAGCACCAATCATCTTTACCAGATTAACTTGCAAAGTTTGCAGGTGCAAGACCTGCAACTGCCGGCCACGGCGACGATGCTGGAGCCCTTGCGAACCTCCGGCAAGTATCTGCTTTCCTGGCAGTCCGGCCAGCCGGCTTGGATTGTGGACACCAGTGGGCCGACGGGGGCAGTGT
>CAWELY010000023.1:0-28745 GCA_963810005.1 uncultured Acidobacteriota bacterium
AAAAATTCTTGGTTTTGGTGCTGTACTCGAAAGGAATTCTTATTTCAAAGGAGATCCGACATGACTGATGAGAAGACGGAAAAGGAAAAACGCGATTTTAACCGGCGAACATTTATCGGCGCCGTAGCGGCCGTGGGCGCCGGAGCGGTGCTGGCCAGTTGCAAGAAGACTTACCCGCCCTTGACGTTTGTGGACGTGGCTCCGGATGGCCCGGTCCTGAAGGCGGGCCTGATCGGCTGCGGCGAGCGGGGCACCGGCGCTGCCCTGAACTTTCTCAAGGCGGGACCCAACCTCAAGATCGTGGCGCTGGGGGACGTCCTGCAGGACCATCTGGATAAATGCCGCGACCAGCTTGCCAAGAAGGCGCAGCAGCAGATTGCCGACGACCATTGCTTTATCGGCTTTGATGCTTACAAGAAAGTGCTCGCCACCGACGTGGACCTGGTGCTGTGTGCCACGCCGCCGCATTTCCGGCCCCTGCATTTCGATGCCGCGGTGGACGCCAAGAAACATTGCTTTATTGAGAAGCCGTGCGCCGTCGATGCCCCCGGCGTGCGCTCCATTCTGGCGACGGGCCAGAAAGCCGCGGCTTACAATCTGTGCGTGGTGACGGGAACCCAGCGGCGGCATGACCGCGCCTATCAGGAAACCTATAATCGCGTCTCCCATGGCGCCATCGGCCAGATCGTCGGCGCCTGCGCCCGCTGGAACGGCGGCCAATTGTGGTATACGCCCAAGAAGAAAGAGTGGTCGGATATGGAAGCCATGATTCGCGATTGGGTGAACTGGCGTTGGCTTTCCGGCGACCACATCGTTGAGCAGCACGTCCATAATCTCGACACCGTCCTCTGGTTCACGGGAATGAACCCCACCAAAGTCATCGGTTCCGGCGGGCGCGTCCAGCGCGTGACGGGCGACCAGTACGACCACTTCAATTTGCAGTTCACCTACCCCAACGGCGGAATCCTGGAGAGCATGTGCCGCCAGATTGACGGTTGCGCCGATGGACGTCTCCGAGTACGTCGTGGGGACGGAGGGCTACACGAATTGCAAGAACACGATCTATCGACCTTACGGACAAGGTGGTGTGGAAGTATCAGGAACCGGGGCAGGATCCCGGCAAGACGAAGGTCAACCCCTACGATCAGGAGCATGTGGATTTCGTCACCGCCATCCGCACCAACCAGCCCATTAACGAAGCGGAACACGTGGCCCACGCGACGCTGGCCGCCATCATGGGAAGGACCGCGGCCTACACGGGCAAAGAGGTGAAGTGGGACGAGATGATGGATTCGAATGAACGCCTCGGCCCCACCGAATACGCCATGGGACCGGTGCCCATCAAGGCGGAAGTGCCGGTGCCCGGAAATGCCGCGAACATCGCCAAGCACGCGCGGACTTAATTCGCTGCTGCACCACGCGGGGGCGAGGAGGTCAAGACCGGCAAAAAGGACGTGTTGTTTTGAATTTACAACCCTCGCCCCCGTGGAGCAAGTGAAGCGCGGACCGGTTCTGAAGGTCCGCGGTTCGTCCCCAATTGACCACAAAGTCACGCAAAGACGCCAAGGCGCTAAGACCGCAAAGAATAATTGCGTCGTTTTCTTTGCGCCTTTGCTACTTTGCGCCTTTGCGTGAAATGCTTTTGTTCGTTCATGGATCTTTTCACCGCATTGAACGCCCCGGGTCAAGTTCGTATCCTGCGCTACGGTTTTGACCCCCTCACCCGGCCCGCCCCGGCTGATGAAAACGCCGGTTGCGGTCCACCCTCTCCCCCAAGGGGGCGAGGGAATAAGAATCCTCAGTTTTAGCGCTGCAATCGTGATTTTCTCTGCCCTCTCCCCCTTGGGGAAGAGGGGGGACCGCAAGGCGGAGGGGGCCCCACGTTCTGCTTGCCGTGGGGGTGAGGGGGTTCATCTGTCACCTAATTGTGCATCAGTCAGTAGAGAACAGGTCGCGCTACGCCGCCTTCAGCAAGTCCAACACGCCCATCGCGGCGGACGTTTGCTCATCCGGGAAACACCAGGATAGGGTAACGGAGGCATCCAAGACAATCCAACTCACGGACGCGCCTCGTCGCGGAGTTGCTTGATGGTGATGCCGCCCAGGGAAAGCGGGTTTGTCTTGCCGAAGGTCTTGAGCCGCTCAATGGCCGCTTGCCGCGCCGCCGCGCTTCGCTGCCCGCCCCTTCCGGGCCAGCCCATTATTCGCGGCGGGTCGGCTTGCGTTCGGCGACGATGGTCACCTGCATATCATGGGCGTGGCGGACAATGCGATGGATCAGGTTCCGTCCTATAAACCCCTCCCAGGGGGAATACTGGGGGCGCACCATGAAAAGCTGGGTAATGTTATGAAGGCGGGCGAAGTCGAGCAAAGTTATGGCGATATCCTCACCTTGCAGGACCCTGGTTTCGATGTGAAGGTTGCGCGCGAAGTTGAGGTGGCGCTCCACGGCTTCGCGTTTGGCGGCCGGCAACGCATTGAAATCGATTTCGGCATGGATGAATATGGCAAAACAGTCAGCCTGGAGATAATCCGCCACTCTCCGGCCGCGGCGGATGAGCATGGCGGTGGAGGGATGCTCGGTGACGTAGACCAGAATCCGGTCGGCCGGGCCGCCAAAGTCACTGCCTCCGGTGCTCAAATTTTCCGCCGGCTCGGCCGTCGCTTCGGTGGCAGATTCAGGCAACGTCACCTGCCGAATCTCCACTTCGTGCGCGGTCTGTCGCAAGGCGATTTCACGCAGGGCGACGAGGGTGGATTCCTTGAAGAAATTCTGCAAGGCGCGCTGGGCCTTCTCCGGCGGATACACCACGCCGCGCTCCAGCCGATTGATCAGAGCCCGCGGGGTAAGATCCACCATGACGACTTCGTCGGCCTGTTTCATGACCCAGTCCGGAATCGTCTCGCGCACCCGGACGCCGGTCATGTCCTTGACCTGGTCATTCAGGCTTTCGAGGTGCTGGATGTTCATGGTGGTCATGACATCGATCCCCGCCTCGAGCAGCTCCAAAACATTTTCCCAGCGTTTCAAATGGGTTGAGCCCGGAACGTTGGTATGCGGCAGTTCATCCACCACGCACACTTCGGGGTGGCGTTCCAGGATGGCGGGCATATTCATCTCTTCGAAAACTGCTGCCCGGTATTCCATATTGCAGCGCGGAATCAGCTCCAGGCCCTGCGCCTGGGCAATGGTATCCTTACGCCCATGCGGTTCGAGATAACCGATCACCACGTCGACACCCCGCTTCACCAGTTCGTGAGCGTCCTGCAACATCTGGTAGGTTTTTCCGACGCCGGCGGCAAACCCCAAATACATTTTTAGCCTGCCGCGCTTGTGAGAAGGTGTGTCCATTGTAAACTCTAGGGATTAGGGGTTAGGGAAAGGTGAAAAACGTTGACCCCTCACAACTGAAAACTAGCCCCTAATCGCGAATCCCTAACCCCTGCCTTCAGTGCGGAAACACCCGCACATCGATCCCTTCGGCGTCACGAATGAGCCGGTCCAAAGGACCGCCCACGAAACGATCCCACCAGTGGACGCGGCTGGGATGGCCGACAAAGATTTGCGTAATCCGGTGCGCACGCGCAAAATCCATCAGTGTTTCTACCGGGTCGTACCCGTCGAGGGCCGCGGTCTGCGCTTCTATCTGTTGCGCTTCCATAAGCTGGGCGTGGAGGATGCTTTCGTCTTTCTCGGAAAGCTGGTCGTGGCGGATATACACGGCGAAAAGCTCTCCATGGAAGCGCTCGGCGTTGCGCCTTCCGCTCTCGATCATGGCGTGGGCATTGGCCCCGCGCGTCAGGCAAACCAGGATGCGTTCGTGAGTACCCCAAAGTAGTTCGATCCCGTGAGCGAGAAGGTAGTCCTCAAGCTGGTAGTCAACCACTTCGGCAGCCAGAAGCAACGCAATCTCCCGCAGGGCGGAAAGGCGGCGCGGCATGCCCGCCGGAGGTTGAGCGGCTGTGGACGGCTGCCCCGCCCGTTCCAACAGGAGTTCCGGCGGGACATCCACGATCACGATCTCGTCGGCGTTATATAGGAATCGCTCGGGGACGGTTTCCGTGACGTGCTTCCCGGTAATCCTCTCGGCGGCTTCCCGGCGCTCCTCGATGTGCTGGAGGTTGAGAGAAGTAATCACGACGATTCCGGCCGCCAGGAGTTCTTCCACATCCAGCCAGCGCTGGGGGTTTTTGCTGCCCGGAGGATTGTTGTAAGCGACGCCATCAACCAGGCAGACTTGCGGGCGCCGGCGCAAAATGGCCTCCACATCCATGGCCATGCCAATGCCGATTTTCTTGAGGGGAATGACCTCGATGGTCTGGAGCAGGTGCTCGAGCTCGGCGGGCAGGTCCGGTTGAATGGCTCCCATGACCACATCCTGGCCGCGCGCCCGGCGGCGCCGGCCCTCATCCAACATGCGGAAAGACTTGCCGACTCCCGAGGCGTAGCCCAGAAAGACCTTTAACCGTTCGTGCTGGAGCTGATCGTCCGGCGCTTCGATCTGCTTAAGGAGCATCTCAGGATCAGGCCGGCGGTCAGAATCGATCGGCATACAGGCGGAAATCTCCCTCTTGGCAGTGTACTATCGGACAAGCTTGGCGGCAAGGCGGACACGGGTGCGCCAGCGATTCCGCATGCGAGGTTGGAGGTGGGCGAAATAGTTAGTCCGGGCGCAGGGGAGGCGGTCGGGCAGATTCGCATTGGCATTGTTGGCGGGGGCAGGGCGGGAAAATACGCCCGGTGGGGTCGACACTATGGTGAGATGGGCGCAACCCGCCGCACGCCACAGGGATATGGGGCCGAAGCGCAGGGCGGAATTCCGGGAGGGGAGGGGAAGACTTTTAGGGGGATGAACCCTCGGCGAAGCCGGGGTCCTGGCAGAGTTCGCGGGCCATGAGGCGTGCCCAGTAGCGGAGTGTTCTGCCACGCCGGACGGCCGGTTTCAGATTGAGAACCCAGAAAGCATGAAAGAGGTTGTAGGCCAGGAAGGCGACGAGCAGAAACGACTCGATGGCCTGCGGGTGGTGTTTATACACATGGTCGGAGTGCCACTCGTTGGCGAGTTCGTTGAACCCATAGTTCTTGATGTCCCAGCGACGATGCCCGAAGCCGACGGCTTGTTCCGTCGAGGCCTGCGCGGCCGGTAGCGTCGTGGCCCAAACCCACTCGGTCGTCATCGACTCAACCTGCATGGTAATCTGGCGGCGCACCGAGTAGGTTTCTCGCGAACGGATGACCCGCAGCGGAGCGTGGACTTGGGGCCAAGTGGTGAAGTCCGATACGTCCCACCACTGGCAGTGGCGCGACCGATACTTTCCCGCTTCGGGCGGAGTCAGCGCAAACAAACCGCAGGCATCCTGGTAAAGGTCCCGCCGCTCGTCCTTGAGAACCACCAGTGCGTGCTTACCGTGGGCGAGCAGAAGATTGAAGAAGGGGGCCTGGGCATAGAGACCATCGGCCAACAGCAACTGAAAGGCGCGGGGGTAACGGGCCAGGACGCGCTCCAGCAAGCGGCGGGCCGTGGTCACCTCGTCTTCGCCGGGCCGTTGGGGTTCCAGATCGAGCAGGATGCGCAACTCCGAACCCGTCAACAACTGCAGCGTGACGTTCCGATGGTAGTACTGAATCCTCTCGCCTTGCTCGGTGTGAATCGTCCGCTGCAAGCATCCCGAGCAACGACGGCGATAGCTGGCGTGGGTCTCGTGACCGTCGAGAACCGCCACGCTCAGTCCGCCGATGCCCGGCAAGGCTTTGTTCCGCTTCAGGCGGGAGTAGACATGATGCAGCCCCTCGCGCAGTTCCTGGGCGGCGAGACCAGCGTGGACGCGCCCCAGGGTGTCGCTACTGCCGGGCGAACGTCCCAGCCACCGTTTCCAGAACCGCGCGAGGCGGTGCTCTTCCAGCGCGTGCAGGCTGCCCAAGCGGGACCAGAACATCACCAGGCTGGCTTTCAGGAGAACGGCCACCGGGATACGGGGTTGTCGTCGGGGATCATGGACCGCCGCGACGATCCGTTCCGAAAGACCGTAGACGGTCTCGCCATACCGGATCAGGCGTCGGAGAACGGCATCACCCCTTGCGATCGAGCAGCCGCTGCCACTCGATCTCCGAGAGTTCCTCCAGCAGTTGCTGGATTTCCTGATAGCCCTGAACGCTCTGGCGGATGCGCGCTTCCCACTCCTTAGGCACGAACCCCTGGCGCGGCTTGCCTCCCCGGCTCTGCACGAGGTACAGCGACGCGTGCAGTTCGCCGTGGGCACAGCGACAATTCGGTTTCCCGCACCGGCGCAGACGAGGCGCGAAGGTGCCGCGGAGAAAGCGCTGGCTAGAGACCATCTGCGTCAGGCGCGAACGGCGTTTTCGCTCGCCTGCCGGAAGACGGGAGCGGGATAGTGGAGGGTTCTTCATCTGATACATTAATAGTATATCAGGCAGAACCCGCGTTGTCAAGCAAAAAGCGAATGCGAATCTGCTCGGTGAGCGGGGACGGGGGCAAAGTAGTTGCAATTTCAGAGGGTTAAATCAGGTGAAAAAGCACGCATGCGGAATCGCTGCGGGTGCGCGACATAATACAAGTGAAAGCCACGGATCTACAGAAAAGGTCCGCGCTACACCTGCTCCGCAGCCCGGCCCTTGCCAACAAGGCGTGAGAAATCCAGGCGAGGTGAACTGGATTCGGGCTAGGGTTTCCCTAGAGGGAATTTCTGGTTCAAGTCAAGGTTTAGGAGAAGCACGTTGACGCGCGGCTCACCTAGAAAACCCACATGCCGCCCTTGGGTGTGGGCCTCGATGAGCTGCGTTACCTGATCCAAAGTAGCACCACGGGCCTGCGGCGACGCGCGGGGCCTGGGCGAGAGCAGAGGCGGGACTGATGTCCGGATCCAAACCGCTGGCGGAGGTGGTGAGCAGGTCCGCAGGAATGGGACCTTGATAGGCGGGATTCTCTTGGCGGAATTTCGCGATGTCCGCCTTCACCCGATCGACCAATTTCTGATTGGTGGGGCCAAGGTTGGACCCGCTGGAAGCGGTGGCATCGTATCCATCATTGCCGGCAGCCGACGGCCGAGGGTGGAAGTATTCCGGCTTGCTGAAGTTTTGGCCAAGCAAAGTGGAACCCTTGATTTCCCCATTAACTACCAGCAGGCTTCCGTTCGCGGGGCGGGGAAACAGGAGCTGGCAAAGGCCCGTGACCACGCCGGGATAGATCAGCCCCGTCAGTACGGTCATCAACAGAGTGAAGCGAAAAGCTTGGGCAAGTTGGTAGCGCATCGAGAACTCCTTAGTAGACGATCTCGGGCCGAGGGCCGCTCGGTCCTACGCCAGGTGCAACACACCGAGCAGCCGGTCGATCAGCCAAATACAACGGGAAGGGCGCAATGAACCCGCCCAATCCGTAAATCCAAAGGTTGCGGCTCAACATGGCGGCGGCGCTTTGCGGCTTGTATCTCACCCCGCGCAAAGCCAAGGGGACGAGAGCGATAATGATCAGCGCATTGAAGATCACCGCGGCCAGGACGGCGCTCTGCGGACTGTGCAGGCGCATGATGTTGAGCTTGTCGAGCTCCGGATAGGTGGCCGCGAACATCGCCGGGATGATGGCGAAGTATTTGGACACATCGTTCAAGATTGAAAAGGTGGTTAACGCGCCGCGGGTAATCAGCAACTGTTTGCCGATGGCCACAATCTCGATCAGCTTGGTGGGATTGCTATCCAGATCCACCATGTTCCCGGCTTCCTTGGCGGCCATCGTACCCGTATTCATGGCCACACCCACATCGGCCTGGGCGAGGGCGGGCGCATCGTTGGTGCCGTCACCGGTCATGGCGACCAGCCGGCCTTGCGCTTGTTCTTTCTTGATGTAATCCATCTTGTCTTTGGGCGTCGCTTGCGCGAGGAAGTCATCCACACCGGCCTCGTTGGCAATCGCCGCCGCCGTCAAGGGATTGTCTCCCGTGATCATGACGGAACGAATTCCCATCGCCCGCAATTGTTCCAGGCGCTCGCGCATTCCCCCCTTGACGATATCCTTCAGGTGAACGATCCCCAGCAGACGATCTCCATCGGCAACGGCGAGGGGCGTGCCTCCCGTGCGGGAAATGCGATCCGACATTTCGGTGAAGTTCGCGGGAACCTTGCCGCCTTGTCGGCGACGAATTGCACAATGGCATCGGTGGCCCCCTTGCGCAGGCGGCGGCCGTCGATATCGACACCGCTCATGCGGGTGTAGGCGGAGAAGGGGATAAAGTGGGCCTCGTGCTCAGCAACCTCGCGCCCCCGGAGGCTGTACGCTTGTTTGGCCAGCACCACAATCGAGCGGCCTTCGGGCGTTTCATCGGCCAGGCTGGCGAGTTGCGCCGCGTCCGCCAGTTCGGCGCCGGTGACCCCCTCGACGGGAAGAAATTCCACCGCCTGCCGGTTGCCCAGCGTGATGGTGCCGGTCTTGTCGAGCAGGAGCGTGTTGACGTCTCCGGAAGCCTCCACGGCCTTTCCGCTCATGGCCAGCACGTTGTGCTGCATGACGCGATCCATGCCCGCGATGCCGATGGCGGAAAGCAAGCCGCCGATGGTGGTGGGAATCAGGCAGACGAGGAGGGAAACCAGCACGGCCACGCTGGGAACCGTTCCTGCCTGGGCGGAGTTGACGGAATACACGGCAAACGGCTGCAAGGTGACGACGGCCAGCAAAAAGATGAGAGTCAACCCGGCGATCAGGATGTTGAGCGCGATCTCGTTGGGCGTCTTCTGGCGCTCGGCCCCTTCCACCAGGGCGATCATGCGATCGAGGAACGTCTCACCGGGATTGGAGGTGATCCGAATCTTGATCTGAATCCGAGAGGACCTTGGTCCCGCCCGTAACCGCGCTGCGGTCTCCACCCGATTCGCGGATCACCGGCGCGCTTTCGCCGGTGATGACCGACTCATCCACGGTGGCGATGCCTTCGATCACCTCGCCGTCACCGGGAATGATGTCGCCGACCTCGCAGATGACCACGTCCTGGGCGCGCAGCTTGGAGGCAGGAACAGTTTCCGTCTTGCCGGGCGAAACAATCCGTCGAGCCATGGAGTCGGTTTTGGCCTTGCGCAGGGTGTCGGCCTGCGCCTTGCCGCGCGCTTCCGCCATGGCCTCGGCAAAGTTGGCAAAGAGCACCGTGAACCAGAGCCAGAGAGAAATTTGCAGCGAGAAGCCGATGCCGGACGCCCCGATGAATATGTCCCGAATCAGAAAAACCGTGGTCAGCGTTGCGCCCACTTCCACCACGAAAATCACGGGGTTCTTGAAAAGCGTGACCGGATTCAGCTTTACAAACGACGCCTTGCAGGGAGCGCCCCATGAGTTGCGTGATCGAACAAGGGACGTGCCCGCACCATTTTCTTCGGTACGAGGGTCGTTGAATCGTCAAGTGCAGGAGGCGTTACAGTCGTCGTTGGCATGAATTAGCTCCCGATCGTCAACATCAGCGAGGACACGAGTTTCCCTTCGCGCATGAAAAAGTGCTCCACCAGTGGGCCCAGCGAAAGCGCCGGGAAGAAAGTCAAGGCGCCAATCACCACCACGACCCCCACCAAAAGGCCGATAAAGAGCGGGCCATGAGTCGGGAACGTGCCGCTGGTGGTGGGCACTTTCTTTTTGGTGGCAAGGCTGCCGGCAATAGCCAGGGTCGGAAGAATGAATCCGAAACGCCCAATCAGCATGGCCAGTGCGGTCGTGAGGTTATACCAGGGAGTGTTGACGTTGATTCCGGCAAAGGCGCTGCCATTGTTTTCCGAAGCGCTCGAAAAAGTGTAAAGGAGCTCGCTGAAACCATGCGGGCCGGAGTTCGCCGAGATTAGCGATGGCCGCTCCTGGGGCATTCCAGTAACCGTTTTTCGCGAAGGGAATGACCGCGCAAATCGCCGTGAAGACAAGGATGGAGAAGGCCGTGGCAATGACGGCCACCATGGCCATTTTCACTTCCTTTTGCTCGATTTTCTTCCCCAGATACTCCGGCGTTCTGCCCACCATGAGTCCGGCAATAAAAACCCCGACGATGGCGTACAACAGCATGCCGTATAAACCTGATCCGACTCCGCCGAAAATGACCTCGTCCGTCTGTAAGTTGAACAAGGGGATGAAGCCGCCGAGGGGCGTATAGCTATCGTGCATGCTGTTCACGGCCCCGCAGCTCGCGTCGGTTGTCGCGGTCGCAAACAAGGTGGAACCGGCGATGCCAAAGCGGACATCCTTGCCCTCCATGTTGCCGCCCGATTGGGTGGGAGTGGCCGCCGTCTCCACCCCTAATCGGGCAAGGTTCGGATTACCCGCGTGCTCGGAGGGATAGCAGATAAATACGCCCGCAAAGAAGAGGAACGCCATGGCGGCGAACAGCGCCCAGCCTTGGCGTGTGTCACCCACCATTCTTCCGAAGGTATAGGTGAGGCCCGACGAAATCACCAGGAGCGACAGAATCTGGACGAAATTGGTGAGAGGGGTCGGGTTTTCAAAGGGATGGGCCGAATTGGCGTTGAAAAAGCCGCCGCCATTGGTGCCCAGCATCTTGATGGCTTCCTGCCCGGCCACCGGGCCCACCGCGATGGTTTGCGTCGCTCCTTCCACCGTGGTGGCCTTCTGGTAGGACTTCAAAGTTTGCGGCACCCCTCGAAAGCAGAGAAAAAGGGCAAACACCAACGCCAGAGGCAGCAGCACGTAAACTGTGGCGCGTGTCGCATCAACCCAGAAATTGCCGATGGTGTTCGTCTGCTTGCGGGCAAAACCGCGAATGAGCGCGATGGCCACGGCAATGCCCGCGGCGGCGGAAAGGAAATTCTGGACCGTCAACGCCGCCATTTGGACGAGATAGCTGAGCGTCTGCTCGCCGCCGTAAGCCTGCCAGTTGGTGTTGGTCATGAAGCTCACGGCGGTATTGAACGCCAGGTCCGGCGTCATGGGCGTGGCGTAACTGGGAGCATGGGCGGTGCTGAAGTGCATGGGGTTGAGAGGCAGCAATCCCTGCAAGCGCTGAATGGCGTAAACAAACAGGAAGCCGACCAGGCTAAAAGCGATAACCGATGCGGAATATTGCGTCCAGCGCTGTTCGGAGGTTTCCCGGATGCCGCATAACTTGTAAATGAGCCGTTCCAAGGGCCGCAACAGAGGATGGAGAAAAGTGCGCTCGCCCTCGAAAACGCGAGCCATGAAGAGGCCCAGCGGCTTCGTCAGCGCCAACAGGCACCAGAAAGAACACAACAATGTACACAAAGCCAGACATGGTCATGCAAGCCTCCTCAAAACTGCTCTGGACGCAAAAGGGCGTAAACCAGATAACCGAACAGAAACAATGCGGCGATGCCGGCAATGATGAAATCCATAGGTCAGCCCTCCCTAGAGACGCTCACAGATGCGCGTGAAAATCCAGCAACCGACGAAAAACAGCACGCCAATCAAGATATAAGCCAGGTCTACCACGGTAATGTCACCTCAGCTCCGCGAAAATCACGTGGTGCCCATCCTTTTGGAGAGCCTGCGCAAGTTTTTGCGCAGAGGTTGGCCACCAGCGTTTCTTGCCGCCCACGACGATCAAGGAATGCGGCCTTAGGAGGAGTTCCAAAGTGCGCCTTTTGTCGCGGCATAAATAAATGTGCGCCGCGATCTCCAGGCGAGTGTCACGGGCCAAGTTGCGGATTTGGCCCTCCAGGAATTCCACCGGCACCGCAGGCTTGGTCAGGGGTAGAGCGTAAGGCACTTCATAGGGCATGAGCAGCCGTATGTGCGCCTCCAGTTTTTGCGCCAGCCCATCTGCCAATTGCAGGGCCGCCAGCGTTCCCGGTGCGTCCGTAAAGATCACGAAGACTTCCAGCCTCTTCTCGGTATGCCCGTCTAATCGTATCGATGGCCCTTGGCGTCATGAGGGAAAGCCGGGGAGGCGAGGCTGTACTCGTCACCTGAATGGGCTTCCATGGGAGTCACCTTAACCATGATGCTCGCGCGGCCCATAAAGAAATCATAAAGACTTGGTCAAGATTTCGTTAGGCCTTTTTGGGAAGACTAAACCGGTAGCCAACCCAAGGTTCGGTCAGGAGATACGCGGGGTGGGAAGGATCCGGCTCGATCTTCTTGCGAAGCTGGTTGATGAAGACGCGGAGGTATTCCACCTCTTCGCCATAATCCGGCCCCCACACCGCCTGAAGAAGCTTGGCATGGGGGATGACCTCATCGGGATTGCTGGCGAGGTAGCGGAGAAGATCAAACTCCTTGGGGGTCAAGCGCACTTCCGTATCCGTTCACGGTAACCCGGCGCGCGACGAAATTGATTACCGTTTTCCCCAGGTTCAGCACATCGGGTGTGCCCGAACTTAGCAGGGGCGCCCGGCGGAGGGCGGCGCGAATGCGGGCCAAGAGTTCCGGCATGCTGAAGGGTTTGGTCACATAGTCGTCCGCGCCGGCATCCAGCGCATCCACTTTCTCCTTTTCCGCATTGCGAATGGAAAGAATCACAATGGGAATGTCGCTCTGGGAGCGGATGATGCGGCAGGCTTCCATGCCGCCGATTCCCGGCATATTGATGTCGAGAAGCACCAGGTCGAAGCGCTCTTCCCGAACTTTCTCCAGAGCCTCCTCGCCGTTGCGCGCGGTGCTGACCATATAGCCGCGCGCCACCAGGGTGGCGCGCATCACGCGGCGAATCTGCGGTTCATCATCGACAACTAAAATCCTGGCGCTGGTCACAGTAAAGACTCCCTGAGAGCGCGGGGGACCGAGAATGAGAATCTTGCCCCTTTTCCGGGTTCGCTCTCCACCCAGATCCGGCCGTGGTGGGCGCGCACAATCTCCCGGGCAATGGTGAGGCCCATGCCCGTACCCGGTATCCTCTCCCGCTGATCTTTGCCTCGGTAAAACTTTTCGAATACCTTCCGTTGTTCCTGTTCGGAAATCCCCGGCCCGCAGTCCTCAACGCTCACGATAACTTCCGTCTCTTCCGCGCTGGCGCGGAGGGTAAGGGGGCTGCCCGGCGGGGTGTACCTCAAAGCATTGCTTAACAACTGCCAGATCACGATTCCGATGAATTCCGGGTCGACACTCACCCGGGGCAAACTTTCGGGAACCTCCACGGTCACCTTGCGGCCTTCCAGGCTTTCTCCCAGCTTTTCCAATTGCGCTTGGACAATCTTGCCCAGGGACTGCGGGCTCCGGTGCAATTGGAGTTGGCCCGCTTCGATCCGTGACATTTGGATGGCTTCGGTGAGCATGGAGTTCAGCCGGTCCGTCTCCTCATCAACGATGCGCAGCAGTTCCTGGTGGGTCGGACTCATGTCGCTGTCCGACAACATGGAGGTCACCGCCGCCTTGATCGGCGTGAGCGGAGTTTTGAACTCGTGCGCCAGGGCATCGAGCATCGTGGACTTCAACTCCTCGCTCTGCCGGGCGGCTTCGGCGCGCGTGGCGACATCCTGAGCGTGGGCGCGTTCCAAGGTGATGGCCGTAAGGTTGCCGATGGCGTGCAATGCCGTCTCCGACACCTGCGAGCCCTGAATTCCCAAGCTCCCCATCGGCTGGCCTCCCAGGCTGATGGGAATGACCGTGGTTTTCGTTGTGGCATCGTGAAAAACCGTGCCTTGCAATGCGCGTGTCCCGCAGTTTGCCGGCATCCACAGGAATGTCGTGGGGACCGGCCCGGTGAATCCGGTCGCTGGTGCGGTCATAAAACGCCAGTCCCGGCAATTCAAACACCTGAGCAATGGAATTAGTAATCTCCTGGGCCAGGGGGCCGCGAACTTCCAGAAGCAGCAAATTCCGGCTCAAGGTGTAAAGCCGTTCCATTTCGTGCTGGCGGTGCGTCGATTCCAGCGCCTGCTTTCTTGCACTGGCGGAAAGATGGCTGGCGATGACCGCCGTCACCACAAAGGCAGAAAGAGCCACCCAGTTCTGGGGGTCCGCAATCGTGAGCGTTCCGATGGGAGGGAGAAAGAAGAAATTAAAGCAAAGCATGCCGGCAACCGAAGCCGCCAGCCCTTCCATCAGTCCCCAACGCGTGGCAATCGCCAGCACCGCCAGCAGGAACGAAAGGGCCACCGTCACGTTGTTGACACTGAAGACGCGGAAATAGAAAAACGTGATTCCGCCGATGATCCCCAGCGCGCCGAGAATGCGGACCACCTTTACCAGTTGTGACAAAAGACTCTTCTTCAAGCGAAGACCTCAGGACCCCTGCCATTGTACTCGCCTGCGGGGCTGTAAGCATGAGCTTTGAAAGAAGGAAGTGGAGGCGGACCTGTTTTAGGGAGACAGGAGCACCGGAACATCGGCGGCATGGCGAATCAAATGGCGATAGGCGCGCACGCGATCAGTGTCGGAATTGGGTACCCGCTCAGGGCCACTCAGCGTAATCAGGCGGCGATAGTCTTCTTTCTGTTTTGTACCGATAAGCGGAGCGAGTACTCTGTGGCTAGGCAACGAAAAGCTGCGGACCTGGAGAACCGGTCCGCCCTTACTTTGCCCCTTGCCTATTGATTTCTTTTGCCGTTCCGCCGCACAGCGCTACTCGTTTTTTGCTTTTTGGTGCAATTCCGAAGAAATGCTAGTGCAGGCGGTCGAGAACCGCACCAAAACTAAGAATAGTTCTTCCCTCGCCCCCGGGCCGCTTCACCCTCATCAGGGGGTCGCACTCGGTCGCGAGCCGCCTCACTCGGGCTCAGCGCTTTCGACCAAGTAGGGTACACGAGCCTCGCAGTGGACACAGACGGCGATCTGGTCCACCGTCTTATTCTCGGGTGTACTCGCCACCTGGAATAAGCGCAGGCAGTCTGTGCAGGTCAGAAAGAAATAGCCGGCGCCCTCGGGGCGCGTCCGAACCGGGATACTGATCACTTGCGGGAGGTAAGCATGATCGGGGGGTTTTTGAGCCAGATCATGGACGGCCTGCAAGAGTTCGGGGATCCGTCGCACACTCTTGTAGAAACAGCGGTCAGGCCTGATTGCCGCCGGAAGTTCATCGGAGGTTGACCCCGCGAAGACAATGACCGGTATGGAAGGGAAGCGTTGGCGCACCACTGAAATAAACTCGATTCCCGACATGCGGGGCATCTGAATGTCGGAGATAATGACCTTGGGAAGTTCATCCCGTAGTTTTAACAGCCCGTCAATTCCGTCCTCGGCTTGCCGTGCTTCGAAGCCCGCTTCTTCCAATTCCATGGTTAGAAGTTCTCGCAGCGACGGATCGTCGTCCACTAGCAAAACACCCTTTGTGGAAACTTCGCGCATAACGTTACCCTCAAAGGACCCTGGTCAGCTAGCCCAACCTGGGCGTGTTATATTTCAAAAGTAACTTGCCTGTCTGTTCAATATTGCTCACACGGCGATAATAATATTACATACCTCAATTCAGGGGGGGGCTGCCGTCTGGGGTCGGCGGGAATTACCAAGGATGCTCCCTTGGCCCTGGCGCTTCTCCTTCTACCCCCCGGCGGACGGTAGTGGGTCAGTTTGAAAATGTAGCGGCGAGTTTACCTCGCCAAGTGGCGGCGTAAAGCCGCCGCTACGTCAAACTGACCCACTACCCGGTGGACCTGCGGTTTCGCGATTCGGCGGAAGCTATGTTACGATGCGAGATTAGCGAAATTTCGGCGGTATGCGAATTGTCAGGGCCTTTCTGAGGCTTGACAAAAGCTTAAAGGCATTTACAAAGGCGAATAGTGAATCTCAACACTTCTCAACGCCCGCGCATTCTCAGCGGCATGCGGCCCACCGGCAGACTCCATCTCGGCAATCTGGTGGGCGCTCTCCAGAATTGGGTGAAGCTGCAAGATGAATACGACAGCTTTCACTTCGTCGCCGACTGGCACATGCTGACGACGGGCTACGAGAATACGCTCGATTTGCGCCAGGACACCTGGGAGATGGTTGCGGACTGGCTGGCCTGCGGGCTCGACCCCGCCAAGGCCACGTTTTTTGTCCAGTCGCGCCTGCCGGAACACGCGGAACTGCACCTGCTCTTTTCCATGGTGACGCCGCTCGGTTGGCTGGAGCGCGTGCCCACGTACAAAGAGCAACTCGAAAACATCAAGGACCACGACATCAACACCTATGGATTCCTCGGTTATCCGCTGTTGCAGGCCGCCGACATCCTGATGTACAAGCCGCGCTATGTTCCCGTGGGTGAAGATCAGGTTCCGCACGTGGAGTTGACGCGCGAAGTGGCGCGGCGGTTCAACCAGGCCTTTGGCAAGCTGCAAATGAAAAAGCGTTCCGACCAGGAATGGCTCGCCTGGGGTAGCGGGCATCCGAAGATGTACCCCGTCCTCCGAGCGGCCAAGCGGTGGCAATGTATGCTGGCAGAACTACCAGAAGGCTTCGCTGGACGATCCGGGCGGATTAGCTGAATCGCGATGTGGGGATACTCGACCCCATTTTCCCCGAGCCCGAAGCGCTGCTGACTTCCGCCCCGCGGCTGCCGGGAACAGACGGCCGCAAGATGTCGAAGAGTTACGGCAACGCGATTTTCCTGACCGACGCGCCGGATGTGGTTTCGAAGAAGCTCGCCACGATGGTGACCGATCCGGCGCGCAAGCGGCGCACGCGACCCCGGCGATCCCGACATCTGCCCGGTGTTTGACCTGCACAAGATTTTCTCCGCCCAGGGGACCATCGATCGTGTGAATCGCGAGTGCCGCACGGCGGAAATCGGCTGCGTGGATTGCAAGAAGCTTGCGGCCGGGCATCTGAATGCGTTTCTCGCGCCCATTCAGGAACGCCGCAAACCTTACGAGCAGAATCCGCAAAAGGTGTGGGATATCCTTGAGGATGGAACGGAGCGAGCCCGCAAGGTCGCGCAGAAGACGATGGCGGAAGTTCGCCAGGCCGTAAATCTTGCGCCGTGAAAGGAAGCAATCAGCTTTCAGCCGTCAGCTCGAGCCACTGAGTCACCCCTAGCCCCTCTCCCCTGGGGAGAGGGTGGCCGACGAAAGAGGCCGGGTGAGGGGTTTCGAAAGCTGATCGCTGATAGCTGAGCGCTGATAGCTGAAAGCTTTTTTCGTATGATCGACGAACCTCGCGAGCCCAATCCGGAGACGCCGGAAGCGAAAGAGCCCACGGAATCTCTTTCTGTGCCCGGCGAAGTTCCTGCTCCCGGAGGCCAAGCGGGTGTCGCATCTGGCGGCGCCGCCTCCGCCGGTAAAGCTCGGAGTCTACGAGGGCCCGCTCGATCTGCTGCTCGATTTGATTCGCAAGCAGCAGATCAATATCTATGACATTCCCATCGCCAGAATTACCCAGCAATATCTTGATTACCTGCATCTGCTGGAGGAATTGAACATCGACGTGGCCGGTGAGTTCATCTTCATGGCGGCCACGCTGATTTACATCAAGTCGCGCATGCTTCTGCCGCCCGACCCGACGGCGCCGCCCGATGAACAAGGAGATCCGCGCGAGGAATTGGTGCACCGGCTTCTGGAGCACGAGCAGTTCAAGAACGCGGCGGAAATGCTCAACTCGAAGCGCCTTTTGGAAGATGCCATGTGGTCGCAGCCGGGCATCGGTGAGTTTGCCGAGGCCGAGGACGAGCCCGGCCTGGTGGTGTCGGTATTTGACCTGATTTCGGTGTTCCGTGAAATCCTGGAACGCGCCAAGAAGCGGCCGCAGCTCCAGATCCGGCGGGAAGAAGTTACCGTGGCGCAGATGGTGGAGCACGTCAAACAGGTGCTGCGCGCAAGCCCGGGCCCGGTTCCGCTCGAGGATTTGATCGGCGACTTTCTCTGGCGGCAGGCGTTGATCGCCCTGTTCCTGGCGTTGCTGGAGATGGTACGGTTGCGCGCGGTGCTGCTTCGGCAAAAGGATACATTTACCTCGATCACGGTCGCCCGCAGCAAGAGGTTTGAAGAAGTTCTGGCGGCCACAACCGCGGAGGAACTGGCCGCGGGACTGGACGAGGAAAGTTTAAAGGGTAAAGTGTAAAGGGTAAACCGCGGGATCGCTTGTTACACTTCGCCTTTTACCCTTTAACCGCAATGCTGTTCACCTAAGAGGTTTGAGGAGATTATTCATGAAATTGTTGCCGACCGACCCCCTCACCCGTCCCGCCCCGGCTGGAGAAAGCGCCGGATGCGGGCCACCCTCTCCCCCAAGGGGGCGAGGGCAGTAAATTCAACTTACCTCTCCCCTCGCCCCTTTGGGGGAGAGGGGACGGGGGTGAGGGGGTCAAATCGGGGACGGTCAGCTCAAGTGAACAGCATTGCCTCTATCCTTCACCCTTTCGGCGGCCACGGACAACGGACTACGGACAACGGACCAGGAACAATGAACGACCTATGCTGACTGACGAAATTTTCAAGGCCCTCATCGAGGGCATTATCTACATCGCGCCGGAACCCGTCACGCTCGACGCCATCGTCAAGGTTCTGGAAGGCGAAGAGCGCGAGCGGGTCAAGGCCAAGCTCGAAGAGCTGGTGGCCGACTACGAGCAGAACGCCCACGGGATACAAATCCGGCAGGTGGCGAATGGCTATAAGTTCTCCACCAAGGCCGAGCACCACGAAATCCTGCGGAAATACGTGAAGAGCCTGAAGCCGCCGGTGCGGCTTTCCAAGCCGGCGCTGGAAACACTGGCGGTGATTGCCTACCGGCAGCCCGTGACGGTGCCGGAAATCGAGGAAATTCGCGGCGTGGATTCAGGTGGCGTCATCCACACCCTGCTGGAAAAGAAATTGGTGGTGACGTCGGGCCGCAAGAGCGTGGTGGGCCGGCCGATCCTCTACCGCACCTCGAAGGATTTCCTGGTGCATTTCGGGTTGAAGGATGTGGGAGAGCTGCCCAGCCTGAAGGAATTCGAGGAATTGGCGAAACGCGCCCTGGGCTCAGAGTGGGCTGCCGAAGCGGCGCCCGCCACCGCAACCGGTGAAGCAGCCTCTGCGCCGGCGGCAAGCGAGGGGTCCGTCCCCGCAAGTGATGACGCGGCCTCTAGGCCGACGGCAGCCAGTGAGCCCACTTCCAGCGCGCCGGCCACACCGGCCGAGCTGGCGGCAGTCGAACCGGAAACTCCGCCGGAAGCATCTCGTTCCGGCGCCGCGGAGGCTGCGCCTCTGGAGAACCCGGCAGTAACCGAGGATGCACAAGCCGCAATGGAGGAAACCGACGCGGCAATCATGAAGGATCTTCCGTTCCGCCAGAAAAGCCTGTATCGTTGGCGGCCGGGGAGAGCACCACATTAGGCGATTCAACGGCGATCCCGGAGGACCATGAACCGAAGCCGTAGAGGGGTTTGTGTGACTACCTCGATTTGTAGAAGTGTAGCGCGGACCTGTTTTGTAGGTCCGCGGCTCGTTCCCTACGGTCAAGGAAAAGCCGCGGACCTACAAAACAGGTCCGCGCTACACGCTGAGAACTGACAACGAACCTCGGGCTTGGGACGCCGGACTTCGGACTCCGGACTTCGGACCTTACTTATGGAACAACGCCTGCAGAAAATCATCGCTGATGCCGGTATTACCTCACGCCGCAAGGCTGAGCAGATCATTTTGGAAGGCCGCGTCAGCGTTAACGGAAAAGCCGTCTCCAAGCTCGGATCGAAGGCTGACCCGGACCACGATCACATTCGCGTGGACGGCCGATTGCTCACCCGCACGACCGAATACGTCTACTTGCTGGTGAATAAGCCGGTCGGTTACGTTTCCACGGTCAGCGACCCGCAGGGCCGCCCCACGGTGGTCTCGCTGGTGCGAGGAATCAAGCAGCGCGTCTATCCGGTGGGCAGGCTGGATTATCACTCCTCCGGCTTGATGATTTTGACCAACGATGGCGAGCTGGCGAATTTCCTGATGTCGCGGGCATCGGCTGTCCCCAGATCTTACCAGGTTAAGTTGGAGGGCCGGCCGGAGCCTGCGGACATTGCCAAGCTCGAGACCGGCATCGCGCTCGACGGCCGGCAAACCGAACCCTGCCAGATCCGCGCCCTCGGACAGGAACCCAAACCTTGGTATGAAATCACCCTGGTGGAAGGCCGATACCATCAGGTGCGGCGGATGTTTGAGCGCATCGGCAAGGGAGTGGTAAAGTTAAAACGCGTGCGCATCGCGTTCCTGACGGACAAGGACCTGGCGCCCGGCCAGGTGCGCCACCTGACGCGCGCGGAAGTCGAGCGTTTAAAAAAGTGGACGGGAAGGTGGGAAAGAGGTAAAAGTAAAGGATGAAGGCTGAAGGAATGAAGTCTTGGTACTTCATACTTCACACTTCAACCTTCAACCTTCATCCTTCAGACTTCATACTTTACTTACCGTCTGGCTGAATTTATGCCGCGATCCTCGATTTACGATATCCTCCCGCCCTGGTCCAGCCGCATTCGGCCCTATCCTCCCGGCAAGCCGATTGAGGAAGTCGAGCGCGAGCTGGGACACACGGCCATCAAGCTGGCGTCAAACGAGAACCCGCTGGGACCTTCCCCCAAGGCCCAGGAAGCCATCCGGAACTCCATCAATAATATTCACTTCTATCCGGACGGAAGCGGATATTACCTGCGGCAGAAACTCGCGGCGATTCATGGCCTCCCTCCGGAACAGATCATCCTGGGCGCGGGTTCCACCGACCTGATTGAGCTGGCGGCCAAGACCTTTCTTTCCGGCAGCGTGGATGAAGCGATCACCTCCGAATCGGCATTCTACATGTACCGGCTGGCCATTGAAGACATGGGCGCAGGGTTGGTGCAGACGCCGATGCGCGAGATGACCTTCGACCTGGCCGCGATTGCCCACGCCGTCACGGCGCGCACCAAGCTGGTTTACCTGGGAAATCCCAACAACCCGACGGGCACTATTTTCACGGCCGGAAGAGCTTGACCGCTTTCTGGCCGCCATTCCGCCGCGCGTCCTGGTGGTGCTGGACGAAGCCTATTTCGAATACGTGCAACGTCTGGATTATTCCCACTCGGTTGACTCGGTGCGCGCCGGGAAGAACCTTCTGGTGCTGCGGACCTTCTCCAAGGTGCATGGCCTGGCGGGAATACGCCTCGGGTACGGCATGGGGCACCCGGAGCTTATCGAATGCTTGCAGCGCATTCGCTCGCCGTTTAATGCCTCGAGCCTGGCGCAGGTGGCGGGCATGGCGGCGCTCGACGATGCCGAGCACGTGGCCAAGTCAGTGGAGAGCAACCGCCGGGAGATGAAATTTCTGACCGGCGAGCTGACGCTCTTGGGTGTGCGCTACACGCCTTCCGCAGGGAACTTTCTGCTTATCGATACCGGCCGGGATTGTGAAGAAGACTTCCTCCGTCTGCTCCACGAAGGCGTCATCGTCCGGCCTATGAAGCTCTACGGTTTCCCCACCTCTCTTCGTGTGACGGTGGGAAGACACCAGGACAACGAGCAGTTCCTGCAAGCGCTCGAACGCGTGCTCGCGTCGCCGGTGAAGAAGTAGCGCAGGGCCCGCTTTCCGGCCCTGCGGCTTTTCAATCAATGGGGGTTGCTAGCCCGTCCTCCCGACTGCGGCGCGGTAGAAAAACCGCAGGGCTCGCCTTCCAGCCCTGCGGCGCTTCAATCATCGTGGGGCGTTACCCCGCCCTTCCGACTGCGGCGCGGTGGAAAAACCCCAGGGCCCGCTTTCCGGCCCTGCGGCTTTTCAATCAATGGGGGTTGCTAGCCCGTCCTCCCGACTGCGGCGCGGCGGAAAAACCGCAGGGCTGGAGAGCGAGCCCTGCGCTGCTTTTCTGCACCAGTCAAATTTATGTCCGATTCGATCAGAGAAATTCTCGAGCAAGACAAAACGCTGGCGGTGGTGGGCTTATCCTCAAAGACCACCCGCCCGAGCCACGGCGTGGCTGCTTACATGCAGCGCTATGGGTATCGGATCATTCCCGTGAACCCCCATGAGGAATCGGTGTTGGGCGAGAAGTGTTTCGGGTCACTCGATGCCGTGCCCGAGCACTTTCGATGTGGTGGTGATCTTCCGCCGCTCGGAGTTTGTGCCGGAAGTTGTGGAAGCCGCGATTCGCAAGGGCGCGAAGGTGGTGTGGATGCAGGAAGGCGTGGTCCACGAGCAGGCTGCCGAGCGCGCCCGCGCCGCCGGCCTCAAGGTGGTCATGGACCGATGCATTTTGAAGGAACACGCCAAGCGCTTTGTGGCCGAAAGGATTTAGGGGGAGCTGATGCGAGAAAGGCCCACGCAGTCCCCATCAGAGGAAATAGAAGGAGGAACTCCAATGGAAAGTGCAATCCGAACAATTGTAGATGAAGTGCCGCGAGAACATGTTTTTGATAGTCACTTTGTGATGAACGAACTCATCAAAAGATTCTCCAACAAATATCTTTCCTTTGCAGGCGGATTTGCCACCGATGACGAGAAGAGGACACTGGTCGCGCATGGCAAAATAGGACAGGAAATCAACAAACTTAACGGAACGATCGTCGATAAAATTGGCGCTGCATGGTCAGAAAACATCCATAAGAAGCCAAGTCCATGCACATGCTGGAAAAAACGCTAGCGTGTACCGCACAGTCAGGATCGATCCTGATGCGCTATCGGCTGCATTAATGTTAAGTCCAGCCACAAGAAGGCAGAGGAGGGGAAGTGGATGCAGAAACAATTTTTGATTCACAAATTGGGTGAGATATACTTGGTTGTAGACATTAGCGGGGTAGGAGTGAAAGCGAAAACTTTGCCATACGACCAATTTACATCTTGGGAAAAGCTAGAAGCTCATTTCTTGAAGTTCGGAACAAGTCAAGAGAGCTTGGATAAGAGGAAGGCTGAAGTCGAAAAACAAGGTGCAACCCACTTTCTTATCTAGCCACGGTCAGTGCAGTCCTGACAGTGGGCTTCTCTCATGCCCGATACTCCAGCGGCAATCGCGGGTGGCGTATGCATTGCTCTTCATTTATGCGCTCCGGCAACACGCGCAACATCTCTTCTGTCCACGCATCCTAGCCCTGGCCGGTCCTGGCTTCTTAACGGTCGCCGACATCAAAGGCACTGTCGGCGCCACCCGCGAGAAAACCCCACGGTCAGCGAATCAATGACCGTGGCTACTCACGGCTGAAGTTCAGCCAGGGGCAATCCCGGAACACGCTCGAAGTGCCTCCGGTTACGTGTTAACAGGGTTGCTCCCCGCGCCAGCGCGATTCCCGCAATCAGGCTGTCTCCCATGCCAATCCCGATCCCGGAGCGTTCAAGTAGCTGGCGAACCTCGGCAGCCCTTCGGGCGGCGTCGACATCAAGCGGCAAGACCGGAATACTTTCCAGCAAGGCCAGGACGCTCTCCTGCTGCCGGCGGCGACGAGCACCCGCAAGCAGTTCGAAGTAGTTGATCGTCGTGGTCTGCAACTGGTCAAGGCGGAGGGCCTGAGAGACCGCCTCTGCCCCCGGGCCGCGTCCCTCCAAATAGTCAATAAGCACGTCCGTATCCGCAAGGATCATCGCCAGCTCGCGCGCAGGGAAGCAGCGTTTTTCTGCAACTCAGCCGCCTCCTTATGCTTCAGTATCCCGCGAAGGTGAAGAACTCTCGCGCGCCGTGCGCTACGCTCCGCTTCCTCACTAAGATACGATTCAACCGCCTCGTGGATGACGCTGGAGAAGCCCTTCTCCCCCCGCTTGGCCGCAATCGCGAGCAGGCGGCTCCTGTGCTCAGGTTTTAGCTCGATCGTGGTTCGCATAGGAACATTCTACCACAGACATGCATGTGCATGCGCATAGTCACTGCAGCAAGGCGCTGTCTTCTGGGGTGATTTTGGATGCGGCATCGGCAAGCTTCTCGGCGTCTTGCGCCAACTGGTGCATGGTCGCGATGAGTTTGCGGTACTGCGACAATATTTCCTTTGGCACGGCGGTCCGTTTGATCTGCCGCAGGGTCTCGTCCGACAAGAGGGCAAGGCTGTCAAGCAATTCATACGTGCAGTCGAGGCGTGTCTGGAACACCTCGCGTGTTAGTCCCGGCATGGCTTGCTCCTTGGGCTAGGGAAGAACTGTAACTCTTGCCGCTCCTCCCGGAAAAAGGGCAAGGGAACGCACTATCGCGTGGTGCCTGGCTCGAGAGCGCGATTCTCCCCAAGTGGCCCATCATACGCCTCATTTTGGGGGTCCCCAAATCGAATTCTGAATTCTGGACTCCCCTGGCCCCGTCTATTTTCTTCTTGACAAAACCCACAGATTAGGCTAGCCTGGAGAAGGGTGGCGGGAGACCGGTTGCGCCCGATGGTCCGTCGGCTAGTGGCGTGATCTGTTCCGCAACCATGCAGGGAACAGAATAAAGGGTAAGCGTACGCCCTTGGCCGATTGCGGCGAACGAGCCGACTGAGAAAATGTCGTATTTGCAGTGCGACTTGAAGTCACGGAGGGACGAAGCCTCCAAACCTGAGAAGTGATTGAAAACAAAGGGTTCGAATGCCGCATTTCGCTCCTCCCAAACCTGAGAAAGTACTGAAAGTAAATCCACTTATAAGCAAACAGGCGAAAGGCGAAAGTAGCATGACAAAGTGTCCGATAGCTGGGACTACAAGTTGTCACGCGTCTGCGTCAAAAAAGCTTCAACCCGGTTCGGGATCCGAGGTTGACGGTGCGGCGCGGTATTCGGCCCGAAACCACTAGCCCTCGAACGTGATCCGCCTCCTCATTCACTCCCGCGCCTTCTTCTTCCACTCCTCGATGGCCTGCATCTTCTCCTTCCACCTTTTTTCCAAGCCTTGGTCGGTGGGGCGATAGTACCGGCGGTCCTTGAGGTTGTCGGGCAGGCACTGCATATCGGTGAGCTTGTCTTCGGCTTTGTGCGCGTATTGATATCCTTTGCCATATCCGAAGTTCGCCATCAGTCCGGTCACGGCGTTGCGCAGATGGAAAGGAACCGGCTCCGCCATGGTCTCCTGCGCGTCGCGCGCGACTTCGCCATAGCCGACGTAGAGCGCGTTGGACTTGGGCGCGAGCGCGAGATAGACCGCCGCCTCCGCCAGCGCCAGGTTCCCTTCCGGCATTCCCAGAAAATGCACCGCCTGCATCGCCGCCACGGTCACGCTTAAAGCATGGGGGTCGGCCATGCCGATGTCCTCCGAGGCCTCGCGAATCAGGCGGCGCGCGATGTAGAGCGGATCTTCTCCCGCTTCCAGCATGCGTCCCAGCCAGTAAAGCGCGGCGCTGGGGTCGGAGTTGCGAACGGACTTGTGGAGCGCCGAAATCAGATTGTAGTGTTCCTCGCCGGACTTGTCGTAGAGCAGGACCTTCCGCTGGATGGCGTCCTCAACCAGGGTTTCGGTGATGGTGGCGCGGCCCTCCGCGTCGCGCGCGGCGGCCGCCACGGCGGTTTCAAGCGTGTTGTAGGCGGCGCGCGCGTCGCCGTTGGAGAACACCGCGATCTGCCGCAGGAGCTCATCGGAGATCTCGATGGGCCGCGAACCGAGGCCGCGCTTTTCGTCAGCGAGGGCGCGGCGGAGAAGGGTCTGCACCTCGTCGGTCGAGAGCGCGGAGAGCATGTAGACCTTGGCGCGGGAAAGCAGAGCCGCGTTGACTTCAAACGAAGGGTTTTCCGTGGTGGCGCCGATCAGCACGATGTCGCCGCGCTCGACGTAGGGCAAAAACGCATCCTGCTGAGCCTTGTTGAAGCGGTGGATTTCGTCGATGAAAAGCACCGTGCGCCGGCCGTAATGGCGGGATTTTTCCGACGCCGCCATCACTTCTTTGATTTCCTTGATGCCGGAGAGGACGGCGCTGAAGCGCACGAAATCACTGCGCGTTTTGCGCGCCACAATGGTGGCCAGCGTGGTTTTGCCGGAGCCCGGCGGACCCCAGAGAATCATCGAGCCCAGTTCGTCGCGCTCGATTTGGCGCCGCAGCGCCTTTCCCGGCCCCAGGATGTGAAGCTGACCCACGAAATCTTCGATGGTCTCGGGCCGCATGCGGTCGGCGAGCGGCGAAGGGGTCGCCGCACTCGGCGAGGCGGTGGCGGAAGGTCGGCGGGTGGTGGCTCGAAAAGGCTCATAGGAATTTTCGATTGACGATTGTCGATTGACGATTGCCCGTAGGCAATCGGAAGAGTTAGACGCTAAGAATTAAGAAGACCGCTATATCTTCTCGCTCCTGGCTCCTCACTTCCACTTCTTCAATCGCGAAATCGGCAATCGACAATCGTCAATATCTAAATCCTCTCTGTCGCGCGGCCTCGTAAAGAAAGATGCTCGCCGCGGTCGCCGCGTTTACGGAATCCACTTCCTTCCGGATGGGGATGCTCAGAAGCTGGCTGGCGTAGCGGGCAATCTCTTCGCGGCAATCCCGTGGCTTCGCGCCCGACGAGGATGGCGATCGGTCCCCGCAGATCCGCTTGCGCAAGCGATGCCGGGCTGTTGCGCTCCGCCGCCACGATGCGGACGTGGACGCTAAGAAAGGGCAAGGCTTGCATCCGGATCGAGGCCGCAAACCAGCGGAAGCCGGAAGATGGCTCCCGCCGAAGAGCGCACCGCCTTGGGATTGAACGGGCTCACCGTCTCCTGCAAAGTCAGGAAGGCCGATAGCGGAAAACGCCAGAGCGGTGCGCATCATCGTGCCCAGGTTGCCGGGGTCCTGAAGGCGGCAGGCTACCACCAACAAGGGATTGCGGGCGGCCACAACTTGCTCCAATTTATAGGCCGGAAGTTCCACCAAAGCCGCGATTCCTTGCGGCGACTGCGTTTGCGCGACACTCTCAAACAATCGGTCAGGGACTTGCGTCATTTCGGCTTCCGCCGGCAGGCGCTCGAGCAGGGCTGAGAACTTCTCCGCCGCCCCGCTGGCCACGAGCACGCTGTGAGTTTTGACGCGCGGGGCCGCATTCAGCGCTTCCTCGACCAGGAACGGGCCTTCCACCGCCAGCCAGCCCTCCTTGGTGGCTCCCGTCGGCGAGCGCGCGCCGGAAGACCTTCATCAGGGAATTGGTGGGACTGGTAACTTCTCGCGGATTGGTGGAGCGCATGAGGATGACCTTGCCCGTTTTAATGGCTGAGACGACAGCTTAACCCCGCGGCGCGGCGAAGTCGAGAGCGGTACGTTCCGTGTAAAGTTCTTTGCCGCGGCTGGAGGAGAGGCATGGCGCGACGCTCGCGCTTGTGATAGAATCCCGCGTTTTCATGGCATTCCGGTAGGAAGCTCGGGAGGTCTCCATGCGAAGGCTGGGATTGCTTCTGATCTTTTTCTGTGTAGGTACCCGTGGCGCACGCCCAGGAATTGAGTGGGCTGCTTGCGGATCTGACGAAACCCCACGACTATGTTTTGAAGCGCGCCTCAAGTTGGGACCGCACTGGAGGAAACGCCGACGCACGCGCGATTGCCCCCGGTGAGACGCTTACGGTGCTCGAGGATTCCGGCCCCGGCGTCATCACCCACGTGTGGTTTACGATCGCCAGCGGGGAAAGATATCACCTGAAAAAGCTGGTCCTGCGCATGTACTGGGATAACGAACCCACCCCCAGCGTCGAGGCGCCCATTGGCGACTTCTTCGGCTTGGGCCTGGGAGAATATTTCACCTACCAGTCTTTGCCGCTGGCCGTCGGTTCCGTGAAAGCCTTGAACTCATTTTTCCCCATGCCCTTCCAGAAAAGGGCCAAGATCACCGTGACCAACGAAGGCACGCAGCCGGTGGACGCGTGCTATTTCAATATTGATTATCGCGTGTACCCGAAACCGCTGCCTGCCGACACGCTTTATTTTCACGCGCAGTACCGGCAAGCCACTCCCAACCATGGCTGGACGAACCAATGGCAGAGCAATGGCGACCCGAACGTCAACAATAAACCCAACCTGACGGTGAGGGCAACTACGTTTGGCTCGAGGCCACGGGGCGTGGGCATTATCGTGGGTGTAACCATGTCGGTGCTGCAGAACCAGGACGGGTGGTGGGGCGAGGGCGACGACATGTTTTTCATCGACGGCGACAAGCTTCCCACCATCGAGGGCACGGGTTCGGAGGATTACTTCCTGGGAGCATGGGATTTTGGCGACAAGCCATTTTCCTATGAGCTATTCGGCGCGCCGGTCAAGGGCAATGAAGTGGCGGGGAGCCATTCGTCGGTTTATCGTTTCCATCTGGATTCGCCGATTCCTTTCACCAAGTCGATTCGAGCCACGATCGAGCATGGGCACGCCAATCACCGCTCGGATAGCTATTTCTCGGTTGCCTATTGGTACCAGACGGAGCCGCACGCTCCCTTTCCCCCGTTGCCACCCGTCGATGAACGAATTCCCAAGCTTTATCCCGTGGGTGGGCCGGGGAACGCTGGCAACTGAAGAAATGGGTTCATCGGGCCATCGAGCCACCGGGTCATTTGGCGATTGGTGATTTGCGAGTTTTCGAAGTCAGCTTTCTTGTCACTCGCCACTGCAGTCACTGCTCTAACCATGAGGTCATTGAGCGATTGAAGGGAGTGCCTCCCCTCTTCAACCCCCCAAGCCCATCATGGAACTGGGGCACGGGGCAAGGGCCCAGACTCTCTTGACGATTCAGGGAATCCCCGTCACTATATTGATGCAGCGCATGTGGGCCTGTAGCTCAGCTGGGAGAGCACATGGTTTGCAACCATGGGGTCGGGAGTTCGATCCTCCCCAGGTCCACCAATCAATTCAATAACCTACGCTGGCAGCGCCAGAACCAAACAGGGAAAAGACAGAGGCCTTGTGTCTGGCCCGCTGATTTTCTATGATGCGCCGAGCAGGGTTCCGGAGGAGCTGGCGCATGCCACTCCTTCGTGAACGGCATTCCGATCCGATCGCGGGGGTACTCTCGTGTTATGACCGCATTTTAGTGCAAGGAACACGGCCCCCCGCTACGGTCCCATCCTT
>CAWELY010000024.1:0-65100 GCA_963810005.1 uncultured Acidobacteriota bacterium
ACCCACAGCCCACACTCCCCCGCTTCGTTATCGGCAGGTTTGCCGAGAACGATGAGGAAGGCTTGCGGCCGGGGTGGGGTGTACGCGCGCTGGGGAGGCAAACGAGCAGTTAGCACTCCAAATTTCAAATTTGAAATCGCTGGAGGAGGGACGTTCCCGTCAGCATTTTGGCAAGAGGAGTCAGGCCAGGGGCCACGGAAGGTGCGGCCCCTGACCGGTCTCGGTAAGGTGCAAAATTCCAGCATTCAAAATCAGGGATACAGACCGCGCAGCACGGTGGCCTCAGCAACGCGGCTGATGCCGAGCATGTTGGCGGCGGTACGCATGCTGACCTTGCGATCGAGGTGGATCTTCAGCACCTCGGCAAAGCTGTTCTTCATCACCCGCTCCAGGCGGTTGTAAACGTCCTGCGCTTCCCAGAACAGGTGTTGCTCGTCTTGCACCCACTCAAAGTAGGAGACCGTAACGCCACCGGCATTGCAGAGGATATCGGGGATCACGAACACCCCGTTCTTCTCCAGGATGGCGTCTCCTTCCGGCGTGACCGGTCCGTTGGCCGCCTCACCCACGATCTTGGCTTTCACCGCGCCGGCATTGGTGGCGTCAATCGCGTTCTCCAAGGCGGCGGGGATGAGGATGTCACACTCGAGCGCCAGCAGTTCCTGCGGGCTGATGGTTTCAGAGTTGGCCATGCCCACCACGCCTCCGGTCTTCTCTTTGTGCATGATGAGCTTGGGAATGTCGAGCCCATTGGCGTTGTACACGCAACCGCGCGAATCGCTCGCGGCAATGACGTAAGCTTGATTGCTGTCGAGCAATTGCGCGGCAATGGAACCGGCATTGCCAAAGCCCTGCACCACCACCTTCGCACCCTTGATCGGAATGCGCAGGTGCTCGGCCGCACTCTGAACGGTGTAGTAAACTCCGCGGCCGGTGGCCTCATTCCGTCCCAGCGAGCCGCCCAAGGCAATCGGCTTTCCCGTGACGACCCCGGGGATGGGATAGCCTTTGGTCATGCTGTACGTGTCCATGATCCAGGCCATGATCTGCGAGTTGGTGTAGACATCCGGAGCAGGAATGTCTCGTTCCGGACCAATGAGCGGCAGAATCGCGCTGGCATAACGGCGCGTCAGACGCTCAAGTTCCGTCTGCGACATCTCTTTGGGATTGCAGGTAATTCCCCCTTTGCCTCCGCCAAATGGAATGTTCACCACCGCGCACTTCCAAGTCATCCAAGTGGCGAGGGCTTTCACTTCATCAAGCGTAACTCCGGGATGATAACGGATTCCACCTTTGGCCGGGCCCCGCGCCGTGCTGTGCTGAACCCGGTAACCCTCGAACCTTTGAATATGCCCGCTGTCCATCCGTACCGGGAGATTCACGTGCAAAATCCGCTCCGGGTACTTGATCATGTTTCGAACGTCGATGCTCAAATTCCAGTGCATCCGCCGCGAGATCGAAATTCTCCATGGCGGAGTCGTAAGCTGTCTTAACTGTTTGAGTTGAGACTGCCATTTCAAACACCCCCATTTGCGAGAGACAAACTCAAGTCCAGCGGGAGTATGGAACAACTGGTTGACGAATACAACAGCAACGAAGTAGTTAGGGCAAAATGTCAACAGCGCCAATTTGTACGTTTCATGATATGAGAATGTCTGCTCGGAGAGGGAGGGGAGGCGATGCTTGCCTCCATCCCCCGCGAAGTCATTGAATTACGTCATGCATGGGCTCGCCAGAGTCGTTAGGCACTACATTAAACAGAATGAAGCTTTTGTCTTCGACGTCACTGCGGTCCGGAACGGATGAGCAGGCAGCCTTCCATTGCACTCATCTGGTCGGTTGCCCAGCCGTATAGTTGTTGGAGCGTTGCCGTTCTCGCCTGGTGCGGCTGCAAAGTCATCAGCACGGTTTGTTCTTTGTATCGGGTTGTCTGCCCATTCTTGGGGTTGAATTCTGCCCCGTAAAATGGAATGTGCTTGAGGGTATAGGTCACCGGGTGGTCACTGAAATTAGTGATGGATAGATCCGAGTGCCACCCAACTTTCCAAGAGGTTTCGTTGTGCCAGTAATTCGTGTAGGGCACGAGGAATTCCCCCAGGTCGTGGTCCCACGCCACCGGCACCGGCTCCGACATCGGATCCCATGCCTTGAAGTAAGCCTTGGTAACATCCGCGTCCTCACCGATATCGGTCACCGGCAGCATATAGTAATAAAAAGGGGCCGAACTGGAATACTCCACCGAACCGGTGAAATATGCGCCCTGGTCAACCGGCCAGTCGGGTTTCTTGGACGGCGAGGTGCTTGTGTAGAACGCCTTTGAGCCTATGTAGATGTTGTCCGTACCGCCGAACATGGGCGGGTACTTATAGGTTTTCGTGTATGTCCCGACCTGACCATTGGCAAAGACATACTTCGGATTGTCGCTGACCATCTTCATGGTGATGGTGATAGGCACGGAATTGGGGTTGAAAAAACCGGAGGCGAAATCCAGAACTTTCCATCCCCTTGGGGTCTTGATCGCCCCGGCGCGAAGATTCTCAAATCGAAAAATAGTTGACTTCGTGCCTAGCAGATTCCGCGCCATCGACACGTTGTGAGATGCATGGTTGACAGATGCAGTCGGATGTGGGGCAGGTTCTTGAGCTCCTGCCTGGTAAACTCCCACTGCCATCGTGACAAAGCTAAAGCAAAAGAACTTAATGATTAGTTTTGTAGAATTATGTTTCATATCTTTGGTAGATACCTCCTTCGGCGGGTCACTATAACTCTCTCGTGGGCTGAAGGCAACCATATCGTATCTTTGCAGTTGCTCATCCCGGTGAAAATCCGTAATCCTCGAACCACGGAACAACCTGTTGACGAACATAACAGTAAAAATGTACTTGTGACAAATTGTCACATCCGTCAATTTGTAGATTTCAGGATGTGAGAATCCAGCCTTGTGGGGTCGAAATTGGCTTTTGGTGCGGTGTGGGCTGGCACATGAATTGCTCCTACTTTCGTGGGGCCGTCACTGAGGCGGAAGTTGCTGTCCGCAAACGCGTTCCGAGCGCGGAAACGCGTTCGCTGGGTATAAGCGCGCAGCGCCAAGGCGGTCCGAGGGGGAAAACGGTGGATTCACAGAGTCCCAAGCAGGCCAATGCACTCCCGGTGGAAGCCAAGCCCAAGCTGCGGCGGAATCCCAAGGCGCCTCGCCAGGTGTTGCCGGTGCGATCGCCGGAGGAGCGGGTACAGGGTGCCGCCGAGGTCTCGCTGGGCTTTTCATTGGAGCAAGCCCGGATTGAGGCGCTACGTTGCTTGCAGTGCAAAGATCCCGTTTGTGTCGAAGCCTGCCCGCTGCACATCAACGTCAAGAGCTTTATCGACCTTGATGGCGAGGGAGAATTTGAGGCGGCCTTCCAGAAAATCAGCGAGGAAAGTCCTTTCCCGGGAATCTGCGGCCGCGTCTGCCAGCACGAGTTGTTCTGCGAGAAAACCTGCCTGCTGGGAAAAAAGCTCGAGCCGGTAGCGATTGGTTCGCTCGAACGCTTTGCGGCGGACCAGCATCGAGAAATGGAATCCCCCGCGCCGTCCTCTGCCCCCCCACCGCAGGGGTGCGCGCGTCGCTCTGATTGGCAGCGGTCCCGCATCCCTGATTGCGGCGTATGACTTGGTGCGGAATGGTTATCGGGTGACGGTCTTTGAAGCCTTGCACCAGTTGGGCGGGGTGCTGGCATACGGCATTCCCAATTTCCGCCTGCCGAGAGGAATCATCCGCGAGGAAATTGACCGGCTGCGGGCGATGGGAGTGGAATTTCGCAAAGACGTCATCGTGGGGAAAACTTACTCCGTGGAAGAGTTGTTCGCGGAAGGTTTTGAGGCGGTTTTCCTGGGCACCGGCGCGGGCCTGCCGCATTTGATGGGCATCCCGGGCGAGAACCTGGTGGGAGTCTACACCGCTAACGAATTCCTGACGCGGCTGAATTTGATGGAGGCATTTCGCTTTCCGGAAACGGACACCCCCGTACGCATCGGAGCGCGAACCGTGGTGGTGGGCGGCGGGAATTCCGCCATGGACGCGGCGCGTTGGGCGCGACGCATGGGCAGCGAGACCACCATCATGTTCCGTCGTGGACGCGCCGAGCTGCGCGCTCGCCTGGAAGAGATCGAGCACGCGGAAGAAGAAGGCGTGCACTTTGAATTTCTGGCGGCGCCGGTCCGCCTGTTCGGTGACGAAAAGGGAACGCTGCGCGAGATGGAGTGCATCCGCATGAAGCTGGGCGAGCCCGATGAATCCGGGCGTCCCTCGCCGGTTCCCATGGAGGGCTCGGAGTATCGCGTACCGGTGGATACCGTGGTCATGGCGATCGGACAAAGTCCCAACCCCACGGTGCAGCGCTCGACGCCGCAACTGGTAACGAACCGCGGCAAAATCACGGTGGATACCAAGGGGCAGACGAGCATGGCGCGAGTGTTTGCCGGCGGCGACGTGGTGCGCGGCGGCTCCACCGTGATTCTGGCCATGCGCGATGGGCGCGCCGCCGCGGCGGCGATTCATGAGGCTTTGAAGGATCGCAACCCGCAACCGTGCGCGGACGGGCAGCAAGGTACCGATGTAGCGCCGGGCTTTAGCCCGGCACCTGCCGATGCCGGGCTGAAGCCCGGCGCTACAGAGTGCACAGAGGCGGAAAATCGCATCCTGGCGAAGCGGCTGATTACTCCGGAAATTGCCTGGTTCGAGGTGCAAGCCACCGGCATCGCCCGGCACTGGCAAGCAGGGCAATTCGTGATTTTGCGTCCCCGCGCGGACAGCGAGCGCATCCCCCTGACGCTGGTGGACGGCGACCCGGAAAAAGGCAGCATCACTCTGGTGGTTCAAGGCATCGGCAAGACGAGCCGCGTCTTGGTGGCGATGGAGCCCGGCGAGGTTCTGGCGGACTTGCTCGGGCCGCTGGGGCAGGCCGCGGCAATTGAAAACGTCGGGCACGTGGTGTGCATCGCCGGAGGCGTGGGCGTGGCGGAGTTGCTGCCCGTGGCCCGCGCTTTCCGCAAGGCCGGCAATCGCGTTACGGCTTTGTGCGGAGCGCGTTCGACGGCGCAGATCATTCTCGACGCGGAACTCCGCTCGGCATGTGATGAAGTCCAGTGGGCCACCGACGATGGCTCGGCGGGAATGCACGGCACGGTGGTGGACCTGATGCGGGCCTGGAAGGCCGCGCAGACTTCGCCCGTGGGCGCCGCGCACGTGATCGGGCCTATTCCCATGATGCGCTACGCCTCCGCGCTCACGCGCGAGTGGGGCGTGCACACCCTGGCCAGCCTGAATCCCATCATGGTGGACGGCACCGGCATGTGCGGCGGCTGCCGCGTTACCGTGGGCGACAAGGTGAAGTTCGCCTGCGTGGACGGCCCGGAATTCGACGCGCACAAAGTGGATTTCGAAGAATTGACCCGCCGCACCCGCGCCTACCTGGACCAGGAACGCCAAACGCGCGAAGCCCACGCCTGCCAGATCGGGCTGGGGCAATAAGGTGCCAGGTGCCAGGTGCCAGGTATTTGGCCCTTGGGCTGGCACATGGACCTATCGAACATTGTACCGAATGGTAGCGCGGACCTGTCTTGTAGGTCCGCGGCTTTTTTTTGCCTATAGGAGACGAGCCGCTACACTTGCTAAATTTGGAACCAGCCCGCCCAGGTCCGGGGTAAAATCCTTGGCAGCATATGAAGAAACCCTACACCCCGAAGCAGGGCCAGTATCTGGCGTTCATTTACTATTACGGAAAAATCCACGGATGCGCACCCGCGGAAGCAGATATGCAGCGGTACTTCCGAGTCTCCCCACCCTCTGTTCACCAGATGATCTTGACGCTGGAAGCGCACGGACTGATCCAACGGACGCCCTGGCAAGCCAGGTCCATCCGTCTTCTCATACCGCGTGAGGAGCTACCTGAACTGGAGTAAACCAGTACGGACGCCCCGTTGAATTCAATTAGAGAAGCTGCTGAGCAGGCGCAGCGTTGGCCCGTTTTGAAGGTCCGCGGTCCGCCCCGACTGACAACAAAAAGCCGCGGACCTGCCGAACAGGCCAGCGCTACGTTTACTCCGTTTGACGAAAGGCCAGCATGCACGTATAATCGTGCTGCACATATTTAACGTGCTGCTTCTTGCAGGTCGGTTATGAAAACCAACGTAACGGTCAAGCTTGACATCGATCTCCTCCGCGAAGCCCGCATCCTTGCGGCTGAGAGAGGACGCTCCCTGAGCGCTCTCCTAACGGAGCGACTGGAGGCGATGGTTCGCGAGAGGAAGGCGTTCGACAGGGCTCGCCGGCGGGCACTCGGGCGACTCCGCACCGGGCTCGACCTTCAGTGGACGCCTCCCATGTCACGAGACGAGCTCCATGAGCGATAAGTACTTCGTTGACACAAACATTCTGATGTACGCGCATGACACCTCTGCCGGCGCCAAGCACGAGCGCGCCAAAGCGCTTGTGGAAGATCTTTGGCGCCAGCGGTCCGGCGTCGTGAGCACGCAGGTGCTGCAAGAACTGTGCGTCAACCTACGCCGGAAGGCAGGACACCCCGTCGACCTGCGCACCGCACGTGAAATCGTCGCTGATTATTTGTCGTGGGACGTGGTAACGAATACCGGGGAGTCCATTCTCGATGCCCTGCAACTGGAAGAGCATTACCAAATCTCGTTCTGGGATGCACTCGTCGTGCAAGCGGCAGAAGCATCCGGAGCGGCAGTTCTCTATTCCGAGGATCTATCGGACGGCCAGACTTATCGCGGCGTCCGCGTCGTCAACCCGCTACGCACGGCGGAATAGCGCCAACCATTTTCCCCGCGCAATTTAGAAGAATACCGCGCATATCCGGAGTAGAATCCTTGGCAGCCTATGAAGAAACCCTACACCCCGAAGCAAGGCCAGTATCTGGCGTTCATTCACTACTACGGCAAAATCCATGGATGCGCCCCCGCGGAAGCCGATATGCAGCGGTTCTTCCGGGTGTCCCCACCTTCTGTTCACCAGATGATCTTGACAATGGAAGCGCGCGGACTGATCGCAAGGACACCCTGGCAAGCCAGATCCATCCGCCTTCTCCTACCGCGCGAGGAGCTGCCTGACTTGGAGTAAAAGCGCGAGCGTAGCGCATCAGCCTTGTTTTGGAGGTCCGCCGTTCGTCCCGGATTGACAACAAAAGCCGCGGACCTGTTTTGAAGGTCCGCGCCACGCTTGCTCTTCCTTTTTCGCGGTCGTAACATCATGGGGTGAGAGCCTTGCCGAAATCACCCTTTTCCGCTTTGTTTCACTGCCTGTTTGGGGCGGTGTTGCTTTGTGGGCAAGTCCCGCTGCGCGCCGACGAATTCAGCAAGACCTTGCACTATTCCGCGCGCATGTTTTCCTTTGGCACGCTAACCATCAACACGCGCATGGGCGACGTGCAAGTGGAAGGCTGGGACGAGCCGCGCCTGGAAATCGACGCCGAAAAGGTGGTGGAGGCCAAGGATGAGAAGCACGCCCAGCCGCTCTACGACCGGGTGCAAGTGGTGCTTGACGGGAAAAGACAAACAGGTTCTGCTGCGCACCCTTTATCCCGCGCGCCGGCTGTGGCGGCCATTCCGGGACGAGTCGAAGCTCACCGTGAACTTTCATATCCATATGCCTTTTGACGCCAACGTGAGTTTAAAGTGCGTGGACGGCGATGTGCGGGTCAGCGGCCTCATCGGCAAACAGGAAATCAGCGTCAACTACGGCGATGTGGAAGTCAACGTTCCCTCCATCTACCGCCTGCGCTCGTTCGACGCGCGGTCCATCTTGGGCTATGTGCAAAGCGATTTGCACGGAGAAAACAGCGCCGGCTGGGGCCGCAGAATCATGTTCTGGAATTCCGGCGGCGATCAGGACATCAAGGTTCGTGTGCGCATGGGTGGCGTGTACGTCTATAGCAGCCTGTAGTAAGGAATGTATTGAATTGAACTAACAACCCTCGCCCCCTTGGGGGAGAGGGTGGACCGCAACCGGCGTTTTCATCAGCCGTGGCGGGCCGGGTGAGGGGGTCCTTCCCGGACGGCACGGTGGGTCAGGAAATCCCTTCCTCATTTTCGCTTGACAGTCCAGTGTACTAGGTAATAGTACACACATGATTCCGTTCCGCATATCATTCCAGCCCGGCATCTCGCTTTACGAGCAGGTCGTCTACGCCGCCAAGAAGGCTGTTGATATCCGGGCAAATGCGGCCCGGCGAGCCCTTCCCCTCGGTTCGGAGCTTTGAGCAAGGAACTCAAGATCAACCCCAACACTGCCCACAAGGTAGTCACGCACCTGGTGAACGAGGGGCTTCTGGAGGTCAGGCCGGGTCTCGGAACCGTCGTCGCTGCTCTGCCTCCCTCCACGGCCGGCGAGCGCAGCCGTCTGCTGCGGACGGAACTCGAGCAACTGGTGGTGGAAGCCAAGCGGCTGGGCATGCGGCTCAACGATGTCGAGGAAGCCCTGGCTGAACACTGGAAGCGGCTGGACGCAACCGGCGAAAGGAGCAAGCCATGAGTGTCGTCCGTACTCGCGACCTCTCGAAATCGTTCCGCCACACGCATGCGGTGGAGAAGTTGAATCTGGAGATCCCGGAAGGTTCCATCTTCGCTCTGGTGGGGCCCAACGGCGCAGGCAAGACAACTACGATCAAGACTCTCATGAACATTCTGCGCCCCAGCGCCGGGACCGCCGAGGTTCTGGGAACCGATTCGCGGCGTCTCGGGCCGGCGGAGTTTGCGCAGATTGGCTACGTCTCGGAAAACCAGGAGTTGCCCCTCTGGATGACGGTCGATTACTTCATGTCCTGTCTCAGACCCTTCTACCCGGATTGGGACAATGCCTGGGCGGAAGAACTGCTTCGGCAATTGGATCTGCCCCGCGGCCGCCGGCTGCATGAGCTTTCGCGAGGCATGCGGATCAAGGCGGCACTCGCTTCATCGCTCGCCTACCATCCCAAGCTGATCGTCTTGGACGAGCCGTTTTCCGGCCTCGATTCACTGGTCCGCGATGAGCTTATTGAAGCTCTGCTGGACCGCTGCGCGGGCGCGACGGTGATGATCTCTTCTCATGACCTCGCGGAAATCGAGACCTTCGCGAGTCACATTGGCTATCTTGACGGCGGGTGCTTGCGCTTTTCCGAGGAGATGTCATCGCTCGCGTCGCGCTTCCGCGAGATCGAGATTACATTTGACGAGCCGCCGCCTTTGCCCGCTCCCTGGCCACAGGGCTGGCTCGACCCCACCCGAGTGCAGCCGTTCTGCGCTTTGTGGACTCGCAGTTCAATGCCGATTCCACGCCCGCTGGAGATCCGCCGAGCCTTTCCCTCGGCGCGTGCCGTGTCGATTAATCCTATGCCCCTTCGGGCCATCTTCGTTTCCCTGGCGAAGTCAACCCGGAAGGCCGCCTGATCGGGAGGATCCACAATGCGACAAACCTGGCACATTTTCCTGAAGGATGCCCGAAGGCTGCGATACGAAATTATCGTGATGCTGGTGTTGACGGCGGCTTACGCGTGGTCGCAGGGACATCCGGGTGCCAATCGTCGACCATGCGAACCGTGCAGGCTGAATGCAAGTGGCTAACATACTGCGTGCTTATCTGCTGCCGATGGCTTGGTGGTTTTTGGTTTCCCTGGCCGTCTACGGAGAACCGTTGCCCGGAAATCGGCAGTTCTGGATCACGAGGCCTTACCGCTGGACCAGCCTGCTTGGGGCCAAACTGCTTTTCATCGTCGCTTTTGTGAGCTTTCCCCTTTGCTCGCCGATTGTTTCATCCTGATCCTGCAAGGATTGCGGCCTTGGGAAAGTCCGGTGGGCCTGCTCTGGCACGAGCTGGCGCTTTTTGCCGTCATATTTCTGCCCATGATCGCGGTGGCCTGCATCACCACCAGCTTCGGACAAGCGGTGTTGGTGGGTCTGGTAACGATGGTTCCCATATTCGCCTGTGTGGTTTTTCGGCCCCCTTTTGAGCGCCGTTGTGGTGAGCTCGGCGTTATATGGAGTCGAATTGCGTCGGCGGTGGGCCGAGGTCGCAGGTGGGGATCTGGGGGCCGCTGGCCTGCCTGGTTCTAACCTCAGCCGCGCTGGCGATCATGATTCTTCAGTACCGCGCCCGGCGCACCGGAGTCTCTCGCGTAATTTTCGTGGCGGCTGTGCTGCTCGTGCTTTACGGGGGAAGATTCTTGTCTGGGGATAGGACCTTCGCCCTACAGTCGCCCCTCTTTAAATCTCGCGTCGATACGTCATCTATTACCGCGGTTTTTTGGCCGGAAGCAATCCCCTGCCCCCCGTATCCCCTGCCCCTCAGAGCACTGACCATGACGATTTCACGAGCGTGACTTTGCCGATCCGTTTCGACGGCGTACCCTCCGGAACGGCGGTCGTGGCCGAAATGATGTTGGCGAGAGGTGACCCCGCCCAACGGCAAGCCCTGGAACACATTGCTGTTCTTCGGACCGGCCCCGCCTGACACGGTTTGGCATAAAGCGGACGTCGACCGAAGCCTCTTCGAGCCAGGTGAAGGGCGAGCCCGTGCGGGTCCACCTTACTATTCAACTGACGGTGCTCGGGGATCCTCACACGCAGGACGTGCCGCTCCGAGACGGCCCGCATCGCGTGCCGGGTGTCGGGCTGTGCGAGTCCGCTTCCGTTGATGCCTCACTCCTTCTTCCGCCTGCTTAATTGCCGGGTGCCGTTTCGCCAGCCCGCCTACGTCCTGGCGCGGTTCGATGGGTCCGAATGGAAATGCCCGGACCACAGGAGGGTACGCCCAGGTACAGTTCGAAGCCATTACTCACCCTATCCTGCCGATTTTGGCATCAACCCGATTTCCGATTCCAATTGGGCCGTACCAGAGAGTGCCACAACCGTGGTTTTCACGACCATGCAGCCCCTGGCACACATTCGCCGCGAACTCGACATCCCAAATGTGCAACTGGCGGATTTTGCCCACTGACGAGCCTGCGCAGAGGCTCCCCTTCTGATTCAGTAGCGGTGGCGCGCCGAGCGCCGGGGTGGTCATCGCTTGAAACCGAAAACTTGAAGCCGCAATCAGCACCACCCGCTACCCCCCCTCAACTAAGGAGGGGAGCATTTCCATGACAACAGGCGGAGGCCGAAAAAAGCCTGCTATCCGGAACTTGCGCCGTCCGTCTAACGTAACAAATCATAGGAGTATTCAGCAGGAGGAAAAGATGAGAGGTTATCGAACTCTGGGAGTCATGGTGGCGGCTCTATCACTTTTGGCAGTCGTGTCGACGGCGGCGGCGGAGTCTCGCATCGAGAAGAATCTGGAACTCCAGCCCGGGGGCCAGTTCATTCTTGAATCGGAAGTGGGAAGCGTTACGGTGACCGGCGCCTCGCGTCCGGGCGCGCACGTCGTGATCACTTCCGAACGGGAAGATTTGAACAGCGAGCTTGAATTCAGTTTTTCCGGCAGCGGGGGAGTAGCGCACGTGACGGCTCGGCGCAAGCACGAGTCCGGCTGGTCGCACAGCTATTCCGTGCATTTTGAAATTGAAGTACCCACGGAAACGCGCACGGAGCTTCACACCGGCGGCGGAAGCATCACGCTTTCCGGCCTGCGCGGCGCCGCCGAGGTGAAAACGTCGGGGGGCCCCATCGAGGTTACCGGGTTGAACGGAAACCTGGAAGCGCACACCTCGGGAGGGCCGATCCGCCTCCGGGAGGTGACGGGCGATGCGCACGTGGCAACCTCCGGAGGGCCGATTGACGTGGAAGCGCTCGATGGAAACCTCCAGGCCCACACCAGTGGCGGAGGAATTCGCATTGATAAGGTCTCCGGCTACGTGGAGGCCAAGACTTCCGGCGGGCCGATCCATGCGACTTACAGCCCCGGCAACCGCCACGGAGGAGAGCTGGAAACTTCCGGCGGTTCCATCGAAGTGGCGATTGACCCCTCCGCCAATTTGAATCTTGACGCCTCAACTTCCGGCGGTTCGGTTTCCAGCGACCTGCCCGTGCGCGTGGTAGGTACGGTCAGCCACTCCAGCATGCACGGATCGATCGGCTCGGGCGGAGAAGAATTGCGTCTGCACACCAGCGGCGGCTCGATTCACATCCGCGCGCTCTGAGGCTCGGCGGCCGCAGTCCCGCTGTCGCTCAGCTTGGGTTTATTCGAAGGAATTCTGCTCGACCGGCAAATCGATAACCTCGCGTTCCAGGCGGTCGAGCCGCGCGACGGCGGCTTCTACGGCCGGGGCTCCCGCAGATCGTGCCTCACGCGCATGGGTCAAAGCCTCGACCGCGATGCGGCTGACTTCGTGCAGCAGCTTCCGGATCTCCACTTCCAACCGGCCGCGACTTTCCTGCACGCGATTGAGGATGTCATTCTGCACCCGCGAGCAATTGACTTCGAGCAGCCGTCCCAGGAATTCCCGCCCATCACTTTCGATCACGCCACGGGCCCCGACCAGCCCCAGAACCAAGTCAGCCAGCCATCGCAGGGGCGATGCCGGCTGCGCGACCTCGATCATGTCCCGAAACAAGAACTCCGATCGGGTCCGAAATCCCGTCTCCGGGTCGAGAGCGTGCGGCATGCGCGCCAGTTCGCGAATGCCCGCCTCGGCAAGTTTCTTCAGAAAATCGTTCGCCATCTGCACAAAACGGCTGGCAACCTGTCGATATTCTTTTTCGCCCTCCTCTTGCTCTATTCGCAGCCAGGGCAAAACGTGCCGCTGCGCAATTTCCTGGGCCTCGCGCATGATGGCGCGGCGATACGATGGGCCCATCCTGCGCGGCATGGATCGCACTGCCCGCTCGAATTCCTCACAGGCCTCGGGCCAAACGGGACGGAGGAACTCTTTGTGCCGGTCGACAAACACGTCAGAGAGATGCCGCTGCTCGGCCATCCAGAGGAATTCGACCTCGCGCATCGAGCGTTCCGCCTCAGCAATGGTCTCCTTCATCGCGGCGATTCTCCGCTCGGATTCCTCGATGGGCCGCTCGAGCGCCTCGCGCTCCTCGCAGATGATGGCCAGCAGTTGCTCGCTCAGGCGCTGCACTCCCCGGTCGCAGGCCGCCTGGATAAGCTGACGGCCAGAGCCTTGAACAAGGTGCTCAAGTGCCGCCAGCAGTCTTCCCCAATCCCGCTCCGGCCCGCGATTTTCCAAGCGCTCCGCGGCGCTGACTTCGAAGACCGGCTCCCACGGGACGCTGCAGGCGTTTTTCCAGTACCTTTTGGGTGAACCCGACGGCCGCCGCTCTTTCCGCATCGGTGGTGCGGTCGGCCTTGTTGAGGACCAGGATGAGATTCTGAACCTGCCGCCCTACGGCCTCAACCAGCGCCAGTTCCTCGCCCGCCAGCGGCGGATCCGCGCCCACCACGACCAGGGCAGCGTCGATGTGGGGGATGAAGGCCTGAGTTGCCGCCGTATTGCCCGTGAACACCGACCCTAAGCCCGGCGTATCGACAAGGCACATGCCGGTGGAGAGCAATGCGCTCGGCACAAATACTTCCGCGCCACTCACCCCCTTGGCATTTTCCGGGTTGTGTTCTTCGGAAACGTACTGTTCGAGATCGGAGGCGGCGATCTGCTGCCATGCGCCGTCCCGGAACTGGATGCGCGCCTTCTTGTGCGCGCCGTATCGGATCACGGTGGGCACGGCGGTCACAGGAATAAAGCCCACGGGGAGAACGGGCTCACCAATCAGCGCATTGATCAGGGTTGACTTGCCGCGCTTGAACTGGCCGATGCACGCAAGGTAAAAGCGGCCTTCCGATACGCGCGGCGGCAAGGTCGCGGGCTTCATCCGCCACCCGATTCGCGCCGAGTTCCTCTCCCAAGGCCGCCAGCCGAAGGAGCCGGCCAGCGCCGTCAACGTCACTCGTATGGGCGAGTGGCCCTAGATTCGGGTTTCCCGGCTTTGTATTCATGGCGATTGAAGGAGGGTCTTAGACCGGCCGTGATCGATACCCGCGCAGAGTCAAACTTTCTTTTTCCCTTTTAGTACCGTGCCACGAATCAGTTCGGTTTCATGCATCAGGGCTTGGATCAGATTTTCCCATTCGGCCTTGTCCTGAGGGGCAAATTCCCCCCCGTACCCCTTCATGCGTTCGGGGCGAGCATTTTCCAGGATGACCCAGAGGGTGGAAAGCTCTGCGATCAGCATCTGTTTGGGCTCGGGTTTTTGAAGTCGAACGGAGAAGTGCCGAAGGCCTTCGTGCAGGCGGCTTCGAATCGCCGCCATCTTGTCGCGAATGAATCGGGCCTGTTCCGCCGAAAGCCGTGAGGCTTCGCCGCCGTCGGCGCCCTCTTCGACTGAATGGAGGACTAGCTCCATCCGGTCCAAAGCGGCGTCGAACAGATTTCCCACAGTCGCAAGCCGTCGCGCGTGAAGTTCATCCAAAGCCATAGGTTCCGTTGTCCCTTACCATACCCCACAAGTCTTGCAGGTTTGCGCATTCCGGCCATTTAGACTCATTAAATAATCAATGTGGATCAGCGTGGTTTTGATTCGTGAGCCATAGTGATACCTTGGCTCCGCGGCAAGTTTACACATCGTTACCAGTGCCCCTGGATTGTAACCACTCATCGATAGAACTGCCTCCCGGAAGTCGCCGAGATCAAGTCGAGCCAAGCCGAAGCGTCGAATGCACGACTCAAGCAGCTCGCGCGCCGCTGGTTCATGGAGGGGTTCCAGGACCAATCGTTGGCGTTCACCCCAGTATATATTCGCAGCGTGTCCAACTTCCTCCGGACCAGAGCCCCGGGCCACTAGATATACCGGCGTATTGCGCATCCAGACCAATTCTCGTACTACTTTCCCCACCGCGAGCGTGAGGGGAGGAACATGGTCGAGAAATACCCAGTAGCTGGCCAACTGCATGGAACGGTAAACCGCGCCTTTGAGCCTGCTCGTGCGCTGACTTTTGAGCCAGCTTTTGAAGCCCTCTCCGCCCACCCCTTCGGCCCGCAACTGTTTGCGCAACGTTGAGTCTCCGGCCTCGTGGAGATTCTGGAGGAGCGCTCGAAGGAACGGCTGCAAGCCATCGAGTCCGTCCACTGAGATCACAGAGTGGGCAACACCTTCCGGAAGCTCCGCCCGCACTTTGGAGATCAGCGTTGTCTTGCCAACTCCCGCGGGGCCGCAAATCAAAAGGCTCTCCCGTTTCCGAATAGCCTGATGCAAGCGGAGGCTTTCAGCTTTGCGGTCGATAATGAGACCGCGCTCCGCCGTGAAATCGGGAAAGCGCCTGATGTTTGGCGCGCTTGATACAAGTGCCACTCACTCCTGGCTTGCTCCCCTTCCCGTCCGGATGGGCTTTTTTCCCGATTCGATTGCGCTTCGCAGATTTGTCACAAGGCCCAGAAGTTCTTCCACGCGGGGTTCGAGATAGGCGCTGAGTTCGTCTGGTACTCTGCCATAACCTCGCAGCGAGTGGGCATTGGTTTCATGCAGGGTGACCCAAACCTGGGAAAGATGGGCGGCGAGCATCTTATCAATCTCAATTTGCCGCTGTGGAAGGCCGAGGTCAAATCGGATGCGAGCGATTCTTTGCAGAATCTCGGCGATGAGAGTACGAATCGTCCGGCGAGTCTCATCGGGGAAGGCTCCGAAGATATTGGTAGTAGATGCCGGCATAGCCGTCCAGAAAGCGCTCGATTTCCCGGCAGTCCTGCTCGAGAGTCAGCATCCGCGCCGCGAGAGCGGCTGAATGTGCGGGTGTGAGTGCCAGCGGTGGCGACGATGTTCTTTTCGACTCTCGGCCATGGGTAAAACCTCTGTCCCCAACCGCGCCTCGAAAGGCTGGCCTCTAAGAAAGCAGCGTTCCGTTCAAGCCTGGGGCCGCGATGGATGAATAAGGGGCCCTTACTTCTTGGACCGATAGAGGATGACGCGAACTTTCTCCAGCGTGACCAGCCCGCCACCGACCATGTCATCGAGCTTGGGCAGAAGGGTTTCGATTCGCTCCGAATACTCGATGACTTCAAGGACGATGGGCAGGTCCTGCGAAAGGCGGAGAATCTTGTCGGTATGCAGGCGGCTGGTGGAGCCGTAGCCCGCCACGCCGCGCAGCACCGTGACCCCGCTGAAACCTTCCCGGCGAAACAGCTTGATCAGGGCCTCGTAGAGCGGCGAACCTTGCCAGCGGTCCGACTCGCCGATATGAATCCGCATCAAGGTGCGTTCGCCTTCAAAGCGCTCGTGTTCCATAACGCCTCCCCTCAGAACCACTTCGCCATTCGCATGCCGGTGCGGAGGAGCATGAGCCCGCCCAGCACGCTGACGGTCACATACAAGCAAGCGCGAATCCAATCGCCGTCTTCAAAAAGGTGAACGGTTTCCCAACTGAAAGTTGAAAAGGTGGTGAATGCGCCGAAAAAGCCCACGGTGACGGCAACGCGCCAGTCCGGGGGGAAGGAGAGGTGGTCAAGACCGAACTGGCCAATGCCTCCCAAAAGAAAGCAGCCCGCCAGATTCACCACCAGCGTGCCTGCCGGAAACGTCGACTCCGTGTGGAACTGGATGAGCCCCTGCAAAGCGTAACGGGCAAGCGTTCCGGCCGACCCAAACACGATCAAAAGAAGAATCCGCAATGTTCCGTCCCTTTCCGCACGCCCCCTGTGCCCAACAAAAAACTCCTGGCGCCGAGTCAGCAGCCAGGAGTCATCAGTCCAATAATAAGGACGGTTGAAGGCGAACTCCATCGCCTTGGATAAGCTGATTATAGCACGCCGCACGCTTCCAAGGGGGCTTGAGCCGGACTTGAGCCGGTGGTAGCGGGAGATGTCGAAACGTGGTAAACAATGTCCAGCGGCTTAATTCGGCCGGGGGAGGGGTTAATAGATGCGGCGACTAACGCTCGTGGCTTGGTTTTCTTGCTGCTGCCGGCCTTCGCGGCGGCCCAGCAAACCAAAGCGCCTGATGTCTGGGGGCCGTACAAATTCCTGGTTGGCACGTGGACCGCGGAGGGTCACGGCGAGCCCGGCAAGGGAGAGGGTACGTTTTCCTTTCGGACTCGAGTTGCAGGGAAAAATCCTGGTGCGGAGGAACCACCTGGAATTTCCCGCCACGCCGCAGCGCCCGGCCTTCACGCATGAGGACCTGTTGGTGGTTTATCGCGATGCTGATACTACACCTAATCGGGCCATTTATTTCGACAGCGAGGGTTTCGTCATTCACTATACGGCCACCTTCAGCGAGGACGGGAAAGTCCTGACTTTTCTCAGCGACGCGAGTCCGCAGGCTCCCCGCCAAAGGCTCACTTATGTTCAGAACGAGGACGGAACGCTGAAGGTGAAGTTCGAGATTGCTCCCCCGGCAAGCCGGAGGCCTTCGTGACTCACGTCGAGGGCATCGCGCACCGGGACGGAAACAGCGCTGAAGCCAGATTGAGGACGTGCGAACTTCGAAGACCCCCATTCGGCGTGATGAGGACTATCGATGTATGATCGAGTGAATTCTACGAAATCTCGAACCGCCAATTGGTACTGCTTTCCGTGGACGGCTTGCGGCCGGATATCTATCGCGCGCCGGAATCGCGCCAGCGCTTCCCCAATCTCGCGGCGCTCGAAAAGTCGGGAGCGAGCGCGGAGGCGGTGGAGAGCATTTATCCCACCACCACCTACCCCGCCCACGCCACGATTGTGACGGGCCTTCCTCCGCGCGCGCATGGCATTTACAGCCACCTTGCTTCGCTCGATCCCACGGAAAAAGCCCGGCCCTGGTGCTGGTTCGCGCCCGCGCTGCGGGCGCCCACGTTGTGGGACGTGGCACGCGCCAGCGGCCGCAAAATCGCCGCCCTCAGTTGGCCGGTGAGCGCCGGCGCCGCCATCGACTACAACATTCCGGAAATCTGGAATCCCGCCGTGGCCGACCCGCATCGGCGATTTTGACACACCCGCGCGGCACGTCCACTCCCGGACTCTTCGCGGAAGTGGCGCAGGTGCTGATGCCGATGCTCGGCAAGGCTGATCCCGACCAATTGCGCGGCGAAGCGGCGCTCTACCTGTGGAATCACTATCGGCCGGATCTGCTGCTGGTGCATTTCGTTTGGTACGATTCGCAGGCGCACGCTTTCGGCCCCGCCTCGCCGGAGGCGCTCACGGCGCTGGAATCGGCTGACCAGGCGATTGGAAAGATTCGCGACGCCATTTCCTCCGACCCCGCGACAACGCTGGTGGTGCTTTCCGATCACGGCTTCGTGCCGGTGGAAAAGGAAGCTGCGCCGCTGGTGGTTTTCGCCGAGCATGGACTTTTCGCGCGCGGCGCCGACGGCTCGCTGGCGTTGCGGCGGCTGGGGGCGGTGAGCGCCGGCGGCTCGCTCGCGGTTTACTGGCTGGAGGAACCCTCGGCCGATGACCGGCGGCGGTTGGCCACGGCCGTGGATCGCCTGCGCTCGACGGGCGCGGTGCAGGAGATTGTCGACCGGCGGCAACTCGAAGCGCTCGAAGCCGACCCCGACGCCGAACTCATGATCGAGGCCGCGCCCGGCTTTTCTTTCTCCGACCGGCTGGAAGGGCCGGTGGTGAGCGATTCGCCCAAGGATCGCGGCACCCACGGATACCTCCCCTCCCACGCGGGCATGGAAGCAATGTTCATCGCCGTGGGACGGGAAATCGCCCCCGGAAAAAATCTCGGGCGCATATCGCTGAAGCAGATCGCGCCAACCCTGGCGCGGGTGATGGGATTGCCCGCCGATATCCTGGCGCCGGGAGAGAAGCCGCTGGCCCTGCGATAGAAAAATGCAGACCCAAGGGTGGGCGATGAAGGTTATAAGGAACGAAATCGCTATTAAACTCCTATGGGCGGGTTAATGCTGTGCTGCAGAATTACGTTTACCCGCAGCTTCCGCTGGCTTTGACTTTTGACTTTTGCGTTTTGACTTTTGACTTGTTCTTCCTTCCGTCCAACCAGAGTTAGAATAGGATTCATGCCACCAGACCATCCACCTTTGGCGCAAGCCGTCGAGAACTACCTCGCGTCGCGCCCGCGGGCGGCGCGCTGGATCGAGTGGCTGGCGGGGCGGCGGTATCGGCTGGCGGCTTTCCCCGACCGCTCGCGGCCCGTGGTGGTGGTCGCGCATCGCTACCGCGACCCGGCGAAGGGCGGAGCAGGTGGCGCGCGCCGTCGAGCACGATTGGGCGGAGACGCCCGCGCGCTGCCGCGAAGCGTACGAGGAAATCCTCGCGCAAGCGCCGGGCCTTGATCGTGGTCCAGTTGCGCCGCAAGAACGTGTGCGGATGCCTGGGCCACCGGCACGTGGTGGTGAAAGAAGCGCCCTTCTCCGAGCCCCACGACGCTTTCGGCGATGCCGCCGTGGGCGAGATGGATATCGCCTTCGACCGCGTGGAAAGCTGGCTGGCGCAGCCGATGATGGATACCGCGCTCGATACGCAGTTCATCGCCGGAAGCCGCCTGGAGGAATTCCACGACCAGCAATTGCGCTTCCGCCTGCTCAGCATCCTGCTGCACGAAACCCACCACATGGTGGCCCCCCAGGCCCCGGAAAGACGTGGTGCGCGAGCGCAGCCTGACGTTCTATCGCGAGGCCCTGGTAAATTACGTCGAGATCGCCCGCGCCACCTTGTCGTTCACCATCGATCGGTCGTTTTCGAGGCTGGGGAAAGAATAAGCCAGCGCCCGTAGTCAAATAGTGCCGGACAACCTGTTGGTCCCTTTCGATTTCCTGGAAATGGTTGCCCAATCCGTACATAAACTTCTTGACAATGGTAGCCCACGGCGTCTATTGTGCCATGGAGGCTATTGTCCTTGTACGGCGTGGCACAAGGCTATAGCCAACCATTGCCAGCGCCCCATCCCCGCGTGCCGGGAGGTTCGCATGTCCCTGAGGAAGAAACCGACCATGACCGAAGAAGGCTTTGCCGCTAGTCACACGAACGGGATGGGCTTCCACGGCCCCGCCACATCCGAGGGTCGGGAACGGACTTACGCCGCCCCGGCGCGCTGCGGGCCTGGCCCCAACCAATCCGCGCGCCATGCTGATGAAAAAATAATGGAGGGTTCCAGCCTCCAGGAAGTCCATTGTTGTCCAAATTTGAACGTAACGCCGCCCTTTAGGGCGGCACGTGCCGGACTGAAGCCCGGCGCTACACCCAAACGTAGGACAGTACCGAAAGTCCAGAGGCTCACCAACCTGACACTGAAGATTAAACGCGATGAGCGTCCGATGGAAGCCCTTAAGAAAAACCGAAGCTTTCCACGATGTACCAGAAAAAAAAGGGGTTAGTTGTTTAGAGTAAAAATGTCTTAAAGCTTTATCTCATTCAAATGAAAATAGTTAGCTCGAAATACGGAAGCCACGAAGGAAAAAATGCCGCGGCTTTCCACGATATTGCAGAAACAAAAGAGGTTAGCAATGAATAGCAAAAACCTTGTAAAAATGTATGTTATTGAAACTAAAATAGTTGTTATATCCGCCGGTGGCCGGGGTCATGAAAAAAAGGGGGTAAAAAATGGGGCAAAACTTCATTAAGTTATTGAAAACAAATGTAGTAAAAATGCCCGTTTTTCACCTTTCCACGATGTTGATGAAAACAAATGAGTTATACGCTTCTTTCCACGATATTGATGAAAAAAAAGGAGTTATTGAAAATGGAGATGACCAACAACGAGTGGCGAGTGACAAGAAAAGGCAAAGGAAGGGCGGGCCGGCCCGACCGAAAAACACCCCGCGTGACACACTGCCCCAAATCGGTTATCGGTATTGTGAGGTGAGAAGATGAATCAGTTTGCCGACTTTGAAAATCGCAAATCACAAATCGCAAATCACCCGATCACCCGATCTCCCGGTCAGCCCGTGGGGGTTCCGAATTAATAAGCCCGAACAGGCCGTTAGGCCATATAATGCCTCCCCCTGGAAAGCAGCCGGCCCGGAAGGGGATGAAGCATGGTGTGATGGGGGCGCGCCGCGACTCTTGCTGGTGCGGCACAAGGGAAGACCGATGAGTGAAACGTTACCGTTCTGGTTGGCATTGACGCGGATTGAAGGGCTGGGAATCCGCGGGTGTCACAAGCTCATCGAGCATTTCGGGTCGCCGCAAGCCGCTTACATGGCGTCGCTGACCGAACTTGAGAGTTGCGGCGTTCCGGCGCGGGTGGCGCAGGCGATTTTTGCTCAAGCGGCGCTGAAAGACGCCGAGAAGGAGTATGCAGGAGGTCAGCAAAGCCGACTGCCGGCTGATCGCCTTCGACAGCGAGGATTATCCCCCGCTGCTCAAGCAGATTCCCGACGCGCCCCTGCTGCTCTACGTGCGGGGTGACGCGAAGGTCCTCTCGCAGTATGCGGTGGCGATGGTGGGATCGCGGCGGCCCAGCGCTTACGGCAGCTCCGTAGCGCACCGGCTGGCCCACGACCTGGCGCAGCGGCAACTGGTGGTGGTCAGCGGACTGGCCCGCGGGGTGGATTCCGCCTGCCCACCGGGGAGCGCTCGAGGCCCAGGGCAAAACCGTGGCCGTGCTGGGTTCCGGCATCGACGTCATTTACCCGCGGGAGAACAAGCGCCTGGCGGAAGAGATCGCGAAATCCGGAGCGGTGATTTCGGAGTTTCCCCTGGGCACGGGGCCGACCCCGGAAAACTTTCCCATCCGCAATCGCATCATCAGCGGACTTTCGCTCGGCGTGGTGGTGGTGGAGGCGGCGGAGTACAGCGGATCGCTGATTACGGCGCGCCTGGCGCTCGAGCAGAACCGCGAAGTCTTTGCTGTGCCTGGAAATATAACTTCTGCCCAAAGTTTCGGTCCCAATCATCTAATCAAGCAGGGGGCGAAGCTGGTGGACCAGTGGATGGACGTGATCGAAGAGTTTCCGGCCGAGGTTCGCATGCAGCTCTTGCCGCCCGCGGAGGCGTCGGAAGGAGAACCGATGGGGGCGCAAGCCGCCACGCTTTTTGCGGCCTCGCTGACCCCGGACCAGAAAGCGGTGTTCGAAGTCTTGCGGGCTGACCAGGCTCTTTTTGTGGATGATATCGCGAGCGCCGCGAAGGTTCCTCATCCGCGCGTTCTGGCGGCGCTTCTGGAATTGGAAATGAACGGTTTGATCCGGCAGTTGCCGGGAAAGAATTTTATCCGTAAACTGTAGGGCAGGGAAACATCAACACAAGCTGACAGCTAACAGCTTACAGCCAACAGGTTGCTGTATGCTTTCAGCTGTGCACTTGGGGCGTAAAGGATTTTTGAGCATCAACAAAAGCTGACAGCTTACAGCCGACAGCTCACAGTTTGCTGTTAGTCGTCGGATGTGAGCTTACAGGTGCAGGCTAAGGAAGATTAATATGCTGGTGATCGTGGAATCGCAATCTTAAACAGAAGCTGACAGCTCACAGCCAACAGTTTGCTGTTAGCTGTCGGCTGTTAGCTGTCAGCGCTAGCCGTGAGCTGTCGGCACAAAGGACTTATGAGTAAATCGCTGGTCATCGTGGAATCGCCCGCCAAGGCGAAAACCATCAACAAATATCTCGGGTCTGACTTCCTGGTGAAGGCTTCCATGGGACACATCATGGACCTTCCCAAGAAGGAGCTGGGGGTCGACGTCGATCACGGCTTCCGGCCGACTTACATCTCCATCCCTACGCGCAAGGATGTTATTGCCGAACTCAAATCCGCGGCGAGCAAGGCCGATGCCGTTTACCTCGCCGCTGACCCGGATCGCGAGGGTGAGGCCATTTGCCAGCACCTGCACGATCTGCTGAATTCATCCAAACGGAAGTTCTATCGCGTGCTCTTTAACGAAATCACCCGCGACGCGGTGAGGGAAGCGTTCGAGCACCCGAAAGAGATCGATGCCCACCTGGTGGACGCGCAGCAGGCGCGCCGCATTCTGGACCGCCTGGTGGGTTACCAGGTCAGCCCGCTGCTTTGGGACAAGGTCAAGCGCGGAATCTCCGCCGGGCGCGTGCAAACCGTCGCCCTGCGGCTGATTGTGGAGCGCGAGCGGGAAATCCAGGCCTTCCAGAAGAAGGAATACTGGACCATCACCGCGCACGTGGAAGGCAAGAAGCCTCCGGTCTTTGAAGCGCGCCTGGCGAAATACCAGGGGAAAGACCTTGAGATCCCCGACCAGGCGACGGCGGACCAGATTACCGCGGCGATTAAAGCCGCCAACCTGGTCGTGCAGTCGGTCACCACCAAAGAGAAGCGGAAATTCCCGGTGCCGCCGTTCATCACCAGCAAGCTGCAGCAGGAAGCCGTGCGCAAGCTGCGCTTCTACGCCAAGAAAACGATGATGGTGGCGCAGCACCTCTATGAGGGCATCGAGTTGAAGGAGGAGGGCGCCGTCGGCCTCATCACCTACATGCGCACGGATTCCACCCGCGTGGCGGAAGGCGCGCTCACGGCGGTGCGCGGTTACATCCAGAAGACTTTCGGAAACGATTATCTGCCCGCCGAAGCCATCCATTACCGGAGCAAGAAAGGCGCCCAGGACGCGCACGAAGCGATCCGGCCTACGGACGTCTTGCGCACGCCCGATTCGCTGCGCAAGGTTCTGGGCCCCGATGAGTTCAAACTCTACAAGCTGATCTGGCAGCGCTTCGTCGCTTCGCAAATGACCCCCGCGGTCTTCGACCAGACCACGATTGACATCGCGGCGGGCGATTACACCTTGCGCGCCACCGGCTCGGTGGAGAAGTTCAACGGCTTCCGCGCGGTTTACGAAGAGGGCAAAGATGAAAAGGCGGAGATGGAAGAGGACGAGGAACTGAAGCTCCGCCTGCCGCAAGTGGCGGAGGGCGAGCGCCTGACCCTGCACAAGCTTCTGCCGGAACAGCACTTCACCGAACCGCCGCCGCGCTTTAATGAAGCCACGCTGGTGAAGACGCTGGAGGAAAAGGGCATCGGACGGCCCTCGACTTACGCCAGCATTCTTTCCGTCATTCAGAACCGGGAGTACGTGGAGAAGAACCAGGGACGCTTCTATCCCACCGAACTCGGCATGTTGGTCAGCGACATGCTGGTGAAAAACTTCAGCGATATTTTCGACGTCGCTTACACGGCGCGCATGGAAGAGGAATTGGACGACGTCGAGGACGGGAAGCTTTCCTGGACCGACGCGCTGGATGAATTCTATACGAAGTTCAAGAAGGACCTGCGCGTGGCCGAGCGCGAAATGGTGGACATCAAGGGCGAAGGCATTCCCACCGACGTCAAGTGTGAGAAGTGCGGCAAGCCCATGGTGATCCGCCTGGGCCGCAACGGGCAGTTCATGGCCTGCACCGGTTACCCGGACTGCGACGGCACCAGCGACCTGCCGCCGGACCTCGCCGCCAAGTATTCCAGCGCCGGGCCGCCCGCGCCGGAAGTTGCCGCGGAGAACTGCGAGAAGTGCGGCAAGCCCATGGCCGTGAAGCGCGGGCGCTTTGGCTACTTCCTGGCCTGCACCGGCTATCCCGAATGCCGTAGTACTAAGAAGATTGTTATTAAGGAAGGTAATGCCACGGCAGTGGGCGACCAGCCGCTGGAAGAAAAGTGCCCCGAGTGCGGCAACCACCTGGTGATCAAGCACGGCCGCTTCGGGCAATTCACCGCGTGCAGCAATTACCCCACGTGCAAATACGTGAAGCGCGAAACGCTGGGAATTCCCTGCCCGGAAAAAGGCTGCACGGGCGAGATCGTGGTGCGCCGCACGCGGTTCAAGAAGACGTTTTATGGTTGCAGCCGCTACCCTGACTGCAAATTCACGTCCTGGGAAAAGCCCGTCGCCGAACCCTGCCCCAATTGCGGCTCACCCATCTTGGTGGATAAATTCAACAAGAAGACCGGAGCGACCACTCGCCACTGCCCCAACGAAAGCTGCAAGTACGAGCGCGCGGTGGCGTGAGCCCTTAGCATTTTGGATTTTCGATTTTGGATTTTGGATTAAGGATAGGCAACGCCGACCCGCGGTTTCCAGGACTACGGCTTGTGCCCCATGAATGTGAAAACTCGCGGACCCAAATGACTGGCCCAAGATTCGTGTTTCAATCCAAAATCGCGAATCCAAAAGACCCTACTCTCCCTTCACAATGGGGAATCCTTTCGCGGTCCAGTCGTCGCCGAGCCTTTCGGGGATGTCGAGCACCTTGAGGTTCGAGAATCCCATCTCCTTCAGCGCTCGAAAGGCGGGGCGAATGTTGGGGCAATCGTCCCACGGACAGCATCCGCAATAGATGACGATCTCCTGATTGCGGGGAAGATTTGGCAACAAGCTTCTTCAACGCCGCCAGGCCCTCGGCATTGGAAGCGGCGCCCGCGTATTGCGAGCCGGGGATGTGTCCCATCTTGTACATCATGTGGAAGCCCACCTGAATCAGGACGATCTTCCCCGCTTTTACTGCCGGCAGTTGACTGTTCAGTTGAGGCGCCGTCACCAGGTCAGAGGAGGTCACGGGGGCGCGGTTGTCAGCAGCCCATCCAGGGCGGTACTTGCGAGCATGGCCAAAATCAAAGCGACTTCCCAATCTGCGTAGCAAAGTCATGATGAATTTCCTCCTGGTTCCCCGAAGGGGAACAATATCATTAGCCGTAGGTGAAACCTACGGGAAGGAATCCGGGAGAATGTAGTTCCGCATACCCGGAGGGGTCGAATATTCGACCCCTCTGGGTCGGCAGAGTTCGGCTGATAGCCATCCTGATCCGTAGGTGTCACCTACGACTAATGATATTCCTCCACTTCGAGGAGATGGAAGTGCTGCACCCCGACAATTTATTTCTTGCCCAGGTTGCGGGCCAGCCACAGCGCTCCTTCGACGGGCGGGCGTTCGAGCAGCTCCACGCGCGCCTGGGGAGCGAAGCGGCGAAGGTGGCGCGCAAAGGCGCGGCGGATCAGGTTGCTGGACTTGAACACTCCGCCGGTGGTGACCACCGGCGTCGAGCGGCGCGTCCAGCCGGCTCGCTTGAGCAGAGCGACGGCCAGGTTGGCGAGGTCGCGGGCCGCGTCGTCGCACAGATGGCGCGCCACCAGGTCGCCTTCGCGGGCCGCCTCCATCACCAGCGGAAAGAGCGCGGCCATCTGCTGCTGTTCGAGTTGTTTGGAAACGATCTCGGTGATATCCCCAAGGTCCAGATGCCGGCAGATCCGGTCCATCAGGAGGGTGTGCGGGCCGCGGCCGTCGAATGCTTCCAGCGCCGCCGCCACGGCCTTGCGGCCCAGGTCGTAGCCGGAGCCGCGATCGTCAAAGGGAATTCCCCAGCCGCCGGCGCGCAGCAGCTTGCCTTGATCGTCGCGCGCGAAGGCGATGGAACCCGTGCCGGCGATCACGATGATGCCCGGAGCGTTGCGCACCGCCGCGGCGAGCGCGATGGCGGCGTCAGAAGTCAGCAGATAGTGGCGCGCGGGAATGTGCCGGCGCATCCAGGCGAGGAGCGGGCGATGTACGGCCCGCCGGTCGACTCCCGCGATGCCCGCGCAAACGGCGCGCAACAACCGGCGGGCGCGATGCGCGCGCGGCGGCTGGGGGAAATCCGGCTTCCCGCAAGCAGGTGCGGAAGGCTTTCAGGATTTCGCGCTCGGCAGCGCGAAACCCCACTTTGAGAGGATTGGAAGGCCCGGACTCGGCGCGCGCCAGGAGCTTGCCTTCACCGTCCGCGAGCCACGCCGCAGTCCGCGTGCCGCCGCCGTCGATTCCCAGAAAACATCCATAGAGCATTCAGCCGTCAGCGCTCAGCTTGAGCCTGATCCGGCTGCCGAAGCTGGTCGCGAGAGCTTATTCCTGTACCGAGACGACTTGCAAGACTTCTTCCATGGTGGTCCAGCCGTTCTGGAGCAGCCAAACGGAGTAATCCTTCAGCGTCTTCATACCGTTCTTGATGGCCAGCTCGGAGATCGCTTCGGAGCTCCCGCCGCCGGCCACCAGGCGGCGCAGTTCAGCGTTCATGCGCAGGACTTCGTACACGCCCACGCGCCCGCGATAACCCGTTCCCGAGCACTTGTCGCAGCCCCGATTGCGGTAGAACGTGAACTGCTGGCTCGGGTCGAGGCCCATATACTTGAGCGAGATATCATCCGGCGTGTAGCTTTCCTTGCAGGCCTGGCAGAGGCGGCGGGTGAGGCGCTGGGCGATGACGCCGATGGTCGAACTCGACATCAGGAAGGGCTCAACGCCCATTTCGCCCAGGCGGGTGAAGGCGCCGGCGGCATCGTTGGTGTGGAGGGTGGTGAAAACCAGGTGGCCGGTCAGAGCCGCCTCAACGGCGATGTGGGCGGTTTCTTTGTCGCGGGTCTCGCCCACCAGGATGATGTCGGGGTCCTGGCGCAGGAAGGCGCGCAGAATGCGGGCGAAGTCCAAGCCGATTTCCTTGTGCGCCTGCACCTGGTTGATGCGCGGCAGATCGTACTCGATGGGGTCCTCGGCGGTGGAGATGTTCACATCGGGATCGTTGAGCTCGGCCAGCGCGCTGTAGAGCGATGTGGTTTTGCCGGAGCCCGTGGGGCCGGTCACGTAGATGATTCCGTAAGGTTGCGCGATCATCTCGCGCACCAACTCCAGCACTTCCTGGTGAAGGATGAGCTTGTCGAGACCCAGCAGGGTGTTGGATTTGTCGAGGATGCGCATGCAGATCTTTTCGCCCCACTTGGAAGGAATGGTGGAGACGCGAAAATCAATGGGGCGCTCCTCCAGCCGCACGCTAATGCGGCCGTCCTGGGGCAGCCGCTTTTCCGCGATGTCGAGCTTGGAGAGAATCTTAAAGCGCGAGATCAAGCCCATCTGGACCTTCTTGGGCAGCACCTGCACGACTTGCAGCGCTCCGTCAATGCGGAAGCGCACGGCGAGGTCTTTTTCCTGCGGCTCGACGTGAATATCGCTGGCGCCCTTCTTGATGGCCAGCGCCAGAATGCTATTGGCCATGCGGATGATGGGGGCGTCCTCGGCCGAGCGGGAGAGGTCGGTTACGCTTTCCGGTGACTGCGGGCCTTCATCGACCTCCAGGGATTTCAGCGCCTCGGATTGCAGCGACTCCAGGATGCTCTCCGTCGATTCCGATTTGGCGGCCGGCGATTCACTTTCCACGGTCTTCACGGCCGCCGCACTCTTGCGCGCCGCCGAGCTTGTCGCGCGCGCCTGCTTTTCCTCTTCCTTGCGCAGGATGTCAGCGTAGGTGGTCGTCATGAAGCGCTTGAAATCGTCTTCGGACGTCACCACGGGTTCGATAATCACGCCTTTGATCACGCGCCGCACGTCATCCAGCGCGACAAGGTTGTTAGGGTTCACCATCGCCAGCGTCAGGCGGTTGTTGGAAAAGGCCACGGGAAGGACCCGGTGCTGCTGCATCATCTGCTGCGGCAGGAGTTTTATGACCCGAGGGTCGAATTGCAGTTTGGCGAGGTTGATGTACTCGATGCCGGTTTGCTGGTTGGCTTCGTCCAGGCGTTCGGCGAGCACGCGGCTCATGGCGAGGCCCACTTTGGAACTCGTCAGCAGCACTTCGTCGAAAGCCGACTGCTCCAGCACCGAGCAGGTCGTCGGCTCCACCGCCACCACGCTCGCCACGCGCGGCTTGCCCGTGAGCAGCGCCATTTCGCCGAAGCACGTGCCGGCTTTCAGTTCGCTCAGCAGGAAGTCGATTCCGGTATTGGGGTCCTTCTTGCGGACTTCCACCGCGCCGGAAGTGATGAAGAACATGGCATCGCCCGGCCCGCCTTCTTTCACAATGGTTTGCTGCGGGGCAAACTCGCGAGGGACGCAAACGGCTTTCAATCAGCAGGCACTCTTCGTAGGGAAGACCGCTGAACAGGCGGATCTTCTGCAAGTAGTGGTTTCTGTCCGGCGCCTGCGCGTGCTCTTCCGCGGCGTGAGCCGCGGCAGCCCCGGCCGTTCCTGCGGCGGGCGCGCCCGCTGGAGACGTCGTGGGGACGGCGCGGCGGGCGCCCGGCCGCACGGTGTCCATCGCCACCGGCCTTTGGCATTGCTGGCATTTCGCACGTGTACGCCGGGTCGGCCAGCCGCGCATTGTCGAGCTTTACGGGTGTACCACAACGTTTGCAAAAGACGACCATACCGCACTCTCCTGGCGACAATCAGCCCCTCGGTTGCTCCACGCCCCATCAGCGGAAAGGACATTCAGGCCTTTGAGGCCGGTGAGCAACCTACACCAAAGGTTTGGCTTTGAGCCATTATACGCATCCGGGCAAGCGTGTCCAATCCTTGTCTGATATAGTAGGGCCCGACAAGGAACCAAGGGAGAGGCACCATGCCACTTGAATACGCATTCGAGATTGCCACCGCCGCCATCCGGTTTGGTTTCGGGGTCACGCGCGAGGTGGGGGCGGAACTGGCCGACCTGGGGAAGAGTCACGTCCTGGTCTTCGCGGACCCCAATCTGCGGACCTTACCACCTCTGGCCACGGTTCAAGAGTCGCTCCAGGAGCACAAAATCCGGTTTTCGGTCTTCGACCGCGTGCACATTGAGCCCACCGACGAATCTCTCCGCGAGGCGACCGCTGCCGCACAGGCTGAGGATTTCGACGCCTTCGTCGCCGTGGGTGGCGGGTCAACGATGGACACGGCGAAGGCCGCGAACCTCTACAGTTGTTACCCCGCCGATTTGCTCGATTACGTCAATCCGCCCATCGGCAAGGGCTTGCCCGTCCCGGGTCCGCTCAAGCCCTTGATTGCGATTCCCACCACCGCCGGCACCGGCAGTGAAACCACCGGCGTGGCGATCTTTGACTTGTGTCAAGATGCACGCCAAGACCGGCATCGCCCACCGCCGGCTCAAGCCCACGCTGGGCCTGATCGATCCGGAGAACACGCGGACTCAGCCACCCGCCGTGGCAGCCTCGGCGGGGCTGGACGTGTTGAGCCACGCCATCGAGTCTTACACCGCACTGCCCTTCCACCAGCGCCCGCGACCCGAACGGCCCATCCTGCGGCCCGCCTATCAGGGGTCGAACCCCATCAGCGATGTTTGGAGCCTGGAGTCGCTGCGCCTCGTGTCCCTCTACCTCAACGCGCGGTGCGGGACCCCTCGGACGACGAGGCACGCGCTTCCATGATGCTGGCGGCGGCGTTCGCGGGGATCGGGTTCGGCAACGCGGGCGTGCATTTGCCGCACGGCATGTCCTATCCGGTCTCGGGTCTGGTGCGAGGTTACCGCGCGCCGGGCTATGCGGTGGACCATGCGCTGGTGCCCCACGGCGTCTCCGTGATCCTGAATGCCCCGGCCGTCTACCGCTTTGTGTCGTCCGCATGCCCGGAACGCCACCTGCGGGCGGCGGAGATTTTGGGGGCCAAGGTCGACGGGGCGCGCCGCGATGACGCGGGCAAGATTCTGGCTGACCGCATTGTGCAGCTCATGCGCGATCTGCACCTCCCCAATGGACTGCGGGCGCTGGGCTACGAAACCGCCGACATCCCCCGGCTGGTGGAAGGCACGCTGCCCCAGCACCGCGTCACCAAACTCTCGCCGCGGCCGGCCGGTCCCGAGGATTTGGCAAGGCTCTTTGAAGAGGCCATGGTCGCTTGGTGAGGGGGGCTTGACACAGATGGATCTCCGACGTTTAATAGGCGGCGTAAGATCGGTCGACCGCCGTTGTGTGGGTGGCGCGGTTGATCGCAGTGTTTAGCCCGGGTAGCGCGAGCAAGGTCGGAAGGCATTAGAGTCCCTTCTCGGAAGCCCCATTCGCACCCCCCAGATTTAAGAAGAAGCCGGAACCGGCCGATGAATCCGCTGGGGGAGTTTCGCTTCCCGGTGACGCTCCCGGAGGCTGAGTGCCTGGAGCCACGGTCATAAACCTGGCGCGGGTGCTTTGCCGCTCGGCAGCGGGTTGGAGGATCGATGCAGATTCGGAAAGACCCCATCTCCATGAATTGGGTGATCCAGGAAGACGGCGAGACCGTCATGGCCGAACTTCAAAGCCTGTCCCTTTTGCCCCGGCCAGGAAGCTTTGACCCCGCAGACCATCTATTCCCACGTCAATGGCAAGGGCGGGTGGCAGGTGCGCGTTACCCCCCACTGTGCGCCCGCTCTATCGCATTGAAGGCGATGCGCAGCGGAGCGCCGAGGGCGTTTACGACAAGATGCGCAACCTGGGAGCGCACGAAGTGGTGATCGAAAACCCCGACCACCATCTGCGCCTGTCGCTGCCAAAGCGATGAAAACGTGGCGCAGGTGCTGCGGGCATTCGTCTCGCGCCTGGTGGACCTCAAGAAGGACCGCCGCTTTCGCTACGTCAGCGTGTTCCGCAATCAGGGCAAGCTGGCGGGGCAGGAACCCGACCACCCGCACTCCCAGATCACCGCGACGCCTTTCATTCCCGCGCCGCGTCGTTTACGAACTCCGCTCGCTTCAGCGCTACTTCTGCCGTGAAGGAGCGCTGCCTGATTTGCGACATCGCCCAACAGGAGATTGCGAAGCAAGTGCGCACGGTGGAGTGGGACGATCAGTTCGTGGCCTTCTGCCCCTTCGCCTCGCGCGTGCCCTACGAGATTTGGATTCTTCCCCTGGAGCACCACTACGCCTTTGAGGAGGATTTGACCACCTGGGAACGCCAGCTTCACTTCGCGCGATTCCTGAAGTCCGTCTTGCTGCGGCTGGAATCGGTGGCCCAGGATTACCACCTCGCTTTGCACACCACGCCCAATCTGAATGCCAAATTCGAACGCACCGACCATTGGCGCACTTTGTGCGAGGACTTCCACTGGCACTTTGAACTGGTTCCGGTGCGCCTTTCCGCCTCGCGCTCCTATTTTCTCAAAGAGGTCTACTACAACTCCGTGCTGCCCGAACGCGCCGCCGAGGAATTGCGCAAGGTCAACATCGAGCAACTCACCTAGCCCTAGCGTCGTTTCAACTTTTGATGAAGCTCGCCGAGGCCGCTGGCGCGGCCCCGGCGATGCCTTGCGGAAGTTACTTCTTGGCGGGGGCTTTCTTGGCAGGGGCCTTGGCCACCGCCTTCTTGGCAACGGGTTTCTTTTCTCCCAGCAGCACATTCAGGTCGTCGGAGTTGTACGGGAAGAAGCGCTGCGAAGTCTGGCCCGTGGTGCTGAGGCGAAGGTCCACGCGGCGGTTGTTCGCCATGCGGAAAGCAGCGATATTGCTATCCACGCGCTTGCGATCTTCCGGGCGTGAATTGGGGTTCTGAGCGGTCAAGTCTTTCACCTCTTTGTCGGTGAGGTTCTTTTCCTTTCCGAAAGCATCGGTCTGAATCTTGCTCGGCAGGAATCCCATGCTCGACCAGATAGCTCTTCACCAAGTCGGCGCGGCGTTGTGACAGCGCCTTGTTGAACGCCACCGAGCCACGGAGGTCAGCGTGCGCTTCCAGAATCAAGTTGGCCTCGGGCCGAACCGTCAGGTACTCTTTGAAATTGGTGACGATTTCGTCCAGGCGCCTTTCCTGGCTGGGAACCAAGCCACCCTGAGGATCCTTCACGGTCGGCAAGTTGGTGGGGAAGTAAATGCTGTTGAAGGTGAGTTTGGTTTCGAGTGTGGCCTCGTTCACGGCTGCCTGTGCAATTCATTCGAGCCGGTAATGTGCAGCGTGGCGGTGCGCGTCTCGGACCCGCCGCAGGCGTTGCTGGCGTGCAGGGTGTAGGTGACGGTCTCGTCAATCGGTCCCGGGGAAGTCTTGCTGGGCGTGATCTGAAGCTCACGATTGCCACTCGTCCCAACTGAACCGAGGGGATCTACGGAGACGGTATTGGCATTCGGGGCCGACCAAGTCACTGTGGCGGTTCCCGGTTGGTCAACTTTTTCGCCGATCTTGTGGTAACGGACCTCGGCCGGCGACACGCTGAGCGAAGCGGGAATCGCCGTGTTGACGTTTACCGTGGCGTCGGCGGTGTAAACTCCACCCGGCCCGGCGGCGGTGAATTTGTAATCTGGTGGTCTGTTTGGGCTGGACCGTCTGATCGCCGGAGGCGCTTACGGCCGCGCCATTGAGTTCCGTCTTCGCGGCGCCCGTCGGAGGACCAGGTCAGGTGCGCCGAATCGCCGCAATTGACCTGCGCCGTAGAGGCGGAAAACTGGCCGGTGACCTTCTCGACCGCCACCTCGGCGCTGGCGATTCCCGCCTTGAATCGCGGCAGCGACTGCATCTGCTCTCCGCGCGGCCAAGCCACGGTCTTGCGCACACCTTTGTAAGCGTCAACCACCACGCGCTGGTTGGCTGGCACATCGACGCTGGTGGACCAGGGATCCTGGTCAGCAGCACTCCACCGTCAACTCATGCTTGCCCGGGGGCACAATCAGTTCTTGCTTCCAACCCCACTCGTTGTTGAATTCGTCGCCGTGCCCAACAAAAAATACCGCGGGGTCTTTGCCATTCAGCAGCACCGCAGCACGCGGCGGCACCTTCCAGCGTAATGCATCCCCACGGCCCCGAGACCGTTGCCGGGGATCGCTTGCATCGTAACATCGATGACCGTGGTCTTATGCGCCTCGATCGTTACGTTGCGGGTTTCCGGCTTATAGCCGTAGTTGTACAAATCGATTTTATGCTCTCCCGCCGTGAGACTAACGTGGTGACCTTTCGCTTCCACGACGGGTTCACCGTCGGCATAGATATAAGCTTCACGCGGAGTTAACGCGGACAATGAGCTTTCCTCTCTGTGCCATTACAGGCTGCACGCAGATCAGCAGCAGGACAGCCGACGAGAGGAGGAAGCTGAACTGCCGAACACGCATGTGAGTTCCCTCCATTTAGAATTTAGTGCGTCTCCTGGAATTAAAATCCCGTCGTTTGGCGATTTATCCAATGTAGAGGATTTCAAGAAGAAATTGCTCATCACATCGCCCAACGCACTTCTTAGAGGAAAAGTGTCAGTCACAAAGTGCCTCGTCCCCGACTCTTCAAGCTTGTAGGACAGCGCCTCCCGCTCCGGCGGTCACCACTCAAACTCCACGCGCGTCCGGCGGACCGAAAACTCCGCGTAAGGCGCCACTTGCAATTTCCGCAGGTGATGGGATTGGTCGGTATAGGCCAGAAGAAACGTAAGGTTGTTTTCGCCGCCTGGGGAAAGATACGGTTCGGGAAGATAGAAATCCTTCTGCGGGCCGATGGTGACGTAGCGCCCCACGAATTTTCCATTGAGAAAAATGAGAGCGTCACAGTCGGCGTCGAAGGTGAGCTTCCAGGGTATTTTCCAAGCCTCGTCGGGCGTGGGCAGGGCGAATTTCGCGCGGCACCAAGTGAAGGCAGGGACAGGAGGTTGGCTTTCCCCGCCGCCGAGGAACGACGCGGGCGTCCAGACCCCGGCGTCGGGGTTGATTTCCCGCCCTCGCATCAGCGCGGCATAGCGCTGGATTTGCCAACTCTCCAGACCTTTGGCCGAGGGGAAATCCGCGCCGATGCCGGCCGATTCGAGCCCTTTCAACTCGCCCAGGTTCTCGCCAAAGTTCGGGGCGCCGAAGAGTTCATAGGAGATTTCCACCAAGTTCGCGCCGGGCTGGGCATATTTTGCGAGGGGGAAATCAATCAACTTCTCCTTATTGGAGGCCTCCGCCACGAACTTACCGTTGACGAAAACTTTCTTCGCATCGTCGGCCCGCGTAGGAGATGAACATCTTGGGCTCGCCGTTGAAAGTGAACGAGGTGCGGTACTTGACGTAACCATAAGGCACCGGCCCCAGATCCTCGAGCGCCTGCAGGGGGCCGGTCAGCCATTCGCCCGTTGCAGGATCAAACCTTTCCACCCAAGCGTCGCCCTCGCTCAGGTTGATGGGCTGGAAGGGCAAGGCCGGGCGTGGTCACATGGACGCGCGCGAGGTGCCAGGGCCGGTCATATTGGAAGTCAGTCAGGATCCCATCGAGCCGGCACTTCACCGGAAGCGGCGGGAGCATCACGGCAACATCGTGCTGGCCGGGAAGGAACTCCAAATCCACCCAGGCGCGGCTTTTCAGCGTGCCCGATCCTGCCAGGGCGTAGGCGTCGGTCAGGATCGGAGCCACCACGGTTTTGGTTTCCTCGGAGCCGGGGACGATCTTGGGAGGAAACTCCCAGAGGAAGGTGTGCAGAGCTTTGTCGCGCGGGACGACGAAGAGCTGAAGGTGCTCATTGTACAGCAGCATTTTTTCCGTGGTTCCAACCTGCACGGCCAAAACCGAGGTTTCGTATTCCGGGTCCCAATACCGATAGAGCGTGTCGCCGTCCAGTTTCGGTTCGTCCTTGGTGGCGAGGCCGATCTCCAACGTCCGCCCGGGCACGTCGTACAAGATCAGGAAGTCCCGATCCAGATTGACCCCGTGAGCCAACAGTTCCCCCGTCGAGTAGCACAGCCTTCCCCCGCTGATGGGAATCTGGACGGGCAGCATCTTCATTTCGCGCGGGGCGAGTTCCAATTCCCCCTGCCGGGGAGCGACGATCTGGCGTTTGCTGGGGCTGTGGGAATCCGTGAAAGTCATCTTGTAGCGTTGCGGGGCGTTGGCGTTTTCGCGAACAAACAATACGGCGCTCGGGCCATTGGTGCGTTCGGTCACACTGACGTTGGCGTTCGTACACTGCACGCCCTCGAAGAGCCACGGCGCGGGTGAGGACACTGCCGAACACGCGCAAAGACTGGCCAATGCCGCGGACGGCGTAGTACTTGTCCCAGAGCCCGCCGGGTTCGCGGATCGGCGCGGCATAGTCATAAGTGGTGGTCAGCTTCTTCGCCGCCCAATCGAAATTGGTGCCGCCGAAGCCCATGTAATAACTAAACGACGTAACCCCCAACTCCAAAGCGGTCTTGGTGACCATATTGATTTGCGCGGCGTCCACGCCATCCTGACTCACTGACAGCACGCCGCCGAATTCGCTGAACCATCCGCCCTGGAGTTCCGAGATCGCCAAAGGTGAGGCGGGCTCTTCGCGGCGCAGTTTCTCCAGCTCCGGGGTGAGTTCTTTCACAATGTTCCAGCGCGGATAGAAATTGCACGTGTCCATGATCCGCGCCATGTCAGGGTCGCTATTCTCGCGCGCTTGCTTGGTCCAACAAGTGATCACGGGCACGTTGATGCCGGCGTTCCATGCCATTCTGGCCAGGGCGCGAATGTACTCGCGTTTGTCAGGCGTCGGGCATGGGCTCGCTGTAGTCGTACTCATTTTCCACCTGCACCATGATGATCGGGCCGCCCACCGTTACCTGGTGCTGCTGGATGATGGGGAGAACTTCCGAGAACCAGTGCTGCGAGGTCTGGAGGCTCTGCGGGTCAGCGGTGCGAAGGGGGAAGCGCTTGGCCGCCACCCAGGAGGGAAATCCCCCGCGCTCCCATTCCGCGCAAACATAGGGGCCCGGACGGGCGATCATCATGAAACCCATTTCGTGAACGAGCTTTGACGAATTCCTCAAACTCCGCGAGGTCCACTTTGCCTTCCTGCGGCTCGTGATAGTTCCAGAAGACGTAGGTTTCAATGGTGTTGAATCCCGCCAACTTGAATTTCTGCAAGCGATCGCGCCAGAGCGCCTTGGGACAGCGGGGATAATGAAATGCGCCGCTCATCACCAGCGTGTCATGGCCATTAATGGTGAAGCACTTCGCGTCGTAACGAATGATTTGCGGATTCTCAAATTGCATTTGCCCGGCGGGCAGCAAGCCCGCCGCAGCCTCAAGACGGCCCAGTCCCCAAGGATCGAGGCGCGCCGCCAAGGGCGCGGCGATGGCGGTCAAAAGGAAATTGCGGCGGGATGACTTCATCGGATGAACTCCTTGCTATGCATCATGGCGAAGCCGCAACCCAACATGTAGGGACCAGCGGCGCTGGCCCCGGGCCGAACGCCGTTCGGCCCTACTGCGGGTGGCGCCCCGCGGCATCGGGGCGCACCACTCAAAAGCTCGAAAGGGCTGTCCTTACCCACGAATTCGTTGCCTTACAGACGTAAATGTAGGAGGCATCCCACGTCCACATTCCCTGCGTGCAAGCCTCGGAGCTTGAGGCTGGCGTGTGGTGGGAGCCCGCAAATATGGGTGTCCCGGTCCCGTCCCAGGTTGGCGCGGTATAGCCTGAAACCGTGGCGACACTGCCATCGTCGTAATAGGGCACGAGCGATGGCGGCATACACAGCACTAGCGAGTGCGACGGGTCACCCTTGAGGATGTCATAGCACGACACGCCGGTCTGCCCGGTTATCGAAAGCGCATTCGAGGCGTCGCTCGACGCCGTGGCGGAGTTCGTCTCGCTCGCGCCCGCGGAATTATTGCAGGCCAGGGTGGTCGAGGTCGATGTAGGGCATGTGAACGTCCCATTGTTGCCGCGGTTGGTGAAGCCCGCGATCGTGAAACTGTTACCATTCAGGCCCCCCGACGCACCCCCGGTGATCGTTCCGGTATAGACCGTCTGTGCGCCGGAAGGCGTGGCCTGAGTGAGCGTCAACGTGTACGGCCCCAGCGTCTGGTTCGCCGGGGAGCCCAGTGAAAGGGGAAGGCCCTTATTTCCGTTGTAATCGACAGGCACGGCCCAATAGGAAATAGCCGTTCGACCGCTGCCCTGGTGGACCCTCGCATACATCTGGCCGGGCGCTGCCACCTTCTGGAGGGTGATCGATCCGTAGAGCAGATTCCGCGTGCCGGGATACCCATAGCTATTCAGAGGTTTGGTGGAGGTGGACCCATTATCGACGACCGGCAGCGAAGGATCAAAAACCACGTTCGTGGCGCCGCGCTGGATGGTGGGAAGCGACACCGCGCCCGCCGGTCCTGCCCCATACTTGAAATCGTTCTCCAGGCCAAAATTCGTGATTTTGATCCATGCCCCGCGCACCACGGCGGAGTACTTCGTATTCTCGGAGTCGAGGCCGTTGATTTCGATCCCGGTGGCATTGTTGATGCGGAGGCTATAGCCTGTGGCGTTGGCGAAGGCCAGTGCTACCGTTAAGCCATTAAGGCCGCCAAGACTCCCTTGCAGGGTCCCTTGGTCGCCCGCCCATGCCTTGACGTTCGTGCCCTGATTGGCATTCGCGTTGGCACCGAAATAGAGCGCCCCATGTTGGGTCTGAAGGTTTAGATTCCAGAAGTAGTTGTAGCAGGTGCAACCGCTAGGCGCAAACTGCAAGCCCAAGTCAGAAGTCATGTTGACGTCGTGGATATTTGAGCCCTGGAACTCTCCCCAGATGCCCCAGCCGCCCATTTGCGTGGCAAACGCACCACCTACGAGCGTGGGCGTTTCCGCCGTGGCTTGGGGATTAGCCATGGTCAAAGTGGTGGAGGTTGCGGAAACGCAGGGAAAGTATCCCTCATTGTGAGTGCCCGAAAAACCCCATACCCCGTACCAGGTCCCCGCGGTCGAGCAGGCGCTGCCGAGCCCCGTGCCTGTATAGACGGCGTTGCCTCCGGATGAATTCGCCACCGAGGTTAGCGCGAGGCGTAATCCACTGGGCGTGGTGGGACCGATGGCGAGGTGGTCGATCTCCACGAATGCCACATACGATGGCGCGTAAAATACCGGCGAGTAGTCGCTCGTGATGTTGGCGCTCTTGATCGTCGTGAAGCCGCTGGCCGGGCCGTGGACATGAATGTAATTGTTTAAGATGAACTGCATTCCCGAGTTGCGCGTAATCGTGGCGAGCGGAAAGTACCAGTCGCTGCCGGCGGGGAAAGTGATGCTCTGGGACATCGTGAGCGAGCCACTAAAGCCGCCCAAATCGTACCGGCAGTTCACACGCCGCACAGCACAATACGAGATGGCAGCGTTTACCCTCTGGCTGAAATCTCCCCATGCGGATGGAAAGGCGGACGCTACATCGATAACTGTTGATGCGTTGCCTAAAGTACTGGAAGCGAAGACGGCCTTGGCGTCGGGAATCGGCGCCTGACCGGTGGGCTGCTGGGCGGAAAGAACAGTAGGAAGTAGGCAGTAAGCCGTAAGCAGCAGGAAGCCCGCTCTAAATCCTAAATCCTGTATCCTGAATCCTGTCTTCCTCATTTTCCAGCCTCCTGACTTTTCGCCGGCGCCATGCACTGTCCCCGCCTTGAGAAGTCGCGGCTATCCGCCGGCGATGGCGCCCACCACCAGAAAAGGCTCGGCCCCGGTCGCGACCGCGTCGGGCAGCGGGGCGTCCGGCGATTCGAGGGACAGATCCTCCTCGCAGGCGAAGAATCTGATGAACGGCCGGCGCTTCAGCGTTACGTGGTCGCGCATCGTCCCGCACAGCACCGGATAGCGCGCCTCGAGCGCGTCCAGCACGGAGCGCTGCGTGACCACGCCCTCGATTTCGAGCTGTCACCTCGCCCTCGACGCGCGCCAGCGTCCGTAAATGTTGCGGAAGAACGACTCGGATCATTGCAGTGTCTGCACCTCAACCGAAAGCACGGCCGGCAGATCGTGGACGATGGGCGCCCAGTTGTCTCCGGCGTCGGGCGATACGTACACCTGTCCGCCGGTGGTGCCGAAATACACGCCGCAGGAATCGAGTTGAGTCAACGGCCATGGCGTCGCGCAGCACGTTGACGTAGCAGTCGCGTTGCGGCAGGCCTTTGGTGAGCGGCTCCCACTCATTTCCGCCCGTGCGGCTGCGATACACGCGCAGCTTCCCTTCAAGCGGAAAGTGCTCCGAGTCGCTCTTGATGGGCACCACGTAGATGGTCTCCGGCTCGTGCGCATGAACGTCAATCGCGAAGCCGAAGTCGGTGGGCAAGTTCCCGCTGACCTCCTGCCACAAATCGCCGGCGTTATCGCTGCGCATCACGTCCCAGTGCTTCTGCATGAACAGCACGTTCGGGACGCGACGGGTGCATGGCGATATGGTGAACGCAGTGGCCGACCTCGGCATTCGGGTCGGGGATGTAATTGGACCTCAGTCCCTGGTTGATCGGTTTCCACGTCTTGCCGCCATCGTCGGTGCGGAAGGCGCCCGCGGCCGAGATGGCAATGTAGATCCGCTCGGGGTCGCTCGGATCGAGAATAATGGTGTGCAGGCACATCCCACCGGCGCCCGGCTGCCACTTGGGACCGGTGCCGTGGCCGCGCAGTCCGGGGAGTTCATGCCACGTCTTGGCGCCGTCGGTGGTGCGGAACATCGCGGCGTCTTCCACCCCGGCGTAAACAGTGTCCGGATCGGTGAGCGAGGGTTCAAGGTGCCAGACGCGCTTGAATTCCCAAGGGTGCTGCGTGCCGTCGTACCACTGGTGAGTGGTAAGGGGTTTGCCGGTTTCGGGGGTGGTGTCGTAGACGAATTTGTTGCTCGCGCCGGCGGGCATACTGCCTGGCGCGGGCAGTCTTCTCGCCTCCAGGGGTCTCCCACGTCTTGCCACCGTCGCTCGAGCGCTGGATGATCTGCCCAAACCAGCCGCTGGTTTGCGACGCATAGATGCGATTCGGGTCGGCGGGCGAGCCCTTGAGGTGATACATCTCCCAGCCCGCAAAATGCGGACCACTGACCTCCCACTGCTCGCGCTTGCCGTCCGACGTCAGGATGAACGCACCTTTCCGTGTGCCAACCAGTACTCGTACACTGCTCATGCTTTATTTCTCCTCAGCGCTAACCTGTTCCCTATAACCTGTCACCTGTAACCTAAAACCTAGACCTTCCGATACAGCAGCGCCTTCTTCACCTCGCCAATGGCGCGGGTCACGTTGATGCCGCGCGGGCAGGCTTCCACGCAGTTGAAGATCGTGCGGCAACGCCACACGCCTTCGAGCGTATTCAAAACCTGCATTCGCTCCTCGCCGCCCTCGTCGCGGGAGTCGAAGAGGAAGCGATGGGCGTTCACGATGGCCGCCGGTCCGATGTAATCGCCGTCTGCCCAAAATGAGGGGCACCCCGACGTGCACGCGCCGCACAGAATGCACTTGGTGGTGTCGTCGAATTTCTCGCGGTCCTCCGGCGACTGCAAGCGCTCCTTTTCCGGGTCGGGCCCTTGGGTGATCAGGTAGGGCTTCACGCTCCGATACTTCTCGAGGAAGGTGTCCATGTCCACGAGCAGGTCTTTGATGACGCGATACCCACGCAGCGGCTCAATGGTAATCGTCTGGCCCAGGCTCTTGAGCAGCAGTTTACACGCCAGCGCGTTCGATCCATTGATTTGCATCGCGTCCGAGCCGCAAACTCCGTGGGCGCACGACCGGCGATAGGTAAGGGTGCCGTCCCGGTACCACTTCACATAATTCAACGCGTCGAGCAAACGGTCCGTGGGCTCGGCCTCAATCTTGTATTCACCCCACCAGGCTTCCTTATCCTTTTCGGGATTGAAGCGCTTGATCTTCAAAGTGACCTGCATCATGAACTCCGTTCGATCGGGTCATTGCGTCATCGGGCCATCGAGTCATTGAAAGGCTGTCCGTGGTCAGTTGTCCGTTGTCCGTCGCAAGTGATTTTGCGAAATGAGAAGAGTAAGGCCATAGACAACGGACAACTGACTACGGACCACGGACAGCTTTTAAATGACCCGATGAACCAATGGCTCAATATTTCCTCTCCATGGGCTGAAACTTGGTGATGACGACGGGCTTGAACTTGAGTTCAACTCCCTTGGGCGATTGATACGCCAGGGTATGTTTCAGCCAATTGGCGTCATCCCGTTTGGGGAAATCTTCACGGCAGTGGCCCCCGCGGCTCTCCTGGCGTGCCAGCGCGCTTTCCACCAGGACATCGGCGAGATCGAGCAAACAACCGAGTTCGATCACCTCCAGCAACTCGGTGTTGTAGCGCATACCGCGATCCTCCGACTTCACCTGGCGGTAGCGCTCGCGCAGACTCGCGCAGCTTCTCCCGCATGGCGGTAAGGCCCGGAGCATCACGGAACACCGAGGCCTTGTCCATCATTTCGTCCTGGAGCACGTCGCGGATGTCGGCGGCGCGTTCCTTGCCGGTGGAATTGAGCACCTGGCTCACCATGGCGCGGGCAGGCTCATCGGGCTTGGCGGGCAAGGGAGCCCAATCGTTTTCCTGGATGAATTTCAGCGCGTGGCGGCCGCCGCGGCGGCCGAAGACCAGAATATCCACCAGCGAATTGGTCCCCAGGCGGTTCGCGCCGTGCACGGAGACGCAGGCCACTTCGCCCGCCGCGTAAAGTCCCGGCAGCGGGGTGTTCTTCTCATCGATCACCACGCGGCCGTCAATGTCGGTGGGAATCCCGCCCATCGCGTAGTGCGCGGTGGGTTGGATGGGGACCGGCTGGGTGAGCGGCTCGATGCCCAGATAGGTCCTGACGAAATTCGGTAATGTCCGGGAGCTTTTTATCCAAGACCTCTTTTCCCAGGTGGGTCATGTCGAGGTAAACGTAATTCTTGCCCCCGATGCCGCGCCCTTCGCGAATCTCCCGGTAAATCGCGCGCGAAACCATGTCGCGCGGGGCGAGGTCAAGCAGCGTGGGCGCATAGCGCTCCATAAAGCGCTCGTTCGTATTGTTGCGCAGAATGGCGCCCTCACCGCGCGCCGCTTCGCTCAACAGGATGCCCATCTTGTAAATGCCGGTGGGGTGGAACTGGAAGAATTCCATATCCTCCAGCGGAATCCCGCGGCGATAGACCACCGCCATGCCGTCGCCGGTCAGCGAGTGCGCATTGGAGCTGACGCGAAACATCTTGCCGCAACCACCTGTGGCGAACAGGACCGCTTTGGCATGGAAGGTGTGAATTTCCCCCGTGGCCAGGCACAGCGCCACCACCCCCGCGCAGCGGCCCTGCTCAACCAGCAGGTCGAGGACGTGATACTCGTTGTAAAAGTGCACATCGTGCTTGATGCACTGCTGGTAGCAAGTCTGAAGAATCATGTGCCCGGTGCGGTCGGCGGCGTAGCAGGAGCGCCGCACGGGCGCTTTGCCGAACTCCTTGGTGTGTCCGCCGAAGGGCCGCTGCGCGATTTTCCCATCGGCAGTGCGGCTGAAGGGCAGGCCCCAGTGTTCGAGATCGTAAACCGTCTCGATGGCTTCCCGGCAGAGGATCTCCACGGCGTCCTGGTCAGCAAGGTAATCGCTGCCCTTGACGGTGTCGAACATGTGCCATTCCCAATGGTCCTCTTCCAGGTTGCCGAGAGCCGCGCCAATGCCTCCCTGCGCCGCTCCCGTGTGCGAGCGCGTGGGATAGAGCTTGCTCAGCACCGCCACGTTCCCGTGCCCGGCCATTTGCAGCGCGGCCATCAGGCCGGCGCCACCCGCTCCCACTACCACTGCGTCATACCGCTGGACCATGTGATTAAGCCTCAAGAAGAAGTTGTCAGTCGTCAGTTGTCAGGGCCGAACGGCGTTCCGGCCCTGATGACGAGCGCTGCTCGCCCCTACCTCCACGCCCACTCACGGCGCCATGGGCGGCTGGAACGTCAAGATGGCAAGCGATCCCAGCGTCAGCAGAACAAACCCCAACACGAAGAGCGAAGCCAGCGAGAGCGTCCGCCACCCGCGGGGGCTGATGTAATCCACCAGCACCGTGCGCACGCCATTCACCCCGTGAATCATGGCGAACCATAACATCAGCAGGTCGTAGGTCCGCCAGAAGGGCGTGGCGTAACGCGCCGCGACGAATTGGAAGTCAATGTTATCGACGTTATGGATAATGTGCATGATCAGGAGATGGCCCAGCGCCAGGAAAAGCAAGGCAAGGCCTGAAACGCGCATGAAGATCCAGGCGTAGAGCTCCAGCCCGCTTTCCGGTCTCGGATTTCCCGCTCCACTCATCGCTACCCCCTACTTCACAACGAAGCTCAACATGTAGACGGCCGTGGGAATGAAAAGAATGGTGAAGACGATCCCCACCGCATAGGTGAGCTTGCGGTGGAAAGCCATGGTTTCCGGCCAGAAGTCGATGATGCAGATTCGGACGCCATTGATGGCGTGGTACAGAACCGCCGCCACCAACGCCACTTCGCCCACGCGAAACGCGGGGTAGCGATAGAGAAACAAAAGCCGGTTGAAGACTTTCGGGCCCCATCCGATCAAGGAAATATCCACGATGTGGATTAACAAGAATAGAAATACACCAATTCCTGACAACCGGTGCAAGACCCAGGACCAGTGCCCGGGCCCGCCACGATAGGTCAAGTATTCAAGAGGTTTGACCATGCTCGTCCCATTCTCCTTGTTGCACGTCAAGATGGCGATGGATGTGAATGCCCCGCGCCGGACGCCGCCCCGGAACCCGCCCCCGCACCTTCCCCCAACATCAGCCTGACTGGCCATCGTACTCCAATTTTTCCCTCCAATGCAATTGGGCTGAGAGGCGGGTCAGTATGGTGTAGAGGCGGCTTTACGCCGCCACATGGCGAGATGAACTCGCCGCTACGACCGCCAAATGGCGGCGTAAGGCCGCCTCATCAAATTGACCCACTATGGGCAGGAGCGCGCAATTGACTTTCGGAGCTCCCCCAACCTAGACTCAAGCCGTCATATGGTATGACCATTCCATAAAGAGGGTTGACCTCATCATGCGAACAACGGCGAGAAGAAATTTCCTGAAAGGGTTTGCGGCCATGGTTCCCGCCTCGGCGGTTCTCTCCGGCTATCGGGCCATGGCTCGGCCCCTGCTCAAAAAAGTGAAGATTACCGACGTGAAAGCCATGTTCGTCCAGGCACACACGGAAACGAACTTGGTAAAAATCGAAACGGACAGCGGGATTACAGGAATCGGTGAAGCTTACTGGGGCCGCGGGGTTAAGGATGTGATCCTGGGTTACCTGCGCAATCTGGTGGTGGGCGCCGACCCTCTCGACATCGAACCGCTCTGCACCAAAATGTATCGTTTCACCGGCGGGGCAGGTTCACAGGCGGGAGTGACGGTGACCGCCATCAGCGGCGTGGAAATCGCTCTGTGGGACTTGGCGGGCAAGATTCTGGGAGTTCCGGTGTGCAAGTTGCTCGGCGGCCAGTATCGCGACGGAGTTCGCGCCTATTGGACGACCGGGCCCAAGGATATGCTCGACCCAGCCTCCTGCCGCGAGTTTGCCGCCACGCTCAAGAGCCACCCCTTCGGCATCACCGCCATCAAGTCGGATGCGGATTCCTTTCCCAAAAAGTATGACCCCGAGAGTCGTGAACCCGGGCACGATGCCGTCACCGGTCACCTAACGCCCAAGGACCTCTCGCGGATTGGGCAAGGGTTTGGCCAATTGCGCGCCGCGGTGGGAGAGGATATCGACATCGCCGTGCATTGCCACTGGGAGTTCGATTGGATTGACGCGCTCGAACTGGCGCGGGCCGTCGCGCCGATCAATCCCATGTGGCTGGAAGATCCCATGCCGCCGGATTACTCGCCCTCTTGGAGCAAGCTCGCCGCGGAATCGCCGGTGCCGATCCTGACCGGAGAGAACCTCTACAAGCGCCAAGGCTTCATGCCGTTTATCCTGAATCAGGGCTGCCACCTGGTACAGATCGATATCCCCAAGGCAGGCGGGCTGCTGGAGGCAAAGAAGATTGCCGATTTGGCGGAGCTATTTGAAATTCCCGTCTGCGCCCACATTGCTTCCACTCCCGTGGGGGCATTGGCTTCGGCGCATTGCGCTGCGGCGATCCGGGATTTTCGCGCCCAGGAATTCTCGCCCGGCCGCTTGCTTCCGGAAGAGTGGGAGAAATTTATCATCTACGACGGCCCGGTGATCAAGGGCGGAAAGTACCGAGTTTCGGACAAGCCGGGTCTCGGCTTGGAACTCAACGAAGACTTCGTTCGCGGGCGCTTGATGCCGGGGGAGACGTGGTGGGGATGAGAGGCAAGGGCGTCGAGCCCGCGTTGTGTTTGGAAAATGCGCTCCAGGACGCAGACCTGCTTTCCGGCTCGCGCCAGCCGCGAAGCAGTGATGGTGGCGCCGTAGCCGGAGCCGATTACCACCACCGCACAGTGATCCTTGAGGGTTCCAATGGGTAACGCCAAGCGCGCCATATGGCCTCCTTGTTTCCATTAAGAGCAGGGGTAGCGCGATAATTTGGGCTACGGTATGCAGCCTACGAATGAAGGATAAACACCCTTCCAACGTTTTCTGTTAATCCACCAAATCTACCGAGGCCGACTCCATGTCCACCTGTTAATCAAATCAAAAATAGTACTTTTGGTTCATTGAAAGTTCCGTCCGAAGTGTGCACAATGCCGCTTGGCTGATCCTTCCCTGGACCAGTCTGTGCGGGGTGAGAGAGGTTCAAGTTCTATCTCTTGACCGCCGATGGCCTTTACGAGATATGAAATCGCCAGTGCCCGGGGGGACCAGGGCAGAGGTTGAGGCCCAATGAGGCTTGGAAATCGAGGGAGAAGCTGTGCGGCTCTTCTCCTCTTCATCATGCTTGCAGGAATTTCCGGCGTGGCAGCAGAGAAGGTCGCCAGGCAAAGCGGCAAGCCTGAGTCCAGCTCGAATGACAAGCTCGGTCCGCAACTCCTGAATGCGGACACCGACCCCACCCTTCGCTTTCCCATCGCCCGAATGGGGCACATGAACGCCAGCATTTCTTTTGGCTGGCTTGACATCTCCCGCAACCTGGTTCGGTATCATGTGGAGCAACCTCCGGAAAAATCCCAGGACTCGTTTGAAGTGCCACGGCAACAGATTCGCGGCATCGATTTTCAGGGCCTTTTCCTGGAATTCTCCAATCCCAAGATGCAGAGGATTTTCTATCTCTCCCCCAGCGAGTGGGAATCGCTTCATAGCGGCATCGGTATTGTTTCCGCGGCTGAGGGCGGGGTGGGCGCGACGCAGTCGATTGCCCAGGCAGTGCAAAACTTCGACTTTGCTCTCGCCTTGGCCAGGCCTCGGGCACCCGAGCCTCCCGCGGTGGTGGAGCCCCCCCTCGCCGCGCCCTCGCCGCCTTCCCAGCCTGCCGCGCCGGCGGCCGCACCCGCCATCGTGCTGGCCGCGCCGGCCAATGCCGGTGGTGACCAACCCGTCGAGCGCGATGAGTCTCCGCTGGTCATTCGCGGCGCAGTGATGGATTCAAGCGGCATCCCGGTGGTAACAATCAATGGGTCGCCCGCTAACCTGCGGCCGCAGAGTACCCAAGCGGCCGAGTTCTGGTCGGACCCCCTGCCCCTTCAACCGGGGGATAACCGCTTCCAGATCTCTGCCGTCAATGCCGCTCACGTTGAAACCCATTTCGCGGTTCGGGTTCACTACACGCCCAAGGTGGCGCCCTCGAACCCCCGCGCGTTGGATAAACAGAAAATCATCGACTTGCTCCAGGGTGGAGTTCCCAACCCGCGCGTGGTCGAGATCATTAAAGAGCGGGGTATCAAATTCCGGCCTACGGCGGATGATCTCGACGTCATTCGCGCCCAAGGAGGAAGCGATGACCTGATCCAGGCCATTCAGCAGGCTGCGGGGCCCGCCCCGTGAGCGCTGCCCGTTGTGCGTAGATTTCTCACCGCGCTTGGCCGTTCAAAGGGAGCTGTTGGAAGGGCGGGACTATAGAGGTTGCGGAAAAACGCACCAATGCTGTCATCCTGGGCGGAGCGAAGGATCTTGCTCTGAGCATTTTCAACGCAATGCGAGATTCTTCCTTCGCTATGCTCAGGACCGCCTGCGACTCCTCAGAATGACAGTGCCGGCGGGTTTTTCCGCAGCCTGGAAGCCCCCACCCTTCCAAAACCGGGTGGGAAATCCGCATTGAGTTTTCAGCTCCCGGCAACGGTGTGCCGCCTTGGGACTGCGAAATCACCGGCGTCCGGAACCAGGAGCAGTGGAGGTTGATCCGCTATGAGTCTAAATCATTATACTAACCGCACGGGTCGCACGGTCCTTTGGTTATTCATCATCATGAGCGTCGCTTCCGTTGCGGCCGTTGGGCAGGCCAGGAAGAAATCCAAGGGAGGTGGTGGCAGCGTAAGCCCCGATGACTACTTGAAGCCTGAGCTCCTGAATGCCGATGCCAATCCCACCTTACGTTATCCGGTGGCGAGCTTTTCCGGTTGGTCGGTTAAGAGCACATCCTACGGTTGGTTCGATGTGACCCGGAATGGGATCCGCTACGGCGTGGTTCAACCCGCCGATAAGATGAGCGAAGGGTTCGACATGTCCATGGCGGAGATCACCGACCTCAAGATCGAACAGACGTACTTGATGTTCCACCGGGGCGCAGAAAAGAAAAGGTACACGCTCTTTTACTTGTCCCAAGATCGCTGGGGGACGATTCATAGCGGCCCGGGATCCATGCAGGCTGCCAGCGTGGGCGCCTTGGGGACGGCTTCGATTTTCCAGGCCATCAGGAACTTCGATAATGTGCTTGCCATGGTGAAGCCGCCCGCGCCCGTTGTGGTTGCGCCCGTCGTAGCTCCTCCAGCCGGAACCCAAGCCGTCCGCGCCACCGGCTCCTCCCGCGATCGTAGTGGCGTCCCCATCCGGGGCGGGGCAGAATCAAACCGTTGAATCGAGTGAATCCTCTTTGGTCATCCGCGGAGTGGCGATGGACAGCACCGGCATCCCGGTGGTGAGCATTAATGGGTCGCCCGCCAACATGCGGCCGCAAAACAACCAGGCGGCGGAGTTCTGGTCAGACCCGCTGCCCCTTCAGCCGGGCGCTAATCCCATCCAGATTACCGCCTCCAACTCGGCCCACGTGGAGGCTAAGGTCGCCTTTACAGTTCATTACACGCCCAAAGCGGCGCCCGTGAACCCCCGGGCCTTGGACAAAGCGGAGATCATTTCCTTGCTGCAAGGCGCCGTCCCTGCCCCGCGCGTCGCCGGGATCGTCCAGGAGCGTGGCGTCAAGTTCAATCCCACAGGCCGACGATCTGAACGAAATTCGCGCCGCGGGGGGAAGCGACGAACTCATCCAGGCCATCCAACAATCCGCGCCGCCGAAGTGAGGGTTGACTGCGGGCGACGGGTGAGCTGGCGGAGAGGTTAGTCCCGACGGTGTCATCATCAGGGCTGGCTCTGTGTTGGCGAGGAGACTTATTGGCCATTGAAATAAAATCGCGGTCGGAACGGATGACCTGATCCACGTCACCCAGCAAGCCGCTTCGCATCTCTAACCGCTGATTTTCAGCATACGGATACGTTCTTTAAGGGTTTCCGGAGGGTTGGTCCTCGCACTTTTCCCCCTGCTCAATTTTTGTTGCTGCCTCGGACCCGAGGCAAGAAGTCGCAGACTCTGACCAGAAAATCTCCACAACATTTGACAGCCTGCGCCGGTGAGATAAAATGAAACATTCAAGTTCATAACCACCATGCCAGCTTTACGCCTTTCGGTCGTCCAGTATCTCAACACGGTTCCCCTCATTTGGGGCATGCTCCACGGCGAGCAACGGGGCAAATTTGAATTGCAGTTGACCGTCCCCAGCGGCTGCGCCGACGCCATCGCCCAGCGCCAGGCGGACGTCGGCATTGTTCCTTCCATCGAATACCAGCGGCTCGACGGCGTCGAGATTCTCCCCGGCATGTCCATCGCTTCCAAGCGCGAAGTGAAGAGCGTGCTGTTGCTCAGCAAAATGCCGCTGGCCCAAGTGCAAACCGTGGCGCTGGACGAATCCTCGCGCACCTCGGCGGCGCTGGTGCGAATCCTGATGCAAAAGTTCTATGCGCGGCGCGTCAATTTTTCGCCGGCGGCGCCGGAAGCCGAGCGAGATGCTGCGGCAGGCGGACGCCGCGCTGCTGATCGGTGATCCGGCGCTCGCCTACAGCGGACCGGCGGAGGTTTATGACCTCGCCGGCGAGTGGAGAAAGTTCACCGGCCTGCCCTTCGTCTTCGCGGTCTGGATGGGCCACTCCGGCGCAAATCTTTCCCGGTACCACGCGGATTTCGCCGCTTCGCTGGATTTCGGGCTCGCCCACATTGATGACATCGCCGCTGAATATGCGCCCAAACTTGGCATGACGCCTTACGCCGTGAAGGTTTACTTGACCCAAAATATCGATTATTCTTTGGATGAGGAGAATCTGCCAGGGGCTGAAGCTCTTTTACAAGCTCGCGCATGAGGTGGGCATCATTCCCGCCGAGAAGGAATTGTTGTTCGCGTGAGTCCGGCTCAAGGACATCCGTTGTCCGTGGTCAGTGGTCCGTAGCTACACAGCGCCGCCCGCGCTTGCTTGGCCTCGTAAAGGCAACGGACTACGGACTATAGAAGTTGACCATGTCAATCAGCAAATCACAGGCTCTCGAAATGTTGCGCTCCGATGACCTGCTGGGCATCGGCATGGAAGCGGACGCCGTCCGCAAGCGCCTTCATCCCGGCAACGTGGTGACTTATCAGATCGACCGCAACATCAACTACACCAACATCTGCACCGAATACTGCTCCTTCTGCGCCTTCTATCGGCCCGTGGGCTCGCCGGAAGGCTATATCCAGCCGCTCGAATCGATGTTTCAGAAGATCGAGGAGACCCTTGCCCTGGGCGGCACGGGCGTGCTGATGCAGGGCGGCCTGCACCCTGACCTCAAGATCGATTATTACGAGGATCTTCTCCGCAACATCAAGCGGCGCTTTCCGCAGATTCACCTGCACTGCTTTTCCGCGCCGGAGGTTTTGAACATCGCGGAAGTCTCCGGCCTCACTCTGCGCGACACCATCGTGCGCCTGATGGACGCGGGACTGGATTCCATTCCCGGCGGCGGCGCGGAAATTCTGGACGACGAGGTTCGCCGCCGCATCGCGCGCCTGAAGTGTACCACCGACGAATGGCTGCTCATGCATCGCACCGCGCACGCGCTCGGCATGCGCACCACCGCCACCATGATGTTTGGCTGCGGCGAGACCCTTGAGCACCGCGTCAACCATTTCGAGCGCGTCCGCCAATTGCAGGAAGAGACCGGCGGCTTCACCGCTTTCATCCCCTGGTTTTTCCAGCGCGCCTACACTTCGCTCGGCAACTTCATCAAGGAAGAAGTGACGGCGGTGGATTACCTCAAGACCCTCGCCGTCGCTCGCATCTATCTGGATAACATCGAGAACGTGCAAGCGTCGTGGCTGACGCCCGGCCACAAGATCTGCCAGATCGCCCTGCGCTTCGGCGGCAACGACGTGGGTTCAATCCTGATCGAGGAAAACGTGGTGCGCGCCGCGGGCGTCACCCGCACCTCCAGCGAAGACCAACTCCGCCGCATGATTAAGGACGCCGGCTTCCGCCCCATCAAACGCGACACGCTTTACCGCAATTATTTCTTGAACTGAGCCCGGCGGGTCGCAACGGAGTATTTTCCAAAGAGCAGAAGAACTCTGGCCGGAGGCTCTTCGCGCCCCGTAGGGGCACCAGATAATAGCCGGGGGCAACGCCCCCGGAAAGCCTGACGCTTGTTCCCCGACCCTGAAGGGGTCGCACAACCACGGGACGCAAGGCCGGGGGGCCGTCAGCGGAATTCGACCCTTCCAGGGTCGGCTCTCGTTGGGGGCGCGCTTTCCGGGGGCGTTGCCCCCGGCTACTATATGAATCCCCTGTGGGGATTAAGAATCGACGCTCCCGGCGGGTTCTTCCGCAACCTGTTTAGACCTTCCGGAACCTCACAAGATACATCCTGTCATGGAGAGAAATCCCCGTTATGGGAGCGGTAGTGGCACGCCTTTCTTGGAGGTCCATTCCTTCAGATAGTCCGTATACAGGTAGTTCACGCCGGCGGTGGAGAGCGTCTCCGGCAAGGTTTGGTTCAGCGTTCGATATTCTTGCCCGACCCGCTCACAGTTCTCATTGATGAACTGTTGCACGATCGCGACAGCGTCGGCATCTCTCCCGTCTTTGACATCTGTCAGGGCCTCGGCTTCCACACGCACTTGCCGATCCATTTCCCAGCGTTCGGTTTGATCGAACACGCCCCGAACGCTCGGATTCAAGGCGCGGTAGTTGAGGTCGCAGAGCAACTTCACGCGGTTGGCCCACCACCACGGGGAGTCGGCGGAATACGTGCTGGTGCCGGTCGGCGTAGGACGCGGGAATCGTGGGCCCATGCAGGTAAAATGGCTTGAAGACATTGCAGCAAGGATTGGAAAAGCTCGCCCAGTAGACCTGGCGCAGCAGCGGAGGCATCTCCGCGCGCAGTTGGGCGACGAAAGAGGCCGCGGAATGGTAGCCCGATTGGGGTGTGTCGTGCATGCAGGGTGTGGGCCAGAAGGCTTCCGAGCGCTCCCCAGCGCGGCTCCACGAAGGTTCCCTCCAGATGGCTGCGGCTGATTGCCATCATGCTGGCGGGAGTCACGTGGGAGAAGTCCCGGCGCAGGCAAGACATCGTCATGTTGCGGCGAATTTGCATGGCCCCGGGATTCTTGGAGTTCTTCTTCCAGTAGTCGCCGTAGTCGCGCGCGAAGTTGAAGTCCTTATGCCGATTTGGCCCAGCCCATCTCGATGGCATGCTCGACCAGCCGTGGGATGGGCCTCGTCCCAGTCGTGCTCGATCAGGTAAATGTTGGAAATGGAAAAGACCCCGTGGGTGAGGTGCTTGGCGGCCCAGTAGCGGCCCGCGGTCTCGAGCACCCAGGCTTCGTGCGGGTCGGCAAGGATGTAGCTATTGTGATAATTCGCGTGGCCCCAATCGCCCGCGCGCTCGCAGTCGCCGCTCTGGCCATACTTTTCGAGCAAGTCGATCATCACGTGCATGGCTTCATAAGCCGTTTTGCCGCGCTCGAGTCCCAGCCGCAGAAGGTCCATACCCAGCAGGCCGTCGCCCCACTGCACGGGCTCCTTGGAAAACACCGCCTCATTGCCGATCGCCACGCCATACTCGTTCATTCCCTGCTCATAGCCAAACGCCCACCAGAGTTTGGAACCGATGTGTTCGTAGGTTTCCGCCACCTGAGGGATTTCAATATAGGTACACTTCACCATCTCGCCCGGCGCATGGCGCTGGTGGGGAAACTGGACCAGAACCTGGGCCTCCATCGGCGGGCGGTCGCTGTTCTTGGCCAGAATCACGGAATGGTCGGCCGTCGCGTCCGGCAACGCCACCCAGGTGTCGCAGCCGAGCGCCGCAGTCCGCGAGCCGAGGAAAGGCGTGATGGCCACCATGGCCAGCGAGTCTTACCCAACGCTCCCATGTTGTGTTCATTCCCCCGCTCAGTTCTCATTGGACATTTCCCCCCGCCCAGACTATAGGGCAGCCACCCCGGCGCAGCAACACTCAAATTGATGCCAACCCGCCGAGGATTCCTGAGGCAAGACTGTGGGTCCTCGATCAGCCGTTGCCTGACTAAGATAATTCCACTTGACCGTTGACAGATATCGTTATAACGACTATTATGGGGTCATGTCACCCAAGCTCAAGGACGAAATCAAGCAGGGCAAGCCTTTTGAGAGCCTGGAAGCCGAGGTGTTCCTGAACTTGATGCGCACCGCGGATGCGCTTTCCCGCGGCGCGGAGGAGATCCTGAAGCTGGCGGGGCTTTCGCACACCCAGTACAACGTTCTGCGCATTTTGCGCGGGCGCGGGCGAGCAGGGCCTCTGCTGCCGCGAGGTGGCGGAGCGCATGATCACGCGCGACCCTGATATTACGCGCCTTGTTGGACCGCCTGGAGCGCCGCGGCCTGCTGACGCGCAGCCGCGACAGCAAGGACCGCCGCGTCATCACGGTGCGCATTACCCCCGCGGGACTGAAGGGATTGAGGACCTGGATGGGCCCATGGCGGCGCACAACCGTAACCTGTTGAGCCACATGGACAAAGGCGACCTGCGCAAGCTCGTGGAACTGCTGGAGGCAGCCCGTGAACCTTAACGGCTTTTTGTGCATCAGATAGGTGTTATAACGAATATCGTATAACAGATTAGTTTGGTAGAAGCCAGGGAACAAAACCCCGGCAGAGGGGAAAGAAAATAGGAGGGACCATGCACGCAACGAAACCAGCAACCCATCGACAGGAAGCGAGCATGCGGGCATCCACGAACTTCTGGCACGCCGCTGGAGCCCGCGGGCGTTTTCTCCGCGCCCGGTCGAGCCGGCAAAACTCGCGCACGTTTTCGAGGCGGCCCGCTGGGCGCCTTCGAGCTATAACGCCCAGCCCTGGGCATTCATCCTAGCAACGCGCGAAGACGCGGAAGGCTACAACCGCCTGCTGAGCACCTTGGTGGACGCAAATCGCCAGTGGGCGCAGCAGGCGCCGGTTCTGATTCTGGCGGTCGCCAAGCTCGACTTCGATCACGTCGCGCGCCCCAATCGCCACGCTCTCTACGATCTGGGCCAGGCGGTGGCGAACCTGACCGTTCAGGCGACGGCGCTCGATTTGCAGATTCACCAGATGGGCGGATTCGACCCGCGCTCGGCGCGCGAACTTTTCGCCATCCCCGCGGGCTATGAGCCGGTGGCGGTGCTGGCGCTGGGTTACCAGGAAGGGCCGCCGGCAGACCCGCGGCGCGCACACGCAAGCCGCTGGCGGATTTTGTTTTCAGCGGAAGTTGGGGCAGGGCCGCGACGGTGGTTGCGGAAAACCAAAATCAAGGAGCGTTGAGATGCTTAAGAAACTATTCCAAACCCCGGATGACAAGGTGATGACCTTATTGCGACTGGTGCTGGGCGTGGTCTTCTTCGCGCACGGTTCGCAAAAAATGCTGGGCTGGTTCGGCGGGTATGGCTTCAAAGGGACGATGGGATTTCTTTACCCAGGCCATGCACATTCCGGCAGTCTTCGCCTTTCTGGCGATTGCCGCGGAGTTTTTCGGCGGGCTGGGACTGATTGTCGGCCTGCTGAGCCGCATCGCCGCCTTCGGGATCACCGTCAACATGCTCGTGGCGATCTTCATGGTGCACATGCCGAATGGCTTTTTCATGAACTGGACGGGCCAGCAGAAGGGTGAGGGATTTGAATACCACCTGCTGGTGCTGGCAATGACGGTAGCACTGATGATTCGAGGCGCCGGAGCCTTTTCGCTCGACCGCGCCATCAGCGGCGAGTGAAGCGGAACAGGCGATATCAGGGTGCAGATCGGAGGTGGAAATAATTGCCGCTACGGCGGGCGCTCACGCCCTCGGACATAATAACCGAATTCCGGATGATAAAGACAAAATGTCATGTAATGTTCAAAAGTCATCGGACCCGTGGCACGAGGGTTTCGAAAGCGACTCCACAGATGTGGGTCAAGGATGCACCGGCTATTCGCTAATCCTGGGCATTAGCGTCAGGCGGGCACAAATCGCAAAAGCAATAGTGATCCCTCCGCACCACCTCACCCACGGTGTGATTGATCGTGTGTTTAAAGATGGGGCCGTCAAAGGCAAAGGAATGGAATTCTCCGTTCTCGCCGCAGGGATCGACGTTGGGTGGAAGATCGCGGAGCAATTCCTGTCGTAAGGCCTTCCGGCGAAGCTGGGATCGAGAATGGCGGCATCCACGCAAACCAACACCGCTTTGAATCCCAGACCGATGAAAGTGCGCGCCAGTTCCGCCGAATCCCGTTTCCAGATCGGGAAGAGGCCCTTCATTCCGAGTTGCGCCAGGTTCTTCTCCCGGTAGAGCTTGAGGTCTTCCAGAAAAATATCGCCGAACGCGACGGTGTCGATTCCCTCGCGCAGTCCCTCTTCCAGCAGCGCTCTCATGCGGGCTTCATAAATGGCATTGGTGGAATCTTTAGGAATGAGGATCTTCTTCACAGGCAATTCCAACGCCTCCGCTTGCTGTTCCAGCAGGGCCCGGCGCACTCCGTGCATGCTGATGCGGTCGTAGTCTTCCGTGATGGTGGTCAGCAACGCCGCCACGTTGTGGCTGTTGGCTTTCTGGATTTCGTAAAGCGCCAGGGCGCTGTCTTTCCCGCCACTCCAGGAGAGAAAAATGTTCTTTGACATGATCGTTGGTCCTTCAAGAAGAAGTGAGGAGCTAGAAGTTAGAAGCTAGAATCCGCCTCCCAGGCGCTTGCTTTAGCTTCTCAATTCTAGCTACTGCTCTACCTAGCTTCTCCCTTCAACTCAAGCTTCTAACTTCTCCCCCCGCCTCTACCGCAGGGGGAAATTAATCCTAACACCGGCGAGGAAATTGAACGGCAGCGACGGGTATCCGAAAACTTCCTCGTACTTCTGATCCAAAATATTGTCGAGCCGGCCGTATAACTCCACGCCCCGCGGCAGGCGGTAAGAGAACCCGCCGTCCACGCGGACGTAACCCTTATCCGAGAAAAGACAGGGCAGGCCGAAGAGCAGGCGCCCAGTCCATCGTTCGGCTCGACGTCCAGAACCGATCCGCGGATATAAGCATTGGTGTTCAGCATCAAGTTGCCATGCCGCCAGGTGAGATTGTACGCCCCGGAATTGCGCGGCTCGGCTGATCAACGGTTGCCCCACTTGCGAGCGGCGCCAGCGCCAGCGATGATCCGTTGAGGGAGAGGACCGCGGTGTCGTCCCGGGTATACTCCACCGACATCTGCAGCGACCTTATGGGATGGATCTGGAAGGAGACTTCCCCCCCCTGCGCGCGCGAGTTGCCGAGATTATCGGAGATAAACGAACTCAGGTTGGTCAGCGAACCGCCCAGGGTCACAATCTGGTCCTTGAAATGGTTATTGAAGTAGGTGACGTCCAATACCGCCTTGCCTTGGAAGAATCGCTGCTCGATTCCGGCATCGAAACTGATGCTCGTTTCCGGTTTCAGGTGAGGGTTGTTGGTGAAGGCCAGGTCGAAGCCGTCCGGCGGGCGGATGCCCGTGCCAAAGCTGGCGTGCAGGCGGGTTGCATCCATCGCGCCGCCGTGCGATTCGCGCAGCATATACGCCGCCGCCACGCGCGGATTCACTTTGGCCACAGTACTCGGGAGGAAGCAGCGGGCGGTCGGCGTAATCTCCGGCGGGCAGCGAATTGGTGCGCAAATCATCCACGCGGAACCCGGTGGTGAGGTAGAGACGGTGCGTGGGGCTCCAACGATTTTCCGCGAAGAAAGCCAGACTGGTGCGGGGAAGGACAAAGGGCACACCGTTCTTATCCGCGATGTAGGTATCTTCCACCTGTTCGCGGTTGTATTCAAACCCCGCCACGAAGAAATCCTTGTTGGAGACTCGCCACTTCGCTGCGCGTGTTCAGAACGCCGCGCAAATTGTTGGAGTACGAATCTCCATAGGGTGAGCGGAAATAGTAATCATTGGTGGAGACGCTGACAGAGGTGACCTGCTGGAATTTCGAGGTGATTTGTTCGGAGTAATTGCCCCCCCATCCAAACAGGTTTTGCTTGTCACGGGTGTAAGTGTCAATTCCCGTGAACAGGTCGTCCGGGTCGGACCCGTAAGGCCCGGGCGCCCCGGCGTCATTGGCGTTGCCGATGAAGTGGAAATCCAACCGCCGTCGCGGGCTGCGGTGATAGCCGAGGCTCAGGAATAGCCGATTGGTTACGGAAATTGTCGTTCTGTACGAGTCCCCCGGAGTTCAACCGGGAAACATCAAAGCCCCAGTCCAAGCCGCGGGTTTCGCCACTTCCGTTGCCAACAAAACGGCGGGTGGTAAAGCTTCCGCCTTCCGCCTGAAAAGTAAAATGCGGAGCGCCCTCGCCCTGGGTGGTCACGATGTTGATAACACTGGTGACGGCGTTGGGGCCATAGAGCGCGCTTTCCGGACCGCGCGTCACCTCGACGCGCTCCACACCGTCGGCCGGGAGCGGGGCGAAATCAAAAGCGCCGCCAAATTCGTTCAGCTCAATGCCGTCGACCATCACCAGATTGTAATTGGACTCGCCCCCGCGAACGTAGACACCGGTCACACCTCCGTAGCGGCCCGCCTGGCTCACCTCGACGCCGGGGATTCCGCTCAGAACATCCAGCACATTTAACGCAGCGCGATCTTTGATGTCCTGCCCGGAGACCACGGAGACGGAGGAACCAACCTCCGATGCCAACGCGTCTCCCAGCGAGGCCGAAACCACCAGTTGCTGCTGCACGGCGCTCAATTGCAAGTGCAGATCGAGGGTTTGGATTTCCACTCCGCGAATTTCCACATCCGCTTGCGGAGTGGCAAACCCGGGGGCACTCGCGGCCAGTTGGTACTTTCCATCGGCGAGGCCGGAAAATTTGAAGGTTCCCTGGGAATCGGTTTGCCGTTGGTCCAAGACCACCAGGGATCTGAGCAGGGTCACATGTGCTTGTGGAACCGGGCGGCCGCTGGGATCGAGGACCGTACCTGCCAGGGTCGCAGCCTGCGCGGCATTTGCTGAAAGCAGCACGAAAAGTGCACCCACCAGAAGGCGCGGCCAAGCGGCCGGGTGGGAAGAGATTTTGCTGTTAACAGAATTGGCCGGGGCTCGCAAGCGCGCGTCCCGGTTCTTGAAATCATGCTGCATCACAGAAGACTCCTTCTCCCCGTTCTCACGACGGGGCAGGCGGAAGGAATCCCAGGGAGGAAGCGAAAATGAAAAAGCCTTCCTATTCCTCAAGGCGGAATCGGAAGGCTTCGCAGTCTTCCCCAGGACTCTTTCCGTCGAAGAGTTAGGTTGATTGAAAGTTCCCGGGCAGGTTTCCTGGCTTTCGGGTCATCACCGCATCCTCAGCCTTCCCCTTCTGCGCAGGGCAGAACAGTGGCTGTCCGTCGACTGACGGACTGGGAGGATGCGGCTCGCCGATCACAGTGGCGGGACCGCGGCCGACTTTAACGGCCTTTCCTTTTTCCCCGTTGTGCAAACGGGGCACCGCAGGAACACGTGTTGTCAAAACACCAACAACGCACTGAAAATTAGCACTAGCGAGGCAGCGCTGTCAATGGGGGGCTAATTTCGGTGGGATGGGGGAATTTGCTGTAGAGGCGGCGAAACCTGTCCCCATCGTATCGGGACGTCGCCATAGGGCGAGATAAACTCGCCGCTACGATCATATCAGTTCACCCAGCGCCCATGTTTGTCTTTCTTCTCCTGGTCTCGCATGTACACTTCGAACTTCTTGCGCATCTGGGCGCGCCGCCATTCGTGGTATTGAAGCTGCCAACGATATGGAAGAGACCACCCACGCAGGTAAAGGTACCCAAAAAGCATACCACCCAAGTGCGCAAAGTGGCTGACACTGGAACCGGAGCCGAAGGAGCTTACGAGTTCGATTGCGCCCATGATGACCACGAACCACTTGGCCTTGATGGGGATAATCATGTAGAGATATATAAGCCGTTCGGGAAAGAGCATCCCATACGCGAGCAGTAGCCCATACACAGCGCCGGAACAACCGATGGTCGGCGGAGGGTTCGCTACGAGGAAATAATTCAAGGTTACATCCAGGATCCCCGCGCCGATTCCGGTCAAGAAATAGTAGAAGAGAAATTTCCTGCCTCCCCACTTGCTTTCGAGGTCCGACCCAAACATCCACAACGCGAACATGTTGAAGATGATGTGGAACCATCCTCCATGCAGGAACAAGTAAGTCACCAGTTGCCAAACGTAAAACTTTTGAATTACCAGGTCCGCCTGGAGCGCGAACAAGGCAAAGATGTAGGCAAAGAATTCCGAGTGGAAAATCTGAAGAGGAATGTAAGTGAGAACAAAAGCCGCACTGGTGATGATGATCAGCCTCTTGACCATCGGCGTGAGCGGTGGCCCGAACGAGTATGCGACTTGGCGATAAGGCGACATCCCTAGAAGCGTATCACAAGAGACAGGATTCGTGGCAGGCGATGCTGCTGAGTGGGTGCGCGACATGAAAGTCGGAATTTGAAGAGTTTCTTTCTTTGAGGTATAAATCCTAACGTATGTATATGTTAAGACAAGGAGGCTTATGCCCGCGACTCTTCCTCAGTTGGAAGAGCAGAGAGTTGAGGTGGTGCAGGATATCGCGCGGTTGGGAGATTTCCGTCGGGGTTCGATTACCCGCATTACCGCTCGTTGTGGGAATGTCCACTGCGCCTGCTATCGGCCGGGGCATCCGGGCCATGGGCCGTAGGTTCGTCTGACTCGTAAGGTCCAAAGCAAGACGGTGGCGGAGACGTTTTCCAGCCCCGCCGCCTTGCGCAAGGCACAGCGCGAGGTGGTGGAGTACCACCAGTTTCAGGCGCTGAGTCAGACCTTGGTGGAAGTCAAGGAGAAGATTTGTCAGTTGCGTCGGGTGGAAGGCGGTGCTGACGCCTTTTGTGAATTATATTTCAGGGCTGGAAGAGTTGCGCAAACGGGAGGCGGTAGCTGGCGCTACCGTACTCAAGGCGGGCGGGTCTTGTGAGCGCATGATCGTGGACGCCAAGGGGCGCCACTTACTTCTTCGTTCGGCTCCCGGGTTTTACGGCGGGGATTCCCGCCTGGCAAAGCGGGCATTCGGCGGGATTGTAATTCTGAATCTTGAGGGTGATCAGCGCGGCTTTGGGCAGACCCAAGTCAGCCGCGCCGCCGCTGCGATCGATGAGGGCGCCCGCGCCCACCACCTTACCGCCCGCCTGTTCCACGCACTGAATCGTCTCGCGGGTGGAAAGTCCCGTGGTGATCACGTCTTCCACCACCAGCGTGGGTTCACAGGGGTTCAAGCTGAAGCCGCGCCGCAGCGTCATCGCGCCTTCCTGCCGCTCGGTGAAAAGCGCTCGCAAACCGAGGGCGCGAGCCACTTCGTGCGCCACCAGGACTCCCCCCAGCGCCGGCGCGGCCACTACGGCCGCTCCCAAATGGCGCAATTTTTCGGCCAAATGTAAACACAACTGCTCCGCCACGCGCGGATGCTGAAGTACCAGCGCGCATTGCACGTAGCGATCGCTGTGGAGGCCGGAAGAAAGAACAAAATGTCCTTCCAGAAGGGCGGAATGCTTGCGAAAGATATCGAGGATCTCGTTTTCGGTCATAATGTTTGCCCTTGAATAATGGACATAGATGCCTTTTCCATCTCCGCCGCGATGGCATCCGCTGCCGCGGCAGGGTCCGCCGCCCCAGTAATGGGCCGTCCGATAACCAAGTAGTCTGCGCCGGCGCGGATGGCGCTCTCAGGAGTAGCGGTGCGCGCCTGGTCATCACTCACGCCCGCCGCCGGTCGAATGCCGGGCGTGACAATCAGGAGGTTGGGTCCACACGCTTGCCGAATAGCGGCAATTTCGCGCGGTGACGCCACCACGCCGTCCACCCCGGCGGCCTGGGCGAGCCGCGCCAACCGGACCACAACCTCTTCCGGAGAACCCTGCAATCCCACTTCCGCCAATTCCTCCGCGCCCAGGCTGGTCAGGGCCGTGACCGCAAGCACGCGCGTGGGCCGCGCCACTCCTCGTACTTTCGCGGCGGCATGGACACCATCCATGGCAGCTTCCAGCATCTTGCGTCCGCCGGAGGCGTGGACCGTCAGCAGGCTTACCCCCAGCATTCCTGCCAGGTGCGCGGCGGCGCGGACCGTATTAGGAATATCGTGAAACTTGAGATCGAGAAATACCTGTTCACCCCCGGCCACGAGGTAGCGGGCCAGCACAGGGCCTTCCGCCGTGAAGACCTCCGAGCCCACTTTGAACATCCCCACGTGACCGTGAAGCTTTTGCGCAACTTGCAGCGCGGCCTCCGCGCTCGGGACATCGAGCGCCACAATGATTTTTTCTTTTGCAGGCATAGCCGCTATTTTAGTGGAACAACGCGAAAAGTTGAAATGGAAACTTTTGGGTTCATGGCAGGTGTTCCGCGACTTGTTCTGTAGGTTGGCGGCTCGCCCCCTATGGGCAAGGAAGAGCCGCGCACCCACCGAACCGGTCTGCGGACTGCCAGGCGACCACCAATGCGAGCCTCGCCGCGCAAGGTCGCCAGGGCTTCCAGCGGTTTTGGAATTCCGGGGCGAACTGTCGCTTCGATGTGATTGATGGGCCGGAAGGAAACGACGCCTCTGTGCGGCCGAATCAGCTTCTGGCCGTGGCGCGGGAGGATAGCCGGCTCGCGACGGAGCAGCAACGGGCGGTCGTCGATATTTGCGCCCGCGATCTCGTGACGTCTTTCGGCCTGCGCAGCCTTTCCCCCAAAGCCCCGCAATATTGCGGTGGCTACGGAGGAGACACGCGGCAGCGCGATGCGGCCTACCATCAGGGGGCCGCGCGGTATTAGATCTTTGTTCACCGGATCACCGGATCACCCGATCCTGCTGCCTCGGTATGAGGTTGTATTTGCTCTTTGGGGTGGTACAATCACCCCAGGATCCGACCCCCGCCGATTGCGCATTCTTGTGTGCGTTTGTAATGGAGGTGTGCTGGCAGGATCATCGATCCTTACCAGCACAAAAATACGATGGACAACCAAGAAGGCAGGAGAGAGCTGGTCAGCAAGGGTGTGATGGGGCTCCTCGTGGGGCTGTCGCTGCTGGCGGCGGGGTTCTGGTCGGGCCGCCAACTTCACATTGTATGGAATACTTGGCCGAGCACCGATGGCGTGGTGGTGCGCGGCGCCGTGCAGGAAGTCGTGGAGGTTCCCTACGCCAAGGGTGGAATGCCGATTCACCGCTACACCCCGAAAATTGAATTTCGCTACACGGTGAGCGGCAGGGATTACACCACCGAGGCTCCCTCGGTTTACACCGCCGACACGTACGAGAAAGCCGCTGCGAATCTGGTTCGGATGTACGCGCCGGGAACGCATCACCCCATTCGCTACAATCCCCGCGACCCGCGCGACATTCAGTTTGGCATCATCGACTTTGGCTCGCTGGCGTTTTCATTCCTGCTCCTGATCGGCGGCGTCGTGCTTTCGACGGTAGGATTAAAGTCGCTGGTGATGGGGTACTGCGCAACGCGCGGAACTTGCACCGGCGAAGGAGCAGGGGATTCCGGCCCCGGTGCTGCCTTTCGCAGACCGCGCGCGGCCGGAGCCTTCGCCAGCCACGCTTCGTTGCCCCGCCTGCGGCCGGCCGGTCAAGGTGACTGAGGAAACCTGCCCCAACTGCCTGAAGTCCCTGCGCGCGGCGTGAGGGATTGCGACTAATTGCTGGCGGGGGCCGGAAGTTGGTTGATGGCGTCGATCAGGTCATCGCCGCCACCCGCGGCGCGGATCTCCTTCAAGTCGTCCGGCGTTGGGACAAACTTGATGCCGCGTTCCTTCACCAGAGCGGCCACTCGCGCGCTGGGCACGTCACCTTGTAACAAGCTGAGGATTTCAGCCTTTCCCAGACCCTTGGAGTTGTTGGGTCCGGCGGGCTGCGCTTTGGGTGCGGAGGAGGTAAGCTGAACAACGAAGGCCACTTTGGCTTGGCCGTGGGCGCCATTGACGGCACTTACTTCAAAGTGATTTTCGCCGGGCTGAAGGGCAATGGGGTCAGACTTGAATTGGGCTGCCTGTGCGCTGGTGGGGCGCATGGTCACTGACTTCCCGTTGACGGTGACGACGGGGATGCCCGAGGCGTCCATCACCACGCCGCGGATGATGAGGGGAGAACTGGCAGACCTCCACGGTTTGCCCCTCGCCGGCGGCGGAGGGCTCAGTCAAAACAAGCGTGGGCAGGAGGAGGTGCAGGTTGCGTCACGGTAACGAAAACGCTGGCTGCCTTCGTCCCCGCCGGGCCGGTGGCGGTCAGGGTGTAGTTCGTGGAGTCTTGCGGGCACAAGCGAAATTCCCCCCGCCGCTGCCACTCGGCCTACGCCGGGTTCAAGGTCGAGGCTGGTGGCGTTGCTGGAAGTCCAGACCAGCGCCACGGGGCGGCCCTTTTCCACCGAGGTGGGCTCGGCGTGCAAGCTGACATCCAGTGGGGAAGGGCCTGGGGGTTTTACCTCCGCCAAGGCGCTCTCGAAATTCTGCATGGCGCGTTGAATGGCCATCGTTCCTGCCGGGTTCAATTGCGCAGCCGCCTCGAATTGGCGCGGCTTTTCCACCGTTCCCCACTGGTCTTGCGGCAAGTAGATGAGCTGCGGGCTCCTATTGGAGAAGGCAATCGTCAGGGCATTCCCTTTCAGCCCGTTGGCTTTGATTTCGCTCAAACTGACGTCGAACCCCTCGCTGCCTGCATGCCTCCGCCGGGGCAGACTAGGTAGTGAGCTTCTCCGGGAAAGAACTTCTTGCCGGAGGGCGCTCGGCCTTGCCTTCCCGACTCGACCACCGTGTAGCTGACGCCGGTGCGGGTCACATCGAGCCACCCACGAGACACGGTGGATTCCAGCACCGCAACCGGATATCGCAACGTTGGGTTGGAGTCGGCATTCAACAGTTGGGGCTTGGGCGCCTCACCAATTGGCCGGGCAGCGGGCCGAGCTGCACCGATTTTTTGGGTTCTGCCCCCTCCGAACTGCATGGCTTCGACTTGCAGAAAAGGAAAGGAAAGAAAGATGACCAACAGCAAACAAGTACGGCGGAAGCATAACCTAAAAGGCATAGCACCCCCACTCCTTGCGAGGAACCGTGTGGATTATAGCGTAGTCGGCGCGGCGATTACAAAACCTGGGTAGTGACAGGGCGCACGACATAGAAGTTGCACGATTCGCAGGAGGAGTGAAAAAAGGGGTTGGGTTTCGTGTTCTGACAGCGTATAATACTGTCAGAGAGGAGAATCCCATGTCTCCACCCTTCGCAGCTCGAGGTTTTGCAGCTCAAGCGTGACCAGTTGAAGGCACGGCTGGTAGAAATTGGCGATATGCGTCCGGGGTCTTTGGTCGAGCGTTTCCGCAAGTGTGGCAAGCCGACCTGCCATTGTGCGGAGAAGGATGCGCCCGGTCACGGACCGTGTTATTCGTTGACCCATGCGGTCGACGGCAAAACGGTGACTCGCGTTATCCCCAAGGGAGTGGCCGTCGAGCACACCCGCCAGCAGATCGCCGAGTACCATCGCTTTCGCGATCTGGTGCGGGAGTTGATCACGGTCAGCGAACAGATTTGCGATGCGCAGATACCCGCGGCGAACGCTCCCGACCAGGCCGCGGTTAAAAAAAACTTCGCTCGCCGTCCTGCTGGCCACCGACCTCGTGCACGAGATTGAGGCGCTTTTGGGGCGGCAGGCCATCGACGGCCTGGATCTGGAGGCGCTGGAAATGGCGGTGCGCCAACAGGCTTTGCAGTTGGCCGCCCGCGCCGTCGAACAACGGCTCAATGCGGACACCTCCGATAACGCCGGGCCTCGCCTGTCTTGTGGTTGGGGGGTGAGGCGCGCTATGCCGGGCGCCGCTCGAAACGTTTTCACAGTGCGCTGGGCTCCCTGCATTTGCAACGCGCGTACTATCATTGCTGCTCTTGCGGGAGTGGGTTTTGTCCGCGCGACTGCAGTTTGGGACTGGAGAACTTTCCCTCTCTCCCGCCGTTACCCGCATGGTCGGCACGGTGGAGCGCTGGTGAGCTTTCAGGAAGGCAGCCCCTTGCTGCAAGAGTTGGCCGGGGTGGCCGTCGACACCAAGCAGGTGGAAAGAACGGCGGAAGACTTAGGAGCCAAGATCGCCGCTGACGAACGCCAGGATACGGAACCCGCCCACGATCACCTGCCCCTTCCCGGCACGCTCTCTCTCGGCATGGATGGAACGGGCATCCCCCTGCGCGCCGAGGAGTTGGAGGGACGGAGGGGCAAGCAGTCCGATGGGTCAGCGAAGAGGA
>CAWELY010000025.1:0-33111 GCA_963810005.1 uncultured Acidobacteriota bacterium
CCGTAAGCTCTTTTCAGGTTCATCTCAAGCTTGACACCCTTTTTAGGCGGCTTCTTGTTAGCCCCGGAATCCGCGCGACTGCCTGTGGCCCGGTAACGCGATTAGGGACACGCAAGGCCAGAAAGAATTCCGCTACCTCGGGAGCAAGCTCATGTAGCCCAGACCGCTGTACTCCGCATCCTCATAAACAATCGGGTGAAGCACTTCCACCGTCACATACCCCACGCCCTGTGCAGCCGGAGCTTCAGCCGTTGACTTGTTTTCATTTTTTGGCATCAGTTCTCTCCTTTTCAAGGTCTGTCTTGAAGCTGGCTTTAAAGCCCTACTGTCCAGCTTCCACAATTTTTTCCACCCGCGAATCGCGAATTTCAATTCTTGGCCCAGCCCGCCATCCGCCTCCAGGAACTTCCTCTGCGACATGCGCGACTCGGGTCTGTTCGGTGGAACGGATTTCCGCCAGTGTTCGCTCATCCAAGTCGATCTGGTCGCCGCGCTCAGGTGTCCCGGCGTTCGCCAACGTCTCTTCAAGGAAAAGCGTTTGGTCGCGCACGATGTAGTGTTCCGTTTTTGGGCCGTCGCCCAAAAGCCAACTCACCCACGATTCGCTTTGCCCCGCCAGGTCGTATCTCAAGACGTTTTCCAATTCGGCCACCACATCTTTATCTATCCCGCCAGGGTCAAGCATAAGGTCAAGCTTGCGAGCCAAGCCCCAAACCTTGCTCGTCATCTCTTCCCGTTTTTCCAGAAGTCCCTTAGCGCCCCGGATCACATCAGCCAATGCCCGGTCGCATTCCAGCCGCTCAGGGGTAAGTTGCGCCAGCGCCAATTCATTCTCGGCCCGCGCCGTTGCCTCCGCGGAACTCGGGTTTATCAGCGCATTGAGTTCGGCCTGTACCCTTACTCTCTCCGGCTTGAAAATAGCAATCTGTTCTTCCTGCGCACGGATCATGGCGCGACTCTTCGGAATCAGTTCTGCGGCCCATGACTCACCCGAAATAGCATTCCGGGTTAGCCTGCCGATTTCCTCTTGCGCTTCCCCTATCGTCCTTTGGCAACGGGAGACCCTGCTTTTAATATTGAAAAGTTGGCCTCGCAGGATGGCTTCCCGGCGATAGGAAGCCTGCGACCGCGCCGAAAAGGTCTTACCTTTGAGTCTCTTTAGACAATCCACTGCGCCCTCCATGCTCAGACTTTGCTCAGGCTCCGCCGTATTCGGCTACTACTACACACTGCGTGGCAGCGCCGATGTAAACGTAGACGTTGGTTTTGTCGAAGCCTAACTTCCCGCCAGCAAATGACCCGGTGGGGTCCGTTGCTCCCTGCGAAGTATCGAGTGAAACCAGCGCGCCGGCCGCTCCGTTCCCTACCGCCGTCAGTGAAACTCGATTGGGAACTTGCGGAAGGCTCACGGGAAACGGCAAGGTGTTTGCCGCGTTCGCCGTCAAGCCGGTGGCCGCAAAGCTTTCCGCCCAAATATTCGGCCCCGTCAAGCTCTGCCGAATATCCCGCCCGAGACTCTTTAATGTGATGCCCATCTGTTCACCTCACTTGTTTTCGACCGTCGCAAGCAACTTTTTCACCAGCGCCCGACAATGACAAACCGGGCTTTTTCCCGCACCCGACGCCCGCAGATAAGTTTTGAAGCTCTGTGCCGGGTAGATCACTTTCCCCCGCGCCTGTAGATAAAAAGGAGGCCCTTCCCTTTTCAGTCGCCAGTCCGCCAGCGCCTTGCGGGAAACCTTGAGCACGGCTGCTACTTCCGCTGGCGTCAACACTTCCGCCGTCAGAATGGAAACTACTTCGGAAGTTGGCATCACCGAACCGGCCACTGTTCCCCTCCTAGACTCGAGGCAGCGACGCCAACCATTTCTCGAGGCTCGCGCGTTCGTAACGGACACAATTGCGCCCGAGTCGGACGCACTCCGGCCCCTTGTGCTGGCGTCGCCAGACAATTAGCGCCCAAGGTGACAGACCAAGGCGGTCTGCGACCTCAAAGCTGGTTAAAAACTCGGTACCCGCCCGCCGTCCATTTTTCGCTTTTAAGCGTTCTCTCTTGGTTTGAGCCATCTCAGTACCTTGATGTAACGTTACGTAGCTTGTTTCAGCTTCCTGACGCTTTCCAAGGCCATTCCTGGAAGACACCGGGTGTCCTTGCCGTTTTACAGGCCAGCGTCTGTTACTGTCTCCCTTCCGGCAGTTCGCATCGAAGTAAATCTGCGTCTTCCTCTTCGGCGTAAATTCTCGTTTGCATGGGCACGCGCATTTCACTGTGGCCTATCCTAGTTCCTGCTTCCGCGCCTCTTCCCAAAGAGCAAGCCCTTCGTCAGTCCGGATTAGACTGATCTCGGCGAGCGCAAACGTCTCACCGAAATCGTCCATGCGCTTCCCTATGAGCTTCGCTAGCTTCCGGCGCGCCGGACTCTTGGACGATTCTGCCGCGAGGAGTATCTCATTTGACCGCGCGAAGTCCTTGCTGCGATTGGGTCGGGCTAAGCCAACAAGGCTCTCGCCCTCAAAAACGCCCAACCGACCCCTGTATTCGCCTTCAGTCACTTGCCTCAACTCAAATGTCTTCATATTTCTCACCAATGCCTCGGCGACGGCTTGCCATGCTATTTCTCAGGATGCGGTGTCGAGGCGAGCCATCCGGTTACCCTCCCGATAATTCGCACCCTTCGCAGTTCTGCATCCTCCCGCGCGATGGCCGATGCCAGTCTTTCGCCGTCAAGGCCAGACCTCATATCTGACGGGAACAACATTCCAATCACTGCGTTTGTGTTGAATTCGCCCTTCAGTGGCGCAAACTCCAACATCGGCACAGAGGAAGTAAAGCCAGGCCGTCTCATAAAAGTTCCGATTGCCCGTCCTTTCAAGGGGAACAGACGACGCTCCGGCTCCTCATCAGGAAACTCGGCGAGTACCACGGGACCGTTGTGGAACCGCTCCTCGGATGCATCACCGTAATCGTTCTCCACCTTGATGATGTCATCAGCCTTAAAAGGACCGCAGGCGAGGTCTTCACCCACAACAAGCCAGATGGTAGAGAGTGGGCTGGAAATGTATGCCGTAGACACCCCAACCGCGCCATCCTGTACCATAGCTTCGGGAGTTTCACGAATACGGGGAATCGCCTGAATCTCACCCACCAGCAAAGACCGTGCCTCGATGATCTTGGCCGCTGCTGACTCCAAAAGCTGGCGATCCACGCCCGCCCGCTCCAAGAAAAAAAACGTACTAGGCAGCCCGTACCTATCTGCCAGCTTCGCGAGCTTTACCATGGCTTCTGGGGATGGAAGCCTGCTCCCAGATAAGAACTCAGAAATTCGACTTTCGCTGACATCAATAGCAGCAGCAACGTGGACTCGCTTTCCAGCCCTCTTCACCAGTTCCGCGATATGCTTGATGGCTTCAGAGTCCCTTTCGCCTATCTTTCGCCCCCGTGAAACCACTTGCTCTTTAGGTCGTTTTTGGCTGGTCATTTTCTCCTTGACTCCTTCCCATGTGGGATATACTATTATCCCCATGAAGAAGCTCACTGGGATATAGTAGCTTCCCACATGTTGATTCGCAATAAGGGATATGCACCATGACGCAAGAAATAAATGGGACGCCAGATATCGAGAAAGACATTCGCGTAATCATCCGCCGCGTCACTAAAGGCCGCCGCCACATAATAGCCGCGCGGATGACGAAGATACTAGGGCGTCAGGATGATCCTATCACGCCCGCGACGTTCGCTGAATTTTGTCGCAAGGCTCCGGGCAAGCGTCACACCCGCTTTCCCGCCGCGTGGGTAAGAGCGTTCTGCGAGGCTGTAGGTAGCGATGAACTGGCCAGATACCTACTTCCTGATTCCGCGCGGCGCGCCCTTTCTGCCAGTGCGGGCATTGGCGAATCCCGTGAGGCTGTGACCCATGCGCAAGAAGCATTGGGCCGGGTACAGACCGAACTGAGAAAGTTAGCTGAGGGAAACCAACGGTCAAAGCGATGAACGAAGCAACACCATGGGTTTCAGGATCGACAGCGCAGCGCCTCTTAGGCAACATCTCGCGCATGGAGTTGCACCGGCGCACGAAGCCCGGTGACTCCGGCTACATCATCACCAAGCCGCGCGAGGATGGCAACCCGGGCTTGCTCTATGCCGTGGACTCCATGAACATCGACGCGAGGAAAAGGTACAGGGATGAACAACTCGCCGCTGCCCTGCAGACCACCGCCAAGGCCAGCACCCCTCCTTCACCTATACCTCAGCAACCCAGCCTTTTCTCGAAAGAGGAAAAATCTGCGTCCTTCTCTAAGCTCGACACCATCCAGTGGGCTCTGAATGGTGATTATCTGCTGTCGGGTGAAACAAAGACCTTCAATCGAGAATTGGTCCGCAGCCAGAGGGGAGTGGCACCGCGTACCCAACAATTTTGGGAACATCAGTACCGGAAGAAGGGTTTGTCAGGACTAGTTAATCGCCGTCCAGGACCGCCGAAAGGCACAGGGTCAAAACTTGATACGTCGATGCGGGGATTTATACAACTGCGGTGGAGTGAAGGGTTGACCCCTACACAGATTTGCCGGGAACTTTCTACTTATCTAGCCCCGAAACATGCGTCGGAAGCATGGCGGTCCACGCACAGGCGGTCTGTTGTCAGCGATACCACGGTCAAACGGTTCATCTATTCGCTCGATGAGATTGACGACGCCTTGCGCGAAGGCCCCGACGCGCTGAAAGCCGCCTGTGGCCACATTGACCGCTCCTACCTTGATTTGGCCCCGCTTGAACGTGTCGAGTCGGATGAGTGCAAGCTTAACCTGTTCGCCTATGACCCGCGACGCCCGGTGAACCGCGCGGGCAAGCCCTGGATTCGCCGCTATTGGCTGCTCACCTTCTATGACACGCGCTCCATGTTCCCGCTGGTTTGGAACCTCTGCGAAGGCTCGGAGTACGAGCTTCGGCATGGAATCGCGGTAGAGGATGAAATCAACCTCTTTGTAGCGCTGATTCAAAAGTTCGGCATCCCGCGCGCCATTCAATCCGACCGTGGCCGCTTCCGGGGTAAGGACTGGGGCGGAGAGCCCTATCAGCAACACATCGACAAGGAATTCGCTCCCGCGAACGGCATCCTTCAGCGCGTGGGGCAGCTTGCGGGCTACCCGGAAGGCATTCGCCACGATATGCCCCGCGTTCATAATCCGCGTGGCACGCGATTGGAGCGCTTTCACCGCTGGGTAGCGGACTGGTTTCGCGGCAAGCCCGGATGGATTGGCGCGAACACGCGCGAGCGCAAGATGACGCGCGGCGACGCCGACGCCGAAAGGCATAAGCTCTGGTGCGTTGGCGAACTGGCGCCGGGTGAGCCTTCGCCACTCCTAACGCGGGATGAAATCTTGGTTGAAGTGAATAAGATGATGGAGGCTTGGCGCGACCACAATTCCGAAGGCACGGATATGTGCGGACTCACGCCGCGCGCCGTGTTTACGCAATGCTCGCCTCAGTCCGGCTTCCCGCAACTTTCGGAAGATGACCTTGCCTTTGCCACCGCTCAGCACTTTGAGAATGAGCGCATCGAAATCGGCGGAATCATCGAACTGCGCAAGGGGGAGCGCTACTTTCATCCGCTGCTTATTCCGCTCGCTGGCCAGAAGCGCGAAGTAGTGCGGCTGCGCAACGATCACTCTTTTATTACCGTCTTGCCCGCGTCCAAAGGCGAAGAAACCATCGTGGCACCGCGCCGCGCCCGCGTGGGGATGAACGAGCCTGACGAACTATCCCGCGCGATGGAGTTACAGAACCGCTTGCACAAGCTCGCGGGCGAATTCACCACGCCCTTGGAGTACGACCCCGGCGCCCAATTCCCGGATGCCGAGCCTAAGAGCGAACCGCCGAAGCCCGCCGAGGTGATGCAACCTTCGGAATCCATCGCTGCACAGGAAGCCCCGCCCTTGGATCATCCCGAGACTTCCAGCGTGGAATACCTGATGGAGCATGACCGCTACAAGAGCCGCGTGAAGCCCATGACCTTCGCCGATTTGGAGTATGACCATGCGTGATTGGATGCGCCGTGCAGTTCAGGTTCGCCCGGAATTGGCCGCCGAACTGTGGCGACGCGGCCTCTTCAACGCCGAAGAGAAAACGGAATTGCTTCGCCGCGATGCCGCGCGTTGCGCAGCTTTCGAGCGCTGTGCGCCCCTTGGCCGTGTAGTGTTCGCAACCCTACTCGCTCAAGGCGACGCACAGCTTGCCGCCCGCGCCGTCTTGCGCAACCTGCTCGACTCTGACGAACTGGTCTGGCTTGAACGGCTCCTGCGATTCCAGAAGCCCAATGGGAAGCGGGATGAATTGTGCCGCATCGTGGAACGCACCTTGGAAGGGAGAAAAGGGAATGCCCGAAACTGCCGTTGAAACACCCGCAACCGCGCAACCGAATTCCGTGGTGAAGAATCTTTGCAGCCTTGCCGCCCGCGCCTGGACGAAGCGTTGGATTGTCACCTTTACCGCCGCTACCGGAGTAGGCAAGACAACCGCCGTGGATTACGCGGAAAAGATTCTGGCCTTTGACCATCAAGTGATGCGGTGCAAGCAAATCACCACGCGCTACACCCTGCTTCAAGCGTTAGCCCTTGCGCCCGGTGAGAAGTGGACAACCCACGGCCGGAACTGGATGCGCGCTTCTGACCTGTACGACCGCGCCCTTGAACGTATCCGCCAGCGCCCCTTCCTTCTCATCATTGACGAAGCGGACCGGCTGAGGCTGGACTGCTTTGAAATCCTGCGGGATTTTTGGGATGATGCCAAGCTCCCCATGCTCCTGGTCGGAAACGAAGTCTTGACGGAAAAACTGAACCGCCAGCATGAGCGCTTGTTTCGCCGCATCCGCCTTCGCTTCGCACAGCCGCGCTTGCGCGAAGCGGACCTTCGCAAGGTGCTCGAATTCATGGGCTACACCGTGGCCGATGATGAATTCGGCTTGCTCTGGAAACTGGTAGGCGGTTCGCCCGGCTACGCGGAAGCCTTGCTTGAAAATGCCAATGAAATCGCGGCTTCGCGCGGTGTGAAGCGTGGAATCGAAGCCTTGGAAGGCGCGGTGCAATTCTTCCCGACGCTCAAGGCAGCAGCATAAGAGAGGACGAAATGGACACACCGGTACGGGTTCTCAAAATTAGAAAAGTGTTGAGGCGTGAATTGGTTGTAGAGTACCAGCGCCTTGAGGCGCAACTTCGGCTGGCCCAGGCGGATTTTGATGCGGTTGCCGAAGAAATCCGCCTGCTAGTGATCCATGGATACCTGCCTCGGATCGGCGAGCCAGAAGTTTGGATTGACGAGAAGGGCAGGATAAGAATTGACGAATAACCTTGATAAGTAAGCCCGCCTAGATGCCCCGCCCCGGCCTCCGGCCCCGCCATATTTCGCCATCAAAACAACCTGTGATTTCGCCATCTCGAAAGGCTGTCATTTTGGCATCTAGAAAAAGGAAGAGAATTGCTGCGACCGTGGCAAGCCCGCCAAGCCCCCCGGCCCCGCCACTTTCAAAAATCGCGTTACAGTCCTCTTCTGACAGTTTGTCGTAGGTGATTGGGAAGTGCGCACTGGTCGCCACCAACTCCGCCGCAGGTTACACTCTTAACTATCCTGATTTGAATGTGTTGTGCGCCGCTCGCTTTTTTGAAGCCTCGAAGTTACACCACTGTAACGCGCCCGCCGCGCCTAAGTCCTTTGTTTTCGGTGAGCGCCTCTAAAAAGGGGTGTAACTTCGCCGCAAGTTCCGCAACGAACCCTGGACGTTTCCGCGCGCCCGCCCGCCCCATCCTTGCCCTATCTTGTTGAAATTACGGAGCCGCCATCCAACGCCATCCAACGCCATCCAACGCCATCCCGCAATGAACCCTGGTCAGTAGCAATACCCTTAATCCGTTTCCTGTTCGCAATAAGTTACAGGCTTATGTAACCTCTTGATGTCTATAAAGCTAGAGAAATAGACACCCATCTGATCCGCCAACCGTTGGAAATGCGTTGCCGACGGACTGGATTCCCCCTTTTGCGGGAATGACCAGCATTTCCAATCTCATTCCCAATGACACCCGCACCGAACTTCGCCCCGGTTATGGCTTCACACCCGTGACCAGCAGGGCTCCCTCCGTCTTGAAACGCTGCATCTGAGCTGCGTCGCGGAACCAGCGGCCGGTGTAAACCTGGGGTGTCGGCGAGGGGTCAGGAATGCGGCGATGGTGAACATCGCGGAAACCCGCGGCGCGGAAGTGGTCCTGCCATTCTGCGGCCGAGAGAAGGTGCGTGGGAATTTGGAAGTGGGGCCTCCATTGGTGACAATCGGGATTGTCACGATAGAAGTTGATCAGGATCCACGCGGAGCCGCCGGACCGGAGCACGCGAAATATCTCGGCCAAGCCGCGTGCCGGATCGTGCCAGTAGTATGCGGACTCGACAGACAGAACCTTGGTGAAAGAGTCCGGCTCCGCCGGGATCTGCTCGGCGGTCCCGTGTAGGAACTGGGTATGGGGGACGCCGGCGCTTGCAAGTTGCGCCCGCCGGATCATCTCATCCGACACGTCCATGCCGACAACGGCGCCGCTGGGCACGAGCGCGGCGAGTCGACGGACCAGCCACCCGCTTCCGCAACCTACATCCAGCACGCGATCGGCGGATTCGAGATCCATGAGCGTGAGCGTGGGGGCGACGATGGGGAGGTGGCTCTCCTCCATCTCTTCGCCGCGGCCCTCTTCTGCCCAGCGATTGAATTCTTCCCGAAGCTGAAGTTCCGGCGCCCGGTTCGGCATCGTCATCTCAAGAAAAACCTCGCCCGAGATTCTACCAAAGCGGAACCCTCGACGCGTCGTCGGACCATTTGCGGTCGAACTAGTGTGGTGCACCCTATGGCTATGGATAAGAAATGATCACAGACTCCGGCAGCGGAGGCTTGCCGGAAGTGCTCGCTACGCGTGAAGCCCGCATGGTTGAACATGCGCTCGAATTCCGCAAAAGTGTAAGCGTCGCCGTGGGGGGTGGAACCCAGCATGATCATGCTGAAGGTGGCGGCGTCGGGCGGGGTGACACGGTCGTCATTGGGCACAAATTCCAGCGTCACCGCGCGGCCGGCGGGCGCGAGTGCGGCGTGGACCTTGCGCAAGAGATCTTCGTTGGTGGGAGGATCAAAATGGTGCAAGAAGTTCGTGAGCAGGACCAAATCGTAGCCCGCGCCGAATTCAACTTCAAAAGCGCTCCCGGGGATGGTGGAGTAACGGGATTCGACGCCCGACTTCCGCGCATTTTCCTTGGCTACTTCGAGAACACTTGCCCAATCGAGCGCCACAATTTCGGCTTGCGGGTTGTGCCGGGCGATGTTGATGCCGAAAAGCCCGTGGCCGGCGGCAATGTCCAACACCCGGCATTTCCCGCCCTTGTCCGCCTCTACCAATTGCGAGATGACCTCGGCCGGCATCATCATCATGGGCGCCATGGAACGGGCAAATTCCACCCAGATCGGATTCTCGACACCCACGGTCCCCTCTTCGCCCATCACCGTGCCGCCCTTGCGCACGGCATCGGTCAGGCGGTCAAAGGCGCTGAGCATCTCGGGTTGGTCCAGGAAGCGCGCGGCACTGCCCATGTAGGCGGGCGAGCCGCGATCGAGAAACATGGCCGCGTCTGGAGCCAGCCCGTAATGCGATTCTTTCTTGGTAAGGAAACCCAGCACGGTCAGGAAATCACAAAGGATGCGGATGCCGCGCTCGGCCGCGCCCGCGCGTTGCGAAATTTGTTCCGCCGTGGTCTGGCGGTCCCCGATGGCGGTAAAGACATCGAGCTCAATGGCGGCCTTCAAAGCGGCAGTCTGCTGGAAGGCGTTGAGAGTTTGAAAAACCCGCGAGGGGTTGGGCATGGCAGCGGCTGTCGCCGCGGTCCCTACCATTTTTTCCTGGGTTTTCCCTACAACTTCACCTGCTACCGGTTGGCTCATTGGAAATCCTCCTTGAATATGGAAGTGACGAGCTTATGCGGCGCCACCCATCTTGGCAGTGCCGCCCAACACACAAATCCCCCGGTTGGCAAAAATCCATCCCAGAAAAGACCGGATCTAGCCGCCTTCACCAGAGCCTCACACCTCTACTTGCCAGGCGTAACTCTGTCCGCTATTGAATTCAATTTGCGATCAAGCCCTGTATCGATTGCCGCTCGGAGGAGCCTTACGGGACCCAAGCAGCATAACTTATTCCTGTGCTTCCGTCCATCTCTTCCCCGCGGCCTCTTCCCTGCGGCCGAATTGCGCGAAAAGTAATCCACCGCAAGCCGGCACAGAGCCGGGACAATTCAATTGGGGAAATTGCGCCGCCGCTGCGCGCCATGCAAAACGGCCACGATCGTCAGGCGGTCGCCTAGCACTTGGTAGGGAACAAGATACGGCGTACCGGCAATAACCAGCTCTCGGGTTCCGGGCTTTCGCCCGGGGCGCCCGAGGTGCGGATGCGCGGCGAGGTAGGCAACCGCCCTGCAAATGGCCTGCGCAACATCCTTGGCCGCCTGGGGTTTGTCCCGCTCGATGTAGGCCTGGATGGCCGCGAGGTGCCGAAGCGCTGTCTCGGTCCAGACTATTTGCATGCGGGTGGGCGAAGCTTCCGTTTGCTACCCCAGGACTTAAGCCAGCGTTCCACCTTTTCGTGGGGGACGACGCGGCCGCCTGCCGCATCCCTTAGCCCCTCCTCGATTTCCGCCAACTGCCATTGCTGATCTTCGATATAGTGCCGAAGAGCGTCGGTGGCCAACCAGGACCGGCTCCGGTCCGCCGCCTTAGCCAATTGGTCGAGGCGCCTCTTCAGATCGGCGGGAACCCGGACGGTGAAGGTTGCGGTCTCGGCCATGGCTTGTAATCTCCTGTGTACATTCTAGCACAAACAACCACAGGGAGCGGCGACGGAGAAGGTGCCTTCGGCACGCTCTCCGATCACAGTGCCACGGAGCTTCAGCGGCCTCGCATTCTGAATAACCACCTTGGGATCATTCACCGGCTCGGGAACCGGCATTCCCCGCTCGCGCAGAAGGGCGACATGTTCATCCATTCCCCAACGGGCTTTGTAAAGGCAATCCTCGATGGAGTTACCCACGCCGGTAAACCCCTCCAGGTCAGGAGAATAAAACCCAAAGAAATTGGGGTCCTCGGTTGCTTCGATCACCAGAGAATATTTTAAGTTAACCACTCTGCCTCACGCCGAACAATGCCGATCTTATGAGCAATTGGGTGATGCGATTATATCCTTCATCTGCTGGGAGTATTTGAAAATCCTTGAGAGGTCATAATCAGGTTGCTGGTGGAATTGCTCGGCGCGCACTGGACCTTTGTCGCGGCGTAAGAATTCTTCGTATTCAGCAAGGTATTTATCTCTGAAGTTGTCATAGGATGATTTATTCTCGCGTGCGAACTCCTGAAAACGCCGGGTATTGAAAAAACCATAATGCAATATCCATTCGATGCGTTTTCCATTGATAACAGGCCCATACAAGCCTCGATGATCTTCGAGGAATTGTTTGGGAGGTTTACCGATTGAGATGACACGAAAGGCTGGACTGGCATTTTCCATCTCGCTCCGGAGAAAAGGCGCGCAGTTTTCATAGCGAAATTCCCTGGTGTTATCGCATTTGGACCCCGTTTTCATTAAGCATTTGGCCATATTGGTTACGAGGTAGTTTACCGGCTCCCCGGGTTTAAACGAGAAGTGGTCAATTGCGAATCGTACGGGTTCGTTAAAAGCTCCAGGTTGCGGATAGACATCGCTGGGGTCATACTCGGAGGTCGGCTCCATTGCCACGAAAATGAATGTGAAGGGCGGCTTACCTACTCTCCAAGGCTCCCAACGATATTTAAATCCCTCGGGAAGCAGTGGTTTGATCGCTGGGTGTGCGTGACAACACTTACAAATCGCAACCTGCTCGTAGATTCGGTCGTATGGATCGAATGTGCTCGCCACAAATCTCCCCCGGCAAAGGGCGGCGCCACAAAAGCATGCCTCAGCCTTGCACTTTCGTCAACAACTCCACAAACTTCTGCTCGCGGTCTTTCTGGTCGATCCCCAGGTGTTTTTCCATGACCTGCGTGGTGTTCATGGAGCAGAACTTGGGGCCGCACATGGAGCAGAACGCGGCTTCCTTGTAATACTCGTCCTGAAGTGTTTCGTCGTGCATGGAGCGCGCCGTTTCCGGATCGAGGGAAAGCTGGAACTGCTTGTTCCAATCGAAGAGGAAGCGGGCGTAGCTGAGCGCGTCGTCGCGGTCGCGGGCGCCGGGGCGGTGCCGGGCCACATCCGCGGCATGGGCGGCAATCTTGTAAGCGATGATGCCCTGGCGCACATCGTCCTTGTTGGGCAGGCCCAGATGCTCCTTGGGGGTCACGTAGCAGAGCATGGCCGCGCCGTGCCAGCCAATCATGGCGGCGCCGATGGCCGAAGTGATGTGGTCGTAACCGGGAGCGATGTCGGTAACGAGCGGTCCCAAGGTGTAGAAGGGCGCTTCGTAGCAAAGCTCCTTTTCCTTGTCCACCTGGAGCTTGATCTGGTCCAGGGGAATATGGCCGGGCCCTTCGATCATCACCTGCACATCGTATTCCCAGGCTTTGCGGGTGAGCTCGCCGAGGGTTTTCAGTTCGGCGAATTGGGCTTCGTCGCTCGCGTCCGCCAGGCAGCCGGGCCGCAGGCCGTCACCGAGCGAGAACGAGACGTCATATTTCTGGAAAATCCGGCAAATGTCCTCGAAGTGCGTGTAGAGAAAATTCTCCTGGTTATTTTCCACGCTCCACTGCGCCATGATGGCGCCGCCGCGGCTGACGATGCCGGTAATGCGCTTGCGCGTCAGGGGAATGTGCGCGCGCAGCACGCCGGCGTGAATGGTCATGTAATCCACGCCTTGCGCCGCCTGCTCTTCGATCACTTCCAGCATGATTTCAGGGGTAAGGTCGCGCACCTTGCTGACCCGCGCGAGGGCCTCGTAAATCGGCACCGTGCCGATGGGTACGGGGCTGGCGCGCAGAATCGCTTCGCGAATTTCGTGAATGTCGCCGCCGGTGGAGAGATCCATCACCGTGTCCGCGCCGTAGTGGACCGAGGTGTGCAGCTTTTCCAGTTCCTGGTCGATGTTGGAAGCGGTGGAGGAATTGCCGATGTTGGAGTTGATCTTGCACTTCGCGGCGACGCCGATCGCCATGGGCTCAAGCTCCACGTGGCGGATGTTGGCGGGAATGATCATGCGGCCGCACGCGACTTCGTCCCGGACGGTTTCCGCCGGCAGGCTCTCACGCTTCGCGATGTACTCCATTTCTTCCGTGATGATGCCCTGGCGAGCGTAATGCATCTGCGTCACGATGGGATCCGGTACGCTTCTCTACCCACGGCGCGCGAATTGGAGACGACATAAGACAACCTCACTCTCTACTGAACTCACCCTGAGAAATTCAGTGTACAACCACCCCGCAGCTTCCGCAAGTTGGGAAGGGCTTTTTGGGAAGGGCTTTTCGCAGACCAAATCTCTAGCAAATGAGGGAGTCTTTCCTGGCTTGGCCGATCCGTCAAAAGCATTCTGACGAATCAAAGTAGCCCGTGCGCCACCCACGCAATCCGTGATAGGGAGAGGCACAGTTTTTTCGCACGGAGCATAATGTGGCGCGGAGCGATAAGGCGAGTGGCTAGTTCGCCCGCTCGATGTATTTGCCTTCGGCGGTATCGACGCGGATCGTCTCGCCTTCATTGATGAAGGGCGGCACCTGGACCACCACGCCGGTTTCGAGGGTGGCGGGTTTGGTGACGTTGGTTGCTGACCCTCCCTTGATGCCGGGCTCGGTTTTGACCACTTTCAGGTCCACGGTGGCAGGCAACTCGACGTCCACGGGACGGCCCTCAAAGAACGCGACCTTCAGCATAACGTCGGGCATCATGTACGCGGCGCGGTCACCCACGGCTTCCTTGGCAAGGCGAATCTGCTCATAATTCGCGGTGTTCATGAAGTAGTAGGAATCACCGTCGGCATAAAGGTACTGCATCTCGACTTCGTCGATGGCGGCGCGCTCCACCGTATCTTCCGAGCGGAAGCGGTGGTCATTCATGGCGCCGGTGCGCAGATTGCGCATTTTGGCCTGCACGAATGCCCGCAGGTTGCCGGGGGTGCGGTGCTCGGCCTTGTAAATGGTAAAAAGCTCGTTGTTGTGCCGGATGATCATTCCGGGTCGGAGATCATTCGCGTTCATAATTGTTCCTTCGTTCTGCTGATGGTGGGGCTTAAAACAGGTGGAGAACTGGCAGTCCTTTCCCGCAAGAGCCCGAAAAAGCAATTCTACCGGCTTCCCGGCCTCCCGTCAACGAAAGCGAGAGAGGGAGAGCCCAGAGATTGCAGCTCTAGCGCTCGGAGGGCCGAATCCAGGCGCGGTAGGGATGGCAGCGATAACGCGTCATCCGAGGGGGGGCCGGTTCGAAACTGAGCACGGCAGGATTCGTTTCGACCTTCGGTGGCCCCTTCTTAATCCGGATGTGTTTCCTTTCTTTCCCTTGTCATCAACATGGAGGAGCCAGACGAGGGCACTGGCAGCGGCGATAGTGATGACGCCAATATAGAGCCAACCCGTGAGCCCAGGGAGGATGAAGTAAACCGATGGGCCAGAAAACCCTATCATCAGCAGCACCGTGGTGACGGCCAGCAAAACAGTTGCTTTGACAGCTCGATCTTTGCCCAGATCTCCAGTGCATCCACGTTTTCCGCGTAAACTCCCGACCTGCATCTCCTACTCCCCGGTTCTGTAATCCGGTCGTGGGTCAATGTGATGTAGAGGCGGCGGAACCTATCCCGATCTTATCGGGACGCTGCCCTATGGCTCGTAGGCTGACGGATAAACTCGGCGCCACAGCATTATGGCGAGATGAACTCGCCGCTGCGGCATCACGCCTAATGTCCCCGGCCAGATTTCACATAACTCAAGAATCGCCGGGCTAAATTGCTGATCCGACCCGCTTGGCGAAGGCGTAGCGCTTCGGGGGGGAGCAGTTCACGACCGATGCCGAGCGCGGTGGCCCCGGCGAAGATGAATTTGGATGCGTTCTTTTGACTCACGCCTCCGGCGGCGATCAGCGGAATGTGCGGGAACATCCTATGAAGGGATCCAATGTAGATTTCACCGCCAATCTGCGCGCAGGGAACGACCTTGACGAAATCCGAACGCGCCTCCCACGCCGTGATAACCTCGGTTGGGGTAAGCGCACCCGGCAAACACGATGACATCCTGTTTCACCGCGAACTCGATCACCGCCGGACGGAGTCCGTCACTGGTCAAGAACTGCGCTCCCGCGTCAAGACACTGGCGCGCCAGGGCGGTGTCCGTCACCCCGCCCGCCCCCACCACGATATGGGGAGTTTTCTTCACCAAATGCGCAATGACCTCGGTGGCTTGGGGCACGGTTAAAGTGATTTCTACGACGGGAATTCCACCCGCGACGACCGCCTCGGCGGCGAAAAGAGCTTCTTCCGCCGAGTACACGCGGATGGCGGCAACAATGCCGGTTTCCTCGATACGAGCGCGGACTTCTTTCGACGTCATGGAGTCTCGTCCTTTCGTCTTGCAGCGTAGGGGCACGCCATGGCGTACCCGTACTTTCATTTCAAATTAATTCTTAGGAACATCCGGGCGGTTCCACCATCCGCCGCCCAGCGCCTGAAATAGGGCGGCCGTGTCGGCATAACGATTGGCTTGCGCCTGCACCAGGTTAATCACGGCTTGCTGATACGCTTGTTCCGCGCTTAAGACCGCCAGGTAGCTGGCGTAGCCGGACTGATACTGTTTCTTGGCCAATTCCAGCGTGACGCTGGCGGCATCTTTGGCGGCGGCGGCGGCCTTCAAGGTGTCGGCATCCTGGTAAAGGGCATGCAGCGTGTCCGCGACGTTCTGGAAGGCGGTCAGCACCGTGCTGCGATATTGTTCGGCGGCCTCCGTAAAGGCGGCTTGCGCGGCGCGCTCGCGGTGCTTCAGGGTGCCGGCATCAAAGATGGGCTGGGTGATCCCCGCGGTCAAATCCCAAAAGCCATTGCCGCCGGAGAACATCTTGCTGATGGCATCCGGCGAGCTGCCGGCATCGGCGCTCAGGGTAATCGTCGGGATCCGGTTCGCAATGGCTACGCCGATGAGGGCGCTGGCGGCATGGAGGTTCTCCTCCGCCTGACGCACGTCCGGGCGCTGCTCGACGAGTTTCGAAGGAAGGCTCACCGGCAGTTCCTGCGGCAATTGCAGGCTGGAAAGTTCAAACTTCTCGGCGAAGTCCTTTTGCGGGAACCCGCCGGCCAGGACCGCCAGCGCGTCCCGTTGCTGCGCCAACTGCTTCAGCAGCGGCGGCAAGGTGGCGACGACTTGCGCGAGCTGCGATTCCTGCGCGGCCACGTCGAGCTCGCTGGCATACCCCTTATGATATTGCTCCCGCAAGATTTTCAGCATGTCGGTGTTGATGGTGATGAGCTCATCGGTGGCGTCAATCTGCCCCCGCAAGGAGGCCTCCTGGATGGCTCCGGCGGCGACGTTCGAGCTCAGCGTAATATGCGTCGCGATCAGGGCAAAACGCGCCTGCTGTGCCTGCGCTTCGAGCGATTCCACGGTTCTTCGGTTGAGACCGAAAACGTCCGGCACGTAGGAGACGCTCACCTCGGGCGTATAGAGGCTGTAATTCTGGATGTTGGCGTTGAGGGCAGGTGAAAGGTCCTGCGCGGTCCTCGCCCGGGTCACCGTAAAACCTCCGGTAACGCTGGGATAGTAGAAACCTCGTTGGGCCAGCACATTTTCCCGTGCGACTAACAAAGCCGCCTGCGCTGCCTTGAGATCGGGATTGGCTTTAAGCGCGCGCTCAATCAAATCGTCGAGGGGCTGCGAGTGAAACAAATCCCACCACTCTCCCGGAATGTCTTTCCCGTCCACCAAGTGCTGCGCCTCTCCCCCGGCGACGTTGGGCGTGGTGTTGGTGGTGGTAATCGGCGTGGGCGTATAACCGCCCACATCGGGCGCAGCAGGCTTCTTGAACTTGGGCCCCACCACGCAACCGGCGGTGAGCAGTAAGGCCGAGGTCGCGATGAAGCGGAAGGGGCGCGATGGGCAAGTGCGAAACATAGGATTCATTCCTTAGGGCTTCTGGCTCAGATGCGATTGTGGATAGCCCGATAATCCCCGCCCGTGGGGGACAATGCCCCCGTCAATTCTCGCCGGGTTAACGCCGCGATGTGACACATTGTCGCCCCGTAGCCCCGAAGGCTGGACGTTGCTTGACCTTCGAACCGGCATGGCGTTGGGGACGGTCGCGTTCGGGATTAATCCGCCTTTTGGCGCACCCCCGGATTTGTTTGCTCCCGGCTGATGAACAACCTTTCCAGGTAGGGAACCTTGCCGGCCATTCACAAGCGCCTTGGGGCGACTCGCCTTGGTCAGGCTCGCACGGCTGGGCGGGCGATTTGTTTCAGTAGCGCGGCTGGGGACGGTCCCTTGCGCCAGCGCCGCCCAAGTCATGGTCAGGAAAAGGAGACACGTGGTCTTCATCCTGGTTGAACCTCCGATTTGGGGTTATGTCCATTGTCTTGGCCGATAAATATCATTCTCAGCGCGGGCACCGCGAGCAGCAGCATGACGGGGCCCACCAGCATGCCGCCCACAATCACCGTGGCCAGCGGCCGCTGCACCTGGCTGCCGATCCCCGTGGAAATGGCCGCGGGAAAGAGGCCAATGCAGGCGGAAAGCGCCGTCATCAGCAGGGGGCGCATGCGAGTGCTGGCGGCGCGGTACATCGCCTCCACGGGAGCAAAACCCTTCTCCCTTTCGTGTTCGAAAAATGTAATCATCAGGATGCCGTCCATCACGGACACGCCGAAAAGCGAGACGAAGCCGATGGCGGCGGAAATGCTGAAATGGAGGCCGGAGATATACAGCGCCAGGATGCCGCCCACGATCGCGTCCGGGATGCCGGCGAGCGCCAGAAGGGAGTCGCGGAGGTTATTGAACAGGCCGTAGAGCATCCCGCCAATCAGCACGAAGCTGATCGGGACGATGACATACAGACGCGCCTTGGCTTCCTGAAGGTCTCCGAACTCTCCCGCCCAAACCAGCCGGTATCCGGGCGGAAGTTTCACATTGTCCGCGATGCGCTTCTGCGCCTCCTCCACCGTGCCGCCCAGGTCGCGGCCCCGAACGCTGAACTTGACCGGGATGAAGCGCGCCACGGCCTCGTGGTAAACCCAGGAGGCTCCCGTATCCACGGTGATCGTCGCCAGTTCGCTCAAGGGGATATAGGCATTGGCGCCGGTGGGAGTTTGGTACGCCACTTTGATGTTGCGGATTGTTTCGATGCTGTCGCGGTATTCCGGCGTATAACGGACGACCAAATCGAAAGCCCGGTCGCCTTCCAGCACCGAACTCGCCACGGCGCCACCCATGGCCGCTTGCACGACCAGGTTAACATCACCGGAATTCAGGCCATAGCGCGCCGCCTTGGCACGATCCACCTTGATGTTTAGGTTGGGCTGCCCGAGGACGGGGAAGATGCCGAGGTCCTCAATGCCTCGCACCTTGCTCATCTGGTCCCGGATCTGGTTGGCGATATTGGTGATGATTTGGAGATTGGGACCGATGACCTTGACCGAATTGACGCCTTTGACGCCCGAGATTCCTTCCTCGATGTTGTCCTCGATGTACTGGGAGAAATTGAAGACGACCCCCGGCAGCTCGTTGTTAAACTCCGCTTGAATCTGATTGGTTAACTTATCCTTCGTCAAGCCTTTGGGCCACTCGTCAAAAGGCTTGAGGGGCGCGAAGAGTTCGACGTTGGAGAAGGGTGATGCGTCGCTGCCATCATCCGGCCGGCCATGCTGGGAAACCACCGTAAGGACTTCGGGGTGGCGCAGAAGAATCTGGCGCATTTTTTTCGTGGCCGCTTCGCCATCTTTCAGCGAGAGGGTGATGGGCATGGAAGCGCGGATCCAAAAGTTGCCTTCCTCCAAATGGGGAAGAAACTCGCTGCCGAGTTTCGGTGCGATCAGGAAGAAAGTTCCCAGAGAGAGGGTAAGTTCGAGTCCCACCACGAGCGCGCGGTGATTCAGGGAAAAACGCAGGGCCGGATTGTAGATCCGGTGCAACAGGCGGACGACGAACGTTTCGGCTTCCTTCACGTTCTCGGGGAGCAGGAAGGAAGCGATGACGGGCGTGACGGTGAACGTGGCGATCAGGGCTCCGGCCAGCGCGTAGCCGTAAGTGCGCGCCATGGGGCCGAAGATCTGGCCCTCCACTCCCTGCATGGTGAACAAGGGCACGAAACCGGCCACGGTGATGAGCGCCGAGAACAGAACCGCTTTGTCCACCTGCATGGCGCTGATCAGAATCAGCCGCAATCGATCCGTCCATCCGTGAGCGGGCGTGGGATCCTCCACCGATCGCGTCGGGTCGGGCCCCCAGGCACCCTCCGCCAGACGCTGGAGCAGGCTCTGTCTTTCTTCCGCGTCGCGCTGAAAATTCCGGAAGATATTCTCCACCAGGATCACGGCCGAATCCACGATGATGCCGAAATCCACCGCGCCCACGGACAGCAGGTTGGCGCTTTCGCCCTGCATCACCAGGAGAATGGTGGCGAAGAACAGCGCGAACGGGATGTTCAATCCCACGATGGTCGCGCTGCGGAGATTGCCGAGGAAAATCCATTGGATCAGGAAGACCAGCAGGCATCCGAAAATCAGGTTGTGCAGAACCGTGTGCGTGGTGAGGGCGATCAAGGAGGAGCGGTCGTAATAGGGAACGACCTTGACTCCCGGCGGCAGACTCCCGTCGTGATTCAGCTTGTCAATGGCCTCTTTGACCTTGGGAATCATGTCGGAGGTCTTTTCCGTTCGCCTCATCACCACGATCGATCCCACCACATCGTCCTGCGTTGTCCTTGCCCAGAATGCCGAGCCTGGGCCGGAAACCGACCGACACCTTGGCGACATCCCGGACCAGCACCGGGACACCGTTGGACTGGGCCAGAACCACATTCTCGATGTCGTCAACCTTGTAACCCTGCCGCAAATCATCATTGCCACCATCATCAATCAGGCCGACGCCGCGGATATTGATCGACTGCTGGCCAATGCGGATTTCGCGTCCGCCGACGTTGAGGTTGGCGTTGCCCAGCGCCGTCAGGACTTGGGGCACGGTGACGCTGTAGGCTTCCAGCTTGTGAGGGTCCACCTCGACCTGGAATTCCTTCGTGGGGCCGCCCCAACTGTTGATGGCGGCGATGCCGGGAATGGTCAGGAGCCGGCGCGCCACAATCCAATCCTGAACCGTGCGCAGATTGGTGATTCCGAAATGCTTGGGACCGACGACCTGATAACGATAGATTTCCCCCGTCGAGCTGTTCGCTTGGATGGTGGGCACCAGACCGCCGGGCAGGCTGACGTTCTGTTGCATCGCCACCGATGCCTGGGCGTAAGCGAAGTTGTAGTCCACCCCATATTTGAAGCTGACGCGCACAAAGGACAATCCATAGAACGAGGTCGAGCGGATGACATCAATGCCGGGCGTGGTGTAGAGCCCAATCTCCGTGGGGATGCGTGTAGTAACGTTCCATCTCCTCGGCCGAGAGGCCCGGCGCCTGGGCGGTAATTTCCAGGATCACGGGCGTGGGGTTGGGATACGCCTCAATATTGAGCATCTTGAAAGCAATGAACCCGGCGCCGGTAAACAACACCAGGCCCAACACCACAATCGGGCGGCGGCTCAGGCAAAATGCGATGAGAGACTTTGAACATGGCGAGTCAGTCTGTCATTCCGAGTGAAACTGGCAGAAATCTGTCAGCTCCGAACTTCAGTTTGTGTCGCGCATGAAGCCTAGTTCTCGATGCGCCGTCCCGTCACGCTGACGTCAGCATTCGTCATCCGCCGCGCAGTGCGCAGAAGGGCGCGAATGCCGACAGCGTTCAGTCAATCCGTTTTAAGCATACGCGCTAGTCGCTGGGTGGCGCTTCCAGCATGTTGTCTAAGAAACACGGCGCCGTCTGTCACGGCCAGTTCTCCGCGCTGCAAACCATCGAGAATCTGAACCTGGTCGTCCTTGCGCAGGCCGGTCTTGATGATTCTTTGCACAAAACGGTGGCGATCGGTGGTCACCCAAGCCGTCATCGTGCCGTCGGATTCGCGGACCACGCCATTAGCGGGTAGGGCGGTGGATTCCACCGGGTCGTGGACGCTAATGACGAAGTTCGCGAGCATTCCGGGATGCAGCTCATCGTTGGGGTCCGCGATCTCGGAACGGATCGTTACGCGATGCGTATTCGGATCAACCGTCTCGTAGATCTTCGAAACCCTCCCCTTAAACACGCGGTCAGGATAGGAGATCACCCGGACTTGGACCGGCTGGCCCAAATGAAAAAGCGGGATCTCACTTTCCATGACATTCGCCAGCATCCATTTGATCGAGACGTCAGCCACCGAGTAAGGCGCCGGCAGGTTTCCCGGCTGCACCAACAATCCCGGCTGCGCGTTCTTCGAGGTGATTTTGCCGGGAATGGGACTGCGCACGACCAGGGCGGGATCGATCTTGCGCGAGGCGATCATTTGATCAATTTCGGCATCCGTCTTGCCAAAGACGCGGACGGCATCGCGCGCGGCTTTGAGCGCGCCTTCCGCGGTTTGTTGATCGGAGGTCGCCTGTTCCTTCTCGCGCTCGGCAACTCCGCCCAGACCCTGGACGCGCGCCAGTTCCTTGTTGGTCAGGACGAAAGTCGCCGCCGCGCCGATCAGCGTTGACTCCGCCTGGATGAGGTCAGGGCTTTTAATGGTGTAGAGGGGCTGGTCCTTCTGAACTTCGGCGCCAAGTTGCCCAAGGGTCTCGATGATGGTTCCCTGATAATCCGGGAAAACTTGAACGGACAGGTCTTCGTCATAATCAATGTTGCCCACCGCTTCCTTCTCAACGGGAAACAGGTAGCTTCCCACCGGTTCGATCTTGATCGAGTTCAGTTGGCTGGGTGACAGGTCCAAGGTCGCTTCGGACGGGGACGTGTTGGATTTTGCACCTGCTTCCTGCGGCGTATTGGCGTTGGTAGCCTGACCACGACTGCGGCCGGATTCCAGAAGTCCCGTGGCGACAACAATCGCCGCTGCCGCCACCAACACCACGGCGAATCTCTTGCTGATGTGAACCGGATATTTCATAGTTTTCCTCCGACCGTCAGAGGTGTTTGAGTATCATAGTCTGGACCCATGAGACGGCGTTGCTGTGGGGCGAAGCTACAAGATTAAGGCTCCGGCTCGGCGGTCCTCCAGTTATCTTCTGGGCAGCCAGGCCTATCTCTTGGACACTATCGTTCGATCAGTTTGAGACTATCTTTTGGCCATCGGTGCAGCAGGGGGCTGGGGGGCTAGGGATGCGGCATTTGGGGTCAGGGATTCGGGACGGGGCCGGAGTAGGGCCGAACGGCGTTCGGCCTCGGGGGTTTATTCCCCTCCTGGTTCAGGATGGGGTCAGGGGGTGGTCCGCCCTTGTTACTCGTCACTCATCACTGGTCACTGCTCTTAGGGTGATCGGGCGAAAGTTGCATCACGGGGTGCGACCCCGAATCCGGCGAAGCACCTCTTCCCAAGGGATGCCGATGGGGCCCTCGCGATCCAGTTCGTCCAGCCGCCGGTCCAACTCCTCGCGCTGGGCATGGGTCATGGGGATCCGGCGTTCGCGACAGGCTCTCCCAAAGTTCATCCAAGAGTCGCAGCCGTTCTTCGAGGCTGAGACTTGCAATATCGATCGTGGCCATACACCCAGTATACCGCACCTTCCCAGTCAACGCAGAGGCCGCCGAGTCGGAGAGCCGGGTGATCCGGTGATCGGGTGAATGAACCGCCCGCCCGTCACTTGTCACTCGCCACCGCTCTCAGACAGGTTTCGCACGGTCAAATTCCTAAGTCCTTAAACAGGGCGCCGGCAGACTTGAAGCGCTTCCCCTTGCCTCGATCCGCTGCCTCCATCGCCTTCACCGTAGTGCGATTGGGGACCTTCACCTCGAAGGGCAGTGCCTTCTCCGCGGCCACCCGAACCAGCAATATGCGGACCGCGTCAGACACTGACATACCCATCGTTGCCAGGGCTGCACTTGCCGCGGCCCTATCAAGCGTATGGGAAACAGAAGGAGTCCTTTTCGCGCGTGCAGCAAGCGATGCTCGATCTCGCTGGCGGGGAGACCGATTTCGTGGAGTATAAGCCCTTTATCGCGCCTAGGGACAAAAAGGAGAATGAGATTGTGGAGACAGTAATCGCCTTCGGAAATTCGGGCGGCGGGAGAAAATATGTAGGGGTGGCAGACGACGGGAGTCCGCAGGGAGAACAAAAGCTCCAATCGGTATTCCGTTCGGAGCCTTCTGCCGGGCTCGAAACGCAAAAGGGCAGAATCAGAGAACTGACGAGGGAACGGACGAAACCAGTGCTCGCAGTGAGCCCGGAAATCGTGGAGGTGCACGGCTACAGACTTATCATGGTTGAGGTAGAACAAGGGTCTGATCCCCCGTACTCCACCCATGGGAATAGGGTTTTCGTACGCAAAGGAGCTACCAACAAATTGGCCGATCCTCAAGCCGATCTGGCGCCGCTACTCTCGAACCGGAATCAAGGCTGGGGCTAGAGCACTCAACGCAAAGCAGGTGTAGCGCGGACCTGTCCTCTAGGTCCGCGGCTTTTACTTTCGAATCCTCGGCGTTAGTGCGGTAGCGTAGCCGTGTTTCATTTCCCAATTGTGAAACGGATTTATGAAACGCGCCAACCCCGCCTTTGGCGCGGGCTGCGCGGGTGGGTCAAAACTCACCCTTTGTGAGACGTGGCGGACTAACCTAAGCGCGTTTCATTCCTCGCGGGTCGTGACCGCCGTTGGGAGGCTACCGTTGGCCGTTGGACACAAGTCTTTCATGTAACATTTGCCGCATTGCGGGTCACGCGGGCGGCACCATTTCTTCCCGATCTCCCAACACGGTGAGTCCATCACGCCGGGGAATTCCGGATGAAGGGCTCTGGCCTTATACACTACTTGCGTGGGTGTAGGTTCAGTCGGGCAAAGACCCAGGCGAGCAAACACTCGGCAGACATGCACGTCCGCCGAGATGTCAACGGAGTAGAAATCGGCGAATTTTATCTTGAACTCACGTGCAAGAATGTTGACGGCCATTGTTGCGATTTTCGGACCTGCACCATCGAACTGAAGAAAGCGATAGACTACTTCGGCGCTAGATGGCTCTTCTGCCCAAATGCGGGAGGCGTCGCCGGCATACTCGTTGGCGACCCGTTGAATTGCAGAATGGAAGACGGCGCTCATCTTGTCAAGAAAGCGGTGCAGGAGTTCCGGCTCCGACATCAGTTTCTTTACTTGTTCCTGAGACAGTGTGGAGAGGTCTTCGATTGAGAACACACCAAGGCCACGCTCTTTCATTCGTTGCGAAATCTCGTAGGGGATCAGCCAAGCCCTCTCATACCTTATCTGGCGATCCATCAAGCAGGCAAGAACGAAGGCGTGTGGATGTGTGCCGAGGTCATTCAGGACGGCGTCTGCATCGGGATTGCCCGAGAACTCGATCCGCTCTTCTTTTGGGGCTTCGAAGAGAATTCGCCCTTGCTCGACCAGTTTGTCGCGGATAGCCCTATCGCTCACGTTCATCGTGACGGAAAGTATACGCTCCACCGCTGCGCGACGGCAACCGGTTCGTTGGGTCAAATCCTACCCAATTCGACACATCACCCGGCGTTAATTCCGGGCTCTTCCTCGTCGATGAAGCTGTCTTTCTGGCAGCATGCGCTGATGAAGTATACGAGATACCAAGATGCCCCCCGCTTCGATCCGATAAAACACGACATGCCGGGCATGTTCCAGGCGGCGCAAGCCGGGCCGGATATGATCGCAGCGACGGCCTAACTCAGGGTTGTCGGCAAGCTGCTGGCAACAGGTTTCCAGGGCGTCGATATAGCGGATGGTTTGGTTTTCGCCCCATGCACGCAGCGTGTAGGCGCCGATGTCCATGAGGTCGGCCTCGGCAAGGCGAGATAACCGGAATGTGGCCACCAGCTAGCGCTTCTTTTGGGAAAGTTTAAGGGTCTGCCGGACACGCGCAAAGGAGTTTCCCTCTGCCACGCCGCTGGCGTCACCTTCATCAATCGCCGTTTTCAGCGCGGCAAGCTTCGCCTCGTACCGCTGCTCTTCGCGCTCCAATGTGCGCAAGGCGGCGCGGACAACCTCACTGGCGTTTTCGTAACGGCCACTCTCGACCTTCGCCAGCACGAAGCGGTCAAGCTCATCAGTCAAATTCACATTGCGCGTTGGCATGGGACGTTCCTTATCGGGTTATCGATCCGAAAGGAGAGTGTACCAGAATTATCAAAGATTGCCAATAAGAAAATGGCTCATGTCGTGGGGCACGCCAGAAATACTGTTCCTCAAAGATTGCGGACTGCGGCGCGGTGGAAAAGCCGCAAGGCTGGAAAGCGAGCCTTGCGCTACATTTTCCGCGCACGCCGGCCTTCCTTATGGGCACTATCTTTCGGCCAAGCTGGGCCTATCTTTTGGCCATCGGTGCAGCGGTAGGCGGGTGGTTTGGTAGAATGGTAAGCAGTGGTGGGTCTGTTTCGCACGAAAGCGTAGTCGGGCATCATGCGGGCGGTAGCGAAATGCTTTCATTCTTCCTACGGTTAAGCCGCACCAAACTTCTCTTCATCGCCGCGACGATGATCTTGACCGTGGCCCTGATCGATTGGCGCGTCGAACTGAACGTCTCTTTTGGCTTTCTCTATCTTTTCCCCATGCTGATCGTGGGAAGCTGCCTGCCGCGCTGGCAACTGGCCTTGCTGGGAGGATTGTGTACCTTTCTGGCCGAACGCTTTGCCCCCTTTCCGTGGGAGCCTGCCGCCGGAGTGCCGCGCGACATTTTCATGTTCGCTTCCTACTTTGGCACGGCGCTCTTCGCCTACGAATCGGCCAGAAACCGGCGACTCACGGAGCAGCACGTCCGCGAGGTCGAGCAAGAGGCGGAGTTGCGGCGCGACGCTGAGCAGCAGTTGCAGGCTCTCATCGAAAGCAGCCCCGCAGCTATCCTGACCGTCGATTCCGCGGGCAAGATCCTGATGGCCAATCAGGCCGCCCATCGCTTGCTGGGCTTTGAGCCTGAGACCTTGCCGGGCGAATCCATCAAGGACTTTCTTCCGCCCCTGGCCGGGGTCCCGCCCGCCGACGAATCCACGCCCAGCTTCCGCACCGCGATGCAGTGCAGCGGCCGGCGCCGGGACGGGGATGTGTTTCTCGCGGACGTTTGGTTTTCCACTTACAGGACCAGCGCCGGGCCCAGGCTCGCGGCCATGCTCGTCGATAGCTCCGAGGATCTTCGCGACAAGGAGGAATCCAGCCTCCATCACCTTATGGTCGCGTCACGCTTGGCGGTCGGGGCCGTATCGCACGAAATCCGCAACGTATGCGGCGCCATCTCCGTGGTCTACGAAAACCTTTCGCGCCATCGCGAGCTGGCACAGAGCGAGGACTTCCGCGCCTTGGGGAATCTCGTGGAAGGTCTGGGAAAAATCGCCACCCTGGAGCTTCGGCAAAGCGCGGGAAGCGAGGAGCTGGCTCCGTGTGGACCTTGGCTCGGTACTTGACGAATTGCGCATTGTGACCGAGCCTTCGTTGCGAGAGTCGGGTGTGCTCGTTCGCTGGCACGTGCCCAAGACCTTACCCCGGGTGTGGGCGGAGCGCCATAATCTCTTGCAGGTGCTCCTGAACCTCACCAAGAACAGCCAGCGTGCCATGCAGGACCAGGAGGTGAAGGAGTTCAGAGTCAGCGCGTGTGTGGAAGGTGAACGGGTCGTGGTGCGAGTCCGCGATACCGGTCACGGCATTTCCAACCCTGAACGTCTGTTTCAACCGTTTCAGGAAGGGGCGGAAGCCACCGGGCTGGGGTTGTACCTCTCGCGGGCTCTGGTGAGGACATTTAACGGTGACCTCCGATACGAACCAGGACCTCCCGGGTGCTGCTTCGCTTTGGACCTCATGCCTTTCGCGGACCAGGGGGACGAGGAGGGAGCGCCAGAAACGAATGGATAAAATCAGGATTCTCTTACTGGACGATCACGCTCTCTTCCGCGAGGGCCTCAGCCGGCTGCTGGAGGGCGAGCCCGATTTGGAGATGGCCGCTTGTTGCGCATCGGTCGGCGAAGCCACCGATGTCCTGCGCCAGAAGCCCATTGATCTCGTCTTGCTGGACTATGACCTCGGGAAAGAGCGGGGCTTCGAGTTCATTACCCAAGCCCGGCAGTGGGGCTTTCAGGGACGATTCCTCATGGTCACGGCAGGGATGAGTGATGCCGAATCCGTGCAGGCGCTCGATCTGGGCGTCAGCGGAATCTTTCCCAAACACAGTTCGCCCGTGCTCCTCATGCAAGCGATCCGCAAGGTCATGGCGGGAGAAACCTGGCTGGATGAAAATGCGATTCAGGCCTTGGTCAGGGCGTCAAAACACCCGGAAGGGGCGGACCAGACCAAACCGTTTACGGAACGGGAGACTCAGGTGTTGCAAGGGGTGTTTGAGGGACTCAGCAATAAGGAAATTGGTGCGCGTCTCAACATCTCGGAGAGTTCGGTGAAAGCTGCACTTCAACAACTCTTCCAGAAGACAGGCGTGAGAACCCGCAGCCAGCTCGTGCGGATTGCACTGGAGGAACACGGCGCCCGCTGGAAGTAGAACCGCAACCGCAGCTTATTTGAATACAGTAACTCAGAGTCTTGGTTCAGGGTTAACGTCACCTCCCCGTCGAACCAGACTTAGCTCATGAACGAGGAGCCGCCTTGTGTTTACGAAGGCCGGGCCGGGGATTCAATCTGACCCACCACCGGCGACCGGGTTAGTGGCGCGGTTTGATGCTGAGGCGGCGGAGCCTATCCCGATCTTATCGGGACGCCGGCATGGGGTCCGTCAGTCGACGGATAAACTCGCCTCCATTGACGTGGGTTGACAAGATCACAGACCAAAACCTCACCAACAGACTTTTAGTCCAAGTTCACAATATTAACCCTTGTCAATCAACGAGTTGTGATGGTTTGCAATGTTCTTTTAGACGCCATGATGCCCATTGTCAATGATCAAGCTGAACGGTTACGGCGCACGGCCCACTTGCAAGCCTCGTCTTCCTCTGTCACCATGAACAACCCATGCGGTGGATCGAATCACCTGTTGACGCAGAAACGGCCCGGCGCCTCGGCGCGCGAACTGAAAGTTTCGCCGCTGGTGGCGCGCTTGCTCGTGCAGCGGGGGCTTGCGGAACCCGCGGCGGCGCAGGCGTTTCTTCACCCCAGCCTCGGGCAACTCCACGCGCCGGAGCTTATGGCCGGCATGCGCGAGGCCGTCGCGCGCTTGCGCCGCGCTCTGGAGCAACACGAGAAGATCCTGATTTACGGCGACTACGATGTGGACGGCACCATGGCGGTGGTGGTGCTGCTCACGGCGCTGCGCATGCTGGGCGCGGAGGTGGAGGCCTACGTCCCGCACCGGCTCACCGATGGCTACGGCATGCGCGTGCCGGTGGTGGAGGAGGCCGCGGCCAACGGCTTCCGCGTGGTCATCAGCGTGGACACCGGCATTCGCGAGCACGCCGTGCTGGAGCGGGCGCGCGAACTGGGCGTGGACTGCATCGTGACCGACCATCATCTGCCCGACGGCCACTTGCCCCCCGCCTGCGCCATCCTGAACCCGCGCCGGCCGGATTGCGGCTATCCGGAGAAATCGCTGGCGGGCGTGGGCGTGGCCTTCAAGCTGGCGCAGGCGCTGCTGGGCGACAGGATGACCGAGAGATTGCTGCAATCCTTCCTGAAGGTCGTGGCCATCGGCACAATTGCGGACGTCGTCCCACTGCTCGGCGAGAATCGCGTCATCGCCCGTTTCGGCCTGGAGGGTCTGCGCCAACCGGCGCAATCCGGCCTGGCCGCGCTGATTGAGCTTGCGGGCCTCGCGGGCAAGGAAATCAGCGCCGGGGACGTGGGCTTTCGACTGGCGCCGCGCCTGAATGCCGCCGGGCGCATGGAAAACGCGCGCGATGTTATCGACCTGTTCACTTTGACCGACGCCGCGCGCACGCGCGAAATTGCCGAAAGGCTGGAACGCTTGAACCGCGAGCGGCAGCGGGTGGAGGAAGAAATTCTGCGCGCGATTGTGGCGCAGATTGGAGCAGCGCGCGGACCTCCGCGAGCAATACACTTTGGTGCTGGCGGGCGAGGGATGGCACCGCGGCGTGATCGGCATTGTGGCGCAGCGGGTGGTGGAGCGGTATCATCGTCCGGCGCTGGTGATTGGAATCGAGGACGGGGTGGGCGTGGGTTCGGGGCGTTCCATCAAGCGCTTTCACCTGCTGGATGCGCTGACCTCGGTCGGCGACCTCTTCCAGCGCTTTGGCGGGCATGCGCAGGCGGCGGGCTTCGCCCTGGCGGTGGAGCACATTCCGGAACTCACGCGGCGCTTTGAGGAGCACGCGCGCAACGTCCTCACGGCCTCGGACCTGGAGCCGGTGCTGCGCGTGGACGCGCCCATGGATTTGGCGGAGGTGGACTGGCCGCTTTATCGAGGAGATCATTCAGCTCGAGCCCTTCGGCATGGGAAACCCCACGCCCGGTGTTTGGCGCCTGCGGGGTACCGTTGGTGGCCACACCACGTATCCTCCAGGAAAAGCATCTAAAATTGAGAGTGGGAAACGGAGCGCGCACGCTTGACGCGCTGGGCTGGGGCTGGGCGGCGCGAACGCCGTCGCTCGCAGCAGGCCAGCAGGTGGACTTGGCGTTCACCCTCGAACAGAACAACTATCAGGACATGGCCAGCCTGCAACTTGTCATCAAGGATCTTATGGCAACCGGCGGAATGGGGAATCCGTGGCAACCCGTGGACTAGGTCTGGAGCGGGCCCGGCGCCAAAAGTGGCTGACCGGCCTGGTGGTGGGAGGTATTTCCGTGACGGCGCTGGCCGTCGGCCTCACCTACTGGGGCAGTTCGACTCGCCAGACCGCGCCGTGCGCAATCCTCCCCAGTCCCGCCCCGGATGTCAACCAACAGCTTTCCGGCTACACGTTCACGCGCTCGGACAGGGCCGCCCGGTCTTCACCGTCCATGCCGCGCGGACGGTGTCTTACCAGCAGAGCAAGTCCACGACACTGGAAGATGTAACGGTGGAGGTTTTCGGCCGCAAGGGAGATCGTGGCGATATTTTGCGGACGCACCGGTGCGAATACAACCCTCAATCGGGTGACTTTCTTAGCTCCGGGCCCGTCGAGATCGAGTTGAGCGCGCACTCCAGCGACATCCCCGGCACCGGCTTGCGGGGCAAACACCGGATCTTCCTGGAAACATCCAAAGTTGCCTACCATCAGGAGGACGAACTGGCCGAGACCGATGAGCCTGTCAAGTTCCGCATGGGGCCCGCCTCCGGGACCGCGCTGGGCATGGTTTACGCCACACGCGACGGTTGGCTGGAGTTGAAGCATGACGTCGCGGTGGATCTACCGCAGGGAACCGATAAGGCTCCCCAACCGCCGATCCACCTGACGGCGTCCGCGCTTCGTTATGACAAGGAGGGCGGACAGGTGGCGCTGACCGGCCCGGTGGAGGTAACCGAAGGGAAGCGCCGCGCCGTGTCGGAAAGCGCCAACATCGAGCTCGACGACCACAATCGCGTTTCGCGGGTCAATCTGGAAGGCCACGCGCAGGCTTTCGATGTCAATCCGCTCCGCAGCGTCGAGCTCAACGCCGACCGTGTGCAGGGGGATTTTGATGCCGCCTCCGGCGAATTGCGCCACCTTACCGCGGAAAAGGATGTGGTGGGCGAATCCAAGGGCAAAGGAAGCACCAGCCGTCTGACCGCTCAGCGAGTTTGACATGGATCTGGGCGGCAAGCATCCGCAACCGCTCCAGGGTGTGGCCACGGGCAACGTCCACATCAACTTGGAATCTCAACCGGTGCTGAACCTTCCGGAGAAGACCGCTGCGGGCAAGGGTCCGGAGAAGAAGACCTTGACAGCAGCCGAGGTGCGGTTTGAATTCCGGCCTGACACCCATAGCCTGAAGGACGCGGAAACCGTCGGCCCCGGAACGCTCCTCGTCAGCCCTGCCGACCCCAAAACCGGTGAAAAGGTCATCACCGCCGGGCAATTCCTCATGACCTTCGACGCGCACAGCCGCATTGAATCCCTGCGCGGACTCGCTCCCACGCAGGTGCTTTTCCGCCCGCCTGCCACCGCGCCCGCCGGAAGCACCACGCAGCAGAGCCAAGCCGACCGCCTGGACGCGGTCTTTGATGTCGGCACGCAAACCTTGCGCGAGGTCCGGCAAACCGGGAACTTCCAATACCGCGATGGCGACCGCCAGGCGAGCGCAGATGATGCCCACTATGATGCTCAGACACAGACCATGGTGCTCCTCGGCCACCCGCAGGTCTGGGACACCAACACCCGGATCAAATGCCAGAAGATAACCATCGACATGCGCACGAATACTTCCATCGGCGAAGGCCAGGTGCAAGCCGCCCATCTGCCCAGCCCGGGCGCCGGCGCTCCCCCGGCCACCGACTCCAGCTTTGCCTACCAATGTGCTGGCGGACAGGATGGTGGCGCGGCGGCAGAGCCAAACCGTCCATTACGAAGGGCATGTCCGCGCCTGGCAGGGGACGGACGTGGTGGAATCCTCGGCGCTGGATGTGTACCGTACGCAGAAGCGGGTCAGTTCGGGCTCGCAGGTGGTGACCAGCTATCCTGCAACCCGCCGCGATGGTCAGCGAGCAAGGGGCTGCCCGCCCATTCAACCGGAGAGACGCGCCCGGTGACGGTCCACGCCGACTTTTTGGAGTATTTCGATCAGGGTCGGCGCGCTCGTTACCATGGCAATGTGCGCCTGGTGACAGAAAGCACCACCCTGCAATCGGACCGTTTGGACGTTTATTTCACCCAGGGAGACACGGTGGAAGGCTCGGAAGTGGATCACGCGGAAGCGGACGGCCACGTAAGAGTCACGCAACCCGGCCGCGTCGGGACCGGCGACCACGGGGAGTACTATGCGGGACCCGGAAAGATTGTCCTTACCGGTGGTCCACCAGTCTTGGTTGATGAGAAGAAGGGCTCTACGACAGGCCAGCGTTTGACATTCTTCATTCACGATGATAGGCTTTTCGTGGATGGAGGTGACAAGTCGCCCTCATTATCTAAGCACCGCGTCGCACCATGAGCGACAATGCAGATTCTCTCCACAGCGGATCTGACGAAGTCTTACAAGGGCCGGAAGGTTGTTGATGACATTAACCTTAGGATCGCTCAGGGAGAGGTGGTGGGTTTGCTCGGGCCCAATGGGGCGGGCAAAACCACGACATTTTATATCATTGTGGGCCTGACCAGCCCGGACGCGGGCCAGGTCCTTCTCGACGGAGTGGACATCACGAATTTCCCCATGTACCTCCGGGCGAGAGAAGGCATCAGCTACCTCCCGCAAGAGCCCTCCATATTCCGCAAACTTACTGTGGAAGAGAATATAATGGCAGTGCTTGAGACGCGGCCATTGACGGCGGACCGTCGCCGGGCGCGCTTGGAGGAGTTGATCGAGGATTTGGGTCTTCAGCAGGTTCGCCGGAGTTACGGTTATTTGCTCTCCGGAGGAGAGAGGCGGCGCGTGGAAATTGCCCGCTCGCTGGTGATTTCCCCCTCCTTTATTCTCCTCGACGAACCGTTCTCCGGAATTGACCCATTGACGGTTCTCGATATTCAGAAGATCATAGTTCGTTTGAAGGAGTCCGGAATCGGCGTGCTGGTGACGGATCATAACGTGCGCGAGACTTTGCAAGTTACTGACCGCGCCTACATCATCAATAACGGACGGATTTTCCGCGCCGGGTCGCCGGAGGAACTCGGCAACGACGCGGAAGTCAGGCGGGTTTACTTGGGCGACTCTTTTCGCCTGGCAATGTAAAGAGCAGGTTCGAACTCCGAGGTCCAAAGTCCGAAGCAGCCCTCTGAACCGCTGACTTCGGACATCGGACCTCGGACATCGGACAGGTTTTGAGGAACTATGGGTGGTCCTTCTCCTAGAATCGGCCTGAATCT
>CAWELY010000026.1:0-60771 GCA_963810005.1 uncultured Acidobacteriota bacterium
TGGCTGATGATGACGCCCACCAGGCTGATGATCCCCAGAAAAGCCATAAATCCGAAGGGCACGCCCATAATAAAGAGTGAAACCAGGGCTCCCACGGCGCCGTAGGGTGCGGCGGCAAAAACCAGGACCGGCTTGATCGCGTTGTCGAATTGAATCAGCAGGGCCATGTAAATGCCGAAGATCATCACCAGCATGACCACCACCAGGTTGGCAAAGCCTTGGGTCTGCTTGGCCTTCTCTCCGCCGATCTGCATCTTGTAGCCCGCCGGCAGGGTTTTCTGAAACTCCATCAAGGCAGGAAGCACGGGGTTCAGGGCTTCCGAATTCAGGCGTCCGGGCACAGGAAACGCCGCTACCGACATCGTGCGGAAGTGTTCCCGCCGGTTGATGCGTTGGGTCTCCAGAGTGTGCTTAATCGATGAAATCTCGAGCAGGGGCACGGAGACCCCAGGTTGGGTGGAGGAGTAGACGTAGAGATTTTGAATGTCGGAGAGCTGCGCCCGTTCGCCTATGCGCAACCGGGCCACCACCGGAATCTGTTTGTCACCTTCGCGAAAAGCCGTCAGGGTTGAGCCGCTCATCGCCGCCGTAGAAGAGTTGGCGACGTCCAGGTTGGTCACGCCCGCCAGGTTGGCGCGGTCCGGGTCGATCTCCAGCTTCACGCCGGAACTTTCCACATCCCAATCCGTCCGCACGCGAGTGGCAAAGGGTGAGGAACGCAGGATGGTTTCCACCTGACTGGCCAGTCCCCGCAAGGTGCGGATATCGCGAACCTCGTCGGTGGCCGTCACGTCCTCCTGGCCGGAGAGCAGAACCTGCACAGGCATATCCACTGGGTTGGTCTGGAGTTGGCGGGCATCAATGCGGGCGCCGGGGATCTGCCGCGAAAGGGCGGTCTGCATCGCGCCCACCAGGGGAGGCGTATCGTCTTTGTCGGCCACCTCGATAATCGCCTGCGCGTAATTGCGTTGTTGCTGCTGGGGGCTTACGGACATCCAGAAGCGGGGCCCCCCGCCGCCCACGAAGGAGGTAATGGATTTCAGGATCGGGCGGGGCTTGCCATCCTTGCCGGGATGATCCCGGCCGTATTGCTCGCACACCTGGCGAACCACCTGTTCGGCCGCTTGTGTTGCCTGGTTGGTGGCCGTGAAGGAAGCGTCATTGGGAAGCCAGATATCGAGGTACGACCAGTACTGGACATCGTCCGGGAAGAACGACGACTTCAATTCCCTGCTGATGAAGGCGCCCATCGCCAGGAACAGCAGCGACGCGGCGAAGACCGGCCAGCGATGGCGGATGGCCGAGCCTGCCAGGCGGTAATAAAACCCTGTGAACCCGCGCTCGCGGCGCTCTTCAATGGAGGCTTCGGGCTTCTTGCGGGGACGCAGAAAGTAGTATCCCAACAGGGGAATAAACGTCATCGAGACCAGCCGCGAGCACACCAGGGCGCTGGCCATGACGATGGGCAGGCTGTAAAGAAAATACCCCGTATTCCCGGTAAGCAGGAGGAAAGGCACATAGGCAATGATGTTGGTGATGGTGGCATAGAGGATCGCCTTGGCCAGCTTGCTCGGTCCCAGCCAGGCGGCAATCAGGGGCGGATGGCCCGCCGCCATGTCATTCTTGATGGCGTCACCGGCCACCACGGGGTCGTCAACCAGCAGGCCCAGGGCGATGATCAGGGTGGCAATCGATACCTGCTGGAGGTCGATTCCCAGCATGTAAATCACTCCGAAGTTCATCGCCAGCGTAATGGGGATGGCCAGCGCCATCAGCAAGGCCGAGCGCCATTCCCAGAAGCCGATGAGCGACACCAGGATGACGAGCACGATCGCCTCGTAGAGGGCGTCCATGAACAGATCCAGGTTCTCACGCACCTGGCGAGGCTGATCGGAAGTTCGCGCCATAATCAAGTCGCGGGGCAGGATCTTGCGGAGTTCTTCGAGTTTCTGGTCAATATTCTGCCCAAAGGCCTGAATCTGCTCGCCCGACTTCATGAAGATGGCCAGAGTAATGGCGCGGCTGCGACGCCATTGGCCCGTGGAGTCCTGCCACGTGTAATAGTTCAGATAAGAAGCCGGGCTCTGGTAGGAGCGGCTGATGTCCACCATGTCGCGCAGATAAACCGGACTGCCGGCCGCAGACCCCCCCACGATCACGTCACCGATGGCCTTCACGCTATCGAATTGGCCGGAGGGATCGATAAGCAGGTTTTTCTGGCCCAGATCCAGTTGGCCCCCGGGGAGGGCAATGTTGCGGGCGTAAAGGAGATTCCTCAGGTCGGAGGGCCGGAGGCCATACGACGCCAGGCGCTCCTGCGAATAATCAAGGTAAATGGCCTGGTTCAGGACCCCCGCCCGCTGCGCCTTGGAAGCCTGCGGTATGCTCAAAAGGGTGCGGCTGATGAGGTCCGTGAAGTCGTCGAGTTCACGATAGCTGTACTTTTCCCCGGCCGCGGCCGCGAGCTTGGTTTGGGCGTCCTCGGCATTGCGAATGATGGTCAGTTGCCAGGCGTCCGGGTGGAGGTTCGACTGCGTCACATGCTCCCGCATGTATCGGTAGATATAAGCCAGCAGCTTGTCGTCGTCGTAAGCCGTCGCCGCGTCGAGTCCGATAAAGGCTGATCCTTCAAACATGCGGACATCGCGGATGATGTGGTCACTTTCGGCGAGGCGGGCGAAACGAAGGATTTCGCGGCGCACGGCATCCACCGAGACCGATTGCGGGAAACAATAAATCATGGTGGCGCGCGGTTCCGTGCCGTGAACCCGGGGGCGCGCCGACCGTATGGCGCGCTCCACGTCGTGGGCGCGAAGGGCAATTTCCAGTTCGCTGGCGGGCGGGCTGGCTACGGTCAACATCAGCGCCGCCGTGTCGCCAAAGTCACTTTGGAACAGGATGGGCCCGGCGCCCTGCGGCAGCCGCGCGTTCAGGGCGGAGAGCTTCAGGTTGATGTCGCTGAATTGCGTCTTGGTGTTGGCGTCGGAAACATTTTCCGCCAAGTTCACCGTTACGATCGAGAGTCCGGGCAGGCTTGTGGACGTGATGCCGATGTCGGCGGCGGTGTCGGGGTGGATGTTCTTGTTCTGGGCGATGGTCTCTTCGATCGGGCGGGTGACGAGTTGCTCCACCTGCTGGGCGTTCACCCCCGGCCACGCGCACATCGCCACCGCCACGCGCACCGGAATGTCCGGATCTTTCCGCTTGGGCATGTGGGTGTAGCCGAACCATCCCCAAACGAACACGGCCGCCAGGGCCACCACGGATATCTGCCGGTGCTCGGTAAAGAAGCGCGCCGTGTTGTGGGTGGTGGCGACGATCTCGGTATCGGTTTTGTGAGACATTGCTTGGTGCCTACTGCTTAGTGCTCACTTCTTTACGGTATCACCTGCACCTGTTCCCCATCCTTGGCGATGGTGGCGCCGACACTGATCACCTGTTCTCCTGCGCTCAGGCCCTGGGTTACACCGATCTGGTTGCCGTAGGTTTCGCCCACTTGAATATCGCGTGAGCGCGCCACGGATTTCCCTGCTTGATCTTCCACCACAAAGGCGGCGAATTTGCCGGGATCGCGGATCGAGCGGACCACCGCGCTCAACGGAATCACGGCCACAGGACCCGTCGGCTTCGAACCGCCTGTGTTCAGCGTGGCGACCATGCCGGCGCGGAGCACGCCATGCGGGTTGGGGATGGTGACTTCCACGGAAAACACCCGGCTCTTGGGATCGGCCGCCGGCGAGATCGCCGTGATGCGGCCTTGAAACTCCCCCGGCACGGACTCCGTGGTGAGCGTCTGGGCAGCGCCTAGCTCCACATTCTTGATGGCAACGTCCGGCACCCCGAAAACGGCCTTCACCAGGTGCAGATCCGCCAAGGTGAATCCGGGACTGGAGGGGCCGACCAGGCTGCCCAATTCCACATTCCGGCTGAGCACCCATCCGCTGAGGGGAGCGCGGACAGCGCAATCCTCCAGCGCTAGTTCCGCCTGGGCAAGCTGTGCCTGGGCGCTTGCGACCACGGCCACACTCGAGTCGTATTTCGCTTGCGCGGCATCAAAATCCGGCTTCGTCAGGCTCTGCGAACTGTAGAGGGCGGTTGCCCGGTCATAGTTCAGCTTGGCATCCTCAAGCCCCGCCTGGGCCTGGGCCAGCTGCCCCTTGGTGGCGTTGATCTGGTTCTCATAGTCGCGGGTGCGAACTTGCGCCAGCACTACATCCCGCTCGACCCAGTCACCCTGCTGGACATCCCGCGTGCGGCCATCCGCTCCCCTCACTTGCAAAATGCTCTGCACGTAACCGCCGGATTTGAAACCCAAGGCCACCTGCGAATAGGGCAGGATGTTCGCCGAGTAAGTCACACCCGCGCTACCTTGGTAGGTGCCGACCGCGGTGACCTGCACCGGAGTGGGAGACGGTTGATAACCCTGCTCCTGCCGGCACCCCGCGGCGAGGCCGACTACACCCAGGAGTGCTACTGCCACCACTATGGTGTTTGCCCTCCCCGTCGTCGCTTCCATTTCCTATTCCTCACCCAAGGCTTTCTCCAGGTCAGCCTGGGCCGTCCAGAAGGAAAGCAGCGCCTCCCGGTACTCAGCCTTGGCATTCGCCACAGCCGCTTCCTGCTGTAAAGTGTCTTTCAGCAGAGCGGCGTTTTGTCGGTATTGATTCATGACCACGCGCAGCTTCTCTTCCTCGGTTTGTCGCGCCAACTCGTCGACCTCGACAAGCGAGCGTGATTCCGCGAGCTTGCGGAAGCGCGCACCCACCTCCACCAAAATTTGCTGCTCCACTTCGCGTTGCGAAAGATCCGCCTGCTTAACGGTCAGGGTCTTTTCGGCGAGTTCCTTCTTCTTGCGCCCCCAGTCCCAAATATCCCAATTAACCATAAACCCGACCGACATGATGTTTTTGGGTACAAATTCGACATTGAAGGGCGAGAGGTAGTTGAACGAGAGGCTGACGTCAGGAATGTATAGGGCCCGCTGGGCGCGCACGTCAAGCTGAGCCTGCTTCATTTTCAAGCCCGCTTCCCGCACTTCCGGCCGCTGGTCCAGCGCCCGGCGGCGAGCCTCTGCCAGGTTCACTTCGTACATCGCCAATTCGGGAATCGCTTGGACGGCAAACTCCGTGGTCAGATCTCGTCCCAATACTTCGTTCAGGTCTTCCTGCTGGGTTTCGAGCCCATCCTGGAGCTTCACCACTTCGTACTTGGCCTTGGCGAGCTGCGTCTTCACCTTGAGGGCGTCCGACTTGAGCACCACCTCTTGCGCCAGGTAACGATCGGTCAACTGGCCGAACTCCGTGTAGAACTTGACGACTTGATTCGCGGCCTCCAGAGCGGTCTGCGTTTGCAGAATGGAATAGTAATCCTGCTTAACCTGATCCGCCACGGTTTGGCGTTGCTGCCGCAAGGCCTCGCGGGCCAACTCCACGTTCACTTCCCCCGCCTGAATGCCCAGGCCGATCCGATGAAGTTGCGAAAGAGGCTGCGTGGCCGATTGAAAAACGTAAGTCGTGGGGTGGATGGGCGTGCTGATGTCGGTATTGTGCGCGGGGATAGATCCGATCCCCGGGAAGGTTCCAAACTCACCCTCGGGAAACTGGAAATTGAGGGGCGTGAGAAGTTCCGACTCGAGCAGGTACAAATTAAACTGCGGCAGCCGTTCGGTGCGCATGGCCGCCACCGCGTCCTCCGCTTTTTCAATCTCCAGGACGGTTCGTTTCAATTGGCGGTTGTTGGCCATCGCGAGGGAAACCGCCGCATCAAGACTCAGTTGATTGGCCGGGGAGGTCGAGTCCTGCTGGGCCCAGGCGGGAACCGGGAAAACGACCACAAGAAATAACAAATACCTCAGGGGGGCGGGCACTAACATCGGGATTTCTTCCGCACGGGTAGTCCTAGCGCGGGAACTTATAGCATCATGCCCAAAGGCGTGCAAGCCGAATCCGCCGAATTGAATCCGCCGAATTAGTCGGGATTAGTCGGAATTTGCGAGTTGGCGCGAAAGCGGGGACTTGAAGTCTTACTTCTTGCATGGGCCGGTGATATTGTCGCCCGTTTGATTGTGCGACAGCCAGCAGTTGGCCGTACTCCAGCGTATTTTCGCAGGGGCGGTTCACCAGCCCTCTATGTGCTTCGCTTTGTAGACGGCGAGATCAGCCTTCCACACCACCCTTCCAATCGCCCGGGACACCGCCGCGCAGGGCCACGGCGCCACAAAATGCTCGCGGGTGGGTAAACACATAGCGCTAGTTGGGGGCGCAAGCTAGCGAAAAAGCCAGCAGGAATACGCGTTGAGGGTCGGCGTGGTAGTTCCGCACGGCAAGTTGGATGACCGTTTCCAGGTCCCGGTGGTGAAGCTCGATGGAATCCTCCATTTTATAACTGGTACCCCAGCCAAAGACCACCCGGCGGTTCTTGGGATTTTTCACCAGGCGGCGGAAGAATTGGAACGGCCCTTGCAGCGAGATGACCGCCATGTTGCCGCTCGCGATGTGTTTCGCCACGCGCATCATGGAGTCTTTATCCCCTTCGTACCCATGGAGCGCCACCAACAACGGCCAGCGCTTGCGCAGGGCGTGGTCGTGCGGCAGCTCAACTTTATAGTAACGGCGAATGGCGCTGCGGAAAAAATTTTCCATGATAGATCTTCTCCGCCCGCGTAGCGGTGCCCCCTTGTGATTATGCATGAGTTTTGCACTCTTCCACACTCGGGGATTTCACTACTTCAGGTATTCAACTTCGGGACGTACAGGTAATAACTACAGGGGGCACAGATAACTCGTTGATCCAGGGTCGCTTGTGCTCTAGTTACGCGAACTGAATCACGTGATACGCGCGAACTCTGTGACGTGGATTATTCCGCATGTGGGATAACTTGGAAGGATTTCGCGGTCCACCGGCTTTTCACCAGGTGGTTGTATGTCCGCAGATGGGGTTTCAGCCTGCATAGCGTTGGGGCCGAATTTGCAGGCGACTGGGAGCAAAAGACGGGCTCGTGTTGCCTTCTGCGTGTTAAGCGGACGCTTGGTGAATGGCTGGAGATTGACTCGAAGAGTGGACAATTAGGAATTTCCCATCAGGGGATGGTGCTGCAGGGCACTCAGGCCAAAAGAGCTTGATTCTCTGAAGCCAATGGCGAAGGGTCTGCCGGAATCGCTTGTTCCGGGAATAGGTCGCGGTACCCAGTTGGCCCTGCAAGCCCTGGGGACCGAAGAGGGGTATTCGAGCGGGGCCTGCGTTCACAGTCCAGCTTTTCCAGACGATCCAGACGTAGAAGTCGAGCAACCCCGGCGCGTTGGCCAGGCCGGCAACAAATTGCCGCTCCACTGGAATCGGGTGCTGATGGATCTCCTCATAGAAGTAGTCGCTCAGTGTAACTACGTTATCGGCCTGATCAGGTTCTGGGGAGTCCTGAGGCTCTGCGCGGTTGAACCAGAGATCCATGCGATCCAAAAAATGGAACCTAGCGACGTCGAAGCATTGGCTAGCGGCCCGATCTTTGTCGGTCCCGAAGAAGATGCTGGCCGCAAAGATACGCTCGAAACCCTGGATGAGACGGCGGTAGTGAATGCCGTCCTTTGGAAGTTCCAGGAACTCGAGTAACTGGGCGGCTCTTTGAAAGTGAACGGTACGGCTCTTTTGCTTCACGGCCAACCGCGCCTATTTTCTGCTCAGGAAGGGTGGACGCCTCGGCATCGTGCTCCCAGAAACATACTTCTTCTCGCCTGAGTACAATTCCAAGTTCGTGTGGATGCGACACCGACTCAAGCCCCTGGTAGTAGCCAACATCTCCATGGAGGCGTTCCAAGGATTCTGCAGGGCCAAGACGAATTCTTATGCCTTCCAAAAAATCAGATAACGAGCTCCTACTGCGTCGCAATGTCGTTTTCCTCAACCCACGGACCTGCGGGGTTAACAAGGACGGCGGCACGCGGTACAAGGTAGACCGAGTCACAGGCAAAAGGTCAACCGAAATCGACAATGAATTGCTCTCACAAGTGAAACAGTTTGTGTCCGGAGATGTCCCAGAGGGCATGGTAGCAAAGGACCGCCTCGACGTTCTTCGAAAAGGGATTCTCGTCCCTCGCTACTACGACAAACGATGGAACGCAGAGCTAGACACCTTCCTCGCAAAGCACAACCTGGACGCCATCACCTTGGGTCAGCTTCAGGACCAAGGCATTCTAACCGTGAGAGCCGGCCACGGCAGCCCAGGCAACGACCAGCATATGGGCTCCATTCAATACATCAAGGTCTCCGACATCCGAGCTCTCAGGGTTAGCGTCAACCCGAGCAATCTTATCCCCCTCAAACTTGCAGAGCGCATCTGGCACGGCCCTAGCAGCGGCCTTGAAGCCTGGGAACTCATATCCCCGAACAGGGCAAGCAGCAACATCGGCGAATTCACCGTGCTCTTACCCGGCGAAGAGCGCGTGGTCCTAACCAAAGAGATGTTCGTCTTCCGGCTCCCGAAGCAGGACGACATCTGGGACCCATTCTATTTGCTCTGGTCACTATGCCTACACGGCGTACGCACACAGTGGCAGCGCATCACACTCATGCAGACGAACCGTCAGGACGTGGGGGACCGATACAGGGAGATTAAAATACCCCGACCACCGTGGCCGCATGGGCAAAGGCAACCTCGCTCCTTTTCCGCGAATACTTCACTACGATCGCGGAGGCCAAGGCGAAGTTCACCAGCGCGGCAAAAGGCTCGGAATTCCGGTACATCGCAAACGTATACTCCGGCGAGACGCAGAATGACATCGGGCCGGAGGACGGGCTAGCCACCGCTTCTCCCGCCGAGTGTCCAGACGCGCCGCCCGACCCGCAGAATAACTCCAGCGAATGACCACCAGCGACACACAGTCATGACGCCAAACCGTCGCTGGAAGTTCTACACTCGACGTTCTACACCTGTCCAAGCGTGGACACAGCAGAAAGGGACAATCTTCTGTTGACACGCGTCGGCCGCCCACAAACATCTGATTCTCGGCAGAGGAATTCGCCCAAACCGACACTTGAGAATCAATCACTTGCGGTGAGCCGAACGGTAGGTTTTTGGGCAAGGCATAAAAGGCCCGTTGCGCGGTCCCCTTATCCCGAGTTCATAATTCGTCTTTCCATGTGCTCCCCCCGCAATAACAAAAAAGCAACAATCTTGCCCAGTAACAGATTGCAACAACTGTGTTTGTATCGAACTATACAATTACGGTCAACAGCCAACGGAGCCAGCCCCATGAGAACGACAGCCGCCAAGGACCGGGAGGCCATCACACCGGCACAGTACCGGGCTTTTTCAGAACGCCTACGATTTCTTTAACGCGGAACTGTTCGTCACTTCCCTGCTCTATGTGCTGGTGACGTTGCAGCGCCACGCGAACACCCGAGGCTATTTCTCCCCGGAGGGTTTTATCGGGCGCACGGAGAAAACCGCCGCGCATGAACTGGCGATGAACCCCGACACCTTCACCGGGCGCGCCGACGAGGAAATACTTTCGACGCTTGCCCACGAAATGGCGCATGTGTGGCAGCAGACCCGGCAGTGACCGCAAAACATTACCTCGTCATCGGCCCGTGGGACCACAATGGTACAGGCACATCTAACCACGAAGTGGGAGGCCTCAGGTTCGCAGAAGCCAGCCTTGTGGACCTGAACAAATTGCACAAGGAGTGGTATGACTGGACGATGAAGGAGGGCAAGAAACCTGAGTTCCTTAAGAAGCGTGTGGCATGTTATCTCACGGCCTCCGACCCCAGCGAGGAGGTCTGGAAATATGCCGACAGCCTGGAAGCCATTGCAAATGCCACTCGTACTCTCTACCTTCAATCTGATGGCCACGCCAACGACGTGTTCCACTCTGGAACATTGGGCGCACAGAAGCCGGGAGAGTCGCCTTCGGATCACTACGTCTACGACCCACTGGATACGCGTCCCGCCGAACTCGAGCGTCAGGAAGTGAAGAATTATCTTACCGACCAGCGCGATGCCCTGAACCTCTTCGGCAATGGGCTCGTCTATCACAGCGAACCCTTCACCCAGGACACCGAGGTCACCGGCAATCTTAAGTTCGTCGTCTGGATTGCCATGGACGTTCCGGACATTGACTTCGCAGTCTCGGTTGACGAGGTTCTACTCGACGGGAGCAAGGTGCATCTCACGGAGGATCGGCTGCGGGCGCGGTATCGGGAATCGCTCACCTGGGAAAAGCTGGTGCGGCCCGGAGAAGTTAATCGCTACGAATTCAACGGCTTCCCGTTTTTTTCTCGACGCATCGCCAAAGGCAGCCGATTGCGTTTGCTCCTGCGGTGCCCGAATTCTACCACCGTCGAGAAAAACTACAACAGCGGTGGGGTGGCGGCGGAGGAATCCGGCAAGGACGCCCGCACCGCCCATATCACTGTCTACCATGACGCTGGACACGCAAGCGCTCTCGAGTTGCGCATGGTTCAGTGACATGGACAGCGTTCAAGGGAATAAGTCCTGCCTAGCCCGTCGATCGCGACTGACCAGCGGTCCTGACCAGAACGGTGCGGGAGGAGTTGGCTCACCAACACCAGGCGGAATTACGCCACATCACCTGGAAGGTTCCCGGCCTGGTCTGGTCGCTCGATGATGCGGAGTTGGCGAGGGTCGCCCACCACAACTGGCATCTGCATCAAGTGCAGGACCTCGCCTCGCGCTATAAGTTCACGCCCTGGGTGGGAGAGCACATCTTGGGAGAAACCGTGGCTGTTCACCTGGAACAACTGTTTTTGCTGGCGCATGAACAGAACCATCGCTCCCGCGACTGTCTCGACGGGCACATCGCCTACAGGGTCTTTCAGGATGCGAAGCCGGCCTTGAAGGCGTATACTCTTCGCAAGCAAAGGGAGATCTTTGACCGGGTCAACGAACTGACCAAGACGCTCAAACGAGTCGTGGTTCGGAAACTATGGGAGGGTCATAAGAACCCGCACCCTACCAGCACGAAACTGGTCCGGTGACGTGGAGGTGTCGAAACCTCCAAAGCGGCAGGGTTCGGCGCGGAAATTCTTTGTCCAAATTTTCAAAGGGGTGAATGCCATGGACAGAAGGACGTTCAACAAGTTAGCCAGCCTTGGAGCGATGCGCGCGTTGAAGCCGGATATGGCGATGGGAAGTCAACAAGCCTCCGCCCCACAGACCGCCGCCCATATACCGCCCCGCAAGGTGGAATGGCCCTCGCAGACGTACCGACGGCTATTGATTGATACCCATGTTCCCGACTGGGATCCCAACTTGCTGGCGAATTTTAACGCCGCCGATTACGTAGCTACCATCGCCGGGGCCGGCTTCCAGTCGCTCATGCAGTACGCGAATTCCCACGTGGGGCTGTGCCTGTGGCGCACCAAACTGGGGCACATGCACGCGGGGATGAAGGGACGTGATTACTTTGGTGAGGTGATGGAGGAGTGTCGCCGTCACGGCCTCCACCGCGTTGCCTACTACAGCCTGGTTTTTGACGACTGGGCATACCAGAATCAGCCCGAATGGCGCATCTTGCCGGAGAATGGCTACGACCGAATTCTCTTCAGCCGCACGGGCACCGTCTGCCCCAATTCTCCTTATCGCGAGCATGCGCTGGCCTGCCTGCGTGAGCTCGTGGGGAACTATGACTTCGAAGGCATCTTCCTGGATATGACCTACTGGCCGGCCGTCTGCTACTGTCCGTACTGCACGGAGCGCTTCTGGCGGGAGCAGCACGAGGAGCCGCCGCGCATCGTGAACTGGAAGGACCCGCTATGGAGAAGTTTCCAAAAGGCCAGGGAGCAATGGATGCGGGACTTCGCCATGACGGTTACCCAGGCGATCAAGCGGACGCGCCCTATTACGGCGTACCTACAGTCTTACGACTATTTCACCACCTGGCATAGGGGGGTATCCCTTGAGCAGAACGACGCTTCCGACCTTTGTTCGGGAGACTTTTATGGAGGGGCCGCCGAATTCTCCGTTGTGTGCAAGACAAACTGGGGATTGACCCGGACGCGTCCGTTCGAGTTCATGACCTCGCGCACGCTTGATCTACACGATTTTGAAACGACAAAACCCCTGGAGACTATACTGATTGAATCACTGATTCCCGCGATTCACTCCTCGGCGTGCCTGCTGATTGATGCCATCAAGCCCGACGGCACGTTGAACCACTTCGCTTATGAATACCTGGGGCAGGTAAACGCCCAGCACGATGCCTACGAACCTTTTCTCGGGGGAGAATTGCTGGCCGATGTGGCAATTTATTACGATAAGAACTCGATGTACGACCCCGCAGAAAACGGGCTGCATGCGTCGGAAGCTTACCCAAGTCGTACCTACGGTGGCCCCACGAACTCCGACTTCTCGCCGGCCAACCCTCCCCATTTGAGGGCAGTGCTTGGTAGCGCGCGTATTCTGCGGGAGGCGCACATTCCCTTTGGCGTCCTGACTAATGTAACGCTGGAGCAGTTGAGCCGGTACCGCGCGGTCATCCTCCCCAGTGTGCTGGAAATGACCGAGCCGCAGGCAGATCAATTCCGCAAATTCGTGCGCGAGGGCGGCGTGCTGTACGCCAGTGGCTCCTCCTCCCTGAGTCAGCCCGGACAGGGCGAGCCGCACTTCCTGTTGGAGGACGTGCTGGGCGTGCGTTACCTGGGGACCGTGGGCACCCTGACCACTTACCTTACTCCTACTGATTCAAATATAAAAAAAGTCATCTGGCCTCAGGAGAACATCACCTTTCAAGGACCCATGGTTCAGGCCGAAAGCTTGACTGGCTCGGAAGTGCTGGCCACAGTGACGTTGCCGTGGGTAGAGCCCGAGCCCGGCCATGCGATTGGACAGCACTTTGCCCAGATTTGGAGCAATCCCCCGGCAATGGCGCCCGGAAGAAATCCTGGGATCGTGACGAACTCGTTTGGCAAAGGAAAAGCGGTTTGGGTAGCTGCTCCAATTGAATCCGGAATCGAATTAGTCTACGCCAATGTTGTCTCCCATTTGTTGCATCGCCTGCTGCCAGGACCATACAACTTCGAGGTGGAAATGAATCCCGCGGTCGAGATGACGCTTTTTGAGCAGGCGGAAAAACATCGGCTGCTGGTAGGCCTGTTGAACATGCAGGAGCAAGTCCCTACGATCCCGGTCGGAGGGACGGTTCGTGTCCGTGTACCCGCTGATAGCAGAGCCAGAAGAGTGCTCCATTTGCCCGACCAGAAAGAAATCCCATTCGAGAAAGCTGGGGCGTACGTTCAGTTTAATGTTGCACCTTTTAAGATACTGACGATGGCGTTGGTGGAGTACGAATAGACGATCAGAGCAGGAATCAGTAGGGTGCAGGGGAGGAAATGACGGGCGAAACAAGCTGTAAGCCCCCGATAGGTCGCCGGGAGTTTTTGAAACTTTCTGCGGCCGGACCTGCGCTGGCCCTTACCGAACACCGCAGTGTTGGCGCTGGGCCCGAACCTCCCTGTGAACAATCCGGGCTACTTCTGCCACAAAAGCGCCGTAGCGCCTGCTTTCCAATGGTCCGCGGCTTTTCCCACCGGCGGCAACCCAGGGCCGTAAGGCCTGCATCGCCGTATGTCCGGTGAAGCTCCTTCCTCCTCAGTTGCGCATATTCAAATCCGTGGGCAGGGGCACGCGATCGATCCTCAGGCCGCAGCGCTGTTCCTGTGCCTCTCCGCTGACTCCCGCGCATTCCGCCATGCTCGACCATTTCCAATCCTCCGGCCTTTTCACCAGCCCGCGCTTCACCGGATTCAGATGAATGTTTTCGTGGTATTCCCGCACGGTACGTAGCGCCGGTAATTCCAGGGCATCCAGTCCGCCGGGTGCTCGGTCAGTTCCTCGGTGTGTTTCTGCAATTCGATCAGGCACTCGAAGGGATTGACGCCGTTTAATTCGCACGTATGGATCAGGCTCATGTGGAGATCCCCCATTTCGGCGCCGTTCTCGGTCTTATAGAACAGACTATTCTTTCGGTGCAAAGTGCATTGCTTCAGAGCCCGCTCAACAATGTTGGAATCCAGGGGCGCCCCCGGCTGCTGGAGGAACAGGGTCAGACGAGTCCAATGTTTCAGACAGTAACGAATCGCTTCCCCCAGGTCCGAGTTGGGTTCCAGCTTTCTTTCCGCGAATTGGGCCTGGAGCCAAGCGTGCAGCTTTTCCATGACTGGTCCGCTGTGCTCCGGGTGAAAGCGCAGCCGCTCGTCCGGCGACAGGGCCACCGCAGTGACCCAATCGCTGTGGTCCGCCAACGACAACTTCAATTATTCGAAGGAGTATGTCGGGTTGCACGACTGAAGGTAGGATTCCCATGGCGGCTAACAGGCAAAGCCTGAGAAACCGGGGACAAACACTGGGCTTTCTGATATTGTGCTGACCATGGTTTGTTTGTCACGGGTAGTTGACGTGGACGTTGCGCACCCTATGACGCTGCGTGGAAATGGGCTTGCATACATTTTGGCCAGCGACTCCGAGCGGATGGTTTACCTATCTAAAGCTTGGCGTCTGTCCCCGTGTTTCCGGCGAGAAGAAGTGACCCTCGACAGGAGCATCTATGCAAATCAATCCCCCCATCCTTCAAATCGCCTTGGATTATGCTGATACCTCCGAGGCTCTAAAGATGGCGAAAATCGGCGTCGAAGCTGGTTTCGACTGGCTGGAGGCGGGCACTCCGTTGATCGTGTCGCGCGGCCTTGCAGCGATCGGCGAACTGGCGAAGGCGTTCCCTGACTACCCCGTGTTGGCCGATTACAAAACGATGGATTCGGGCGGCAAGAACGTCGAGCGCACACTCGAACAGGGCGGCAAATGGATGACGGTCTGCGCTAATGCTCCCGATGAGACGATCCAAGCGGCCATCGCGATGGGCAGGAAAACGGGCATCGGCGTCGTGGTGGACACGATCGGTGCGAAGGACCAACCTGCCCGCGCTCGACAGTGCGCCGAGTGGGGCGTCGACCTTGTCTACTTGCATTACGGCGCGGATCAGCGTCGTGCCGATGCCACGAAGGACGCAACCCAGTGGATCGAACAGGTACAGGCCGTGGTCTCGATACCGATCGGCTGTAGCTGCTTTGGGGTGGAAGACGCCGTCCGCGCCGTACGCCAGGGGCTGGAATATGTGGTGGTGGGCCATCCCTTGATCAGCGATGACAATCCGGCGCGCGCGTTACGCGAGTTCGTGCAGGAAGTGCGCGCAAACTACAGGCCGCGACCGCAGACGACGCGATCATGAAGATCGTCGGGCATCGTCAATTACGGGCGGGAGAAATCCACCGCCGGACTGCCTGAGATAACCAAGTCAAAAATCGGCTGTGATTCGTCAAAACCGGATCAGCGGGTCAACGCGTTCTTGACCATGGGCTTTTCACGTGCCGAATATTGCGACCATCGTCTATCCTTTGCAAAGCCCGCTCTCAAGCTGGCCGTATCGCCTTTTTCAACCACAAAGTTAATGCTCTCGTTCTTCCAGGAAGCGCAGGGCGCCACCGCCCTGGCATTGTGAACAGGCCCTCATGGTAGGGATCTATCGCCATGCCGCCGCTGATGCAAGCGGGCCCGTCGACATATCCGCCGGCAGCGCGGCAAACCTTCGCATACCTGGCCGCTTGCGCGTTCGACCGCTACTGTTTCACCAGCTCCACGCGGCGGTTCTTGGCGCGGCCTTCCTCACTGTCGTTGGAGGCCACGGGGGAATAGGGACCGTTGCCAAACACCCTCAGCCTCGGCCCGGCTCGGACCGCCTGATCTTGATCAACCAAGATCAGCGGTGCTCAGCGGCCGGTGCTCACCGGAGTCGCGGCTATCGACATTCCATCGATGCGTTTATCGCCTGATGCTGTTTCGAGCTCCCGCCTGTCCTTCAACAAAGCCGTTGTTAGGCGCTACATTCTAATTACAGCTTGGAGAAGATCCGCTTGGCGATGGTGATCTGCGCTTCCTTTCCGCCGGGCAACATGCGAGCGTCGATGAACACCGCCACGTCGCCTTTACGAAAGACGGACATGCTAAACAGGGGTGCGAAGATGCCTTCGTCACCCACGCCTTGCACGTCTTCGGTCACCAGGTTGGGGGCGCCACCACTGCCAAGCCGACTCTTTATTGCGAAGCCGGTCACCTCCATTCCCGTTTTGAACCCAGCCACCATGGCCTTAGGGTCTGCCGAGTCGATGGAGATGGTCAGCATAGGAGCGTCGTTTGTGGCCCCGGCAGCGCCCGTGATGCCGCGGATCAGGTTGCCGAAATCTCTGACAGTTTGGGCCTGATCGGCGGCGTTGCCACTCTTACCTTCCCCTTCTATTTTTTGCTTGGCTGCCAAGGCTTCCTCCTGACCGCGCTGCTGGGCCTGGGAAGAGTAATAGCGGCACTCGGAATTGCCGGACTTGCCGGTGCCTTCGGCACGTTCCACGGGTAGCGAAAGCAGCTGCGACAAATCCTCCTTGGTGAGTAACGCGCAAGTATCGAAGGTCCGGACAGGTCCGCGATGCGTTTCGGCGATGGCGCTCAGATCGATTCCCTGGGAGGCGGCGACCTGTTTGACTTCCTGCTTGACGGTGTGGACGGCGTACCAGACTCCGGCGATCGCGAGTACGCCCAGCATACCCAGGGTTGCCAGCACGGCGATCAGGATCTTCCATCCCGCCCCGCTTTTGGCCGCCGGGGGTGGCGGCACATACTGCGGTAGCTGTGCGTACGGCAGGGGCGCGTGAGGCGGCGCCGAAGGGCTCGGCGGCTCGCTCGCCCGTGCACCGCATCGCGTACAGAAGGCTCCTGTTAGCTTGGTACCGCAATTTGAGCAAAACATGATGTCCCTCCATTCAGATACGAGTTTTACTTGATGAGTGTTGTATGCGCGATACGTCGCGTCTCAGGCATAAACCCATACCCGCGTGGCTCGCCAAAATCTCATCCGCGCACGGAAGCGGCGAAACTTGCGATGCGAACGCTGGCATAATGACGACAGCAGGGCACACTCCCGCACGTGGAATCCAGATCGCGTGCGTGCGACTCTGCATCGACCCCTCCGGCGGAGCGGCGAAATGCTGTTGCGGATTTACAACTGCGCGCACTATACGCGCGTGGGGCACAACGTTCAAGCCCAATTCAAACAGGTTCGACAGAGGGGGAGTTTGTCCATCCCGAGTGTAACCGGCGAGACCGCACAGTCCATCTCGCGCGGCCCCATGGGGTGGTGTTTACCAGCCCGTGTCAGTCGTTGGCGAGGAGCCTCTGATTACTGCTTTTTTGTCTAATGTCCCAAACGTAATATGGGAGAATTAGTTTTGGCTTCGCGCACCCAACGTCAACCTGCCTTAGCGCTCTGGACGAATGACGGGTATTAACCGGCCAATCTTTATAATCACACCTCTAAGCGCTGTAGCTGAGAAGCGTTATTCTTCTCCAGTTGGGATTTTTCTCTTCAGGAGGAGGGGCCCTGCTTCCGGCTCAGATCTTGGCGGGTCAACGCCGGGGCAGAGCCCCTATGAACCACGATTCTCTTTATCCCACCTTCTGCTCCGCCACACAAGCTCGAATCCGATTGGGCTCGCGACACCGAGAGCGTCATGCTGCGGCGATGCCCGGTTTGCGAACGGGATTCCATCATTGACCACGGTCGCCGGCGCAAGCAGGCCCACGATGAGCATCACGATTGGATTGGGATCCGACGCGGACTTTGTCCTGGCTGCGGCAAGACCTTCACCCTGCTTCCCCTGCTTTCTCTGCCTTACACCCACGACAGCTTGTTGGCTCGCTGCCGGGCACTACGGCGGCGTTTGGAGGAGCATTGTTCGTGGGAAGAGGCAACGCCTAAGCTGAAGACCCTGATCGGGTGCCCGATCCCTCCACCCTCCGCCGCTGGTCGGACGGCCTGGACCGTTCCCAGCCAGCTCCTTCCTTTCGGCGCCGAACGTTCGCCCGCTTGGCTCATTGGTTGGGGTGCGGCGCTCCGCGCGATCCCCAAGTTGAGCCAGTAACGAGGCTGACTACGGTTCTGCAGGTCCTCTGGCCTTTGCGTCTCTGAGAGATTTTCTATTCCCCCACCATCCTCGCCTGTGAACGCTGCCGCCCTCCTCTTAGGCTCGTCTCCAGAGGCAAAAACGCGCCATGGGCGAGGATCTCGAACAACTCAAACAACGACTCCCGCTGCTCGATTACTTGCGACAGCAGAATTGGACTGGCCGGCCAGCGGGTCAGAGCCCCGAGTTCGTGGGACTCTGCCCGTTACACGCCGAGACCCAGCCTTCCTTCTATGTCAACGCCCGCAAGAACCTCTTTTACTGCCACGGCTGCGGCCCGGGCGGCGATCTGATTCGCTTCGTCGAGTTATCCCAACACTTGTCCTTTCACCAAAGCCTCACCTGTCTCGAACAGTACAAGGATTCGGCAGAGGTGGGCGCCGTGCTGAAGGAGACAGCGGCTTTCTATCACCGCCAGTGGCCGCATTACCCGGAAGCACTTCGTTATCTCCAACAGCGAGGAGTGCACGATGCCGCGCTCTTACAAGAACTGCATATGGGTTATGCCCCCGGCGGAAGTTTGCGGCGTCATCTCACCGCGCAAGGCTATTCCCTCGATCTGCTGCGGCGCACCGGGCTTATTAACCTCCAGGGACACGACGCCTTCTACCGGCGGGTGGTTTTTCCCTGTTGCCAGCAGGGGCGTATCGTCAATCTCTACGGCCGCAGTCTGGGCGCCACCCTCGCCCATCGTTTCCTCCCCGGCTCCAAGGGCGGCTTGTTCGCCTGGGAATCGGTTCGCCAGTTCCCCAGCGTAATTCTTGTCGAAGGTATGTTCGATCTTGCCGTGTTGTGGCAGGCCGGTTTCCGCCATGTCACCTGTTCGTTGGGCACGCATCTCACCTCTGACCCGTTTCGTCAACTCTGCGACCGCCCGCGCACCGCTTATCTCAGCTTCGATGTCGACGCCAACGGCAGCGGCCAACAGGCCGCGCAGGCTTTAGCCCATCGTCTCCGGGCACAGGGCATCACCACCCGCCGCGTCCTTCTACCTCCTGGTCACGATCCCAACTCCTTCCTCGTGCAAGGCGGTGACGCGCGACAGTTCCAATCTCTCTTGGAGGCCGCTCCCTTATGCAGTTCCACGTGATCCGCCCGCAGATTCTCAACCCCGCCCAAAGTCCGATTCGTGTGGTCGAGCAGGCCACCGGCCGCGAGGTCGGCTGGGTCAATCGCTACCTCGATCGTGAGTGCGTCCGCCGCGTGGCGGACACCACCCTGCGCACCTACGCGCTCAACCTGCTGCACTTTGTTCGCTGGTGGGAGAGCGTTCATCACACGGGCGACATCGTTGAGGGGGACCTGAGCGAGTCGACACTCCCGGATTATGTGAAGTTCCAGTCCGGCCGGCAACCTCCGTTTTCCGCTTCCACCATCAATGACCGCGTCGCCGTCGCTGATCGCGCCCTGCGCAACGAGTTCCCCCATGCTCCCCGTCAGGTGGCCCACGGCTTTCAGCATGCTTTTTTGCGTCGCAGGCCGCTGGGTCTGGGCCGGCCACGAGTGGCGATGAGCCGCTTGCGAGTGAGGGTACCCAAACGCAGCCTCGTCCCGCTGTCCGGGGAGGAGGTGGCCCGTTTTTGGTCCAGTTTCCGCACGGCGCGGGACTTGGCCATCGTGGGCTTGATGCTTCGGCAAGGACTGCGCTCGGCCGAAGTGTTGGGTTGGAATAATGAGGACGACCGGCTGCTTTCCAAAGCGCAACTGCGCGTGCGTGGCAAAGGTAACAAGCTGCGCTTCCTACCCTTGGCGCCGGAAACCGTGCAACTCCTCGATCACTATCGGTGGCTGGAGCGGCCCCAGGTGGGCACCGCCGCGCTCTTCGTCTCGCTCAAGGGACCCGCCCGTGGAACCCGCATGACGCTGGCAGGATTACGATCCTTGTTCCGCTACCATCGCCAGCGTACCGGCATCCAGCTCGCTAACCCGCATCGCTTCCGGCACACCTTCGCCTCCGACATGGTCCGCGCCGGGATCAGCCTGCCTGCGCTGATGCAGTTGATGGGGCATGCTGACATCCAAACTACTTTGCGCTATGTGCAGATCACGCCGCACGACGTCTACCGGCAGTATACGCGCGCCGTGGCGCAGCAAGTTCGTCCCCTTCCGAGGCTCTCTTCATGAAGTGCGCCCGACGCCCTCCGCTCCAACATCCGCTGGCTGCTGTCTTCGACCGCTCGGTCGATTCCCTCGGCGCGGCGCTCAACCCTGACACCATTCGCCACTACCGCGGAACCGTGCGCAACTTCCTGAGCTATCTCGGGGCTGCTCACCCTGCGGTGGACTCCCTCGAGCAACTGCGCCGTGATCCCCATCTCCTCGGCTGGATGTCCCGTCTGCACTCTCAGTCGCCGCCGCTCGTCACGGCCTCCTATATCAACCGGCTCGTCGCTCTGCGCGCCGTCTTCACCGAACTGGCATGGACGCACCAGCTCTGATGAAATTACTCGGCCATACTTCTCCCGAGATGACCATGCTCTATGTCGAGGTGGCATTAGTTGATCTGCAGCGGGAATTCCAACTGGCTCGTTCCAAACCTCGGCATCTCATTCCACAACCGAAAACCTCCATCGCTCTGTTTCGAACTGGGCTCGATGGGATCATCGATTCCTCGCAGGCCGCTCAACATGCGCTGGAGATGTTCCGGCGGACGCTGCCGATTGGTGCTGCACGCAGTTGCCTCGACCGGCTTTCCAATCGCCTCACCAAAATCGCCACCGAAGCGCGCAAACTCGGCACACCCTGAGAATGGGCAGAGATTGGCCGGTTAAACGGGGCACTCGGAAGCAACCCACTTGGACGCATGACGGCCTTACGATGCTTGTGCGCGGCGTCCCCGGTCATCCTTACGATTTGTCACCATCGCTGGCGAGTGGCGCACCCCGTTTCCTACGGGTAGGAAATTGCAGGCGGGAATTGTAAAATCATTTCCTACCGGTAGGAATACGGCCCAGAATTCGATTGACAAGACACCTGGGCTCGGGCTTAGCCTGGGGGGTAGGGAACGGGTGGGGGACGCGGCATCCCCACCGGGTCGCCCGGAGGAAAAGGACGAATGCCCAGATCGACGCGGAAAACGGAGGACAGATTATCCGGCGCAGGGGAGGTTCCATGGTGGCGGCGGAGGGGAAAAGTCGCGTGGGGAGCGAGCCCTGAAAAAAAGATGTTAATAAATGACGAACGAAGCCTGAATGTGTATGAAAACAAACGAAAGTATGACAAATTATCCGATAAATAAAGCGACATTTCTACATAACGGAGCGACATTTTATACCGAAGCACACATATTTTGCTGAAATCGCCGGCTTTTTTGTCACTTCTCAAGCGCTGGGGAGGGAATTCCTCGCTTCAAAATGTACAAACTCGAGGGAAAGGCAGAGAAGGAGTGAAAAAATACACCATCTCGCGCAGAGGCGCTGAGACGCGGAGATTCGAATTAAATAGCTGCTTTGTTTTCTTTCCGGCCTCTGCGCCTTTGCGCCTCTGCGCGAGATGCTTTTGCTCGTTCGGGGATTTTTTCACAGCTTCGGAGCCTTTCCGCACAGCGGGGCGGCAGAGCCGCATTCAGCACGACAGTTTCCCGCTAATTTGGACAACCCCGCCTCCACTCTCCTATTTTCCGAGCACGTGGCGCAGAGCGCCTTTGAGTTCAGGGAATTGAAACTCATAGCCGCTCGCCAGGAGTCGCGCGGGCTCCACGCGCGCGCTGGCCAGCAGGAGGTCGTCCGCCATTTCTCCCATGACCATGTGGGCGGCAAAAACAGGCAGGGGGAAAATCGTGGGACGCCACAAGACGCGGCCGAGAGTTTTGGTAAATTCCCGATTGGTGACGGGATGGGGCGCCACGGCGTTTACCGGGCCGCGCAAGGCATCGGAAAGGATAGCGTGCGAAATGGCTCCCACGACATCATCAATGGCGATCCAACTCAGGTACTGGCGTCCACTCCCCACGCGCCCGCCGACACCCAATTTGAAGGGCAAAAGCATCGCGGCCAGGCCGCCGCCCGCTTTGCTGAGGACGAAGCCAATGCGCAGATTCACCACCCGAATGCCGTTGCGCCGCGCGGGCTCCGTCGCGGCTTCCCAGGCTTTCGCTACCTCCGAAAGAAACAGCGAGCCCGCGGAACTTTCCTCGTCCAGCACCTCGTCACCACGGTCCCCGTAGTAACCGATCGCGGAAGCGGACACCAGCACCATGGGGCGACTCCGCAAATGCGCCAGGGATTTCGCAGAGCAACCGCGTGCCCTTGACGCGACTCTCGAGGATGCGAGCCTTCTTCTCGGCCGTCCATCGGCCCACAATGGTTTCTCCGGCCAGGTGCACGACGGCGTCGAAATCTTCCAGGTCGTCCGCGTCGATGATGCCCGCGCCGGGATCCCACAGAGATATGCCTGCCACGGGCGGGTGTCTGGACCGGGTGAGGCGGACTACCTTGTGGCCGTCGGCCGTCAGGAAGGTGAGCAGCGCATGACCGATCAATCCGCTGGAACCTGTCAGGAGAATCCGCATCGGAGTAACCTCCAACCGGCCGGCGAGAGGCGCGGAGGATTATCGATGAGGAAGGCCTTCTCCCCATCGTCAGCCATGAAGCGCATAATACCTCGTTAGCCACCGGACGCCAGCTTCAACGCTCCGGTCGGGCATCGCAGTTTCTGCCCTATTGCGGACGATGGGTCGAGTCCGTACGATGCGCCCCGGAGGCTCACGGTGAGTCAAATTCTCATTGCCGGAAAAGATTGGCAAGCCCGTGCGCTGTTGCGCGCGCAACTGCTGGAAGAAGGATTCGAGGTCGAAGCCCACGAAACCATTCCCGAGGCTTTGGCGACTCTGGAGCCGGGCACAAACCTTCCGGATTTGTTTATCGCTGATATTTCCGCGAGCGACGAACCTTCCGCCGACGTCGAAGCGCTCTCCGCCTGGTCCCGCAAGGTTCCCATCTGGATCATCGCCAGCCGGACTTACATCGTCGAGAAAGGTTTGCGCGGCCACGGATTTGAAATGATCTTGCTGCGCCCCGTGGACGTGGGTGAACTCGTGGACCAGATCAAGCAGAGGTTGGAAGAGGATCTGGAAATAGAGTGGGGGCAAAATGGCAAATCCCGGCAGGGGCCAGACGTGATTACTCACAGGGTCCCTGGGGGCTCCAGGGCCGAACCGGCAAGCGACAAATTGCCCGAAGCAAGGCTCGGCACTGTCCCCAAGAGCCCCGTTGCGCACGGCATCCCATTCTGCGGGCTCACGACGCGACAATCCCAAATGGCAACCCGGGGAAATTGACCCTCAGCCTTGCCGGTTGCTGTTGCGTGAGGCAGTGCAAGGTTCCCAAACCCCAAACCAAATCGACGGCGTGAATTCCCACCACGGGGCGATCGCGGAAAGAGGTCCCCGAGCGTTCCCAGGGCAATGAGGTCACGGGGGTCATTGAAAGTCGGGACCAAAACCGCGGCATTGGAAATATAGAAGTTCGCATAGCTCGCGGGCAGGCGCTGGCCGTCGAGGTAGACGGGCGACGGCATGGGCAGCGGCACAACCTCAAGCTTCGACCCGTCTTCCAGTGCGCATGTCCTTCACGCGCTCCCAGTTTTCCTGAAGCGCGGAATAATTGGCGTCGTGCGGATTCTTTTCCCAGCAGAGAACCACCGTGCGCGGATTCACAAACCGGCACAAGTCATCCACGTGACCGTGCGTGTCGTCGCCGGCAATTCCCTTACCCAGCCAGAGAACGTTCGTCACTCCCAGATATTGCCGGAAGACAGCGGCAATTTCCTCGCGGCTGAAGCCCGGGTTGCGGACTTGCGTTGTCAGGATCGAGCAGGCATTCCTCCGTGGTCAGCAGCGTGCCGCGCCCGTTCGCGTCGATGCTGCCGCCTTCCAAAACAAACGTCCGGCCCTTCACCACGGCGTCGAACATCCGGCAGTGCAGCGCCCGCGCGGCGCGCTCCGGCACCTGGCAATCCTTTCGCCAGTTCGGATACTTCGCCCAACCCGTGAAGCCGAAACGCGCAATGGCCACGTCGGCGCGCGGCGCGTCACGCTTGACGAACATGGGGCCGAAGTCGCGCGTCCAGCCGCGATCGGTGGGAAAGCGGAAAAACTCCACGCGCGCCAAGTCCACGCCGATCCTCTTGAGGATGCGGCGCGCCTTTTCCTCGTGCGCTTTCGAGTTGACCAGAATCCGTACGATTTCGCCGGGGACGATCTGGCGGACGATCTCGCCGTATACCCAGGGAATGGGCGCGAACTTCCCCGGCCAGTCCGTGAGGTTGTGCGGCCACCCGATCCAGGTGGCTTCATGCGGTTCCCACTCGGCGGGCATGCGGTAGCGGCTTGGGTGCTGGGGCTGGGGACTGGGTGCTGGGGATTAGGCTCGGGTCTGGGTTCTGGGTGCTGGGTCGCGCTGGATTCGGGTCTGCGGACTGCGGAATCCGGTTCCGGAACCCATCTTCTGTGTCCCCAGCACCCAGTCCCCGTAACCCAGCCCCCAGCACCCATCCCCAGCACCTAGTCTTTCTTGCGCCACGGATCCTCGTCCAGAAAGCGGTTGGTGATTCCAGCGTAAGCGTCAATTCGCCGATCGCGGAGAAAGGGCCAATTGCGCCGCACGTCCTCGATGCGCGCCAGATCGATTTCCGCGAGAAGGATTTCCTCCCGCTCCGTCGAGGCCTCAGCCAGCACCACGCCAAAGGGATCGCAGATGAAGGTCGAGCCCCAGAACTCCAGGCCGGCACTCGCGGCGGAGGTTTTTTCAAAGCCCACGCGATTGACCGCCGCAACGTACACACCATTGGCGATAGCGTGGCCGCGCTGAATGGTTCGCCAGGCGTCGCGCTGCGCGGTACCGAACTGCTCCTTCTCCGCCGGATGCCAACCAATGGCCGTGGGGTAGAACAGGATGCTGGGCCCTTGCAAGGCCGCCAGCCGCGCGCCCTCCGGATACCATTGATCCCAGCAGATCAGCGTCGCAATGCGGCCCACTTGCGTGTTGAAGGCGCGAAATCCCAGGTCGCCGGGCGTGAAGTAGAATTTTTCGTAGTAAGCGGGGTCGTCGGGAATGTGCATTTTGCGGTAGAGGCCCACCACCTCGCCGCTCGCATCAATCACCGCCGCGCTGTTGTGATAAACGCCGGGGGCGCGGCGCTCGAAGAGGGGCGCAATAATCACCACCCCGCGCGCTTTGGCGACTTTCCCCAAAGTTTCGGTGGTCGGGCCGGGAACCGTCTCGGCAAGATCAAACAGCGCGGCATCCTCGCGTTGGCAGAAGTACTGCGAGCGGAAAAGCTCCGGCAAACAGACAATCTCCGCGCCGCGTTGGGCTGCGTCTTCAACGAGAGCCGCGGCTTTTTGCAGGTTCTCGTCCGGGCTCGGGGAGCACGACATCTGCACCAGTCCGGTGATGTATTTCAGCTTCGAGGGCATCAGATGAGACTACACAAATCGCGTCATTTGCCAAGATTGCAGCGCTAACTCCACTCCCGATCCCAAGACGTGTCGTGGTCCCACTGCGTCGTCGGTTCGAAGTAGCCGGTCCCGGGCTTCAGGTGTTGTTTCACCACATCTTCGTTGAGGGTAATTCCCAGCCCCGGCTTATCGGGCACGGCGATCCAACCGTGATTGACGATCGGTTTCTCCACGCCCTCCACCAAATCGCTCCACCAGGGCACATCCAGGGAGTGGTTTTCGAGCGCCAGGAAGTTGAGCGTTGCCGCGGCGCAGTGTACGTTGGCCATGCAGCTCACTGGCGTCCCGGCGAAGTGCATCGCCATGGGCACCGCGTATTCCCACGCCATGTCGCCAATCTTGTGGGTCTCAAGGATGCCCCCCGAGGTCGCCAGGTCAGGGTGAATCTTACTGACGGCGTGATTCTCACAGAGAACCCGGAAGCCTTCCTTGAGGTAAATATCCTCGCCCGTCAGGATGGGCGTGGGACTCTGGTCGGAGATCTGTTTCAGCAGGTCGGTCAACTCCCAGGGAATCACGTCCTCGATCCACGAGAGGTTGTACTTCTCGTACGCCTTTCCCAGCCGGATGATCGACTTCACGCCGAGGTGGCCGAGGTGATCCATGGAAAGCGGAATCTCCATGCCCACGGCATCGCGCACCGCGGCAACGTACTCTTCCAGCAGAGCGATGCCCTTATCGGTGACCTCCATCGCCAGCAGGGGATGGGGGACCTGCGTTTTTTCCCATTCGCTCAGGCCGGAGCGCACGGTCACGGTGCCGGGCTTGTCCGCGACCATTTCGACTCCCAAGTCCATTTTGAGCCAGGTCAGGCCCATGACTTCTTTGCGCTCCTTCATTCTCTGGGCATAAATCTTCGGATCGTTGGACTCCGTGGTGTCGGCGTAGACGCGGATCTTGTCGCGAACCTTGCCGCCCAGCATGACGTAGACGGGCACGTTGTAAACCTTGCCCGCAATGTCCCACAAGGCCATTTCCACGGCGCACACGCCGCCCGCCTGGCGCGCCGGTCCGCCGAATTGCTTGATCTTGCGGAAGAGTCGATCCACCTGAAGGGGATTCTCGCCGAGAATCCGGCTCTTCAGCATCAGAGCATACGTGGCGCTGGCGCCATCCCGGACCTCGCCCAGTCCGTAGACACCCTGATTGGTGTCAATGCGGATGATGGGGCAAGGACCGGGCCCGGGCTTCACCACCGTCGCCACGCGCAGGTCGGTGATCCGCAGTGCCGAAGGGCTGGAATTCGTGATTGACCCCTTGGGGATAGGCCTCCACGGCTCGCCGCTGAGCAGCGCGCCTCCCAGCGCGGCCGCCGAGCCCTTCAAGATTCCGCGACGGTTCATAAGATAGGAGTCGGATTTATTCATCGTGCCTTGTCCTCCAAACTGACGACCAGGTCCAGAGCCGGCACTGGCCACTTCAGACCTGTCCTCATCCAAAACTGCGCGAAGCGTCTTGGAGTGCGGTGGCAACAGCTACCGCCTTCCGACTTCTGTTAACACGGCATAGTCGCAAGGATCAGCAAGGTAAAGGCGGTAGCTGCTGCTACCGCACTCCAAGGTGGCTACTCTTCCGGCATCCGCAATTTCAGGCCTTTCTGTTCCAGCCATTTATTGAACTCCTGAATCATCGGCTTGGTCCACTTGCGATCGATCTCGCCGGGCGTGTACTTGCCTTCGCGCAGCATCTGGTGCCCCCACTCATCCACCGCGTGGGTCATTTGGGCCTTATCGATCACCTCCTGGGCGAGTTGAGGAGGGATAAAGGTGATTCCTTCCGGGTCGCTCACGGCCACGTCGCCGGGCAGCACCATGACATGGCCGATGCGGATGGGCACGTTGATTCCCATCAGCGTCGTGTCGCGCAAGGCGGAGGGGTCGAAGTCACGAACGAAGACGTGCATGCCTTTGATTTCGGAAATGCCCGTCACATCCCGCACCGCGCCATCCACCACCAAACCGTTGTGGCTCTTGGCGAAAATCGCGGTGGAAAGGTTGTCACCCGCATAGGTGCCGTCCTTGATCTTTCCGAAAAGGTCCACCACCAGGACGTCGCCGGGCGAGAGCATGTCAATCGGCCAGGAGTTCTGGGCTCCGACGCGCCCCTCTGCCTTGCCTTTGTCGTTGATCACGGCGTTCACGTCGGGCCGTTGGGGCATGAAGACGGCAGTGAACACGCGGCCCACCATCCGCCCTCCCGGATTGATCTCGCGCCAGCCGCCTTCGAATTGGAACTTGTAGCCGTGCGACTGCAGCACGCCCCAGGCTTCCTCGGCATCCACATCGCTCAAACCCTGCGAGGACGGAGTCCGGCACCTTGGGACGCCCGTCGGGAAATCGATCGCCCTTCCACTCGCGCGTCAGGTCAAGGCGCTGTTCATTCGAAAACATGCCTAACTGCGGGAACGCCGCTTCGGTGAGGGAAAGAATCAGAATTGCTGCGAAGGCGATTCGAAGGGGTGTTTTCATCTTCTTTCTCCTAAAGTGGAATAAGGCCGAATCATGGCTCAAGCCGCGCTAAGCCTACCACAAGTGGGAATCGCACCGAACCATCCTTGAGGTGGCGTGGACTCGAATTCCTCCGGCGCGACGCCGATGCCCAAACTCTGCTATTCTGCGAAGTTTCGCGGCGCGGGACAAACAGATGACGGCAGCCGCGATTTCGGCGGGGCTCCCGACAAGTCGGGACAGGTTCTGCCCCGCCCTTCCGGCAACAACCTACACAACAAAGAGGGCAGGCAATGAAATCACATACCGAGTATCTGTGGTTCAACACGAAAAAACATCGGGAGTTCATCAACATCACCGATGAGGTTGAGAAGGCGCTGGCCAAGTCGCAAATCAAGGAAGGCTTGATTTTGGTCTCGGCCATGCACATCACCGCGGGCATCTACGTGAACGATGCGGAAGACGGCTTGATTGCCGACATCGACGAGTGGCTGGAAAAACTCGCGCCCTTCCGCGCCGATTACCGCCACCACCGCACGGGCGAAAACAATGGTGATTCCCACTTGAAAAGTCTGCTGATCGGGCACCAAGCCGTGGTGCCGGTCACCAACGGCAAGCTCGACTTCGGCCCCTGGCAGCAGGTCTATTACGCCGAGTTCGACGGCCAGCGCCGCAAGAGGGTGTTGATCAAGGTCATCGGCGAGTGAGGGGATCAAGAGGACTCTGCTAGAATCCAAAGTGTGGGGTTGGCAGTGATTGCCCATCCCGCCGAGGAAGATTTCTCTGCATGCCGCCCATTATTGAAGTCCAGGAGTTGGTGAAGGAATTCCGCACCTTCCGCCGGCGCGAAGGCGTCTGGGCGCTTTACAAAACCTTGTTGTCCGTGAATACCTGACCGTACATGCAGTGGACCATGTGAGCTTTTCCATCGAACCCGGCGAGATGGTGGGTTATATCGGGGCCAACGGGGCGGGCAAATCGACCACCATCAAGATCCTCACGGGAATCTTGTCGCCCACGGGCGGGCGTGTGGTCTCGAACGGGTTCGTCCCTTATCGCGAGCGCCGCCACTACACCAAACACATCGGCGTGGTTTTCGGCCAGCGCACCCAACTCTGGTGGGACATCGCCGTCATCGAATCCTTCAAGCTGCTCAAAGAGATCTACGAAATCCCCGACGCGGACTATCGCCGGCGCCTGGATGTTTTCAGTGAAATGCTCAACCTGAAGGAGTATTTGCACACGCCGGTGCGCAAGCTGAGTCTGGGCGAGCGCATGCGCTGTGATTTGGCCGCTTCCCTGCTGCACAATCCGCCGCTGCTTTTCCTGGATGAGCCCACCATCGGCCTGGACGTGGTGGCCAAGGAGCGCATCCGCGAGTTTCTGAAGGAGATCAATCGCACGGAAGGCACCACCGTGCTGCTGACCACGCACGACCTCTCCGACATTGAAGAACTTTCCCAACGCATCATCATCATCGACAAGGGGCGCATCCTGTTCGACGGCGACCTGGAGCAGATGAAGCAGCGCCTGGCCAAGTACAACCAGGTGAAATTCTTTTTGAAGGACCGCTCGCAGGTCCCGCGCCTGGCGCAGATCGAAACCGACGGAATCGTCTGCCAGCGCGTCGACGAGCTCACCTATTTGATCCGCTTTGACCGGGAACAGCATTCCAGCGCCGACGTGATCCGCCAGATTGTGAACACCCTCGAAGTGCGCGACCTGCTGGTGGAAGAGGAGCCCATCGAGGAAATCGTCAAGCGCATCTATCTGAGCGGCGAGGTGGCCTGATGCCGCCCGCGGAGCCCGCCAACCCCCTTCCCCGCCAAAGGCCTGCCTCTTTCCTGGAAAGAGTCGTGCGGCTCTATTGGGCGTTCGCCCGCGTGGGCTTTGTCAATACCCTCGCCTACCGGCTTGCGGTACTATTACGGGAATCGTCACTTACTTTATATATGTGTCAGTGTATTACTTCATTTGGAAAGCCATTTACGAGCACAGCACCTCGATTGAAGGCTTTGACTTCGCCCATCTTCTGACTTACATCGGCGTGGGATGGATCATCCGTTCATTCTATTTCAACAACATCGACCAGGACCTTGCCTACCAGGTCATGGAAGGCCGCCTGGCGATGGACCTGATCAAGCCCGTGAACATTCAGTTGATGTATGTGGCGCGGGCGGCGGGGGAATCGGTTTTCCGCCTGGCCCTGCTGACCGTTCCCACCGCCGTGGTGTTGTTTCTGGTTTATCCCTTGCGCCTGCCCGCCAGCGTCGGGCACGCGGCGGCGTTTCTGGTCAGCGTCAGCTTGAGCTTCCTGATCGTCGCCGCCATCAATTTTGCCGTGGGCACTTTCGCCTTGCGCTTGCAATCCATCCTGGGGCTGATGCGCGCCAAGTTTTTTCTGCTGGAACTGTTTTCCGGACTCCTGCTGCCCATGACCTTTTTTCCGCACATCGTTCAGAAAATCCTGGGCGTGATGCCCTTCGAATACATCAGCTACGTGCCCATGTTGATTTACCTGGGCAAACTGAGTGGCGGCGGACTGGCGCGCGCCATCGCCATGCAGATTTTCTGGGTCGCGGTTCTGCTGGCGATGGGCGACGGCCTGTGGCGCTGGTCAACGCGGAAAGTGATCATCCAGGGAGGGTAGCGGCGAGCAGGAAGAGCAAGTCAAAAGGCAAAGTGCAAAAGGCAAAAGTGAAAGGCGTGTAACTAAGAATTCTTCTTCCCTCGCCCCCTTGGGGGAGAGGGGGGACCGCAAGGCGGAGGGGGCCCCACGTTTTGCAGGTGGTGGGGGTGAGGGGGTTCGAGGGCAGTAAACTCTGATCAATCTTTCGTTAGCCGAGGAGGAAAGAGGGAAATGAAGAGACACTTCCGGCTCTTGCTTCAATATTTCGCCCAATACGCGAAAGTGCGCCTGGCGTACAAAGCGGACTTCATCATCGCCTTCTTTTCCTCCATGGCGGCCACCGTCCTGGGGTTTGGTTTTGTCCTGGTCTTGTTCACGAAAATCCCGCGCTTGCAGGACTGGTCGTTCAACGAGATCATGTTCCTCTACGGGTTCTCCCTCATTCCCCTCGGCTTTTTCAACGTGGTCAGTTGGAATCTCTACGATTTCAGCGAGCTTTACATCATCGAGGGGAAGTTTGATCGAGTGCTTTTGCGGCCCGTCTCCACCCTCTTCCAAGTGATCTTTGAGAAATTCCGGCTGGAGTCGCTGCAAGAAGTCGTAACCGGCATCGCGGTGGTGGCCCTCTGCGTTCACCGCTTGCACCTGACGCTGAGAATTCCGGATTATCTCTGGTTCGCGGTGATGATCGTTTGCGGGGCCGCCATCTACCTGGCCGTTTTCCTGATCCTGACGGCGGTGTCCTTCTGGTTTGAAGATCGAGTGGGGATTGTGCCCCCGGTTTTCAATATGCTCAATTTCGGCCGCTACCCCTTGACCATTTACAACGTCTTCATTCAGTTTTTGCTGAGTTGGATCATTCCCTTTGGCTTCGCCACGTTTTATCCCACCACCCACTTCCTGGGACGAACCGCTTTCGCGCTGTATTTCCATCTGGTGCCCGTGGTCGCGGCAGGATTTTCGGTGCTGGCGATTATGGTTTGGAATCGCGGGGTGGCAAATTACAGCAGCACGGGAACGTAGCGGACGTGCGAGGGAGAAGAAGTGTAGCAGACCTGTTCTGTAGGTCCGCGGCTTTTCCTTACCCACCGGGGACGAGCCGCGGACGTACAGAACAGGTCCGCGCTACGCCTGCTATTTCAGGATTTCAGAAAGGGGCAAGGAAAATCCGCTGAGCAATTCCGGCTCTTCGAACCGGTCACCCGCCTTGGCGCTGCGAACCTCCGGATCGAGTTTGCCCGGAACGTAACGGTAGGCGAGTTGTGTGCTGGGATAGAAAAGCCAGACCGCCTGAACTCCCGCCTGAAGGTACTGCGAGACTTTCAAATTCAGATCATCGGCGCGGTCGTTCTTGGAAACGATTTCGATGGCCAGATCGGGAGCAATCGGCAAAGGGACTCGCTCAAGATCGATACCCTCGAGACGCTCCTTACGAATGAACGCGACATCGGGTCTGCGGACAATATCGGCCCCCAGCGTCATATCCATTTCACTGATCACTCTTCCACATGGGATGCGCATCGAGGAATGCCTGGAGCCGGGCGTTCAACCGGTCGCGAGTGTTGTTGTGAAAATAGTTGGCGGAAGGTGTCACGATCAGCTCCCCCTCGCTTAGTTCATAACGCACCCCTACGGGTTCATCGAGGGCGGCGTATTGTTCGATGGTCAGCAAGGTTTTGGTCGCCATAGATCCACTCCTGTTGACTCAAGATTACCACGAATCAGCGGGTTTTGCCGTAGGGGCGCGCCATGGCGTGCCCCTACAGGACCTCATTGTAAACCGCCAGCGTGGCCTCCGCGGTGCGCCGCCAGGTGAATTCGCTTGCCCGCGCGAGTCCCTTTTGCACTAGGGTCGTGCGCAGCGCCGAATCCTCGACCGCCTGGACAACCTTCTGCGCGATGTCCGCGGGGTCGTGCGGATCCACATACAGAGCCGCTTCCCCGCCGACTTCCGGCATCGACGAAACGTTGGAGGTTACCACGGGCACCCCACTCGCCATCGCTTCCAGCACAGGAATGCCAAAACCCTCCTCCAAGGAGGGAAAAAGAAAGACACTCGCGGCCTGGTAGAGGCGAGCCAGTTGCGCGTCGTCAACGTGTCCGAGCAGTTTCACGCGCTCGCCCAGCGATTCGGTGCGGATGAATTCATGAATGGCTTCGCTGCCGTAGCCATTGCCTCCGGAAAGAACCAGCTGGTATTTGGCCGGAAGAGTCTTAAGCGCCTTGAGCATATTGAGCGTGTTTTTGCGGGTTTGCATCACCCCCACGCTTAAGATCATTTCACCCTCACCGCCGAGGATGCGGGCGCGCTCCCGCAGGCGTTCCTCGGGCGAAAGGATGACGGCAGGGGGATCGACGCCAAGCGGAATCACGCGGATTTTCTCCGGCGGCACTTGCGCGTGCGAAATGAGCAGGCTTTCCGTGGCGTGCGAGGCAGTAATGACCCGCGTCGCCCGGCCCACGGCTTGCAAGAGGAGCGCGGAGAATTTCTTGCGGAAGTCCGCGGTGGAATAGTTTTCACCGGTGATGGGAAAGACATCGAAGACGGTCACAATTTCCTGGCGGAAGTGAAAAGCCGGCGGGCGCTGCGCGAGACTGTGAAAAAGTCTGCGCCTGCCAGGGCAGCCAGAACGTCACCGGCTCCTGATAGACACGCACCGAGAATCGCGCCCGGGCGCCGGGCAGAGATCCCGGCCGTAGAAAGTACTGCCGCCGGCCCAGCCGCGACAGACGGTAACAAATCAGAAACCGGTGCGGCGTCTCCAAGGTGAGCAGCGTTTCGATAAGGCGGCGCGAGTACACGCCGATGCCGGTAAGCTGCGGGTCGACGCTGTAAGTTGCATCAAGGGCTATCGTGGCCATCGCTTGAGTGAATCCTGCGGTTCCTCCGCAGGGGAGATTCGCCTCTGAATCCTAACTTGAAAAGGGAGGGATGTCGAATCAAAGGGAATTTGGGTAGTCCGTCAGTTCGGCCAATTCCCCCTATGGGCATTTATCGTTCCCAATCCGGATCGGGTGGAAGAAGTTATGGGTTGAGCTGCTTGCAGCCACGATATTGCGGAGTATACTTCCTGGCATGCGCGCGATTGGCCACTTTCTATTGACCTTCTTCTTTTCCTCCTCGGTAGTATCCGCGCTTGGGCAAATGGTGGGCAGCTTTCTGCCCCCGGCCGCGGCACTTTTAGATGCGAAACACAAGGGACCGAAGAGCGACGTTCACATCGGTCCGGGGCAAATCTCTCAAGGGAGGCAATATGAAACACAGGCGTGAGAATACCAAGGCTTCGCGGCGAGATTTCCTCAAAGTTGGCGCCGGAGCACTGGGTGCCTACGCGGCAACGCCCCGATCAATGATGTCCCACCCCCCGAGTCCGCCAGCGGGTGGCCTGCGCATTGACAATGTCATACTCATAATCACGGACAGCATGCGGAGGGACGCGCTATCTCCCTATGGCTCGGACTGGATTCGTACTCCTCAGCTCGACCGCTTTAGCCGCCAGGCCGTCCTGTTCGAAAACGCTTTTCTTTCCTCCTTTCCCACCGTCCCGTGCCGTAATGATATTTTGACGGGTCGCTACACGTTCACTTACAAGGACTGGTCTCCCCTCGATCCAGACGCAATCACCCTTCAGGAAACCCTCGGAAAGGCCGGCATCTTGACCTCGCTCATCGCGGACACTCCCCATCCCTTTACTCCCGGGTACAACTACCAACGCGACTTTGCCGCTTGGCAAGTCAATCGCGGACAGGAAGCAGATGCCTTCCGCAGCGCACCTCGGACGGTCAAGCTCCCCTGTAATCCGGGCAAATTACGTCAAGGCGAAGAGACGGTTACACAGTACCTTCGGAACGTCTCTCAACGCGGGAGGGAAGAGGACTATTTCGTGGCCCAGACGATGATCAAAGCCGCGGAGTGGCTGGAGGAGAACAACGACGGCCGCCGGTTTTTCCTCTATCTGGATACCTTCGACCCCCACGAGCCCTGGGATCCACCCCACTACTACGTTGAGCAGTTTGACCGCGGCTACTCCGGGGACGAGGTGATTTATCCGCGGTATGAGTTCTGGCGGGAATTTCTTTCCGAAAGCGAGCTCAAGCACTGTCGAGCTCTCTATGCCGGCGAAGTCACGATGGTCGATCGCTGGGTGGGATTCCTCATGGATCGAATCGCTACCTTGGACCTGCTGAAAAATACTGCCGTGATCCATATTGGGGATCACGGTTTCTATTTGGGTGAGCACGGTTACATCGGCAAATCCCTCATCCGAGGCGACTCCTTCCAATACCTGCCTTTGTACCCGGAGGTGGCGCGGATTCCCATGATGATCTACTTCCCTGGTTGCCAGGGGGGTTCGCGGATCAAGGCTCTGGCTCAGCCTGTCGATTTGATGGCGACGATACTCGACTTGCTGGGAGTTGCTATCCCTCCCTCTGTAGAAGGGGCCTCCCTTCTACCCGTGCTCGAAGGGCGCGCTTCCGATATCAAGAAAATCGCTGTCGCCTCTCCCGCGCTGTTTGGAAGCACGGTATCAGGGACCGGCAAGGTGCCTCCCTCGCCTGCCAACCGAAGTACGATAACGGATGGCAAGTGGCTCCTGATTTACGGCGCACAGATGGAGGAGAATGGCGGCCCAGTGCACACCGCCTCTGTGGACTCTGTAATTCGAGAGGTTAAGAACCTGCAAGGAAAGATCTTGCCGGAAATTTACAACTTGGAGGAGGACCCCGGCTGTAAGAAGAACCTCATGAACGAAAAGCACAATATCGCTTCCGACCTGCACGCAAAGTATCTGGAATTCCTGCGGAGCAAGCAATACCCAGAGAGTTACTTGCAGTACTTTCGTACGGTGTGAGGTCTGGGCAGCGGGAAGCCTTGGCCAGCACCTTAGGTACTTTATCTTTTGGGAAAAAATGCCGATAAGCACTTTGTGGACTTCCGCCCAACATTGCCCGATTCGCCTTCCGTTCCTCAAAGTCCAACTCGATTTATCGCTCGGCAGCCGATTTTTGATCGGCAGGAGCACGTCTACGGTTACGAACTCCTTTTCCGTTCCGGGCTGGAAAACCGCTACACCGCGAGCGACGGTGACGCTGCGGTCCGCGACGTGGCTGACAATTTCCTGAACGCCGGCGCGAAGACACTTACCGCCGGTCGAAAAGCCTTTATCAACTGCACCCGCCAATTCCTGGTGAACGAGTATGCCACCCTCCTGCCCAAAGAGGAAACCGTCATCGAGATTCTCGAGACGATTGAGCCGGACGCCGAAGTGCTCGCTGCTTGCCAAAGGTTAAAAGACCTGGGCTATATGATCGCTCTGGACGATTTTGTTTATGCCGAGAAATTCCGGCCCTTCGTCGAACTGGCCGACATCATCAAGGTCGATTTCAAGCTTTCGGCGCCGGGCGACAGGCAACAAGCGGTGGCCAAATTCGCGCCCCTCGGGATCCAACTGTTGGCGGAGAAGGTGGAAACGCGCGCCGAGCTCGCGGAAGCTCGCGACAGCGGCTACGTTTACTTCCAGGGATATTTCTTTTGCAAGCCGCAGATTGTCCCCAGCCGTCACATCCCGGCCTTTCAAGCTTCACTACCTGCGGATCCTTCAGGCCATCAGCAGACCGGAGTTGGACCGAAGCGAAATCGTGGCGCTGATTGACCGCGAAGTCTCGCTTTGCTACAAGCTCTTGCGATTTGTGAACTCGGCCCTTTTTGGCTTTCGGCGCGACATCAGCTCCACGCGGCACGCGCTGGATCTGCTTGGCGATCAGGCGCTCGAGAAATGGGCGTCGGTGGCGGCAGTTCTGGGCATGGCCGGCAATGAGCCCAACGAACTGGTTCTGACTTCGCTCACGCGGGGCCGGTGCTGCGAATTGCTGGCCGCGAATCTGGGCGCGCCGAAACGACGAGCAGAGCATGTTTCTTCTGGGAGTCTTATCGCTGATGGACGCAATGTTGGGCCGGCCATTATCAGAAATTGTCTCGGAGATCGCTCTGCCCGACAGGGTTCGAGCCGCCCTCCTGGGAAGGCCCAACCGCTACCGGGAAATCCTCGATTTGGTCATGGCCTTCGAAGCGGGGAGATGGAGCGAGGTCAGCGAACGCGCTCTCGGCCTCCGGCAGGATGAGGCGCAACTTTCCGCCGCCTACTTGGAAGCGGTGGATTGGGCGCAGAAGGTCTTCCAGGTCTGAACCGCGGGTAACGGAAGACTTAATGCCTTACGCCTCCGCCGGGTTCACTTCAATGCCGTACTCTTTGAGCTTGCGGTAGATCGTGGTCTTGCCGATACCCAGAAGTTTTGCGGCGCGCACCCGATCCCCGCCCGTGGCCTGGAGCGCCTGCCGGATGGCCTGCTGTTCGAGCGCTTGCAAGGTGCCCAGATCCTGCGCGGGAAGAGGACTTGCGCGCGAGGTGATAGAGCATGGCGGAGGGCAGATCCTGCATTTGAATGAAGGTCCCCGAACCCAGTGAAACCGCGCGCTGGATGCAGTTTTCCAACTCGCGAACGTTGCCGGGCCAGTCATAACTCATCAAGCGCCCCAGGACTTCGTCGGAAATCTGCGTCCACCGATTTCTCGTTTCCGAGGCGTGCCAGGAAATGCCGGACCAGCTCCGGGATATCCTCTTTGCGATCGCGGAGCGGAAGGCATCTTGATGGTGACCACATTGAGGCGGAAGAACAAATCCTTGCGAAAGCTGCCGCGCTTTATTCCCGCCTCCAAGTCCTGGTTGGTGGCGGCGATGATGCGCGCCTCGAAGCGAATCCGCTCGTTGCTGCCCAGGGGCCGGATTTCATGCTCCTGGAGCGCGCGCAGCAGCCGCGATTGCAATTCGATGGGCAGTTCGCCGATTTCATCCAGGAAGACGGTCCCCGAGCCGGCCGCCGCCAGCAGGCCCTGCCGCGATTGGGCGGCCCCGGTGAACGCGCCTTTGACGTGCCCGAACAACTCGCTTTCAATGAGGGTCGGCGGCAGCGCCCCGCAATCCACCGGGACGAAGGGCTGATCGCGCCAGGGGCCGTGCGTGTGGATGGCCCGCGCCACCAACTCTTTGCCCGTGCCGCTTTCGCCCATGATCAGAACCGGGTGCCGCTGCAACGCCACTTTGGAAATCAGCCGGTAAATCTTCTTCATCCTCTCCGAGGTCCCGACCAGACCCGCGAACTCCGCCGGAGCCAACCCCGGCGCGGGCGTGTCAGGTTCCGGCGGCAAGGGTGGCGCTACGCTTCCGGCGGGGCCTCGAGCGCCCGCGCCAGTTCTTCGATCTTCAGCGGCTTGGTCAGCAGCGGATATCCGCGCAATCGCAGGATCTGATGCGGTGAGGCATTGCCCATCCCTTCCACCATGAGAATGATGTTGATTCCCGGTTGCGCGCGTTGGGCGGCGGCGGGCAGATCGCTTCCTCTCCCTGGCTGGCCAGCCGGAAATCCACCAGAACGGCGTCGAATCTCCTGCTCCCCAGCAGCGCCAATGCCCCGGCGGCGGAATTCACCGCGTTCACCTCCACGCGCAGTCGCGTAGAACGCGGGCACACTGCTCCCGTGAAGACGCGATCGGCATCGACGAGTAGGACTTTTTTGGTCATGGCGGCGAGATGAAGGCCCGCGGAGGATAAGGCCTCCACCGGAGGCGAGGGCGCGCCTAGTCGCACAGCAGTATACATTCCCCATCGGGCAATGTCAAAACATTATAAGCTAATAGCTATTTAATTGCTCGAACAGGGAAATTACCATGTGGCGACTATGTGGTTCTCCACGACGGTGGAAGGGGTCTTGGCGTGGCGCCTGATTTGAGTTTAGCGCTTTGGCCCACCGGAGGGCGAGGAAAAGCGCAACTCTCCAGTTGACGCTCCCAAGAAGGCAACCCCAACCGCAGAGTGCCAAAGCGGTATAATATATCTGGGACCGGAGGGTCAGGGGCATGGCCAAACTGGGGAAGATTCTGGTGGTGGAAGACGACCCTTACGCGCGGCAGGGTTTGGCGGACCTGCTGACGCGCCTGGGGCTATGAAACCGATGCCGCCGCTGACGGCGCCGAAGCTCTGGAGAAGATTGAGGCTTTCAATCCCGCCGTCGTCATTTCCGATCTTCGTATGCCGCAGGTGACGGGCATGGAGCTGCTGCGCCAACTCCACGACTCACGGCCCGGCCTGCGCTTCATCATGCTGACGGGCCAAGGCACCATGGAAGAAGCCGTCGAGGCCACCAAGCTGGGCGCTTACAACTTCCTGGAAAAGCCCGTCGACCCCAAACGGCTCCAGGTGGAATTGCGCAATTGCCTGGAGCGCCAGGAGAGCGAACGGCAGTTGGAAGTTGCGCATCGCCGCTTGCGCGATCTGGGCGTGCTGGGAAGCCTGGTGGGCCGCTCCGCCAAAATGCAGGAAGTCATGCGCCTGATTGGCATGGTCGCGCCTTCCAGCGCGTCCGTCTTGATTACCGGCGAAAGCGGCACGGGGAAGGAGTTGGCGGCGCGCACCCTGCACGAACTCAGTCCCCGCCAGGCCAAACCTTTTGTGGCCGTGAACTGCGCGGCCATCCCCGAGTCCTTGATGGAAAGTGAAATCTTCGGTCACGAGAAAGGCGCGTTCACGGGGGCGGTGGAGCGGCGCATGGGCTGCTTCGAGTTGGCCGATGGCGGCACCTTGCTTCTCGACGAAATCGGGGAGATGCCGCTCGGCGACGCAGGCCAAACTTCTGCGCGTGCTGGAAGACTCGAAGGTCCGCCGCCTGGGAAGCAAGTCGGAAATCTCCGTCGACGTGCGCGTGCTGGCCGCCACCAATAAGGTCCCGGAGGAGGCCGTCGCCCAGGGGCAGCTCCGCAGCGATTTGTATTTCCGCCTCAATGTCGTGCACGTCGCCATGCCCCCCTTGCGCGAGCATTTGGACGACCTTCCGGATTTGGCGGCGGCGCTGCTGGAAGGCCTGAACCGCAAACACGGCCGCTCCGTGAAAGCGCATTTCCCCCGAGGCGCTCGAAACCTTGCGCCGGTACACGTGGCCCGGAAACGTGCGCGAGCTCCGCAATGCCCTGGAACGGGCCTTGGTGACTTGCTCCGGTGAGATCCTGGAAAAAGAAAACCTGGGCCTCGACTTCGGCCGGACGGTGGTGGCGGGTGCAAATGACGGCTTGCGCTTGCGGCCGGGAATGACCGTGGCGGATGCCGAGCGCCGCCTGATTCATGAGACCCTGGCGTTCACCGAAAACAACAAGACGCGCGCCGCGGAACTTCTGGGGATCAGTTTGAAAACCCTGCACAACAAGTTGAAAGAGTATGAGGCTGAGCCTCAAAGCTAAGCTCACCGCGCTGATCACCCTGTTGGTCCTGCTGGTGGTGGTGGTCACCTCCACGGTTTACATCTCGAACCTTACCCGCCAAGCCCTGCTGGAAGTTCAGAGCAAGGGTGAATACGTCGCCAACGAGGTCTCCCACCAGGCGGGCGCGGCGCTGGCCGGAAGCCACATGCCGGAGGGCGAGAAACCCGCAGGACCTCCAGGCGCTGCGCAGCTTCGTGCAAACGCGCCTCTCCTCTGACCCGGGCTTGAAGTCGCTGATGGAATCGGCCGTGGGGTATTTACCCGTCGTCGACTACGTCGCCATCACCGATACGAACCTGGTCGTCCTGGTTCACAGCAATCCCGAGGAGGTCGGCCATCATCTCACTCCCGCGCCACGTTATTCGCAACTCGTGCAACGCGGGGATGCTGCGGCAACTCCGCGCCGTCTACGGCCCCCCGCGCGTCTATGAAGTCACCCTGCCGCTCGCCCTCGGCGCCGAGCCGCTGGGGGATGTGCGGGTGGGCGTCTCCACGGTGTTGCTCGCGCGATGAGATCTCGCCGAATCTTCGCGCCGCGCTGCTGCTGTCGCTGGTGGCCATCGTTTTCGCCACGCTTTCGGCCGGAGTAGTTTCCTTCCGCGTGCTGCGGCCGCTGGAAAAGATCTCGCAGAGCGTCGACCTCCTGGCGCGCGGCGAGTTCTCCCGGCCCGTGACGCTCAAGCGGCGCGACGAGTGGGGCATTCTCTCCTCGAAACTCCATCTTCTGGGTGAGCAGATGCGCGGGGAAAAGGCCGCCTTCGTCCGCCTCCAGGAAAATCTCGACCACCTCTTCAGCAACCTCAGCGATGGCCTGCTGCTCTTCGATCAGCAGGACCGCTTGGTTCTGGCGACGCCGGCGGCGGTGCGCTTTCTCGGCGCCGGCATTCAAACCACGGCGCAGCGCCCGGCGCTGGAAGTCTTCTCCCAGGCCACGCCCCTGCACCAACTGCTGCGCGAGGCTTTCCAAACGCGCCAGTCGCTGCTTTGGAAAACCCTCGAGCTGCCCGGCAAGCCCGGCACCCGCATCGCCGTGAACGCGCAGTTCGTGGGCGTGGGCGCTCAGCGCGTGGGTTGCCTCGTCACCCTGCGCGACACGGGCTCGCGCGCGGAAATTCAGGACCAGATCGACACCACCACCAAACTCGCCGCCATCGGGCGGCTGATGTCGGGCGTCGCGCACGAAGTCAAGAACCCGCTGAACGCCATGGTGCTGCAACTGGAAGTGTTGAAGGCGCGGTTAGGCGAAGACGGCGATAAGGTGCAGCCGCAGGTGGAAATCCTGGCGGAGGAAATTCGCCGCCTCGATCGCGTGGTCAAAACCTTTTTGGATTTCACCCGGCCGGTGGAGATTCATCCCGTCGATGCGGAAGTGGCGCCCCTGGTGCGCGAGGTCTTCGCCCTGGCCGAGCCGCAGGCGCGGAAGAATAACGTCCAATTGATCTTTGCGGGCAACGGCGCTACGCCGCCCGTGCACGTCGATCGCGACCTCATCAAGCAAGCGCTGCTGAATTTGGTGTTGAATGGATGCCAGGCCATGCCCCAGGGCGGCGAGTTGACGATCACCCCCCGCGCCATGCCCAATGCCGTCGAACTGGAAATTCGCGATTCCGGCGTGGGCATTCCCCCCGAGGCGCAGAAAAGAATCTTCTCGCTCTTTTACACCACCAAGCCCGGAGGCACCGGCGTCGGGCTCGCCATGGCGTTTCGCGTGGTGCAACTCCACAACGGCACCATCGACTTCACCAGCGAAGTCAACCGCGGCACCACCTTCCGAGTCACCCTGCCCGCCGGCGCCCAGCAAGTTCTTCAATCCCAAGCTTGATGAGCGCGGCGGGAAGAACGCTGGGCCTCACACTGCCGAGGTTCGCGCTCCGCTTGCTTGCCTCTACCTGTGTGCGGCGAAATTTAATCTGACTTGCTGTTGTACGGAGGGGTATCTGACAAAAGTGGATGCGAAGGCCGCAGTCAGCAGTTTCGGGACTCGCGATGGGGTAGAGAGTGCCCTGTCCTGAACCCCTGGACTCCGCGAAAGAAAAATAGGGCGCTGGAACCCGCCGAGGGGCGTATAGTTTGGGGCCGTTGGGGGATAAAATGGAAATTCCCGTTGAATGTCGTTTGGCACTGAGTGGGTTTATACAGACCGACATAAGTTTTGCGTATTGCTCTGGAGGGGCTTGGAGTTCCCAGTATTCATTTTCTGGGAGGTAGAATCCGACTGGATAGGAGAATAGCGACTATGACGGATACCGCGATTATGGATCTTCTGGCCAAATACGGATGGGTGCTCGCACTCATCATTATTGTGGCCCTGCACAAGCTGATTCTGCGGATTTTCTTCGGGACGGTCATCGTCTCGAAAGACGAAATCGGGATCGTCAATAAGAAATGGGTGTTGTTCGGGAAGAACCGGGAACTCCCCGGCGGCGCCATCATTGCCTTGAACGGCGAAGCCGGTCTGCAGGCAGACACCCTCGCCCCAGGAATCCATTTTGGACTCTGGGCTTGGCAATATGCGGTCACCTTGGACCATTTTGTGACCATCGATAAAAACCAAATCGGCGTCGTGGAAGCGCGCGATGGTCATGCGCTTTCGGGAGGCCGCGTTTTGGCAAGAACTGTGGCGTGTAGCTCGTTCCAGGACGCGCGGGCGTTCCTAACGAACGGTGGCGAGCGTGGCCCTCAGATATCGATTATCCCACCCGGGACTTATCGCATCAACACCGCACTCTTCACGGTAACCCCCGCGGAAGTTCTGGAGATTCCTGACAACCAGGTCGGGATCGTGACCACCAAGGATGGTAAACCCCTGGCGACGGGCGAGATTGCCGGCAAAGAAATCGCCGGCCACAATATGTACCAGGACGCCGAGGCGTTCATCACCAACGGCGGATATAAGGGCCTGCAGGAACAGCCCATTCTCGCCGGGCGATATTTCATCAATCCGCGGTTTGCCACCGTGGAAACCAAGCCGATGACGGAGGTTCCCATCGCGAATGTCGGCGTCGTCATTGCTTATGTGGGCGATGAGGGTGTGGACGTGACCGGCGATTCCTTTAAGCATGGTAATCTCGTGACCCGCGGACAGAAGGGCGTGTGGGTCGATCCACTCGATCCGGGCAAATATCCCATCAACCCCTTCACTCATAGGGTGGAAATTGTGCCCACGGCCAATGTCGTCCTCAACTGGGCGACGGGGAAGACCGAGGCGCACATGTTGGACAAGAACCTGTCCACGATTACGGTTCGTTCCTCGGACGGCTTTACGTTCAACTTGGATGTGAGTCAGATCATTCACATTCCCCGGAACGACGCGCCGAAAGTCATCGCTCGATTCGGGAACATGAGCAACCTGGTCACGCAAGTCCTGGAGCCGACCATTGGTAATTACTTCCGCAACGCGGCCCAGAAATCCGACGTGATCGATTTCTTGAAGAATCGCAGCGATCGGCAAAAGGAGGCGAAAGAAGCCATCAGCGGTGCGCTGGTGGATTACAACGTCAACGCCGTGGACACACTGATCGGCGATATCACGCCGCCGGAAGCTCTCATGAAGACGCTTACCGACCGGAAGATTGCTGAACAAGAGCAGATGACCTACCAGACGCAACGGCTTGCCGAGGAGACCCGCAAGGAACTCCAACAGGCCAAGGCGATGGCCGACACCCAGTCGGGAGTTGTTACCTCCCAGCGCAGCGTTGAAATCGAAGAGTTCAGGGCGCAAGCGGCCGTGAAAACGGCAGAAGGCGCCGCCAAGTCAAAGACTATCAATGCCGAAGCGGATGCCAAGGTCATTACGCTTAACGGCAACGCTGAAGCGGAAAGGACCAAGGTGGTTGGTACGGCGGAAGCGGACGTCATCAAGCGCAAGATCGATTCGATGGAGTCCGGCAACTACGCGGCGGTGCAGATCGCCACCGCATTGGCTTCCAATCACATCGCCCTGGTTCCGCAGATCGTTGCGGGCGGAGGTGCCGGTGGTGGGGGCGGCACGTTGATCGACGTTCTGATGGGCATGATGGTCCGTGACAACATGAAACAACAAGGAGACGGCGGTGCGCCTACTACGGCACCGACCAAGTAGCAGTGCCGGGCAGCGTAGCCCAAGCTGCCGCCATATGCTCACGCCGAAGCCTTTGCGACCGTAATTGGCGATTCCGGAAAGGCGGCAGCTTCGCGGCCGCACTCCAAGCGCCTGCGGCGCTCACTGGTGGGCGCAACGCTTGCTACGACGCAGGAGGGGCGGTTCGCGAACCGCCCCGACACCGCGCTGTGCGATGTCGGCTGTCAGCCCTGCAAGACGGGTCCGCCCTGCGATTGCCCGGAAATCGGGGATCCCGTACTACCCTTGCTAGGCAGGTCGTCCCCCCACTGGCGATCTGCACCCTTGGGGCGAACTGAGAAAACGAGGCCAGTCTCTGCAAAATGGCATGTGAAGGTGTCCGCAATGTACGTACATATATATTGACACAACCGTTTGGGACCCCTATGCTGTTTGGGTAGCGACCCGCTATGCGATTTGAATGGGATGAGCGTAAGAACCGCCAAAACCGTCGCAAACATGATGTTGGCTTCGAAACTGCTATTCTGGTTTTCGACGACCCCTATGCGATTACACAGCGTGACTGCTTCTGGGAGGAAGAGGAGCGCTGGATAACGGTGGGTGCCATAGGGCCGGGTTCGGTCCTACTGGTTGTCCATACATTCTATGAGGAACACGACGAAGAAATCATTCGCATCATCTCCGCTCGCGCCGCCGAGTCGCACGAAAGGAGCGCCTATGAGAAGGCTCACCAAGGAACAGGAACGAGACATCCGCGCCATCGCGGCAAAAAGAGACGAAGACGTTGATTTTTCGGATGCTCCCCCGGTTCTCGATTGGAGCGGAGCAGAAATCGGCAAGTTTTATCGGCCCCGGAAGAAGCCCGTCACCATGCGCCTGGATGCGGACGTCATCGCCTGGCTCAAAGCCGATGGCCCCGGTTACCAGACCAAGGCGAATTGGCTCCTCCGGCACGCCATGCTTCATTTCAGTAAAGAAAGGAGTCCTGCTCGCCGCGAGGGATCCGCCGCAGGTGGTGGCAATACCCAGCGGCAGAAAAGGAGAGCGTGACTCGCGTTGGGCCTGAAGATTGAGCGGTATTACCTCATTCCTTCAATAACAAACACCTTCGTTATTCTTCGTAGGGCATTTTTCATCATACATAGTAAAGACCTGTTCGGCAGGTCCGCGCCACGCCGGTCTGCGGGCGCAGCCCGCCTTGGACTACGGTAGCGTGAGCTACCGCCTTCTGCTCACGCCAAAGCCCTTGCGACCGCAATTGGCGATCCCGGAATGGCGGCAGCTTCGCGGCCGCACGCACGGCGCCTGCGGCGCTCACTGGTTTGCGTTACGCTGCTTGTTACAACGTGGTCGTAGGGCCGGTTTGCGAATTGCCCCGTCAACAATCTCGGAGGTTTTCTGGCGGGCGGTTCGCGAACCGCCCCTACGGCGCACTCGAAAATTGGCGATCTCGCGCTAGCGTTTCCTACCCGCAGGATTCCCGAAAGAAACATCGGACATAATTTCCCTATCTTGAGCATATTTATCAGCTTTCCCTTCGGCCCTGGTCATCAACGAGCTAGGTTATAAGGTGGAGAACTGTGCCGGGGTGCAATCGCACCGCACGGCTAGGTGTCAGGGCTAGCTGCCGGGTGCTAGGTACTGGGTGCTGGGGAAAGCCCAGCCCCAAGGACCCAGAACCTAGCACTCACCACCCTGCTGCTGCTGAAGATTAAACGCTATAAGCGTCAGATGGAAGCATTGGAAAAGACGCGGCTTCTCGCGATGTACTAGAAATAAAATGGGTTAGTGTTTAGCGTCAAGATGTCGCAACAGCTTATCTCATTCCAATACAAAGAGTTAGCTTGGAAGTCAGGAGACGGGGCGAAAAAAGGAGCACGGATCCCCACGATGTATTAGAAAAATAAAGGGTTAGCAATAAATTCCGAAAATCTTGCAAAAACGTAAATCATTGAAATTAAGATAGTTAGCCTATCCACGGTAACCATGGTCATGAAAAAAAAGGGGTGAAAAAATGGGGGTAAACTGCACTAAGTTATTGAAAACAAATGTAGAAAAAATGTCCACTTTCTGCCTTCTCGCGATATTTATGAAAACAAATGAGTTAAAATTACTCTCTCGCGATATTGATGAAAAGAAAGGATAAAGACGTTGGGCGGAAGACAGGGCAGTCACAAGTTTTGAAGGCTGCTCCACAGATACTTTGCGGACAGGTAGGGGGAATTGCAAGCGGTGGGGAGGCAAATATCAAAGGCAGGCAGGGCGAGAACCTTCGCGGCTGCTCTGGATGAAAGCGCAACGGGCGGTGGCGGAAGAGGAAAAAACGGGCAGAGCCGAGGGCCCACCCCCGGCGTGACACACTCCCCCATATCGGTTATCGGCAGTTTAAGGTGAGAGGATGAACCAATTTGATGGCTTCGAAAATCGCAAATCACCACTCACCAATCGCTAAATGGCCCAATGACCCGATGACCCGATGCCCCGATGCTCCCCCCTCAACTTGCGGAAAATGGCGGGCTCTGTTAGATTCACCGCAAATCCAGAAGGCCGGGAAAAGAGTTGGGAAAAGTCATCGCGATAGCCAATCAGAAGGGCGGAGTCGGCAAGACCACCACAGCCATCAATCTAGGGGCGGCGCTGGCGAAGCAAGACATGTGGACGCTGGTCATCGACTGCGATCCCCAGGCGAACACCACGGGCGGCCTGGGATTCCCCCGCGACCCCGCGCGCCGCTCGATTTACCATGCCTTGATGCACGATGTGCCTCTCAAGGACCTGGTTTTAACCTGTGCGGTGGAAGGGTTGCACCTGATCCCCTCGGAGAAGAACCTGGTGGGCGCTTCCGTGGAACTGGTGGACCAACCGGAACGCGAGCAGGTGCTGCGCAAGAAGATGGAGGGCCTTCGCGACCAGTTCAATTTCATTTTGCTCGACTGCCCGCCGGCGCTCGATCTGCTGACGCTCAACGCGCTGGTGGCGGCGGACACGGTGATTGTCCCGGTGCAGTGCGAATACTTCGCCCTGGAAGGCGTCTCCGAACTGCTCGACACGCTGATTCGCATTCGCCGCTCGCACAACCCGCGGCTGGCCGTGGAAGGAATCCTGCTGACCATGTACGACGAGCGCACCAATCTTTCGCACCAGGTGCGCGACGACTTGCGCGATTTCTTCGGCGAGCAGGTTTTTTCCACCGTCATTCCGCGCAACGTGCGGCTGGCGGAGGCGCCGAGTTTCGGCAAACCGATTTTTCTCTACGACCCGGAATGCAAGGGCGCCACCAGCTACCTGGATTTAGCCAAGGAGGTCATCAATCATGACCAGAAAGGCGTTGGGGCGGGGGCTTAACGCGCTGCTGCGCACCGTCGAGACCACCACGGCCGGACTGGCGGAAGTTGCCGTTGACCAGATTGACGCCAACCCCTTCCAGCCTCGCCGCACCTTTTCGGCGGACAAACTGAAAGAGTTGGCGGATTCCATTCGTGTCGAGCGGCCTGGTGCAGCCGGTGCTGCTGCGCCGCGCCGACGGACGCTATCAACTGATCGCGGGCGAGCGGCGCTGGCGGGCGGCGCGCCAGGCGGGGCTCACGGTGATTCCCGCCGTGGTGCGCGAAATCGGCGACCGCGACGCGCTGGAAATGGCTCTGACGGAAAACCTGCTGCGCGAGGACCTGAATCCCCTCGAAGCGGCCGAGGGATATGCGGCGCTGCAACAGAAACACGGATTGAGCCACGAGGAAATCGCCGAGCGCCTGGGGCTCGACCGCTCCACCGTCACCAATACCCTGCGGTTGCTGCGCCTGCCTCCGGAAGTGCAGCAGATGATCGCGGAGGGGGCGATTTCCGCGGGCCACGCGCGGGCGCTGCTGGGGCTCGATTCCGCCGCGGCGCAACTGCAACTGGCGCAGTTGATCGTGAAGCAGGGCTTGTCCGTGCGGCAAGTGGAAAACCTTGTCGCCTTGCGCGGGTCGAAGCCCGCGAAAAAGACAGACGCCGAGCGAAGCGCCCAAGCTCGACGCCAACGTGCGCGCGGCGGTGCTGGAAATGGAACGCACCCTCGGCACGCGCGTCAAAGTGCAGGGCGATGAAAAGCGCGGGAAAATCGAAATCAGCTATTTTTCCGCGGAAGACCTGAATCGCATCTACGAATGGATTGTTAAAAGGCAGTGAGAAGGCAGTGAATAGTGAATAGTGGATAGTGGATAGCGGTTGGTGAGCGGGTAGAGGTGAATTGGGGTGTGGTACCAGCCACTAACCACTATCCACTAACCACTGCCTTTAGGAGGGCGAAATGGCATTCGGCATGAGCAAACCCACAACACGTCGCCGCGAACTCTCCGACTTGCCGGACGATTGGGTCGGCTGGCTCGAGCCCGGCGTGGAGATGGAAGGAAAGATGAAGGTCACGGGCGGGCTCGTCCGGGTGAACGCCCACTTCAAGGGCGAGATCGTTTCCGATGGCGTCGTGGTGGTCCACGACCAGGGAGAAGTGGAAGGGGAGATCCAATCCCGAGTGGTGAGCATCACCGGCAAGGTCAAGGGAACGGTTCACGCCAATGAACGCCTGGAGATCAAGGAACACGGCATCGTGCTGGGCGATATCTACACTCCCTGCCTGCTGGTCGACCCCGGAGGGTTCTTCGACGGCCAGTGCCATATGCCGACGCCTGAACCTGCCAGTGCAGACGCCTAAAACGGTCGATTCCCCGGAACATCACTGAGCCGGCGCCACGCGCGTCTCGCGCCGTGACCCCTGATGTCGAGAGGCTTTATTTTTATTCCCCTCTTCATTCTCATCGCCCTTTCGATTCTTTTCCTCGGCCATTACTTTGTCTACGCGTCCGTCTTGTATTTCTTTGGCGCCATCGCGTTCGAGCACCGGGCAGCGCTGGCGTTGGTTCTCTTTCTGCTCCCGCTGAGCTTCATCGCCTCGGCCTTCTTGGCACATTGGACAGACGGGCTCCTTACCCGCGTGCTCTATTTCTGCTCCTCCCTCTGGCTCGGTGTAGGACTTACTCTCCTCACGTCGTTCGGCCTCGCGTGGATAGCTTGGGGCGCCATTAGAATTCTCCGCTGTACCCCCAGCCCCGTTTGGTTCGGATTGGCCGCCGTGGGGCTTGCGCTTCTGTACTCTGCCTATGGTGTTGCCAACGCCCTACCATCCGCGCCTGGTGAGTTTCAGCGTCCGCATCAAGAACCTCCCGCCCCGTTGGCAAGGCAAGACATTGGTGCACCTTTCCGACGTGCATCTGGGGCAAATCCTGGGCGCGGACTTCCTCTCGCGCGTCGTGGCCAAAATCAACGCGCAAAATCCCGCCATGGTGTTGATCACCGGCGACCTGTTTGACGGGGCCGACGGGAATCTGGAGGCATTGGTCGCGCCGCTCAACCGCCTGGTCGCCCCGCAGGGGATCTATTTCGTGACCGGGAATCACGAAACCTACTTGGGCGTGCAGCGCTCAATCGCAGCATTGCGCACAACCGCGGTAAGGGTTCTGGACGACGAGCGTGTTGTAGATCGCCGGCCTGCAAGTGATCGGTATCAGCTACCCGGAGCGCGGCCACGCCTTGGATTTTTCGCAGAAGATGGCCAAGCTGCCCGGTTTCGACCCGGCCCTGCCCTCGATCCTGCTCTACCACAGCCCCTCCCAAGTCGCGGAGGCGAAGGCGGCCGGCATCAGCCTGCAAATTTCCGGCCACGTCCATCAAGGCCAGATCTTCCCTCTCCAGTTCATTACCCGGCTGATATTTGGAAAGTATTACCACGGTTTGCATATGGAAGGGGATTACACGCTCTACACCACGAGCGGCGCCGGCGTCTGGGGGCCCACGATGCGCACCGGGAACTATCCCGAAATTGTGGTAATTCATCTCTAATTCACATTTCACTTCCGCATTCCGATCTTAGCCGCTAAACTCTTCTCGATGCGGCCCACTGAATTCATCACCGCGTTGCAAAAAGGCCAGGTGGGAGCGGCGTATTTCCTGCGCGGCCCCGACCGCTTCCTCCAGGAGGAATGCCGCAAGGCGGTGGTGAACTCCATCCCGGCGGATTCGCGGCAATGGTGCCTGGCGGAACTGGAATTTGCCGCCGGGCAACTTCCCCACGCGCTCGAAGGCGCCGAGCAGATGCCCATGCTGGGCGGCCACAATTTTCTGCTCATTTCCGACACGGAAGATTTCAAGCAAGCCGGCGACGAGGATGTGGAAGCGCTCCGCGCGTACCTGGAGCGCCCCTCGCCCTTCTCCACGGTGGTTTTTCTGGCCACGGAGCCGGACCGGCGCCGGCGCTTCATCCAGTTGCTCGAAAAAAAGGCGCAGCTCGTGGAGTTGCGCTCGCCTGACCGCCGGGAGGCCGCGGATTGGGTGAAGCAATTCCTCCAACACGCGGGCGTGGAAATCGCCGGCGGCCTGGCGGAAGAAATCGCCGGGAAGTTTGAAATCAGTCAGGATTCGCGCTCGGCGGCCGGGCCCTCGGCCGTCAACCTGCTCTGGATGCGCACGGAGCTGGAGAAACTGCTGACCGCGCGCCCGGGCATGAAGCGCGTGGAACCTGCGGATTTAGAGGTGATGGTCGCCTTTCGCGAAGAGCACGAGATCGGAAAGCTGCTGCGCGCCATCGGTGAGCGCAAGTGCGCCGCGGCGCTGGCCACGCTGCGGGAGTTGCTGGCGAGCAAGGTGGCGGAAACGCTCATCCTTTGGTGCATCGGCGACCTGTTCCGCCAGGCCCTGCGCGGGGTCGCAAGCTACGGAAACCGCGGCGGCTGGTCGCGCGGGCGCGAACCCTTATGCGACGTCGGAGATTGCCCCGCTAACGCAGAAGAATTATCCCCGCGAGGAATTGTTGCAGGCCATGCGCGCCGTGCGCCGCGCGGATCTGGGAATCAAGTCTTCGTGGAAGGATTCCAGAATCCTGTTGGAATTCCTGGTGTGGCAAATCGTGGTGGGCAAGGAATCCGCCGGCGAAGCGGCCCTCGGCGGCGAAGTTCCCTTGCCTCGACGGAAAGCTAGGGGTTAGGGCTTCGGGATTAGGGGTTAGGGATTAAGGGTTAGGGATTAGGTGGTAGGCGTCGGGAATTAGAAGAGGAATCTGTGATCCACAATTATAAGGAGCTGGATGTTTGGAAAAGATCCGTTGCCTTCACGACTGAGTTATACAAATTGACTGCGCGATTCCCGGAGACAGAGCGATTCGGCCTAGTTTCCCAGATCCGAAGGGCTGCAATCTCAGTCCCCGCCAATATCGCCGAGGGATGGGGAAGAGGTTCGACAAGGGAGTATATTCAGTTTCTGACAATTGCCCGCGGATCGTTGATGGAACTGGAAACACACCTTATTGTTGGGTGCAACTTGACTTTTCTAACCCAAGATGAGCTCAGAATTGGCTTCAAAGGCGATCGAAGAAATCGGCAAGATGCTCAATGGCTTAATCGGAGCGTTGAAGTCTCGCCAGGAAGCGGCGTGACTCCGAGCCCCTAATCCCTAACCCTAACCCCTAATCCCTGCATTCACGCCAGCGCGTTGAAGGCAAGCGTCAGCCGCGACTTGTAGCGCGCGGCGGTGTTGGCATGCAGGATGCCTTTGTGGACGGAGTGGTCGATCAGCGTCAGGGTGGGCTTCAGCAGCGCCAGCGCGGCGGCCTTGTCCTTCGCTTTCAACGCGGCGCGGAACTTTCGAATCTGGTGACGTAGCCGCGAAGTGTGCACCTGATTCTGTTCGGTGCGTTTCTCGGTTTGCTTAATGCTGCTTCAGCGCAGATTTGTGACTTGCCACGGAAACTCCTTTAGTGCAAAATGCAATTCTTCAATGTAGCAGATAGCTCTCCCAAGCGTCAACGGTGAACACACATGAGCATTCCTCCCCTCGGGTCCGACCTGCCCATTCTACTGGATGCGGCCAAGATTGAGGCGCGCATCACGGAACTCGCCGCCGCCATTTCCCGCGATTACCAGGGACCGGACTCCGCACCTGGTGGGCGTTTTGAAGGGCGCCTGGGTTTTCATGGCGGATCTCGTCCGGCAGATTTCCATCCACTGCACGGTGGATTTTCTGAGCATCCAAAGCTACGGCTCCGGCACCGTGTCCTCCGGTGAAGTGAAGATCACCAAGGACCTCGACGTCAGCATCCAAGGCCGCGATGTGCTGGTGGTGGAAGACATCCTCGACACGGGCCGCACCTATAGCTACTTGCAGGAAGTGCTGGGGGCGCACGACCCGGCCAGCCTGAAGCTCGCCGCGCTGCTCGATAAGCACTCGCGCCGCATCATTCCCGTCGAAGCGGATTACGTGGGCTTTGAGATCCCCGATGTGTTCGTGGTCGGCTACGGCTTGGATTTTGACCAGAAATATCGCAACCTTGCCGACGTGCGCTATATCCCTTCACCGCAGACATTGTTCTTATTCGACAAGCCAGCCTGACGAAGTCGGTCTATTCTCATCCCGATCGCGTCGGAAACGCTTCCTTGCCAGAGTCACCGTGATGGCGTTTAATCCAAAATCCGAAATGCGGTCGAAGCTATAATGACCAGGCGAGTCCTCCACACCCATGGAAGAATTCTCCACACCCCTCATGCGCCAGTACAGCGCCATCAAGCAGCGCCACCCGAACGCTCTGCTGCTCTTTCGCCTGGGCGACTTCTACGAACTGTTTTTTGAAGACGCCGTGGTGGCCGCGAAAGAACTTCAGATTACCCTCACCTCCCGCAACAAGGAGAAAGGCACGGCCATCCCCATGTGCGGCGTGCCCTACCACGCCGCCGAGGGTTACATCGCCAAGCTCATCCGGCGGGGCTTTCGCGTGGCGATTTGCGACCAGATGGAAGACCCCCGCCTGGCCAAGAAGCTGGTCAAGCGCGAGGTAACGCGCGTGGTGACGCCGGGCACGGCCATCGATTCGCAAGTGCTCGAGCCGCGGGAGAACAACTACCTGGCGTCGGTGGTGTGGCGCAACGGAGCGGCGGGCCTGGCGCTGGTGGACCTTTCCACCGGCGATTTCCGCGCCACGGAATTTTGCGGAGACGAAGCCCTGCACGCGATTGCGCGATGAACTTGACCGCATGCGGCCGAGCGAGCTGTTACTGGCTTCGGGCACGCGCCAGTCCGCTGGAAGGCCGGGCGGGCGGCGGCACGATCGTCACGCAAACGCCGCTCGACGAGTGGGTGTTTGGCGAGGAGTACGGCGCGCGCCTGCTGCGCGACCATTTCCGTGTGGCGACCTTGGCGGGTTACGGCCTGGACGGCCATCCCTTTGCCGTGGCCGCGGCGGGCGCCATCCTCCACTACGTCCGCGAGACGCAGCGCGGTTCCTTGACGCATCTCGATGGCATCCGTTTCTATCAGCAGCAGGACTCGCTGGTGCTCGATCCCTCCACGTTGCGCAATCTGGAATTGGTGGACCCGGCATTCGGCGAATCGCGCGCGGCGACGCTGCTCGGCGTGCTCGACCATTGCGCCACCTCGCTCGGCGCGCGCAAGCTCAAGGCCTGGATGCTGCGGCCATCGCTCGACCGCGAGGAGCTTAATGCGCGGCTCGATGCCGTCGAGGAGCTGGCGAAAAACACCATCGCGCGCGAAGAGTTGCGACGCGTGCTGGGCTCCATCCAGGACCTCGAACGCCTGCTCAGCAAAGTTACTCTGGAAACGGCCAACGCCCGTGAGTTGCTGGCGCTGAAGCAATCGGTGCGGCCGCTGCCCATCCTGCGAACTTACCTGACGCCATTTCCAGGCCCGCCGCCTCGGCGCTCTCCACGCCCAGCTTGATGAACTGGCGGACATTCACGAGTTGCTGGAGAAATCGATTCATCCCGAGCCGCCCGTGGTCCTGAACGAGGGTGGATTGATCCGCGCGGGCTATCCACGCGGAACTCGACGAACTGCGCGACCTCGGCCAGAATTCCAAACGCCTGCTCGCCCAAATCGAATTGCGCGAGCGCGAGCGCACCGGCATCGCCTCACTCAAGGTGCGCTTCAACAACGTCTTCGGCTACTACATTGAAATCTCCAAGGCCAACCTGCACCTGGCGCCGCCGGATTACGAGCGCAAGCAGACGCTGGTGAACGCCGAACGCTTCACCACGCCGGAGCTCAAGGAACTGGAAGCGAAGATCCTGGATGCGGAAGAGCGCAGCCACACGCTGGAGCGCGACCTCTTCACCGGCATTCGCCGCCAGGTGGGCGGTGAAGCCTCGCGCATTCGCCAGACCGCCGCCGTGCTGGCGGAACTTGACGTGCTCGCCTGCTTCGCGCATCTTGCCGCCGAGCGCGAATACCATCGTCCGGAGTTTTCCGACGACGCCGAATTGCTCATTCAGGAAGGGCGCCATCCGGTCATCGAACGCATCGTGGAAGAAGGGCAAACCGGCAAATTCATTCCCAACGATCTCTACATGAATGGCGGCACGGACCTGCTGTTGATTGTCACCGGGCCCAACATGGGCGGGAAATCGACTTATCTTCGGCAGGCCGCGCAAATTGCGCTGATGGCGCAGATGGGCAGCTTTGTGCCCGCCGCCCGCGCCAAGCTTCCCATTTTCGACCGCATCTTCACGCGCATCGGCGCGTCTGACAACCTGGCGCGCGGCCGCTCGACTTTCATGGTGGAGATGACGGAGGCGGCGGCCATTCTGAATACCGCCACGCCCCGCAGCCTGGTGCTGCTCGACGAAGTCGGCCGCGGCACGGCCACCTTTGACGGGCTGGCCATCGCCTGGGCGGTGGTCGAGTATTTGTTGACGCACACGCGCGCCAAAACCCTTTTCGCCACGCACTACCACGAGTTGACGGAGCTGGCGGACCTGCTTCCGGGAGTGAAAAACTACCACGTGTCGGTGAAGGAATCCGGGTCGAACATCATCTTCCTGCGCAAGGTGGAACCCGGGAGCGCGGACAAGAGCTACGGCATCGAGGTGGCGCGCCTGGCGGGTTTGCCCAACACGGTCATCGAGCGGGCGCGCGAAATCCTGACGCGGCACGAGCAGAGCGAGCACACCCTGAGCGAACGCCTGGCAGCCCACAAGGAAGCGCCGGAAACGGGGCCGGTGCAACTCACCATCTTTACCCCGCTCAATGCCGAAGTGGTGAATGCCATTGAGAACGCCGACCTCGACAACCTGAAGCCCATCGAAGCGCTCAACCTTCTTGCCGAACTGAAGAAGCAGATTCAATCATGAAACCGCCGATCCCCCAGCGCCGCGGGCGAATTCCTGATGCTGCGGGTCGTTGCGCCGCGCTGGGAGTTCCTCGCTCGAGCGGCAGACTTCGGACATTTGGGCCTGGCGGGATTCTCCTGGCGGGACCGTTGCCGCCTCGCCGGAAACCCTCTATGAATTGCTCGGCGGCATTTCGTCCGAAGCCTGCCTGCGCCACCCATCCTCGCCCTGGAAGCAGAGGGCGAGGCGCGGACCCGCTCAGTGGCCTATTGCCCCCGCTGCCTTCGCCGCGGGCGTTGGCGCAAATGGGTGCGCGGTTCTTCCGCCAAGCGGGCGAAATGATCGGCGAGGCGCTGAAGCTTCTGGGATTCAATACTTATTTCGCACTGGCGCTCGACCTGGCATCAGAGTTCAAGGCGGAGTCGCTGGGGGCGAGCACCTTCAGCGCTGACCCGCGCGTGGTGGCGGAGTGCGGCGCGTCCTTTGTCGAAGGGCTCTCGCGACACAAGATCCTGGCTTGCGCAGGGCATTTCCCCGGCTTGGGATGCGTGCCGCCTGCCCTCGGCGGAGAATTGCCCCTTTGTGGACGGTCGATGGCAGAGCTTTGGCGCTGCGACTTGATTCCCTATCGTGAGCTCTTGCCGCGGCTTCCACTCGTCTTGATGAGTACGGCCGCGTACAACGCCTATGATTTTAAGTACCCACGGTCGGCCGTGCTTTCACCTCAAGTTGTGGAGGGATTGCTCCGCGCGAAACTCGGCTATCGCGGCGTGGTGGTGGCCCCCCAGCTTGAAACCGAGTTAGTGCGAGGAGTTCTGGACTTGGGTCGCGCGGCGGTTCAATCCCTCACCGCCGGGTGCGACATGCTGCTGGTTGAAAAACATGAGTCGTGGCAGGCAATGTGGCGAGCGATCGAGGAGGCGCTCGCTTCCGGCCAGCTCCCGCGCGAACGACTGGAGCTGTCCGTGGCACGCATTCGCGCCGCGAAAAAAGGATGGGCGCCACCGAAAGGGCCGTTTTCGAATAAAGCCTGGGAGCGGCTGGGGCAGCGGTTTGAAGAGTTTAATTCCGGCGCTCGATTGCGAGAGAGATGGGGATAATCGGCACGCGGCCGGGCGTTATTCCGTCTTTCGGACTCGTAGGGTGAAGCTGTTTTTGCTCTCTCGCTGTGTTAATATTCTTCCGGAGGCAAACTTATGAGTGGAGTCTCGGGCCTGAATGTGCCAGAGGAACTTAAGGAGCGGATTGAACAGGCCGCGCGAGAGCGGGAGGAGAATCCTTCGTCCTTAATTGCCAGCGCCCTGGACCTTTTGCTGGAAGCCGAAGCGCTTCAAGCGGAAGAGGCCCGGCGACGCCTTGCTTCGCGCACTGGAAAGACAGTCCCCAACGAGCGTGTCATGGCGTGGCTTGACACTTGGGGTCTAAACGAAGAGCTTCCCCCGCCCGAATGCGAATAGAATGGGATGCACGCGCTGTGTGGGACCTCCAGGAGATAAGTGCGTTCATCGCGGCTGACAAACCCACCGCCGCCGCCCACGTTGCTGAACAAATAAAAACTGCTATTCAACGATTGAGCGAATTCCCCCTTATGGGCAGGCAGACCAGGCACCCCAACGTTCGTATGCTATCGATTACCGGAATTCCGTATGTGGTGTACTATCACCTTCTGGCGGACGTAATCGAACGCGCTTCCGATGCGTCCGTCGCCAGCGCACTACCCGCTGGATCAGCCCGGCGAGTACCGTTTCGCGCACCGTGCCGGAGTGAGCGCCTCAATGTCAGGCGCACGCGGGTTGCGCGGCAGGGCCGCGCGCACCAGCGCGGCGTCAATGCCTTGCAGGTGCTGTATGACCTCATCATCAATGCACGCCGCGTGACGATCGTTTGAACCTTCAGTTTCTCTTTTGCAGTGAAAATGACACCACTTGAGAAGCGCAGCGGGTCAGTCGGGAAACCGACGGGCACCGTGGAAGTTCGAGGATTTCGATTACGTCGTCAGTGACAGACACCACATACGGATTCGGTAATCGATAGCATACGAACGTTGGGCTGGGTTTGTCGATAAGGGGGAATTCGCTGAATTGTTGAATAGCAGTTTTGATTGTTTTAATAACGTGGGCGGCGGCGGTGGGTTTGTTATGCGTTGAACGCACGATCTCCGGAGGTTCGACACGCGCGCATCCCATTTTATTTCGCATCGGGCGGGTAGTTTTTATATGCAAGTGTCAAGCCACGCCATGACACGCCGTTGGGGGCTGTCTTTCCAGCGCGAAGTAAGGCGTCGCCGCGCCTCTCGCTTGAGCTTCGGCTTCCAGCAAAAGGTCCAGTGTCTGGGAATCTAAGCCGGCAACGACATTTTCTCCTCCCGGCTCTCGGCCGGCCTGTTCAATCTGCTCCAAACCCGCACATTCAGGCCCGAGACTCCACTCATAAGTTTCCTCCGGGAGACATTAAGAACACAGCGAACAGCAAAACAGCTTCACCGGTCCGAAAGAACGGAAATAACGCCCGGCCGCGTGCCGATTATCCCCATCTCTCGAGTGCCGGAATTAAACTCTTCAAACCGCTGCCCCAGCCGTCCCCAGGCTTTATCGAAAACGGCCCTTCTGGTGGCGCCGATCCTTTTTTCGCGGCGCGAATGTGATGGACAGCTCCAGTCGTTCGCGCGGGAGCTGGCCGGAAGCGAGCGCCTCCTCGGCGCGGCATTGCCCGCCACTCATGTTTTTCGAAGCAGCATGTCGCACCCGGCGTGGATCGAACCGCCGCGTACTGAAGTCCACTCCTCGCATCGTCTGGTTTCAAGCTGGCGATCACCACGCCGCGATAGCCAAACGCGGAGACATCTTCACAACTTTGGTGTAAAGCACGGCCGACCGTGGGTACGTCCAGGGAGGGTTCGGCACCGGGCCAATCTATCAAGACGAGTGGAAGCCGCGAACAGCTTACGAGGGAATCAAAGTCCGACGTTAGTCCGCCATTCGACGTAAAGCGGCAGTTCTCCGCCGAGGACGCGACGCATCCCAAGCCGGGAGTTAAAAGCCAGGATCCTCTGTTGCGAGAGCCCTTCGACAAAGGACGCCGCACTCCGCCACCACGTGGGTCAGCGCTAAAGGTGTCAGCGACTCCGCCTTGAACTCGATGCCAGGTCGAGCGCCAGTGTGGATTGAAATCCCAGAAGCTTCAGCGCCTCGCCGACCAGTTCGCCCGCATGGCGGGCGAACCGCGCGCCCTTTTGCGCCAACACCCGCGGGCGGGGAGCGGGGGCAGTAGGCATGAGCGCGGCCCGCGCCCGCCCTCTGTACTTCCAGGGCGAGGATGGGTGGCATGCGGGCGAGCTCGCGAAATGTTGCCGAGCAGATCGTGGACGTTTCCGGCGAAGGCGGTAGCAACGGCCAGAGCACCCCTCCTCGGTGCGCGCCTGAACTGCTGCTCGAGGAACTCCAGCGGGGCTCGACGAGCCGCACATGAGGGATTCGCCCGCTCGGGTTCTGCCGTTTCATGATTGAATCTGCTTCTTCAATTCGGCAAGAAGATTCAGCGCTTCGATGGGCTTAAGGTTGTCGAGGTCGGCATTCTCAATGGCATTCACCACCTCGGCGTTGAGCGGCGTGAAGATGGTGAGCTGCACCGGTCCCGTTTCCGGCGCTTCCTTGTGGGCGGCCAGGCGCTCGCTCAGGCTGTGCTCGCTCTGCTCGTGCCGCGTCAGGATTTCACGCGCCCGCTCGATGACCGTGATCGGCAAACCCGCCAGGCGCGCCACTTCAATGCCGTAGCTCTTGTCTGCGCTTCCGGGCTCGACCTTGCGCAGAAAGATGATATTCGACCCGGATTCCTTCACCGACACATGGTAGTTCTTCACTCCCGGCAGCAGGTCCGCCAGTTCCGTCAACTCATGGTAGTGGGTGGCGAAAAGGGTTTTGGCGCGCGTGTGCGTCAACAGATACTCGACCACCGCCCAGGCGATTGCCAAGCCGTCAAACGTGGCGGTGCCGCGGCCAACTTCATCCAGCAGCACCAGGCTGCGGGGCGTGGCGGTATTCAGGATGGCCGCCGCCTCGGTCATCTCCACCATGAAAGTTGAGCGGCCGCGCGCCAGGTTGTCAGACGCGCCGATGCGCGTAAAGATGCGGTCGAAAATGGGAAGCTTGGCGCGGGCGGCGGGCACAAAGCTGCCCATCTGCGCCATCAGTGCAATTTGCGCGGCCTGCCGAAGATAAGTCGATTTCCCGCCCATGTTGGGCCCGGTGACAATCAGCAGCAGGTCCGCGCCGCCATTCATGTAGAGATCATTGGGAATGAATTTGCCGGTTTGGCCCTCTTCCACGATGCGTTCGATTACCGGATGGCGGCCTTCCTGAATGAGCAATTCGGCGTCGTCGGAAAACTCCGGACGATGGTATTCTCGCTCGGCGGCAAGATGCGCGAAGCAGGCGAGCACATCAAGCTCCGCCAGCACGGCGGCGGTCTGCCGAATGCGCGGGGCCTCGCCGCCCACCTGGCGGCGAATGCCAGTGAAGAGGTCGCGCTCGAGCGTGTGGCTGCGCTCTTCCGCATCCAGAATCTTCGCTTCCAGTTCCTTGAGCTCCGCGGTGGTGAAGCGTTCGGCATTCACCAGCGTCTGCTTGCGCTCGTAATCCGGCGGCGCCAGGTGCAGGTTGGCCTTGGAGATTTCAATGTAGTAGCCGAAGACGTTGTTGAAGCGCACCTTGAGCGAGGCGATGCCGGTGCGCTCGCGCTCGCGCAATTCGATTTGGGCGAGCAGGCGCTTGGAATTCTGGCCAAGGTCGCGCAGTTCGTCGAGCTCGGCGTGATAGCCCGCGCGGATCAAGTCCACCCTCGTTCAGGACCACCGGCGGCTCGGGATGAATCGATTTCTCCAGCAACTCGTGGATGTCCGCCAGCTCATCAAGCTGCGCGTGCAGATCGCCGATGCGGCGGGCGTGGAAACGGCTCAGGTAAGTCCGCAGGATCGGCAGCGGCCGCACCGATTGCTTCAGCGCCAGCAATTCCCGGGCGTTGGCCGTTTCCAGAGTAATCTTGCTGAGCAAGCGTTCGAGGTCCTGGATGGAGCCCAGCACGCGCCGAAGCTCCTCGCGCGCGATGGTGTTCTTCACCAGCTCCTCGACGGCATCCAGCCGGGCATTAAGCTCCTCGCGGTCGAGGGATGGCCGCAGCATCCAGGCCTTGAGCTTGCGCGCCCCCAGCGACGTGGAGCAATCGTCCAGTACACCGAGCAGCGTCGCCGCCCGCGATTCGCCGAATGCCGGGTCCAGCAGCTCCAGGTTGCGCAAAGTGGAGGGATCGAGCACCAACGAATCCTGCTGCTGATAGAAGCGGATGCCATCGAGATGGGTCAAGGAGCCGCGCTGAGTCTCGCGCACGTAATGGAGGATGGCGCCCGCCGCGGCCAGGGCAAACGGATGGCCGTCCAGTCCGTAGCCCGCCAAGGTCACGACTCGGAAATGGTCGCGCAGCAGGCGCGCGCCGTACTCCTCGCCGAACACCCACTCCTCGATCGGCGTTTGCGTGACGATTGCCGCTGCCCGCCCGGCCTTCCAGCGGGCTGGGCGTGCCGAAGCCAGTAAGAGTTCGCTTGGCCGCATGCGGTCAAGTTCATCCCGCAATCGTGATAGGGCTTCATCTCCATTAAATTCCGTGGCGCGAAAATCGCCGGTGCACAATACGCCGCCAACGTAGACAT
>CAWELY010000027.1:0-83688 GCA_963810005.1 uncultured Acidobacteriota bacterium
TACCCGTGTAGGCCGCGGTCCTGCCCAGGATGCCGATCAGCGTCGAGTGCGCCAGGTGCTCCGCTTCGTTCACGGGCTGGTTGGTGCGGATGGCGTTGACGAAATCCACATGCTCTTGATCGTAGGGATTGAATTTGGTCTTTCCCGGATCCTGTCCCGCTTCCTGATATTTCCACACCACCTTGCCGGTAAGGTCAAAGATCGTGTCTTTGCAATTCGTGTAGCCCTCCGTCCCCACCACGTAATCGGAAACTTCATTGGCGCAACCGTCAATCTGCCGGCACATGCTGTCGTTGATTCCGCCGTTGGGGTAAGTGAACTGAACGTTGAAGTGGTCATACTGGTCGCCCGTCACGCGCTGCACGCGCCCGCCGGCGCCGATGGCTTTCGTCGGGGTCATTCCCGTAAACCAGAGGACGGTATTGAGATTATGGACGCACTGTTCCACGATGTGGTCGCCGGAAAGCCATCGCCAGTTCACCCAGTCGCGAATCATGGCTTCCATATCCGACCACTCTTTCTTCTTCGGCGCATACCACAATTGGCCGACGTTGTAGCGGGAGCGCGCCCCGAGGATCTGGCCGATGGCGCCGTGGGAGACGCGATTGTAGGTTTCCCGGTGGGGGCGGTCGTGCCGCCACAGGGTTCCCGACACCACGCAGAGGTTGTAAGCCGCGGCTTTCTGGCCGGTGGCCAGGATGGAGCGCACGCCGGGAGCGTCAACCGCGCACGGCTTCTCCAGAAAGATGTGTTTCTTGGCGTCCACCGCGGCATCGAAATGCGCAGGCCGGAAATGCGGCGGCGTGGCGAGCAGCACGATGTCCACGTCCGCTTCCAGCACTTTCTTGTAGGCGTCGAAGCCAATAAAGCAATGGTCGTCGGCAACTTGCACTTGCGCCTTTTTGGCAAGAGTTCTCGCGGCACGTGTCCAGATGGTCCTGAAGGACGTCGCCCAGCGCCACAATCTTGAGGTTGGGTCCTGCCTTGAGGAAGTTCAGGGCCGCGCCGGTGCCGCGGCTTCCGCAGCCGATCAGTCCGGCCTTCAGGACCGGTCCGTCCGGGGCCACGTCCACGAAGGTCACCGGCGGGTAGGACTTCTTGCAACTGGCCAGGACCGCTCCCGGCGCCTACCACCGCCACGGCGCCGATGAAGGCTCGCCGATTGCAATCCCGCTTTTCCGTCTTCTCATCCGTCATGTTGCATCTCCTTTAATTACAATCTTTAATTTCGAATGAATAAATGTAGCAGACCTGTTTTGTAGGTCCGCGGCTTTTTGTTGTTATTACGGGACGAACCGCGGACCTACAAAACAGGTCCGCGCTACACTTGCCTGAGCCCCGAAGGGGCGACCCACTGCTTGAGCCCCGAAGGGGCGACCCACTGCTTGAGCCCCGAAGGGGCGACCCACTGCTTGAGCCCCGAAGGGGCGACCCACTGCTTGAGCCCCGAAGGGGCGACCCACTGCTTGAGCCCCGAAGGGGCGACCCACTGCTTGAGCCCCGAAGGGGCGACCCACTGCTTGAGCCCCGAAGGGGCGACCCACCGCTTGAGCCCCGAAGGGGCGACCCACTGCTTGAGCCCCGAAGGGGCGACCCAATCTAGCCCAGGCCAACGGCCTGGGTTCAACCGGCGTCATCCCTTTCAACGCCTGAGCCCCGAAGGGGCGAACCTCTCCCTTGCCTCAATCCCATACATATCGCTCGTCGTATTCCACACCGTAGGTCTGCAAAAACTTCCGGTACTCTTCCTGAAAACTTACCACGCGATGGTGTTCTTCCTGTCGATCGATGTATTCGGCCGCCGCCTCCACCTGCGAGGGGCTCACCGAAAAACCACCGTAGCCATTTTGCCAATGGAACGCCCGCAGGGCCGGGCTTTGGGTCTTGATCCACTTGGAGGAACTCGTTTTGACCGTCTCCACCACCTTCGCCAGGGCGTGGTTCTTCGACATGCGAAAGAGAATGTGGACATGATCGCTCATGCCGCCGACTTTTTGCGCGGGAGAATCGAGGTTGTTGAGTACCGTTGCCAGGTAGGCATGCACTCGCTCGCGAAATGGCCGCAGGAGGAGCGGTTCGCGCAGTTTGGTGCTGAAGATGAGGTGGATGTGTAATTTGGTCAGCGATTGTGGCATGGCCTTTAATTGGCGCGCCCCTTCCGGGCGCGGACATCGATTTCGCTCCGACCTTACCCCAGGGCGTTGCCCTGGGCTAGATTGGGTCGCCCCTTCGGGGCTAAGGAAAAACCCCGAGACAGGGCCAGATGGGGTCACCCCTTTGAGGCGCATCATCCTCGGGGGTTGGCGATTGTGGCCGCACCGCGATCAATTCTTTCCGGCGCCTCCCGCCTGCCGAACTCCGGCGGTCTGCACGCCCTCGTCCAATTCCCGGACCACGCGGAAGCCCACATCGGTGCAGTCCGAATACCACCAAATGCTCTTGGGCGATTGGGGGTCGGTGAGCAGCCAATCTTCCTCGCGCGTGTGGTCGCGCGCGGCGCAGCGCAGGTCGGCGGCGTCGGAGCGATACGAACCTCCCCGCACCACGTGCTCCTTGCCGGAGTCCGGGCCGCGCGGGTCGGTGGGCACGGAGTTGGCCAGGGTTCCGTAAGCATCAGGTGCGTACCAATCCAGACAAAATTCCCGAACATTGCCCAACATGTCCACCATACCCCAGGCATTGGGTTTGGTCATGCCGGTGGGGTGAGTTTCATCCGCGCTATCTCCTTGATACCAGGCGTAATCGATGAGCGGCGCGGTCTTCACTCCCAACAAGTGATTCAGCCATCGCTCGTTGGTGAACGAAGCAGGGTCGCCAGCGAAGAAATAGGGAGAAGTGGCGCCGGCGCGGGCGGCGTATTCCCACTCCGCCTCGGTGGGAAGCCGGTACTTCTTTCCGGTAATTTGCGAGAGCCACTCGCAATATTTGGTGGCGGCGTAATAGGTCATGGTGATGGCCGGCCGCGAACCTCTGCCCCAACCCTGGTCAGGCGACCCGTAAGGCGGAGTGGGACCACTCACGGCGTCGGCTTTGCCCGATGCCGGGGCGTCCCGATTGCGCCCGGTGTTCCCGCGCTGGAGCAGGTAAACCTCGTACTCGCGCCACGTCACCTCCGCCCTTTCCATCCAGAACGGGCTGATCTTCACCTCGTGGACGGGGCCTTCATCAGGGCGCCGGTAGGGTTCCGACTCGGGGCTCCCCATCTGGAACGTGCCGCCGGGAACCGCCACCATGCGGATTTTCACCGTTGAGCCAGGGATCACCTCGGTGTAGCTCTTGAATCCCTCCGGGCTTAGTGGGAACGCCTTCTCGAGTTCCTGTTCCTGCGCGGCGGCCTCATCCACCACTTCCTCGGCTTCCTTGCCGCGATAGTGCCCCGTGTGCAGGTGGCAGTTGATGCACCGCATCTTGTCCTTGGAGCGCTGGTAGTGCAGGTGGCCATCCACGCCTTTCTTCGAGAGCCCGGCGCTGAAAAGGTTGGCGTGGCAGCGAATGCAAGCGCTGTCGTAAGTGAAAGTCGCGGGCCTGGGTCAAAGTCTGCTTGGATTGCCAGTTGATTTTGGTGAGATCCTTGAAGAGCTTGCCGTAAATATCCTGGCCGCCCAAGCGGGCTTTTTCGGTGTAATACTCCATCCCCCCGCCGGGGAGGTGGCAATCGATGCAATGGGTCACCACCCCGCTCTTGTTGGTGAAATGCGGCGAGCGAATCCAGGTTTGCGTGGCGTCCGGGTGGGCATGGCAGGACTGGTCGCAGAACTTGTCAGAAGAGGTGGCGTCCACGCCCGCTTTTCCGGACAAAATGACCGCGATGCCGATGCAAACTCCAAACATGACAAAAAGTAGATTTTTAGCCCTTGGAGATTGGGGGGAATCTGTGCTTAATGGCTGTCTATCCATTTGGTAAAGAGAAAAAACATGCGCCTGTGCTATTTGCCCCTTTCTTGCTATACTTCGGCATGAGGTGGGGAAACCCCGTGAGGTGTAGTGCTTCCATTCCCCGCCCACCCGCCGAACCCATAAGACCGACACGCCCGGAAGGGATTCGGCAACCCGAATTCCATCCGCCACGGACATCAGGGAAAACGCCGTGGCGAGCGCGTCAGCGGTGGTCGAATCCCTGGCGATTACCGTGGTGCTGCTCTCGCCTTCCAGCGCCCAGCCCGTTGCAGGATTAATGACGTGCGAATAACGATGGCCGTTCAGTTCCAAAAACTGGTGCTCATCGCCGGAAGTGGAAACCGCGGCGGCGTGCAGCAGCAGCGTGCAAGGCGCTCCCCCGGCATCCGCGTCGGCCGTGTCGATGCCGACTTTCCAGCCGGAATTTCCCGGCGGAGGTTCGCCCACGACAACCTCTCCTCCCGCCACCACCATGGCGTGGCCGATTCCCTGCGATTCCAGGACGGCCAGCATTTGGTCCGCGGCATAACCCTTGCCGATAGCGCCAAGGTCCAGCATCATGCCGGCGCGCTTCAGGAACACCGTGTGGCGCGCCGGGTCCAATTCGATATTGCGGTAATCCACCAGAGATTTTGCCTTGCGTAATTTCCCCTGGATCAGGCAAGCGACCGGTTTTGCGGGCGCCGCGCCATAGATCAACCAACGGGCCGATGCTGACGTCAAAGACGCCGCGGGAAAGCTCCGAGGTCCAGAGGGATTTCGCCAGCACGTCGTAGAGGTCGCTGCTCACCGGAAACGGCGCGGTCGGCGCCCTCGCGCGACAAGCGCATCAGTTCGCTGTCGGCGCGGTAGTCGCTCATGATCTGTTCGAGTTCCTCGGCGCGAGCGAAGGCCGCCTCCGCCGCTTTTGACGCTTGGGCGCTTGTCCGCCGCATACATCTCGATGCGAAACATCGTCCCCATGCGGGGAAGGGAATATTCAAATCGCTTCAGGGGCGGGTTCGCCGCCAAAAGGCCGGAGGAACAGCAGGAAACTGAATCCCAGGGCCAGCATGCACAAGTGTGGTGCGGCGGGCTCATACAACCGATCGGGCGCTGGAGTAAGCGATGGATGGAGTGATAGGGCAAAACAAGAAAATACCTGCCAATGCAAGAACTACCGGAGGCAGCGGGAGGATCCGGGGCGAGCGCCAGAACCGTTCACCAACGCCTGGCGGTGCAGGTTTTCTTATCAGGGGTCGATGGGGTGGAATGAAACCGCAACGCGGCCACCTTGCATCACCCCCCTCCCGGCCGCCACCACCGGGAAGAGCCTCCACCGGGAGGCGCATGATTTATCGCACAATCCTGAGCGTTTGCAAAGCCTTTTTGCCGATGAAGAACTGGTCACACGAGTTGGTAGCTGAGCGCTAGTCGCAGCCTGCCTTACTCTGATGCGGTTCTGAGCATCAAGGGCGTGCACAAGTTAATCAACATGCAGGACGAAAGGCGGCGGAGTAGTGCGCGGCGGCGGCCATCACGGCGGCGGCACACGGCGGCGGTCATCACTCGCGCACCCCGCTGATTGTGCTAGAATGTGACTGGGGCACTGTGCCGAGCGAGTCATAAACCTGCACACGGAATCGAGGAGGGCTGATTACGGCCCCCCTGCGCTACTTCGTCCCCGACAAACCAAAAAGCAACTTCCGACCGCGCGACGGCCCGGGACTTGAGCGGATCCACACTGCCCTGCAGCGTTTATCGGCGCTAATCGTCGAGGACAGGCTCATCACCTGCGACGCTGCCCGGTTGCATTTCATTGGTTAGGCCGTATGACGGGGGAATTCATGAACCAGGAGCGCCTGGAAGGCATTAAGGCCTGCGTGTTCGACGCCTATGGCACGCTGTTTGACTATGCGTCAGCAGCGGCGCAGTGCCGGGGCGAACTCGGCGGCAAGCTCGAGAGGCTGAATACCTTGTGGCGGGAAAAGCAGCTCCAATACACTTGGCTGCGGACGCTCGAAGGCCAACATGCCGATTTTTGGACGGTCACCGGCGAGGCCCTGGATTTCACTCTGGAGATGATGGGAATAGCAAGCCCGGCGCTTCGCGAACGGTTGATGACCTTGTATCTCACCCTCGATCCATATCCCGAGGTGCCGGAAACGCTCCGCCGCTTAAAGGGTGCAGGGTTTAAAACCGCCATCCTGTCGAACGGAACGCCGCAGATGCTCCAGCGGGCAGTGGAAAACGCGAAGATCGCGCCACTCCTTGACGCTGTGTTCTCGGTCGAGGAGGTGGGGGTTTACAAGCCGCATCCACGGGTTTATCAACTTGCGGTCGACCGGCTGGGCATCCCCCGCGAGGCGATTTTGTTTCAGTCGGCTAACGCCTGGGATGCGTATGCGGCCTCGGCATTCGGCATGCGCGTGGTTTGGTGCAACCGCTCTGGCCAAAAGCCGGAACGCCTTCCCGGCAAGCCCGACGGCGTGGTGCAATCGCTATCGGAACTGCCCGCACTAGTGGGCGCGCTGTAACGGCCCGCCATGGCATGATGTGGGAGCACGCCATGGCATGCCCCTACTTGCTCAGGGGGAAGTTGGCGTTTATAGCGACACTTATAGTGATGGACTTCACCGAGACCAGAGCGCAGGGAACCAAGCCCCACGCCTCCGTCGAGCCCGAACGATCGGACACGCAGTTGGTTTTGGAGGTCTTGCGAAAGGACCGCAAGGCGACGGCGGAATTCGTCAACCGCCATGCGGACCACGTCCATGGCTACGTCCGGCGGCGGCTCTTCCCCTACACCGACTTGGTGGATGACATGGTTCAGGAAGTGTTCCTTGCCGCCTGGGAGAACCTGGAAAAGTTCCGGGGAGAATCCTCGCTCCGTAGCTGGCTGCTCGGCATTGCCCGGCACAAAGTGGAAGACCATTACCGGAAACGCTTGCGGAACGTCGAGGTTCCCGGCGAGGAAGAAAATCCTGCTCCCGACCCCATCGACCCACACAGCGTTAAGGAGGCGATCGAGCAACAACAGGCCGTCAAGAAGACCCAGGAGATTCTCGCTAGCCTCCCCGAGGCCTACTCCATTGTTTTGCTCTGGCGCTATTGGGAAAAGCGCGGTCTCAGCGAAATTGCCACTGCGACCGGAAGGACTGAGAAGGCCGTCGAGCGGCTTCTGGCCCGGGCCCGAGAACAGTTCAAAAGGAAATGGAATGAGCGATAAGCCCCGACAAGACGACGAGTTCTTTTCGCGCCTCGCGCAAGAGACGGAAACCACCCCGGCGCTATACGCACGCCGTCGCGGGTGAAAGCGAAAACGTACTCGGCCCTCATCCGGCGGCAGCAGCAATCCGGACCCCTGTTGAATGTGGTTGAGACGCGCCGCGCCGGTCACGGACTGTGTGTTTTTGAGAGCTTGTGGGCAAATCTTCCGCTTGCGGCATCGGCCAAATGCTTCAATTGTTGCAGCATTTGCCATGCCCGTGTGCTCGGTGAAAACGTCGAGCCTCCACCCATTTACTGGGGTCACTGCCCTTATGTGGCATTCAAGAAAACGTGATCAGAACTGCCGATACAGACCGAAAAGATTCTGGAAGTTCTTGAGCAAGCGCTGCCCCGGAGGCGAAAGCTGGGCGCTCACCGGGTTGTGACTGATGTTCTCACCAAACGTGTAGCGGAAATACCAGGCGTGGGCCATTCGCACGTCCAGCCCGACGGCCGTACGTGAGCCCGGGAACGTGGAGCTTGCATTCCCGGGCAGCGCCAACAGATTGCCGCTCGAAACCGCGCTGCCATTAACGCGGCTGCTCGACGTGCAGCACCCCACCTCCCTGCGAAAGATACGGCCTGACCCGGTCGCCCCGCGGCCGAAAATAGACCAGGACGTCCCCGATAAAAGCGTTCTCCGTGCTCGACATCGGCTGCTGATAGAAACTGGAGGTGGCGGGGTTCGAGAGGGTCGAAACCAGCGTCAAATCGTTTTGGTTCCAGATGTAATTGCCCTGAATGCTGACATAGCGGAAAACGTGGCAGCCCCAAAAGAGGCTAGCCGCCCCACCGTTTTGAGGATCATAGAGCGAAGTCGCGGCGGAGGAAGCCGTGATGTTCGACCTTCCGTCCCCCGAAAGCGTCGCCAGTCCTCCCAAGGCGCCAATGTACATGGGTCGTTGCGCCAGGAGCATGGTTGGCCAAAGACAAACCACCACCGCCACACCGATGCCACATTTTTTCATTTCTCGTCCTGTCTTCGACGGCAGAACTCGATTTTATAGGCTTTTTGCTTTTTTTTCCAGCTACGCCTGGATCTGATGGTGGGTCAGTTTCACGTCGTAGCGGCGAGTTTATCTCGCCCAATGGCGGCGCAAAGCCGCCTCTACATCAAATTGACCCACTACTGGAACCCGTGCTTGGTCCTAGAGGAAAATTCCTCCCATACTTTGAGGGGGATTTTCGTTCCCCACGCGACATAGTTGGCAAAGGGGAAATGACAGTTCCATAGTGTGCGGGGAAGGGCTAACTGATTCAGCAGTGGCGCCAAGCGGCGATAGCCACGGTGGGCTTGAGAAATTTGAAATCCCCGGTCCGGGAGTGTCCTGGTTTGGGGCCGGCCCTCCGGCAGCCAACGCGAACTGAACGGCAAAAAGTGTAGGAGGGAGCATGAAGTTTCGAGCGGGAGATGTGCCTCCACGCGGGGGCCGCGCGCCTTATCGAGCAGCGGCGGCCGCTCTGAGTTTTAGCTCTTGCCTCAATTGCTGTAGTGCGAATTCCAATCCAATAAAGGAGGACGGTACCTTGAAAATCAATCTGTGGCGCGCCGGCGGTTTGCTGGCGGCCGTATTTCTTGCCACCGCATTAGCGGTTGCAGGCGAGGTGGTGGGTAGCGGGCTCGCGCCCACGGGCATGAACAACGCAGGCGGGGTTGGGCGTAGCGTGTTCGTGCTCACGAGCACGAATAATGCCAGCGGTAACGATGTGGTCGTGTTCAAGCTGAGTACAAATGGCACGCCTTCGCTCTCCATGGTGAACATGCTGCCGACGGGTGGTAAAGGCGGCGCGAGCACCAATGCTGGGATTTTACAGTTCCGGGACGAGCTCGGAGCGGTAGGTAACTTCGGATCAAACAGCGTCAGCCAATTGGTGCGGCATTACGACTCCATCGGCATGGGGTCTACGATCAATCTGGCGACGGGCTGTGTGAACCCTGATTCTGTCGCGCTCAGCCAGGAACATCTCTTTGTGGTCGGCACGAATTGCGCCGAGAGTCATGCGTGGCCGTCGGGTAATGTTGATGGAACCGCTGTCGGTCTCGCCGATCCTTCGGCGGCGCAGATCGCGGTGGGCAAGGACTGGGCGGCGGTCACCCTGAAATCAGGTTCCGTCCTGCAACTGCCGCTCACTCAATATGGGGCGCTCAGCGGGACAAGCACCACTATAACGCTCCCCGCCGATGCGGACACGGTCCCGCTCGGAGAAGCGTTCTGGGGAGACATTCTGGGATTCACTCCGGCCCACAGTATCGATAGCTTCGCGATTGTGGACGAGGACGGGACGGTTTTCCCGATCGCCGGGCCGACACCGTCGTATCCCGGCAACGCCCCCTGCTGGGTGGCGAAAGGGCCGGGGAGCGTATGGTACACGGGCAATTCCCCGGGCCAAGCTATCTCCATATTCTTCAGCGACAGCCAAGGCGGGGCGTTCTACAAATCGATACCTCTGCCGGGCTCGCCAACGGACATCACGGTATCCCGCGATGGCAAGTGGCTCGCCGTCATTTACGCCGTCGGCGGCGAAGGTTATATCGGCGTCTTCTCTATCGACGCCTACGGCGACCTCACCTCTGTGGCGACGTCACCCTCCGTCGGCGTCGCGGGCTTTAGCGGTGTGGCCTTTAGCCAATAGCTCTTTCATTCCATTTCAATTACCCCGGCGGGCAGGGCTCGCCGGGTTCTTTTTGTTGACTCTTGCCTCCCTCGCGACGGCGCGAATTCCACCTTGGAGAGTGTCAGTCTCGGACGGCATGCTCCGCCTGCGGAGGGTGGCGCCGGCACTCCTGCCGGTGGCCAAGAGGTATAACTTGCCCGGAATCCCAACCACCTACAACCTACGACTTACCACCAACCGCGCCGCTGAGCCACTTGAGAAGCGTCGGCATGCCCTTGTATTCCGGCTTCACGGAGGATGCCGGCAGGATGATGTCCGCATCCAAGCGCGCGGCCACCCGGTCCGTAAGGAATTCCGCTCCTAGATTAGTCATTCGGTATAGAATCAACCCCCTTATAGCTTGAACGACAACCCCCTTTGAGGTGGACCCGCGATGGAACGCCCGGCAGATTCCCGAAGTCAGCCATCTCTGGACGAAATCGTCACTCGCAGCGCGGCGGCCATTGCTGACCAGATTCGGGGGGCGGCGGCGTTGGCCAAGTCAGAAATGGACCTGCAAATCGACGTGGCCGCCGCCCTCAAGAAATTTGCCGGCGACGCCAAGATCACCCTGGAGGGCCACCACAACGTCACGATTGCGACGGGGCGTCCCGATTCGGTTTATGGCAGTGTGATTGTCGAATACAAGGAGCCCGGCAATCTTTCGCCCAACAAAGACGCCGCCAACAATAAGAAAGTGATCGATCAGCTCAAAAAGCGCTTTTACGACATGAACCGCGAAGAGCACCGGCAGTGGAACAGCATGTTCGGTGTCGGGACGGACGGGAAATACTTCATCTTTCTCCGATTCCGCGATGACAAGTGGACGGACCAGGAGCCCCTGGAAGTCAACCGCTATTCGACCGAGCGATTCCTTTGCGCGCTATACAACCTGGGCCAGAAAGGGAAGCCCTACCAGCCGGAATACCTGCACGGCGACTTCGGGTCTGATAGCCAGACGGCGCAGGAGGGCGTGCGCGCCCTTTATGAAGAGATTCTAAACACCACCAACCCCAAGGGGCAGGTGTTCGGCACGCTCGCTAAGAGCAGGGGACAGGTCGATGAGCGGTATGCTCTGGAAAGGCCTCTCCTCCGCTGTTGGAACTCCCGTCAACGTTTGGGGAGACGCCTAATGCCCGCGCGTGCCGGTCGAACTTCGAGCTATCGTGTTTCTTCTACTTCGTGGCAGAATACGGTACAGCCATGGACCAGTATATCCCAACCGTACTAGACCTGTTCTGCGGAGCGGGAGGGCTTTCTCTAGGCTTTATCAAAGCAGGCTGTCAAATGTTGTTGGCCGTCGACAATAATTCAGCGGCCCTTGAAACATACAGGCACAATCTTGGTCCTCATACCGCGTCGCATGACCTGTCACTGGAAATGCAGCTTCCCAAGACAAACGTTGTGGTGGGAGGGCCTCCGTGCCAGGGATTCTCGTCTGCGGGCATGCGGCGGAGTGATGATGGACGCAACAGCCTTGTGGCGCACTTCGCCGAGACAATCGCCAAGCTGCGACCCGACGCTTTTGTTTTTGAAAATGTTGAGGGATTTCTCACCGCGGAGGATGGCGCGCGAGTGATCGATTTGCTGTCCCCCCTCCTTCACGCCGGATACAGAGTTCACCTTCGCAAGATCAATGCCGCCAATTACGGAGTTCCACAGCACAGGAAACGGGTAATTGCCCTCGGCGGATTGGGGTGGGAACCAACTTTTGCCAAGCCAACCCATACTGCATTCGGTGCGCCAGGTGCTCTACTGGCTTCTAGGCACTTACCGTTGACTCCCACTCTAATGGATGCCATTGGGGATCTTCCACAGGCGGGCAGTGCGCCACCTGGCTATCCACAAGGGCACTTCTACAGGCCGCTAAATGGTATAGACCTGGAGCGTGCGCGGGCATTGGAACCCGGGATGACAATGCGTGACTTACCCGAAGCACTCCAACATGGCAGCTATCGCCGGCGAGCTTTTCGGCGAGTGATGGACGGCACACCTTCAGAGCGCAGAGGCGGCGCACCTGCCGGACTTCGGCGCCTTCGGCCTGATGAACCGTCGAAGGCCATCACGGGGGGTGCTCAATCCGAGTTTCTGCATCCGGTTGAGGATCGTCCTCTTACAATTCGGGAGTGTGCGAGACTCCAAACCTTTCCCGACGATTTCGTGTTTCTTGGGGCGCCTTCCGAACGTGGTCAGCTGATCGGTAATGCGGTTCCCCCTCTGATGGCTTATGCAATTGCCACGAGTCTCGCAAATGACATGAAGGAACCCGTCACCACTACGCCTGAGGGAGCGCTGCTTAGCTTCGTTCCGACTCTATCTAACGGGTCTAGTCCTGTCTTGAAGCATGTGGCAGACTTGGTGAATCGGACTTTCAGTAAGTTCATAGTAAGCGAGGAGATGACGCTGTGGCGTTGAGCAAGACCCAAATGGCCTCCCTCACGAGAGTCCGTGCTGCTGGCAACAGCGCCCTCGATTCAGGGCTAGATGACGAAGTCTGCTCTTACCTGCTGGCAGTTGTCGTCACTGACTTGGGACTGCAAAAGGGTTTTAAGAAGATTCCGCGACGACTCCCTCAGTTCTTCAGCAAAGAAATATTGGCAAGCCTCCGATTATCAGGACTGGACTTCGTAATTCTGTTCGAAAAGTTAGTCTCGCTAAGGGAGGACGCGGACGCCTATTTCTTTTGCTTGGCGAAGTTGCACAAAGCGCGGCTCAAGTATGACCGCATCTTGCGAGCGCAGCCTATGCCCACACTCGACCAAGTCGGGCCACGTGGTCTGCTCCAGTACGGTTCCCTTACCCCTGAATCTCTTGCGGCTCTATTGTTCTGGCGCAAATGGATGTTCGACATCGACAACCGTGCCGCGCAAGAAACGGGATACTTGTTCGAACCGATAATCGCACACGCCATCGGAGGCGTCCCGTTCGGCTCGCGAAAGAGTCCGATCAAACGTAAAGGCGGGACAGGTGGGAGGCAGGTTGACTGCTTGCGAGAAGACACAAAACGCGCTTATGAGTTCAAGCTTCGAGTCACAATTGCCGCCTCCGGCCAAGGGCGCTGGGAAGAGGAGCTAGAGTTCCCGGTTGACGTTAAATCCAGCGGCTACAAACCCGTACTTGTGGTCCTTGATCCGACGCCAAACCCGAAACTGGATGAGCTCTGCCGAGCGTTCCAGGCTCAGGACGGAGATGTATTCATCGGGGCGGACGCCTGGAAGCACTTGGAAGATGAAGCTGGGCCGACCATGGCTAAATTCTTGGAGAAATACATTCGAACACCCCTGCAGTCGCTTCTGGATGAGGCTCCAGGAAAACTCCCGGACCTCCTGCTTTCGCTTGCTGACGACCAGATAGTAGTGAGAGTTGGTGACGAGCAATTAACCATAGAACGTCAACCCGTAGAGGATCTGGGATCAGGGGCTAATGAACTACCTACTGATGTGGACGAGGATACTCCTACCCCATGAGCGGCAGGTCACTTAGGTCACGTGCGCCCGCCGCGTCATCACCTGTGGTTCGCCGTGTAATGCTGGCCAATTACGGGGACAACCTCCATCCAGAGCGTCAGCTTCGCACCATCTTGCGTAAGGCTGGACTTCGCTTCCGGAAAGACTGCCGACCTTTGCCTGCGTTGCGGTGTACAGCAGATATAGTGTTCCCCCAGCACCGACTGTGCGTGTTCGTTGACGGCTGCTTCTGGCACGGTTGCCCTCGCCACTTCACATGTCCAAGAAAGAACGCCGGGTGGTGGAACGAGAAAATTGCGACAACCAAGGAAAGGGACAAACGTCAAACGCGGCAACTTAAAGCCGCCGGATGGAGGGTCATCCGCATCTGGGAACACGATCTGGACGTCTCTAACCAACGCACACTTAATCTAATTCGACGGGCACTCCAGAGAGCGAAGGGCAAGCCGATTTGCCTTAAGCGCAAGGGCGAATAGTCCAGGTGACGCGGCGAGGCCTCCAGAATGCCGATAATCAGCAAGTATTCAGATTCGTCGATTTCTACGCCATCAAACGGGTCGCTTCGGTGGCGGTAGAAGGGCAGAATGAGATAAGGGTGGAACCTAACCAAAATCGTGGCAAGCCCTACTGGCGTCAATCACAAAACGGCTAACCGTCGAACTCGGCACGCACGTTCGTAGCCTGAACTCCATGTACCGGGATTATGGGGTCGGCAAGGTTTACAAGGTCCGGGACGGTCTCTGCAAGGTTGAATTCAACCCCTCAGTTTTTTCTCTCCCGCCTTTCCGCTCGGAAAACTTCATTCTGAGCCTGGACGAAGTGGAGGTTTGTCCCACGCCGCTGGAACGGGCGAAGGCGGGCCATTGGGAGGAAGCCTGGAAATTCGACCTGCGGCAGATGGCGGCGCGCTTCCTGACGACGAACAAGGGCGGGCAGCTCTCCAACGCCCGCACGGAGATTCTGCCGCATCAAATCTTCACGGCCTACACCGTGGTTTCCAGTCCCCGGCGGCGCTTCATGCTGGCCGACGAAGTGGGCCTGGGCAAGACCATCGAAGCGGGGATGGTTTGGCAGGCGCTCTTCCAGCGCGGTTACGCCAATCGAACTCTCATCATCACGCCCGCAGGACTGACCCGCCAGTGGCAGGAAGAATTCAAGGACAAGTTTCAGGCCGGCGATTTTGAGATTTTCGGCCGCGATTTCACGGCCACCAACCCGCGCATCTGGGACCTGCGCGCCCGCGCCATCGCCTCGCTCGACCGCCTGAAGCGCAAGGAGCACAAGCGCATCCTGCTGGAAAACCGCCCCTGGGACCTGATCATCTTTGACGAGGCGCACCGGCTGAGCGCCAAGGAATACGGTAGAAAAACCGACCGGACGCAGAACTATCAACTGGCGGAAGCTTTACGCGGGTATACGGACGCTTTGCTGCTGCTGACGGGCACGCCGCACTCGGGCGATCCCGACCACAGCCGCTTTATGAACCTGGTGCGGCTGCTGGAACCCAAGGTGGATTTTTCCACCCTCACCGACCAGCCCCTTTTCCGCGAACCGGGCGCGGTGCCCTATTCCAAGCTGATTCTGCGCACGCCGAAGCTGCGGGTGACGGACGCCGAAGGGAAGGTGGTTTTCAAGGGACGCATGACTCACGCCTTGCCCTTCGCCATGTATCCCGACGAAAAGGAGTTTTACCGCGCCGTCGAGGACTACATCCGCACGGGCTACAACTCGATTGAACAAATTGAAGACCCCATGCACAAGCGCGCCGTGGGGTTCATTCTGACCACTTTCCAGAAGTTGAATGCCAGTTCGTTCCAGGCCATCAAGGCGGCGCTGGAGGGACGCCTCGCGCGCCTGGGGAAAAAGTTGGAGGAGCTCCCGGAAGAGGAGGAAGAGGACCGCGATGAGCGCTTCCAGGGCGAACTGGAGGAAAGGGACGTGGTGCTGAAAACCGACCGCGAGATCCTGAGGGACGAAATCAAGACGCTCAAGAAGCTTCTGGCCATTCCGGTGACGCGGGAGAAGAAAATCGACAGCCTGCGCGAGCTGCTGAAGAAGATTGACACGGAAACGCCGGGCGCCAAGGTGCTGATCTTCACCGAATACCGCCGCACCCAGGAATTCTTGAAAGAACGCCTGGAAAAATGGTACGGCGCAAACACCGTGGTGCTGATTAACGGCGACATGCCACTGGAGGGGGACGCTCCCGTAGAGGCGGCTTTACGCCGCCATGGCGAGGTAAACTCGCCGCTACAGAGGCGGAAAGCAAGCGTCGCAGCCAGCGCGTCTTCCGGGAAGAGCCCTCGGTGCGGTTCCTGGTTTCAACCGAGGCCGGCGGCGAAGGTATTAACCTCCAGTTCTGCTACATCGTGGTGAATTACGACCTTCCCTGGAATCCCATGCGTTACGAGCAGCGCGTGGGGCGCGTCTACCGCTACGGTCAGGAGAAAGTGGTCCAGATTTACAACCTCCGCGCCAAAGACACGGTGGAGGAAACCGTGCGCTCCTATTTCGAGCAGCGTTTGCGAGTGGCGGCGCAGGCCCTCCAACAGGTGACCGGCGAAAACCCGGAGGAATTGATCGCCAGCCTGAACTGGCAACTGGAAACCGAGATCGAGCCGGACGAGATTTATAAGCGGGCGCTGGTGGATGGGACGCTGAACAAGCAGACCAAAGAGGAAATCCAAGCGGCCGTGCGGCGGGCTCAAGAGGCGTTTGAGATTGCCACCCAGAGCCTCTTCAAGGATGCTTCCAGCTATAGCTTTGACAGTTACCAAAAGGCGCTGGCCAGCCCGGTGAACTTGAAGGACCTGGAAGACTTCACGCTGAAGTTTCTGGCCCGCGAACGGCGGCAGGTGCAGCGCAAAGACGGATTCTATGAATTCCTAACGCCCGAAGCGATGAAAGAGAACGGCCTTGATGAGCGCTATCGCAGGGCCACGTTTGACCGTCAACGGCAATCCGTAATTCGCAGGCGGATTTCCTCGCGCTCGGACACCCGTTCATTGACGCCATGCTCCGCCGCGTGGGTGATTACAGTTTTGGCGGGCACAACGTGCGATTCGGGTAATCGGCCTTGATTCTGCCGCGCCCAAGGCAGGCTACCAGTTTAATTTCACCGTGCGCTCGCGGGTCCAGCGGGAAGACGGCGATGAATACCTTTTCGACATGCATACAGTGGTTGTGCTGCCTGACGGAAGCATCAACGCAGAGCTTTCCTCTTTGGCGGCAAGTAGCTACAGCGAGAGTGAATCACTCTCGCCGCAAGTCGAAAAAGCCTTGGATTCGCTCGACAAAACGGATGTCGAGGAAGCCTTCCAGTATGCCAAGACCTATATTGAACGCACCGCCCAGCTCTGGGATTGGGATGAAGATGTGGAGCTGATTGGAGTGGCAAGAGTCGTAACCCTTCCCGCGAACTGAAACCTGCAACTTCGATTATGCAAGTGTAGCACGCGCCTACAAAACAGGTCCGCGCTATGCTTCCTTTCCGGCGGCGACATTTTGTAGCCTCTAACGCTGGTAGATTTCTCTTGACCTGCATAGTGTAGGTTGATATAATAACCATGTGTTACTGTGGGGTGCTGAGAGCAGGAGCCAGGAGTCGGGAAATCACCGATCGAGAATCGGCAATCGAAAATCGAAAATGGTCCGCTGGCCCGATAGTCGCGGCTCTCCATTATGTACTAGAAACAAAGCGGGTTAGCCGTTTAGAGTAAGAATGTCTTAAAGCTTTATCTCATTCAAACAAAAATAGTTAGCTTGAAATACGGGAGCCAGGGAGAAAAAATGAGCGCGGCTCTCCATTATGTACTAGAAACAAAAGGAATTATCCGTGATGAGCGAAAATTGCGCAAGAATCTATATTATTGAAAATAAAATAGTTAGCTTTGTCTTCGCTGGCCAGGGTCATGAAAAAAAGGGAATTAAAATATGAGGCGAAAACTCCGTAAGTTATTGAAAACACATATAGAAAAAATGTCAATTTCTCCCCTCTCCATTATATTCATGAAAACGAATGAGTTAAACAATTCTCTCCATTATGTTGATGAAAATAAATGGCTTGAGGAAAGGAGTCAGGATTTAGGATTTGGGATTCAGGTACACGGATTCAGGAGTCACGAGCCAGGGGCTGCATTCGACGATCTCAAATCGCAGATCGCAACGCTCAAATCACGCGAGCACTCGATGGCCAGATGACCCGATGACTACTTATTGCCTACCCCGGCTGGCCGGAATTCGCAAAAGGCGCTCGCCCGACCTGTTGGGAGTCGCAAGATGCGCTCGCTGCCTACTGCCTTCTGCTCACTGCCTACTGATTTCTTGGAATCCCGAATCGCGCCACCGTCGCAGCCGCAGCTTGGCGTCTTCGATAAGGCGGAGGACCTCTTGTGCTTCCTCGGTCTCTGCCACTTCGTTGCCCCAGAGCGGAGCCAGCAGGGCGCGGGCGGGCGTGTCCGATTTAAGGTATGAGGGGTCGAGTGCTGCCAGAGCGGCGGCGGACCCCATGGCGTAGCGGCGGGGAACTACGTTTTGTTGCAAAGCCAGGCGCAAGGTTCCCACCAGGCGGTCGTCCCAACCTAATTTGCGGTGCGGGTCGCGGCCCACGCGCTCCACGCTGTCCTGCAAATGAGGATTGGTCATTCGCGCCAGCAGATCGTCGGCATACTCGCGGTATCCGTCGGGCGTGAACAAGCGGTCCTTGCCGGCATGTTTGCGAATCAACGCCTCACCCGATTCTTCCAGGAACGCGGCGCGAATGAAGGCCAGAAGATCAGGGAGGCTGGCGCAAATCGGCGATGAGCGCGAGTCCGCGCACGGAGCACAGGTAAGCGGCCAGCGCGTGCGTGGCGTTGTGGCCGTAAAGCTTCGCTTCCTCAAAAGGCAGCAGGTCTTCCTTCTCCAGGAAGGCGGTAATGCCTCGTTGGAATCGCGGCTCGCCCAACACTTTGGGAAAGCTCACCTGCGAAATCAGGATGCGGTTGAAGGCTTCCACCAGAAAGGCGCGTGAACTGCCGGGGGTGACCGTGGCCAATTGCCGGGCCTGGATTTCACCCGCGTCGGAGAGGACTCCGCTCATCTTGCCGATGACGGTGTTGAGAAAGCAAACGCGCCCGCGCACGGAGGCTCTTTCGGCGGCGGGGATTTCGTCAAGGACGGCCGCCTCCAGAATCTCCGCCGCGTGATTGTGATTTTCGGCGGCGTAAACCACCGCGCGCGGTCCGCCGGCGGCGGCTTTCTTGCGCAGTCCCTGCGCCAGGATGCGATGAATGCTGCCGGGCCCCGGCCCGGTATAGAAGCGGACGCTGGGCACGGCGGTGGAGATTTCTTCCGCCTCGGCCACCGCCTCCACCAGACGCGCGCTATCCAGGGGCGCGGCAGGATTTTCAATCTGCACCGGACCGACACGCGCCGCTTCCACGCGATCGGCGTGGGCGACGTTGACCGCGTAGCACCCGGCATTGCGGCGAAGGGCATCGACGGCATCCGGCGCCACTTCGCCCACCACCAGACGGGCGAAGCCCCCGGAGCGAAAAGCTTCGTAAAGAAAGAGGCCCGCCTGAATGGCCCCGAAACCAAAACCCACAAAAGTGCGATGGCCGGTTAGCGCCATGGTTCAGTCCTCGCTTAAGGGCAGTGGCTAGTGGTCAGTGGCTAGTAGATAGTGGCTAGCCATTGCCAGCTAACTATTCACTCCCGCCACTAACCACTAGCCTCTGCCCACTAACCACTGCTTTTCGTCCTGCGCCGTCCAGGATTTTACGGCGCGGATTTCGGCGGTCGGCCGGTGGGGATAGACCACCGCCTTGCCGTCGATGGCTTGCGCCTTGATCATTTGCAGGAATTCCGCGGCGTGGGCAAGATCGCCGATGCGCGCAATGTGATCGCCCGCGTCGATTTCCCGCGCGGCCATCAACTCCAGCGTGCGCGCCACATCCCAGGGCGAGCCGCCACTGGACCCGGTGATGTTAATTTCCTTGTAGTGCACCAGGCTGGTGTCAAATCCCACCGTGTCCTCGCCCTTCTTCAATCCGCCGAACAGGTTCAGGACGGCGCCGCGGCCCACCAGGCTCTGGGCATCGGCAATAACCTGGCGCGCGCCGACGGCCACGATCACGTCGTCAGCGCCCGCATAATTCGTCAACTCGCTCACCACCTGCTTCAGATCCTCGCTCGCGGGATTGAGGGTGCGAAGCGCGATGCCGAGCGCCGCGGCGCGGGGGCCGAAGAGCGCTCGCACCACCTCCAGGCGCGATTCCACCAGGTCCGCCGCCACAATCGCGCGGGGCCGATAGCTCATGGCCAGGGCCACGTGCATGCGTCCCATGGCGCCTGCTCCCAGAACCACGGTTACGCCGCCCGCCTTCAACCCTTTCACCACTCCGCGCGGGCCGAGCGGGTTGTCCTGGGTCAAGTGGACGTGGTGATCCTGCGCCGAGATGACGCAGGAGAAGGGCTCGCTCAATGCCGCATGGGCGTAAGGCAGGGTGGCGTCGGGAAGCGGAAGCAAGCAGCCGGCGGCAAGAATCTCCTCGCTGATCAGGACGTATTCCGCCAGATGCCCGCCCAGAGTGTAGCCCACCGCCACCTTGTTGATTCCCCGCGCGCTCGTCACGGTAGCGCTCGCGATGGTTGATGGGGGCGCTGTCCACGGCGGGCTGGATGACGTAGCGCTGCCCGGGGCAGTAGCGCGCGCGCAGACCGGCGCCGACCTCGACCAGGGTGACGGAGCCTTCGTCGCCCAGGATAAGCGGGAAAACGCGTGATGTCCCACCCGTAAAGGAGCGGGTGGTTCGGCCCTTGTTCGATCAGCTTGATGAGCGAGGTGCAGATTCCGGCGGCGTCCACGCGCGCCAACATCTGCTGCGGGCCCGGGCGGGGCGTCGGTACATTGCGCACTCCCAAGTGGGAGAAGCCGGTTCCGTCCAGAACGACGGCGCGCATTTCATTCGGAATGGCGGGCGCGCGCTGGGATTCTTCTCCCCTGCTTTTGCTTGCCTCGCTGGCTTCGCCAGCCGTCTCTCCTTGCGCCATGTTTCACCCCTAAGTCCAGAATACGCCCTCTGCCGCCATGCGCTTGCCTCCGGGTGAGGGGCCCGCGCCGGCAGTTTGTGGAGACTGCGCAACGGGGGAAAGAACGTCGACCACGGCACCGCCTGAATGGGCGGTGAACGACGCGGCGTTGGGCCGTTAATAGTCGCAAAAATTGCCGCGAGGGGTCAACCATAATTCGCAGGTCCGCAAGTGGGACGACGTGCGCCATGCCGCTCCTCCACAGGACCGGGCAAGACGGTTCGTTGGGGTTTGCGCAAATTGAACCCCATACCAGGGGGCCAAAATGAGATGGTGGATAAACCACCAATACCCGCGAATGCCCATTATAAACCGTGGCGATACCTGTCGCGCCTGGGGCGCCTCGCAGCCGTTTTTCGGACATTTTAAACCAGACGTTGGGCGTGGTAATGAGCGCTCCCGGCGGGAGTGGTCGCGGCCAAACCGACGGCAGAAGTGAATAAGAGGAGCCGGGCAAGAAGCAGCCATCTCAGCGTAACACCTTGTCATATATCTTCAATGCTACCCGTGTAGGTGACTAACCCCATTAAAATGCGGACTATTGTGCAAATTTACGCACCGTGCTGTAAAACACCACACACCTTTATAGGCGAAATTTTTGCCATTTGGAAAGCATAGAAAATTAACGGTTTCTAACGCGCCAGACGGACAAACTATTCACATCTTTGGCTAAGCCATTGCTATCTACACCTTGCACGACGGTTTTCGAAACAATGTGTTCAAGGAACAGTTCGCGCAGAGTTCGGGTAGCGGATGAGTCCAAAAGGGGCACGTTACCCCCCCTCGTCATTTCGGCAGTTCTGGTATTTAAGGTTAGCAGGGTTCCTGCTGCCGACACCAGCCACCCGGTTATGGTCAAAATGGCAGTTATGCAGCGGCTCCTGATGTTCGCCCTGTTGATGGGTCTTACGGTCTCGCGCCTAGAGGCGGCCAAGCATCCCACCCTCGACGCGAATGCCAACGCGGCGAAATGTCTCGAGTGCCATGCGGACAAAACCAAGGCGAAGTCGCCGCACTCGGCGATAGCGAGCGGCTGCCTGAGTTGCCACGAAGTTCGTGTGAACAAAGACATCACCCGGGTGAAGTTAATCACCGCCACCCCTTTGGCCCTTTGCCTCACCTGCCATAAAAACAAGAACGCTTCCACCCTCACCGGCAGGATTCATCCTCCCGATGCTCGCGATTGTCTGAAGTGCCACGACCCCCACAAGTCTGAAAACACGGCACTTCTGTTGAAGCCGACTTCCGGTGACCAGACGCAAAATCTCTGCCTCACCTGCCACGACGTTGGGGTGCACGTTTCCAAGGGCGGCAGCCGTCATCCGGCGCTCGACAGTGGCTGCGACACCTGCCACGTTATTCACAAGACCGGCGACCCCGCGCAACGCGAGTTCGCGTATCACCTGACCAAAGACGCGCCCGGATTGTGCATTGACTGTCACGACGTGAAAGAAGCGGCGATCATCAAGGCCCACCACGGCCAACCCTTTGAGACGGCCGATTGCATCCAGTGCCACGATGCCCGCCAATCCAATTCGCCGAAACTGATGCAGGCGTTCCTGCACAACCCATTCGAGAACAAGGAGTGCGACAACTGCCATCAGCCTGCCAAGGATGGCAAAGTTGTGCTGACGCAGAAGGACGTCAAGTCCACCTGCGGGGTCTGCCACGAGGAGCAGGCCAAGCAGATCGCCTCCGCCAAGGTGCCGCATCCGGGAGCGCAGGAAGATTGCACCGTCTGCCATAACCCGCACGGCGGCCAGACACCGGGCTTCTTGCAGCCCGGCCCCGTGGCGGCGTGTTTAGTCTGCCACCCCGAGCGCGCCGAGGAGTTGAAGAAGAAGCACGTGCACCAGCCGGCCTCCGACCTGGGATGCGCCACCTGCCACGAGCCGCATGGTGGCGACAATGCGCATTTGCTGCGCGCGAAGAGTGTGAATGTGCTTTGCCTGGAGTGCCACGGGCCCGACGCCAGTCCGCAGCAAGTGGAAGGCCAGCACCTGGTGGCGATCTTCAATGGCAAAGTGAAACTGCCGGAAAACTACTTCCGCAAGGTACCCATTCTGCCCCTGAAATACGGCCTCGGGCACCCGACGGAGAATCATCCGGTTTCTGACGTTATAAACCTGAAAACCAAGGCCACGCTCCCGATGAACTGTCTCACTTGCCATCAGCCGCACTCTGGAAACGAGCCGGGTATGCTCGTGAAAGACCAAAAGAACGACATGAGCTTCTGTAGCACCTGCCACATCAATCCTATGAACCTGCTGGATGTCCGGGTAGGAGGGAAATAAGATGTTGAGGTACAGCTTGAGGCCGATCCCAGAAGGAATTCACCACGGCGGCACCGAGGTGCGGAGAACAAACTATTTTAAGGTCTATGTCTCGGTGTGCTTGTGGTTGATGGGTTCTTTGCTGCTTGTTTCCCCCCCCCGCTCCACGCGGGCAAGAAGAAAACCGATACAACTTCTCCGGCGAACCCTGCCACCCAGCGCGTGACCGCCTATTTCGATATCACTAAGATCGTGTGGCCGGGTCCGCCGGAGATCCCGCGGGTCGCGTTCAAGGATATCTACACAGGAGAAAAGATCGATCCCAGCCTCTATGCCACAAAAAAGAAGGCAAAGCAGACTTGGATGGACCGTCTGGCCGGCACGGTGCCCGATGACCAGGTCAAAATCGACAAACTCCCCTTCCAACTGATTCGCACCTACGGAGTGGGGGTGGATTCAAAGGGTTTGATCTATGCGGCGGACCAAGGCGTGGGAGCGGTGTTTATCTTCGATCCCGAAAACAAGGGTCACGTTGAGTTGATCGGGAACGGCCGGCAGGCGAACTTTGGCATGATCGCGGGCCTGGCGCTGGACGATGATGACCGCCTCTTTGTCTCCGACTCCAGGCTGCGCCGCGTCGTGGTTTTCAGCCCCAAGCACGAGCAGGAAGCGTCTTTCGGAGGTGGGGTGCTGGTGCGTCCCGGGGGGGTGGCGATCGACCGGGAGAACCGGTTCGTTTATGTGGCCGACACCGGCAACGACGTGGTGGACGTCTTCGATGCCGACAGTTACAAGTTGTTGCGCCAGATTGGCAAACCCAGCAAGCAGCACGACCAGACGGACCCCGGGACTTTCTCCCTTCCCGAGGGTGTGGCCGTGGACAAGGATGGCAACGTTTTCGTGACCGATACCTTTAATGACCGGGTCGAGATGTTCGACGCCGATGGCGAGTTTATCAGCACGTTCGGCAAGAACGGCGATGGTCCCGCGGATTTTGAGCGGCCCAAGGGTATTGCCGTCGATGGCGACGGCCACATCTGGGTGGTCGATGCGGTTCAGAACATGGTGAAGGTCTTCAATCAGCAAGGCCGCCTGCTCATCTACTTTGGCGGGGAAGGGTATTTATCCGGGCCAATTCATGGGGCCGTGGGGAATCGCCATCGGCCCGTCCAATCAGGTGGTCGTTTCCGAGACGTTTCCCGGCCGGGTGCAGGTTTTCCGTTACATCACCGACGCCGAGGCCGCCGCCGAGAAGGCGCGCCGTGACGCCGCACAGCAGAAAGCAGCAGTAGCGGCCGGCTTCCAGCCGGCAAGATGCCGGCGCTCCGAAACCCGCCGGCGCGGCCACGCCGGACCAAAAGGGATCGGCAATTGAAACGGCGCCCGTCAATCCGAATCTGACGGCGACAAAGGATCCGGGGCGCACTAGCGCCGTGGGCCCGGCCGAGCGGCGCTCGGCCCGGCCCAAGAGATTGCGCGGCGCAATAGCGCCGCCACAAGTTTTGGCTGTCGACCGACAGCCAGAATCGCAGCCGGGGCAAAGCCCTGAGGTGCGTAGTAGCAGTAACAATCTAAAGGAGGCTTACTTTAAATGAAGAAACTTTACTTATTGATTCTCGTGTCGCTTGCTGCCACGGGGGTGGCCATGGCCCAGGCTGGACCCCCCGTTCAGGAAATTCTGGGTGCGCACAACGGCTACGGCCGCGGCTGTGTCATGTGCCACGCTCCCCATAGCGGCGCGAACGGCAACAATGCTGGCACCGGAATCAACACCAGCAACGATCCCCAGAACGGTATGTTCGCTCTCTGGGGCCAGAACCTTGCTCCCTTGTACGGCAAAACCTTCACTTTCGGCGGCGGTTCCTACCCCGTTGCGCTGCCTTCTGCTCTTGTGAGTGGTACCGCCGGTACCGGCATTCAAACTCTCAGTCATGGCTGGTATAACGAAACCATCGTTCTTTTCTGCCTGAGTTGCCATGACGGCGTGACCGCAACGGTTGGCATGATGAAAGGTAAGACCGTTGAGACCTTGCCCATCGTGAGCGGGAATGCTCCGACGCTGCTCGCCCTGGCGGCTCCCAGCGGCGGGGCGGCATATACCAACGATCACCCGGTGGGCGGTTCCGCCAACGTCAGTTGCAATGCGGCCTCTGGTACTGTTGGGCCTCCAACAGTAGTGGATGAGTCGGGGTATAACTGGGACTGCACCGGCGGCGGTAACAGCACCGCTCCCATCACGCCGGGACCCAACATGCTAAAGTACATGACCAACTATCCGGCTTCCTTCTGGAATGCGGGGGGGAACCCATTGGCTACATCTTATGTTAGTGGAACTGTTAACTCCGTCACCTGCATCACCTGCCACAATCAGCACAGCATGACGGCCTACAGCAATGGCACAACGAGCCTCGTCGCCGGCGGGGGGGGGGCCACCACGACCAACTACTGGCTTACGATGTTCTTCATCAAGGGCTATTACAACCCGACCAGTGGCAGCAATTCCGTGGCGCAGTTCTGCCGCAATTGCCACGGTGCGAATGCGAACGAAATGAACGGAGTGCAAGGCGTGCCAACCACCTAGTCTGCTTTTGTTGGCTTTTGATCAGGGGGAGGAACTCTCTCTCCCCCGGGTAGTGGGGCAGTTTGGTTTCTTGTAGCGGCGGTCTATGACCGCTGGTGGCACGGGCGTCCCGCCCGTGTCAGGTCATGGCCAGGATGGCCATGCCACAATAGGTTCCGGCTGTGGGGGCACGCCATGGCGTGCCCCTACAGCAGACTGACCCACTACTTCCCCCTGATTTCTTAGATCGAGTTGATGAGGGAATAACAGTATGAATTACCAAGACCGCAAGACACACGTTAGGCAGATGGGCAGATGGGCAGGTAGGCAGATAGGGAAATCCCCACTGACCATCTGCCTAGCTGCCTACCCGCCCATCTGCCTGCTTCTTGGTGCCTTGGTGGTGAGCTCCGCCCGGGCCCAAGTTCCCTCCCACTCTCCCACAGTTGTCCCGGAAGCATTCGCCACCAACGCGGTATTCCAGCCCGTGGGCCGGACCGTGGTTCGGGTGAACGGCGCGGTGCTGACGGACCGCGACCTGCTCCGCGAAATGCTCACGATCTTCCCGTACGCGCGCGTGCACAACGGGTTTCCCAAGGCCATGGAGGCGGATATCCGCGACGGCGCGATGAAGATGATGATCTTCGAGGAGTTGGTGTATCAGGAGGCGAAGCGGCGCAAGCATGACCGTGCCGCCCGCGCGACTGGCGCGCGCCATGGCGGAGTTCCGCCAGCAGTTTCATTCCCCGCAGGAATATCAGCAGTTCCTCCAGGGGGAGTTCCAGGGTTCGCCAAAGTTGTTGCAGGCGAAGGTGGAGCGTTCGTTGCTCATTGACAAATTTCTGAAGCAGGAGGTGACGGACAAGGCGGTGGTTTCCGTTGCCGAGGCCAAGGCCTACTTTCGACCAGCACCCCGAGCGCTTCAACATGCCGGAGTCCTTCTCCTTCCAGAGCATTTCCATTCTGCCTCCGCCCAACGCGACCGCCGCCCAGTTGAAGGAAGCGCGCGAGCGCGCCGGCCAGGCGCTGCGCCAAGCCCAGGCCACCAAGAGTTACGAGGAGTTCGGGCTGCTGGCGGAGAAAATTTCCGAAGACGATTTCCGGGTGATGATGGGCGACCACAAGGCGGCGGACCGCTCGAAACTGCCCCCGGTGGTGGTGACGGCCCTGCGGCCATGCAGCCCGGCCAAGTGAGCGGCCTCATCGAGTTTGACGCCGGCGCTTACACCATTCTGCGGCTGAACGCTCACATTCCCGCCGGCATGCAGAAGTTCGAAACCGTCCAGGACGCGCTGCGCGAGCAACTGACGAAAGAGAAGACCGAGCAACTGCGTTCCGCGCTCGCCACCAAGCTGAGCAAGACGGCCAAGATCGAGAAGGCGTAGCCTTGTTCCCCGAAGGGTAACAATATCATTAGCCGTAGGTGAAACCTACGGATAAGGAAACGGGAAAATTAGGTGCCGACCCTGAAGGGGTCGAACGGTTCGACCCCTTCAGGGTCGATACGATTCTTTCCATTGCCGTCACAGTCCGTAGGTTTCACCTACGGTTAATGACATTCCTCCCCTTCGGGGAGGGCGGGGAGAGCCATAGACCCGCCACTAGAAGAAATCCAAGTTACCCGCGGCCTCGCTTTTGGAAAGAAACGTGCGGAAAGTAACAAGTTGTGAGAAAAAATGTCGCTATTCTCGCTCTCTTCATTCTTGCAGTTGCCCCGCGCGCGTCGGCGCAGGTGAACGCCGGCGAGGCCAAGCTGAATCTGAACGGCAATCTCTCGGTCGGATATAGCGATGACACCACGAACACCGCCGGTTCCGACCACAGCATCTTCGGCGCCGGCGCCGCCGACCTGTCCGGCTCTTACTATAATCCGAACTTTCTCTCCTTCGATGTTCAGCCCTTTTACAACCAATCGCGGCTCAACTCCACTTCTCAGTCGCTGACCGCCAGCCAGCGGCGTGAACGCCAGCGCCAAGATCTTCGGCGGCAGCCATTATCCCGGCTCGATCAGCTATTCGAACGTCTACAACAGCAGCGGGAACTTTAATGTTCCGGGCTTGGCCAACTACACCACGCATGGGAACAACGATGTGCTGGCCGCCAACTGGGGCGTTCACCTGGTACGATTTACCCAGTCTAAATTTCAGTTTCTCGAACGGCGAACAGCGCCTATTCGATTTATGGGGCGAATGCGCAAGGGACGCTGCACGCTGACACGTTTTCGGTCTACGTCGGCCTATCAAATTGCGGGTTTCAACCTGAACGGCGGCTATCAGTACGCGGGCAGCAAGACCGTCACGCCGGAGTTCCTCACGGGCGAGCTGGCGCAACAATCCAATTCCGGCGCCAATTCGTTTTCTTTGGCGTCGGACACAAATTGCCATGGAATGGGAGCATTTCCGCCGCCGCCACCCGATTAGACCTCAGCACCAATTACGGCGACACCAGCCTCACCGACGAATACAACACCAGTATCGACACGCTGAGTGGCGGCGCTCTATTTCGCTCCGCTGCCGCACTTGAATGTGGGGGGGAACACCTATTACACCGATAACCTGGAGGGAACGCTTTATAACACGCTGCTGACCTCCGGGGCCACTGTGCCGCAGAACACTCCGCAACAGTCGTCGAATGGTCTAAGCCTGACGGGCTATGCCAATTACGAGATGCCGGCGCAGCACCTGAATCTGAATGCGTTCGTGGAACGCCAACAACAATCCTACTTGGGAATCTCCTTCGCGTCCGACTCCTACAACGGGACGGCAAGTTATTCCAATACGCTGCTGGGCGGTTCCTTCAACGGCGTCCTGGGGTTGACGCGGACCTCCGATCGATACGACGCAACAGAGTATGCTGGGCGTGAACTGCTCCGTCAACTACACGCATCCGATCCAGCGCTGGACCGTGGCGGGCGGCTTCGGCTACTCGCAGGACACCCAGACCGTGCTGATCGCCTATACGACCTCGGGCTATAATTATTCCGGCAGCCTGGGCCGCCGGATCGGCCGCCGGTCGTATTGGGGGGCTTACGCGAGCGGCGCGAGGAGCCTGCTGACTGGCCAGCCCGGCTCCGCCAATTCCAGCCAGAGCTACTCGACCTCGCTTTCCGTGCCCCGGTTCAGCATCAATGGCTCCTACTCGGAGTCCAGCGGGAACGCGCTTTTGACCTCCACGGGCTTGGTGGCCACGCCGGTTCCCCTGCCCGTCATCAATCCGGCGGCCGTGGTGCTCTATAACGGCAAATCGTACTCGGTGGGATCGGAGCGAACCCGGTTCGCGGGCTGACCCTGTCCGCCACTACGCCAAGGCCCTGAGCGCAACCAACAGTAATTCGACGCTTTCGAACAATAACAATGAAAACATGTATTTTCTTATGACCTACAACGTTCGCAAACTGAACTTCAATGCAGGGTACAGCAGGTTAGTCCAGGGATTCAGCCTTTCCGGAACCCCGCCGGCGACGGTAGGATCGTTCTACGTGGGGGTATCGAGATGGTTCAATTTCTTTTAACCGCATGGAGGTTAGTCAAGGGATTCAGCCTTTCCGGTACCCCGCCGACGATGCTAGGATCGTTCTATGTGGGGATTTCGAGATGGTTCGGCGGAATCGGGTGATCGGGTGATCGGGAGATCGCGTGAACAGAAGCCAAATCGCCCTCGGTTGTTCTGCCTAGTGGCGCGTGCCCACTTCCTAGTGCTTACAGCCTGCTGCCTACTGCTTACTGCTTACTGCCTACTGTTTCCCGGGATTGCGGCGGCGGGGTCGAAAGCAAAACCCGCAGGACCTGTGACCGTGCCCGAACTGGAGCTTACGGGCGGACGCAAGCTCTTGTACGAAGGCAGCGTCAACTCCGAGCGGGAAGTCAAGAAACAAGCCTCGCTTCTGGGGCCGCCTGCTCGACGCCGTGGCGGGCGAACCCGATTACCACGCCCTGATCGCCCCCTACAGCGTGGTGACCGATTCCCAGGATCGCATCATCGTGACCGACCCGGGCGCGTCCGGCATTCACATCTTTGATTTCGCCCAGCACAAATACAAGTTCATTTCCCGCGCCAAAGACGTCGATGGGTTGACTTCCCCCCAATGCGTCGCCGTGGATGCCGACGACAACATCTACGTAACCGATTCGTACTCGGGCAAAATCTTTTGCTTCGATGCCAATGGAAAATTTCGGCGCGTTATCGGCAGTATCAAGGGTGAAGGGTATTTCAAACGGGCCACCGGAATCGCCGTCGATTCCCCCGCCCAGCGGATCTACGTAACCGACACCTTGCGCAACCAGATCTGGGTGCTCGATATGCAGGGCACGCTATTGCAGAAGATCGGCGCGCCCGGCTCGAGCGATGGACAATTCAACTTTCCCACCGAATTGCGGCTGGACGGGCAGGACCTGCTCGTGGTCGACGCCATGAACTTCCGGGTGCAGGTTCTGGATCGTTCCGGAAAGTTCGAATACGCCGTGGGGCAGATGGGGGACGGTTCGGGGTATATGTTTCGGCCCAAGGGAATCGGGAGGGATTCCGAGGGGCACCTCTACGTGGTGGAAGGGCTGAGCGGGCTTGGTGCAGGTCTTTGACCGCCAAGGACGGCTGCTCTATTACTTCGGGCAGAAGGGGTCGGGGTTCGGAGAATTTCAGTTGCCCACCGGTTTGTTTATCGATCGCCACGACCGCGTGTTTGTGGTCGACTCCTACCATCGTCGCGTTCAGGTTTTTCAGTACTTCGCGCTGGGCAAGAAATGATCACCAGTAAGACACCAAGACGAGGAGACAGGAGGCAGGAGACAGGAGTCAGAATGGGACTGCCTTTCTCCTTGTCTCCTGGGTCCTGACTTCTGGCTCCTGCCCTGTGTCTTGGTGGTGATCTTTCTGGGTTTCGCCGGCGCCGCGCGGGCGCAGACGACGACGCCGACCGATGTGATCGGCATGCATGACCTGTCGCCCGGGGGCACCTCGCCGATCAAGGGGACTCTTTCCGGCTCCTGCTTGTATTGCCATGCTCCGCACTCCGGCTTGAATGGCACCGCCGGCGTCGCCCAAACTCCGCTCTGGGACCAGAAGCTCTCTAGCGTCCAGGCCTACACGGTTTACACCAGTACGACCATGGTTAACACGCCCAACCCCTCACCGCCCCTGGGCACGGACAGCACCCTCTGCCTCAGTTGCCATGATGGCACGGTGGCAGGGTCGCCGGGCGCGCTGGTCCCTTACGGGAAGGTTCCGATGACGGGCAGATGAATGCAACGGACGTGTTTGGCACCAACCTCTCCACGATGCATCCGATCAGCTTCATCCTTCCCTTGAAGGCCTGCTCCTGACCTGGTTGCGTCCTTGACCGCCAACCCGCCCTCGACGGCCGATCAAACGGGGCCGTGCAGCTCATCAACGGAAATGTGGAGTGCGGGAGCTGCCACAATCCTCACGTGCAGAACATCGACCCGAACAATCCGAATTTCCTGGTGATCGACAACTCCAGCAGCGCGCTCTGCCTGGCCTGCCACACGTACGATCCCCACCGGGTCGCCGGATGGGTATGAGCAACGGCCGCACCGTTAGCCATACCGCGACGAGCGCCGTGGGATCGCAGCTTACCGCCAGGGCAGCGGCGAGCAATACCAATCCGCTGGCAGGGTGGACAGACGGGCATCCACGCCACCGCGACCAACAGGGTGGCGCCCCAGATAACTCTTGCAACCAACTCGGGGGTTTCAAGCCGGGCTACCACAAGCGCGAGGCAGGTATCCCTGGGGCCTTACCCCACCGTGGCCAAGAACGGTTGTTCGTCGTGCCACGCGCATGCATAACGTCCAGGGGCAGAACTCGCTGCTGCGCGCGGTTGACGACCAGACCTGCCTCATCTGCCACAACGGCAGCTCGAATATCTCTCCCGCCATCGCCAATGTTCTTGCCGAAATGGTGGCGCCTAAAGTATGGTCATGCGTTTTCGGTGGGGAACACGCCCCACCGCGCCAATGAGGCCGTGTTGTTGAATCAAAACCTCCATGTGACCTGCGTCGACTGCCATAATCCCCACTCGACCAATCGGGTCGCTACCTTTCCCGCTGCGCCCGCCATACGTCTTTCGCAGACCATGGTTACGGGGATCAGCGCCACGGACGGGAAAACCGTGGTCAGTCCGGCCGTCAACCAATATGAGAATTGTTTGCGCTGTCATGGCGCCAACACGGGCAAAAAATTGAGCGTCAATTCCGGCTATCTGCCCTTGCGAGTGGTTTCTGCCAGCGACCCTCTGAATGTCATTCCGGAATTCAGCTACGTTTGCGACCTCAAGTCATCCGGTGTTCCACGATCGCACCAGCCCGTTCCCGCAACCCAGCCTCCGCGCGAACATGCTGAATCTTGACGGCAGGACGATCGGGCGCAGCATGGGCACCCGCATCCTGTGTACCGACTGCCACAATAGCGACGACAATCGGGAATTCGGCGGCTCGGGACCCAGCGGACCGCATGGATCAATCTTTCCGCACATTCTGGAGCGCCGGTATGAGTTCAGCCAGGCGCCGATTCCCGGCAAGTCGGTTACCAATCTGTTCCCGAACCCGACCTTAAGCGCCCAGGGCGGCGCGAGCGGCGGCCCCTATGCTTTGTGTGCCAAGTGCCACGACCTCACGCAGATCATGAATAACACCAGCTTCAGCGAACACGCCCGCCACATTAAGGACGGATTCTCGTGCTCGGTGTGCCATACGGCCCACGGGATGGGCGCGCAATCGGGCACCATTTCGGGCGAACGCCTGGTGAATTTTGATGCCAGGGTGGTCGCCCCCAACGGCGCAACTCCGGTCTCCTACAACCGCGCGACGAACTCCTGTAGCCTGGTCTGCCATAATTACTCCCATCAGCTCCGGACGGCGGGCGGCGCGGCGAAAGGCGGCATTCGGTAAGTAAGAAGCTAGAAGCTAGAAGTTAGAAGTTAGAAGTGAGAAGCTAGAAGGTAGAAGCGGGGAGTTAGTAGGTAGGAGCGAGGTGGCGGCATAGAAAATGGGTCCTTCTCACTTCTAGATTCTCACTTCTAACTTCTAGCTTCTGCTCTTAACCCATGTTCTCATCCCGCACCAACTGGTCGCTAACCCCCAATCGCCTTTCGGAACTCCTGCGCGAGCGCCGGGCGCGCGGCTTGCCGATCCTGGACCTGACGGAATCGAATCCCACGCGCTGCGGCTTCGCGCTCGATGCGGAAGAGATTCTTGCCCCGCTCCACAATCCCCGCTCACTTACCTATGAACCGGACCCGCGCGGCCTGCGCACCGCGCGGGAAGCAGTGGCGCAGTACTATTCCGAGCGCGGCGTTCAGCTTGACCCTGACCAGATCTTTCTCACCGCCAGCACCAGCGAAGCTTACTCGTTCGTGTTCCGGCTTCTCGCCAACCCGGGCGACAAAATCCTGGCGCCCCAGCCGAGTTATCCCCTCTTCGATTTTCTCGGCGCCTTGAATGACGTCGAGGTGCTTCCCTACCCCCTGATCTACGACGACGGTTGGCAGGTGGATTTGGAAGCGCTCGCCTCGCGATGGGAATCACGCACGCGCGCCGTGCTGGTGGTTCACCCCAACAATCCCACGGGGTCCTACGTGCAAAAACGCGAACTGGGGCGAATGATCGAGATTTGCCGGCCAAAACCGGGCGGCCATCATCGCCGATGAAGTCTTTGCCGATTATGGCTTCGGCGCGGACGCGGAACGAGTGGTGACCCACGCGCAAGACTCGGAGGCCCTCACCTTCACGCTCAGCGGGCTATCGAAGATCTCCGCCTTGCCGCAGATGAAGCTGGGCTGGATTGTGGTGAGCGGCCCGCGGGAGATTGCGGAATGAGGCACAAGCGCGCCTCGAGGTGATTGCCGACACTTACCTTTCCGTGAGCGCGCCCGTGGCTCTGGCCGCGCCCCAGTGGCTTGCGCATCGGCGCGCCATTCAATCGCAGATACTGGAGCGGGTGCAAGCCAATCTGCGCCGGCTCGATGAGCTGCTCGCCCCGGGCCTGCCCGGTGAGCAGGTTAAAAGTCGAAGGCGGCTGGTACGCCATTCTGCAGGGTGCCTTCCACGCGCAGCGATGAAGATTGGGCGGCGGAATTCCTCACCCAAGAGGGCGTCTCCGTGCATCCGGGACACTTCTACGATTTTCCCTCCGAAGGCTTTCTCGTTCTGAGCCTTCTGCCCGCGCGCGAAGTTTTCGAAGAACGCGCTGGGCAAAATCATTTCCGATATCTGCGCGCAAAGCTGATCCTGCGCGCAGGGCGGCCAGTTTTGTTTTCCCCGTCTAGCATGAACCTTTCTGGGCTGCCTCGACGAGCTTGCGCACCGGCTCCACGATCATCAGCAACAGTTCCGCGTGGGGTTTGGCGGCCAAGTCCAACAGCACGAATTGCTCCTGCACCCAAGCTTGAGGGGCAGGCTTGCCGGAGTCAAGGTAGTCCAAAGCCTCCAGCCCGGCCCTTGCTACCGCGGACAGGTCTTCCGCCAAGGGAATATCTTCCTCGAGCAGCGCCGACTGCTGCAGAAGGGGGAGCAGCTCCTCGCGACTGTCGCGCCAAGTGATGAGTTGCTTGCGAACCGCGTCTTTATTGGCGCTCAGATGATCGACCATGCCGGCAAAAATCCGCGCCTTTTCACTCTCCGGCCGCACGGCGTCAACCAGGCGATTGAGCGGCGTGAAACTGGTGTATTCGCGCGCGTGCTGGCGTTGATAGTGCTTGACCGGTTCCACGACGTCAGCCAGCGTTTCGAGCGTCTCCGGTGAGTGCGTCCCCGCCAGGCGCGCGAGCATCAGCGGGTAGCTGGAGTGATGCGTCACGCCCACCCCATCGAGTTCGCGACTGACGACTTCCAGCCGGCGATACATGGAATCCACATCCTTCACGTCCTGGGGAGACCAGAACCTTTCGGCGATGGCGGCGGTGGAGGGCCAGATGCGCGAGTCGATGTTTTCCGGCGTTACCAACTCGCTCCACATGCAAGCCTCGCCGCCCAGGATGCGCGAGGCCTGCTCGGGCGTAAGGCTCGCGGCGGCGCCGGCCAGGGGATCGACTCGGTAGTAGTCCGCGGCTGGCAACGCGAAGTCGAGGTAATAGCCATGGGAGAGGATGCTCATGTAACCCAGGCGCGCCGTCTGGGCCAGAGACTCCGGCCCGCGCCAGGAGTGCACGACAATGTCTTTGGGGAGGTCGGGATGAAAAATCTCGTCCCACCCGATCATTTTCTTGCCGTGCTTCTGCACAATGGGCAGCAGGTGACGATTGAAGTAAAGCTGGAGGTCGGCGTTGTCTTTCATCCCGTGCGCCTGTTTGAAAGCCACGATCTGGGGGTTCGCGTCCCACTGCTTGCCGTTGACCTCGTCACCGCCGACGTGGAAGTACTCATCGGGAAAGAGCGCGGCGATCTCGCCGATCAGGCCATCGAGAAAGGTGTAGGTTTCTTCGCGGGTCGGGTCCAGGGTGGGATCGAAGATGCCCCATTTGCGCTCGATCTGGTACGGGCCGGGGCCAGCTGGCGAGTTCCGGATACCCCACGTACCAGCTTGTGGAGTGGCCCGGCATCTCAATTTCCGGGACGACGCGAATGCCGCGGTCGCGCGCGTAGGCGATCAACTCGGTCATCTGGGCCTGGGTGTAGTAGTGGCCGTCCGAGCCCAGTTCGTGCAGCTTGGGATATTTCTTGCTCTCGATACGAAAGCCCTGGTCGTCCGTAAGGTGAAGGTGCAGCACATTGAGCTTTACCGCCGCCATGGCGTCGATATTGCGCTTCAAGACCTCCTCGGGAATCCAGTGGCGCGAGACGTCGATCATCAAGACCGCGCCAGGGAAATCGCGGACGGTCCGCGATGCGCACGGCAGGCGCGCCGAATCCCTGCGTGTCGAGGTCGACAAGTTGCAGGAAGGTTTCCATCCCCCGCAGCACGCCGACCGGCGTGGGAGCGGTCAGGCGAGCCTGTTGCGGCGTAACTTCAAGTTGATAGGATTCGTCTTCCCGCACGGATTGGACCGCCTCCCCCGCATGATCGCAGTGGAGCACCAGAGTTGCTTTGGCGGGATCGTTTTCCAGTCCGTCGCTCAAGGGGATTGCGGTTTGCAGCGAAAGACGCCGAATCAGGCGGGCAGCGGCGGCCTCGAGACGCGGCTCCCGGTAGCCGTCCAGCGCCACGCGGAAGCTGCCGTCAATCACCAGCCGGCCCGAGCCGGGCTCGATCTCCGCCGGCTGCGGCATCAGGTTGTAGGTTTGCGCCGCAGCGAGTGAATGGCCCAGCATCATCGCGGCGGTGAGCGCCACGATTAGCCTTCCCGGGAGGAAGTTCTTCATTTTAAACCCTGCTCTGTGATCTGCTGCGCTGCCGCCGGTGTTGCCAGTCAGGTCACGCCCACTGCGCAAGAAACTGCGATGACGCGCATGACAATAGATGAACCGCCGGGCATTTGCAATCCCGGGGAGGTGCGTGGCACGGCCATCTTGGCCGTGACTGATCACGGGCGGAACCCCCGTGCCCATAGGTTCCGCCCTTCGGGGAGGGGGGCCGGAGAATATGCCCAAAGGGATTGGCGGGCCAAGGCGGACCGCGAAGAGATCCAATGTCATTAAATGATGTTGTTCCCCTGCGGGGAACAAACCTGAGGCCTGTCCGCTTCAAACTGACCCACCACCGAGCTCTGTGAAATCTTGAACCCTCCGCGCGGCAAGTGTTAACATCATATTGAAACAGGGGCAAAATGGCTTTGGCAGAACAGAGCGGCAATCTTCTTGGGCTCAACCTGGAAGAACTGGAGAATCTCGCGGTGAGTTTCGGCCAACCTCGATATCGCGGGCGGCAGATCTACCACGGGATCTACGTCCGGCGCGTCTCGCGACTTTTCCGGGCTCACCGATCTCAACCGCGATTTCCGCGAGGCCATCGCGTCTCAACAGGGAATCATCTATCCCGCAAGTCGAGCGCGAGTTTTCTTCGCGCGACGGCGCCGTCCGCTACCTTTTCCGCCTCGCCGGACGGCAACCTGGTTGAAACCGTTTACATGCCGGAGGAGGAACGCACCACGCTCTGCCTGTCGAGCCAGGTGGGCTGCGCCCTCGACTGCCGTTTTTGCTTCACCGCCTTGCTCGGGTCCAAGCGCAATTTGACCGCGGGTGAAATCATCGGGCAAGTGCTGGCGGTAACCGCGGGGCAGAACGTGGCGCGCGGCGCGCGGCTGAACCTGGTTTTCATGGGAATGGGTGAACCCCTGCTGAACCTGCCGCAGGTCTTGAAAGCCGTGGGGATTCTCGCCGATCCCAAAGGCGTGGGCGTCTCGCTGCGGCGCATCACCGTTTCCACCGTCGGCATTCTCCCCCGCATCGAGGAACTGGCGCGTGACCCGATGCGCCCCAAGCTGGCCATTTCGCTCAATGCTTCCCACGACGAGCAACGCAGCGCGCTGATGCCCATCAACAAGAAATACCCGCTGGCGGACTTGCTGCGCGTTTGCCGCGCTTATCCCTTGCGCCCGTGGGAGCATTTGACTTTCGAATACGTCCTGCTCGACGGATTCAACGATTCCGACGCCGACGCGCGCCGCGTTGCCGGCCTTCTGCGCGACCTCCGCGCCAAGGTCAACCTGATTCCCTACAATAGCGGCCCGGAACTTCCCTTCCGCGCCCCCAAGTTCGAGCGCGTCGTGGCCTTCCAGAAGATCCTCACCGACCGCCGCATTCCCACCTTCATTCGCATCTCCCGCGGCCAGGACATCCGCGCCGCCTGCGGGCAGCTCAGCCTCGAGGGTCGGGTGATCCGGTGATCGGAGGATGGGTAGCAGTAGAAGACGAATGTCGAATCGAACTCGGGCTAAGCTCGTCGCCTTTCGAGTTCGGGTTTCGAGTTCGCCTGGCGTCGCATGTCACCCGATCTCCAGATCTCACGACTCCAGTCACGCGATCCTCGGATTCCAATCGCCGCCACTTGCCGTCCCGTGCTCCCACCTTCCCGGCGATGGGAGAAGAAGAGATCCGTGCGGCACGCCGTGCAATAGTCAGCGACCAGGATATTCGCAGGCTTAACCCCGGCGCTCGCGAGCTGATGCCGGGCCACGGCGGTTAGATCGAGGCGCGCGGCGGGAACATGTTCGGGAGCATGCCCCGGTGGGTAGGCGCTCAGGAAGAGAATCGCATGGCGATCGGTGCCGGCCTCGGGGCGATTGGGCAGCTTCCGGAAGAACCGATCAGCATCCCGCAAAACTCCCGTGGAAGGCTTCCACAACTTCCTCGCCCACTTCGTAGCAGCAGGCACGAATCGATGGCCCCAGCGCCGCGATCAGTTTTTGCGGATCAGAACCAAAAGCGCGCCGCATATCCCCTACGGCTTTCTCGATGACCCGTGCCAGCGCGCCCCGCCAACCGGCATGGACCGCCGCCACCACACGTCGCTGGGGGTCCACCAGCAGCACCGGCAGGCAGTCGGCGATGCGGATGGTCAAGAGGATGCCGGGCTCCGCAGTCATCAGCCCATCTCCCGCCGGCGGGTTGGTCGCCGCGGGGACAGGAACCTCGACGCCGGGCAATTGATAGGCCAGTTGGCCTGCGCGGTCGCGAGTCACCACAGAACGAATGGGAGGAATGAACCTGCCGCACGCGAGGCAAGCGCAAAATCCCTCGCCGCCGAGCTGATCGAGGAAGCGGCGGCGATTCTGTTCCACCCGCTCGCGCCGGTCCGCCTCCGTGAATCCCAGGTTGAGCCCGGCGCAAGGGGCATTGCTCGCGCCTCCCCGCCGCGTGCTGAATGCATGCACCAACCAAGGCCAGCTTGCTCAGCCGAACCGACTCAAGCCAGGCGAGGCCGCCCCGTGACACCATTTTGAAAATTTGCCTGCCCAAACTTCGAATATAGCACAACCCCGGCAGCCAGCCCGTCGCGGTAGTGTCCAATTTGACTCGTAGCGGCGAGCTTTACGCTCGCCATATGGGCGAGGCTAAACTCGCCGCTACTTCGTCAAATTAAGACACTACCGCAACGGCCCGCTGTGGCGTTGCAATCTGGGCAGCCATTTGATATTGTCGGCTAGTGAAGGAATAGGGCTTGAAATTCGCGGGTGAAGTTCGATACTTCGACATTCCTACTCATACGGATTGATACCCGGTAAGCGCGCCACCTGACGATGATTTTCGGAACCGGAGTGGATATCGCGGAAACCTCGCGCATTGAGCGAGGCCTCGAACGGCACGGGGAGCGATTTACCAAGCGGATCTTTACTGCGGCGGAAATCGCCTATTGCGAAAAGTTCAAGAACCGCGCGGAGCGCTATGCGGCGCGCTTCGCGGCCAAGGAAGCGGCTTTCAAGGCTCTGGGAACCGGCTGGCGGGAAGGCATTCGTTGGCTCGACGTGGAAGTCGTTCACCAGCCGAGTGGCAAACCCGAATTGGTTTTGACCGGCCGGGCGCAAGAAGTCGCTCGGGAGTTGCGGGTCACACGGATGTCAGTTTCGATTTCACACTCTGACCGTTACGTGGTGGCCATGGTGATTTTCGAAGGCGATGATTAAGCTCCGGCAATATCGCCACAGCCTTTTCCCCCTCGCCCTGGCAATGCGTGTGCGCAGCGGGAACCGTGTGCGCGCAGGAGTACGTCCCGGGTCCGGATGCCCTGCCGGTCATCGTTGACCGCAAGCAAGCCGCGAAGCTGGTCTTGACGCAAACGGCGCCGGAATACCCACCCATGGCGAAGGTCAATTATATTGAGGGACAAGTGCAGGTGGAACTCACGGTCAACGGCAAGGGGAAGGTCGACCAGCGCCCATGTGCTGGACGGCAACGCCCTCCTCGCGGAGTCGGCCCTGAAAGCGACGCGCCGGTGGATTTACCATCCGTTGGCCACGCCCACGGGGCCGTCAGGGTTCGTTACCACGAGTAAGAGTGAAATTCTCCTTGTATAACCGGGGGACAGACGCCGTTTAACGGCGCGACAGGCCGAGCAAGACTTTCTCCGCCAAGTCAAGCCACGCCCAGGTGGTGCGACCGCCGGAGGACGCGCATCCGGGAGATGTAGTCCATATGCGCCTGCTGGTAAATGACCAGGGCCAGGTGGTCGACAGTGGATGTTCCGTCCACGGTCAAGGCGCAGTTCGAAGCCGCGCGCGAAACTTTGCGGGGCTGGACTTTCCGCCCCGCGTATTGGGGCAACCTCCCCATCGCCTCATACCTCGATGTCGATGTTCCCGTTAGCGCGCCGTCGATCGCTCGCGCTGCCGCCAACTCCGGCAGCCGTTGAATTCCTCGAAGGCATTTCACTTGCCCTCACAAGCCTGTTTCCCCCGCGGTGCTTCTCGGAGTAAACTCGTTCCTAGCGCCGAAAAGTGGCGCCCAATCACAAAGGACTCGGGGATTTTATGATGATGCCGCACCGCATTACAAAACGGATCGTGATTTCAATCAACCTGCTGATGGCGCTGCTCCTGCTGACCGGTTCAAGCTACGGCAAACACAAGAAAGCTGAGGAGCCGCCATTTCAGTACGTGGCCGGGACGGAAAATATCGAGAAAGGGTGCGGGGGAAAGCTGGAAGTGCTCAAGGAAGGGTTTACCTTTAAATGCCCGGCGGGAACCTTCAGCCTGCCCTTTTCCGCGATCACCTTGATGCAATATCGGCCCGACGTGAGCGCGGAAGTCATGGCGATGAAGATCCCGTGGAAGATAACACCTCAGCTCACGAGGGTGAGGGAAAACAAGTACTTTACGATTGTCTGCAATGAACAGGGGAAGTTGCGCGCGGTGGTCCTGCGCGTCGACGAAGATGATATGCGTCCCTATTTTGCGGAAATCGAACTGCAATCCGGCAAGAGCGTTCAGGAATTCCGCAGCTTCGGCGAATTCAATTAAGGCGTCCCAGCCGCAGGCGCATCGCGCGCCTTACTTAACCACTACGCCGCGCGGCGGTTCACCTTGGTAGAACCAACCGGCGCGAGCTCGGACTTTTGCTCCCGGGCGCCGCACTTCCACCTCGATTTTGTGGAAGCCCGGCTGAATCGGCGTCGTGGGAGCATAAGCCAGTTCGTACTGGCTGTGGATTTCCGTGGCGATGTGGTTCAGCGCCTGCTGCACCGTATCTTTCCCCCACTTCTGATACGATTGCCCCCCCGAATAACGCGCGAAATAGATCATTGAATCCTTGAAAAGCGGCTTTTTCGCTTCTTCACCCAGACCCGAGCAGAATCCCCACAATGTTAACGTCCGCCGTGTCCCAGGTGTTCTCTTCATTGGTGGGCGTGGGGGCCTGGTTCGGAGCCATGGGCCGCGCTACACTTTCACTCACCAAATCCGGAGCGGGATCCTTCGCGGGTCTCTTCCACAAACCCTTCACGGGGCTAAAGCCCAAGTGATAGATGGTTATATTGGAATTCATCGCCCCCTTAACGATTTCGCTTCGGCTCATCTTGCTTCCGATGTTGAATCCGTCGGAAAAGACAATGGCCACCTTCCGATCCCCTGGCGGCCGGTTGTTGAGCATGGAAAGAGCGCGCACCAGCGCATCGTCCAAGTGCATCCCGCCGCCGCGCCCTTGGAGCCCGCGGAGCACGGTATCCAACTTGTCGCCATTGGAGGTAAAGTCCAGGGCCAGGTCCACGCGGTCACTGTAGGTGAGCACGGCCACCTCTCCTTGCGGCCCCATCACCATATCGGAAAACATGGAACCCAGCGGGCGGACAGAATCCAGAAAGGGCGCGGTCGTGTCATTCGTTTCGACAACGATCACCAAGGACAGCCGGCGCATCTCGGAGTCAAACTGCACAATGCGTTGTGGTTCACCATTGTCGAGAATCTTGAACTCTTCCTGCTCGAGGTCGTACACGAATTGCCCGCCCGAGTCAAAGACCGTCACCGGGGTCGTCACCAATTGAACGTTGCTTCTGTATTTTGTATTCGTCAGCCCCCTGCGTCTGATCGGTGGAATCCTTTTGCGGGGCGGCTTGCTCAGGGCTCTTGGCCGCAGCGCCTTCCTGCGCCCAGCGGCCGGCGCCGGCGCCAGGCCAGCGAGCGCCACCAGCAGCGCCAGGGACGCTGCCTCGGCAAAAGAAGCAGCGCAGCCATTTCCAATTCATGAACGACCTCCCAAACTTCCCTTCCTGTTGGATGACCGCCAGTTGACTCCGGTTGCAAGGGGAGCGCGTAGCGCAGGGCCCGCGGTCCGGCCCTGCGGGTCTCCCGGACCCAATCGAAAAGCCGCAGGGCGGAAGAGCGAGCCCGGCGCTACCGAACTCGTTGCCGCACCGCCTCGTAGAGTACAACTCCTGCGGCCACGGACACATTCAGAGAACTCACCGGACCTCGCAGCGGGATGTGCGCCCGTTCATCACAGGCCTCGCGCACCAGCCGATGCAGGCCACGCCCTTCGCCGCCCAGCACCAGCACGCACCCTTGCGAATAATCAAGCTCCGTGTAAGACTTGGGGGCCTCCGCTTCAAATCCATACACCCAAAGGTTGTGGCTTTTCAAGTCCATCAAGGCTCGGACCAGATTCGGGACGCGCGCCACCTTGGCGTGTTCCAAAGCGCCCGCCGCCGCCCGCGCCACTGCCGGCGAGAGCCCCGCCGCACGACGCTCCGGGATGACCACGCCGCGCGCGCCCGCCGCCACTACCGTGCGGATGATCGCCCCCAGATTTGCCGGGTCTTCCACACCATCGAGCGCCACCAGCAGGGGATGCTCCGCCTGGGCGACGAGGTCGGAAATATCATCATAGGCTTTCGGCGTACACACTGCCACCACGTTTTGATGCTGGGTAGTGCCGGCCGTGCGCTCCACCGCCGGGCGGGGGAAAAGCGCAGCGAGATGCCCGCGGCGCGGCAGGCGTCCACAATCTCCTGCACGCGAGGATTGTGGTAGCCCTGCGTGATCATCACAAAATCCACCGGCCGGGTGCGCACCGCCTCCCGCACCGAATGGATGCCGTAGACGACCTCCTGACGATCTCCACTTTCCCGATGCGACAAGAAAATTCCTCCCCCACCTTGGTTGGGTCTGGACGGATTGTGGATAAAGGGCGAAAGAGCAAGGTTACCCGTCGATCACCACCCTCGAGGGCCAAGAGTGGCAACCGACTTTTTGTCTGATACGCCTTTCAACCCGTCCTTACAGCTTCGCCGCCGCGGCGAATTCCCTCAGCCGCTCGGCGCAACTTTTCACAGGCCGTTTAAGCAAGAGTTGGGCACCCGTCTCGAAAATTGGAATCAAGTTCTTGAGTTCAGGTCCAGATTCTTCCCCTGTCAACGCGATCCGGACAGGATGGAAGACTTGCCTGCCCTTCGTTCCCGTTTTCTCCCCCACCGACCTGATCATTTCTTGGAATCGCGGAAATCTCAGTATGGGTTCAGCGACAACTTGGCGGGTGAATTCCCCGAGAATTTCCCTCGCGATTGGATCTTCCAACATACGTTGCGTGCTTTCGTGGCAAACTACGCTTACCCCATCGTAATCGAATATCAAACGGAAGAGATTGTCCAGGCTCGCCTTGTTCTTGCTCTCAAAAATCACGACAAGAATTTCATCAATTAGTTTTTTCGCAATGCCGACCTCATCTTCCGCCAGGTACTTCTCGCCGTGCGTCAGTTTGTCCGTAACCATCTTCTCGAAATATTCAACCCGCTCGCCGGTAGGAAGCGCGAAGAGGTACTCCGCGTTTAACCATTCGAGCTTTTTCTGGTCAAATACGGCAGGACTCTTCGTGATCCGGTCCAGTGAGAATTGGGCAATCATCTCTTGCGTGCTGAGCTTCTCTGTCTTGCCGTCTGAAGCCGACCAGCCGAGCAGCAGGAGGTAATTCCGCAGCGCTTCGGGAAGAATCCCCATGGCCCGGAAGCTTTCCATGGAAGTTGCCCCATGCCGTTTGGAAAGCCGCGTGCGATCGGATCCCAGGATGGTGGAGAGGTGCGCGAACTCCGGCGGTTCCCAACCCAGGGCGCGATAGAGGGCAAGCTGGCGCGGCGTGTTGGAGATGTGATCGTCGCCGCGAATCACGTGGGTAATCTCCATCAAGTGATCGTCAATCACCACGGCGTAATTGTAGGCGGGCAGGCCCTCCGAGCGCACCAGGATGGGATCGCCGATGACCTCGCTGGAAATGGTGGTGGGTCCGTGCACGCGGTCATTCCAAAAGAAACTGCTCTCGACGATCTTCAGGCGCACGGCAGCGGGTTCACCCGCAACCCTGCGGCGCGAGACCTCCTCCGCCGTAAGTTTCCGGCAGCGGCCGGAATAACGCGGCTGGCGGCCGGCCTTTAGCGCCTCCTGCCGTTCAGCTTCCAGTTGCTCCGCCGCGCAGAAGCAATAGTAGGCGTCGCCCTGCCCGATCAACTTCTCCGCGTATTGGGCATAAATCGCGCTGCGCTCCGACTGGCGGTAAGGTCCAAACGCTCCGCCCTTGTCCGGACCTTCGTCCCAGTCGAGCCCGAACCAGCGCAGGTCTTCGAGCAACTGCCGTTCGTATTCCGGCGTCGAACGCTCCGCGTCGGTGTCTTCAATGCGCAGCACATAGACGCCCCCGTGATGGCGCGCGAACAGCCAGTTGAAAAGGGCCGTCCGGGCATTTCCCACGTGGACGTAGCCAGTGGGGCTGGGGGCGAAACGAACTCGAACTTTGGACATGAATTTCCGGCCTTTCGCGAATCTCCAATGATAACACGGGGCAGAATTGCCGATTGTCGATTGACGATTGGCAAAGGGATTGGGGTTTCAGTATCTGAAATCTGGAATCTTGAATTTGCGAATCGGAACTCGGCGCTACGGATTTCGGAAGTGGGATTCGGTGGCTGCTGTAGGGCCGAACGGCGTTCGGCCTCCGGTAGTAGGTCAGGTTCGAGTATTCCCTTTGTTACGGCAAAGGCCGATGGCAGATTCTCTTACTGCGACCCTGCATGGGGGTAAGGCAAATCTACTGGTGGGCCGTCCGGCCAAGTGGCGAGGGGCGCAGATCCAGACATCCCAGAACCCCGTTTCTCGGGAACTGAACGTGATGGGCCATATATCCGGTTAGGCGACATATCCGGTTAGGCAACATAACCGTCAACTGGACGCGCGCTGTAAGATGCACGCTTTATTCTGTGGCGACTGGCTAGCGAATGCTTCAGCTATCACCGATCGAGCTGGAAGTGCCAGAAGTCGGGGGTGGGGGAGCGCAAGGCTAGGCGTCTTGAGGGCACACAAGGGTGCGGGTTCATTGACCATCGCGCAGCTGATCGAGTTCAGCTTCCACGTCCGCTCGCTTCCCATGGGCGTCCCAATCGTCGGCGATTCGCCGCAGCAGTACGCTTGTACGAACCGATTGGCGTGCGACCTCCGCCCATTTTCGGTACTGGCTAGCGAGACCTCTCTCCTGCTCGCCACCATCAAATATCTGTTTGGAGAAGGCGCCGCGCTGATTAAAACGGCAAATCGCGATGCCCGATTCAATCTGGTCCGAGGACAGATCTTCGATTAATTGCCTAATCGGCTTTGTCGGCCATGCGCCGTCTTCTGCATCCAGAGGTGCATAGGCGAGAATCTGCCCGATTAGCTGATCCGTAATGACCTCTCGGTCTGCTCCCCGCGCGAGCATTCTTACCTCTGTGATCCATGAACGAAGGTGACCGACATCGTGTGCGCCTTCAGAGAAGCTCGGAACCGTTTTCATCGATTGGAGCACCTGATACGCTAGTCGCGCACGCGATCGGCGTTCATCCGTTATTTCGCCTCTCTCCCCAGAAGCCGGCCTGAATGCATCAGATATTACGCTCACGAGAAGCTTCGGCGACTTTCCAAGCAGTCGATTGAGGGCAGTAGGCTGTGCATGGAATTCCAGCAGCGGCAGATACTGATACTCGATCGTCGCGAGTTTCTCGAGGTCGGCGTCCTCCCGTTTCTGTAGAGCCTGTATCATGTGGACAATTTCATATTGGACGTGCCGCAACTTCCATCCCTCTTTACTCAATTCCAAGGCGAGCCCCTGAAGTGCTTGAATGCACTTAGCGGTGGTGAGTAAGCCTTCGTGATAGGTAACCATTTCGATTATCGCGCTGAACCGCCCAACTGCTGCGTACTTATCAAACGCGAACTCAGCATCTTCCTCCGAAGAAGGTCGGAAAGCTCGTTTGCGGCTCCAGTATTCCCTCTCGATCTCCGGTCCCAACGCCCCGACGAAGTCCCAGGTTCGGACGCGTATCTTCCCATCTGAAAAAGAGACTCGCCCCGGTCGCGGAATCGAGCCCTATTGCGAATTGGCCGACCCAATCGTCCCAACTTTTCCCGCGTATCACATGCGCTGCCCCAGACAGCGACATCGCAAAATCTGCGTCTACGCCAGACCCATTCGCGGTGGCGAGGGAGATTGCATTACGGAGAATGTCGAGGTCCTCAGTGGCCTCTAGCAAGTGCGTATCCGACGAAATGAGGATTTTTGGTGGCTTTCGCCAGGTCCAGGACTGCCGAAACGCCATGATCCCGCAGTAGAGCGCCCACAGCTTCGCGCCGATCGCGGGTAGCCTCCGCGATGTAATCCTGTCCGGAAGGTGAGCCGGCACGAGGGGCAAACTCGTCAAAGAGCCACTTAATCTTACGAACCGGGTCCCGCGGTTCAATTTCGTTGCAGAGTTCTTCCAGAGGAGTCAGTTGATCCGGCTTCAGCGCCCAGTCCGCATCCTGAAAGTTTCGATGCCGCTGGACAAAGTGGTTTAGTTTCGACCAAAGATGAAACACGGCGTCAGGGGTCGCGGTCTGCGCACCCGTCCTAATCGCGGCAATAGCACGTTCACAGGCCTGCGGCTCAAGTTGCGCCAAGCTGTCAACAAGGGCAGCCAAGTTAGTCACATCGGTCCCGGCCAACTCGACAGCTAGGTCTGCATACTGTCGCTCGGCAGATTCCTTATCCGCCCATGTTGTCACTTTGCTCTTCGCCTCGCCAAAATCTCTGAGAAAGGGCTTAGCCGTACCGCTCGAAAAATCGTGGCCTCTCGGAAGCAGGGACATCACCAACTGGAGTCCAACAACCGGGCGCTTGCGGCAAATCGAGCGGAGGACCGCGATCCTGTCATCGAGCAACGCATACGTATTGGGTCGCCACGCGAGGAAAATGTCGCGAAGGCTGCTGAGTGGTCGGTTCGCGAGCTTCCCTCCGGGATCAAACTCCGCGAGGGCAAGTAAAAGAAATGCGGCTCGGGGAAGGTATTCGGGGCTCCACGCCATTGTCTCTAGCCCCCAGAGTAGGTAAGTGTGGGGACTAAACGAGCCCAATATCGAGTCGTCCTTCTTGTCGCGAAAAACGACCTCTGTCCAGTCTCTACTGTCACCCCCGAGCACTCGCTCGAGGGCGGAGGCCAAAGGGCGTGGCGCGGCCTCCACAAGACGCGGGAACTCATGTTTTAGGCTCGCCAATATCCGAATGTCATTTGAAAGCCCGGGTATAGAACCGACAACACTTTCCACATATTCCTCGGGAGTTGAACCAATGACCTTGATCTTAGCAGCCTGGTGCAAGCCAGATATAAGTAAGAGGGTCCTTGCCAGTCCCCGTCTTAGCCATTCGGAGTATTGAAAATCCTCTCCCCTGGTGGGAATTACTGGCCTCTTGCCCTCTGGAATATCGAGGGTCCGATCCTTCTCCGAGAAAACCGCCACGCAGGCTTCGCGGAATCGCCTTTGGGATTCAGGGTCGATAAGGCAACCGAGTAACGTAAACGAATCCTTCGGCGAGCGAAGTGTCCAGACCGACCCTCCGAGATCGAGCGGGGCGTCGGGAAGTGCCGCGAGCCGGACCAGTTCTGGTTCGACCCTTTCGTACTCTGTATCGCACAGATACTCGATCACACTGCGGTCGTGCTTATTGTCGGCGTCCCAGCCTCCCGCCAAAACGAAGGGAACCAGTTTAGTGTCTTTGTGCCACTCTGGGGATTCGACTCTGCCACTAGGTATCAACCTAGCTAGCACTGTTAGACTTCGACCACAAATACCTGCCAGCCGGAACGCTTCATCATCTGGAAAGTCCATGGATTTCAGGCCAGCAGCGAAATCCTTTGTATTCATTCGCGCAAGCACTTCCAATCCGCTGGCTTGATCGTCGTTGCCCAGCGCGAGAATTACTTGGTTCTTCCTTGCCAGTGCCGGGCCCATGCGGCTTGCTGCGGGTGGTAGAATCAAAATGAGGCCGTTACTGGACGGCACAATTTCTGCTGCCTCCTGGGTTTCAAGAACGAGGGTTTTGGTGCGCAAGAAGCGGGAAGTTTCGGCTTGGGCCTTCATAATGGCCGCCGCGACGAACGCAACAGCTTCCTTTGGTGAGTCAGCTTGCCACTTGCTTAAGTCTGGCATTCCAGCGCTCAGCGCATCACAGAGTCGTTTTGACCTTTCTTCCCGACCAATTAACAACAATTCCTCTTTCAACTCAGGAGCGAACGTAGGGCTGTACTCGCCCCAAAACTGGTCGAGCGTTTTGACTCCGCTCTTCGGAATCACATCAAGCCTGCGTGCTAGGGGAATAGCGACAGCCGGGCATTCAGCGAGCCAATGATCCAGTTGGACAGCATCAAGAACTCGCACATCCAGCCACCCATCGGACAACCTTTTGTCTAACCATTCTTTGAGACCTGTGTCCCATATACGCGAAGTAACAAAGATGAACGTTAGATCACCTCGCTCCTCCGGATTCAACTCGGCCGTCCGTTTCTTATAGTCTTCGTTGGCCTTTGTCTTGTAGTCCTGCCCGGCCCCGCATTCCCAGATTGAGCGGCCTTTGGGAACAAAAGCATTCCCAGTATCGACGATCGCTTCCCCATCGAATCCGTGCGTCCCTGAAGCGTCACCGTGTGGGAAACGATACCATTGCAGGCGGGGGCAGGAAGCCCGGATTAGAGCGGCAACAAGCCCTGGGAGTTCGTTCTTACCGTCTTCGCTGTTAGACCACAAAGCAAGCCGACTGGCCGTCACAATGCTGTTCATGGCTACCTCCAAGCGATCCCTGCCACATCTGCTGAGCGACAGACGGATTCCGAAAGTCACATACGGACACAGCCGTAGACGGCATTATAGCGCCGGATCCGCAGCTAGTGCCTTCTTGATGCAAAAAGGCACGCGTTCAAGCGCTTCTATCAATAACAAACGGCACATCGGACCACTCTAATTCACCCACTTTGACCATAAACGGCCATAACGTAGGAGCGGGTAGCCACGGTCAGCGTTTTTCTGACCGTGGGCTTTTCTCATGCCCGATGCTCCGGCGGCAGGTCGCCAATCAAGATGGAACACGCCGCTACCGTTGCCCTGTCCAAAGTAAGTTTGCTGTAACTCGACCACCAGAAGAACCCACGGTCAGGACTACACTGACCGTGGCTACCCCTCACGCCGGAAACGCGCGGTAAGGGGAGGCCCGTCCGACCTTGAAGAGGTCGACCACGTATTCGCGGCTCCTGCCAAGGTACCAGTTGTGAAACTAAGGCAGGGTGGACGATAATGGTGTATAGTCCGAAAGGAGTTATGAGCACGGACGGGGTATATTTCGCCCTCATCACGGGTAAACCCTCCATGGTCGCGAGCGCCCTGCGACGGTGTGTGAGTGCGTACACTCGAGAAAACCTTGGGCGCAGATTCAAAATCGGATTTACGAACGACCCGGACGCAAGGTTCTCTAAGTACGGGGCGGCCTACCACCAAATGGTCGTGCTCTACAAAAGCGATTCGCTTGATTCCGTTTCAGAAGTGGAGCGCGACCTCATCGACCACAACGAAGGGATCACAAAAAAACAGAATTGCGGGCGGTGGCGGCAACTACGGTGCCCCTCCGTGTTACCTGTACCTTGTGCTCCGCTACTAAGCGTGTCCTGAACGAGGCAGCATGATCCTCTTAGGGGGTTTTCTGTTCCAGTACTGATCAGACCCCTGACTCGCCAAAAATCGAGGCCCTGGGGCGACCCGGCAGGAATTGGGGGCTTTCGGGATAGGGAGAGAATCATTATGATAGATTGCACCGAGGGCGGCTGATGCTTGTAACCAAACTAATTCTGAAGAATTGGCGAAATTTTCGTTCGGTTGACGTCGAACTAGGCCCCAGAGTTTTCGTCGCAGGGCCAAACGCCTCCGGCAAATCTAATTTGCTTGACGTATTTGTTTTCCTCAAGGACATTGCGAAGCCTAGCGGCGGCCTGCAGAATGCGGTGACTGCGCGTGGAGGGATATCGAAGCTGCGATGCCTCGCAGCAAGAAAGTACCCGGATGTTGAGCTTGAGGTGCATCTCGCTGAGGACGGTAATAAATGGTCTTATGCCATCGGTATCAAACAAGCAACCCGTGGTTACCGGCAACCCTATTTGGCATATGAGAAGGTTACTAAGGGAAACGAAGTAGTTTTAGACCGACCCGATCCGGACGACTCGAAGGACCCTCTCCGTCTTACGCAAACCCATCTCGAGCAAATAAATGCGAACGCTGAGTTCAGAGAGCTGGTCCGTTTTTTTGATTCGGTGAGCTACCTTCATTTGGTTCCCCAACTCCTGCGGCACCCTGAGGCCTTCTCTGGACCTGGAATCCCTGGGGATCCTTATGGTCGAAGTTTTCTTGAGCGAGTTGCCAGAACTTCCGATGGCACGCGAAAGGCACGACTCAAGAAGATTGAGGCAGCGCTACGTATAGCGGTGCCACAGTTAAAGGAACTTAAGGATGTTAAAGACGAAACGGGCATCCCTCATTTGGAAGCTGTGTACCAGCACTGGCGCCCGCATGGCGCAAAGCAGAGAGAGGATCAGTTCTCAGACGGAACCCTACGCCTCATAGGACTGCTATGGTCTCTGCTCGAAGAGTGACTCCATGCTACTCCTGGAAGAGCCTGAGCTTTCGCTCAATTCTGGAATCATTCGAAAGTTGCCTGCGTTGATGTACAGGGTACAGAAACAGAAAAAACGCCAGATGCGCCAGATAATGATCAGTACTCACAGTTCTGATCTACTTTCCGACGCGGGGATAGGTGGCGAAGAAGTACTGCTGCTGACGCCTGACGAAGACGGCACGAGAGTGGAGCTGGCCTCCTCAATTACTGAGATAAAGGACTTGCTGCAAGGTGGCCTAACTATCGCCGATGCGGCACTCCCACGGGTCGTACCCCGTAACATGGCACAACTGGATCTATTTGAATGAGCCCTGCAATCCCTCTTAGCCTCGCGTTCGAGGACGAGCTAACAGAGTTGCTGGCACTTAAAATACTTCGGACTATTCCAAACGAGTATGCCACCAGAACGATTTACAACCGCGGTGGCAATGGATACCTCAAGAAAAACATCAATGGCTTCAACAACGCCGCAAGGGGAGTGCCATTTTTGGTGGGAACAGATCTTGATAAGTACGATTGTCCCCCCGCTCTCATCGCTGATTGGTTGGCGTATCCAAAGCACCACAATTTATTGATCCGTGTTGCGGTTCACGAGGCTGAAGCTTGGGTTCTTGCCGATCGCGAAGGCTTCGCGTCTTTTCTCGGTATTAGTACCGCGAGGATACCCGAGGATGTCGATGCGTTGCCCAAACCGAAGGCGACACTGATTTACCTGGCGCGCTCGTCTCGCAATAGACAAGTGCGCGATGATATTTGTCCACCCCCGCACAGCACAAGCAAAGTTGGACCAAACTACAATGCTCGTCTCGGCGGTTTTGTCAGTCAGAGTTGGAATCCGAATGTGGCGAGATTGAAATCGCCGAGCCTCAATAGAACTATCGATCGCCTTATCGCATTTCGCCCGCAATGGGCTATTCCTGCTTAGAGACTGATTTTCCACTGCAGCACTTTTGGCAGACGATAAAGTATATTGCCGTCTACGAACTCACCGACCTGTAGTGGGTCACGCGGCCCATGTTCAGGAGGTCCGCCACGCACCGGCGGGATCCGACGTTTTCGATCAGCGGGTAGCCATCACAGTCAGTGCAGTTCTGACTGTGGGTTCTTCCTTGGGTGAGGAACTTCGGGGCGATTGGGAAGTCGTAAGTGGACGATGGTTAGTGGATAGCGGGTAGCCACGGTCAGCGTTTTTCTGACCGTGGGCTTTTCTCATGCCCGATGCTCCGGCGGCAGGTCGCCAATCAAGATGGAACACGCCGCTACCGTTGCCCTGTCCAAAGTAAGTTTGCTGTAACTCGACCACCAGAAGAACCCACGGTCAGGACTACACTGACCGTGGCTACCCCTTTTGTGTTCCCTTGGTTACGGCAAAGGCAATCTTCCGGATGTGGGGTTAGGTCGTACACGTCCAAGTGGTTTTTTTCCGATTATGCGCTCGGCCCGAACCATGGCCTGTCGATGAACATCAAGGCAACCTACGATGGCTTCCGCAACCCAGCCAGCGTCGGCGCTGGACAATAAATTCTTGCATCCTTTCCGGCATCGCGTTTCCGCACATCTTTTTCCGAAAACGGACAGCCACCGTTGGTGCGACTTTTAGGCAGACTTTGCCTTTTCAATGAGGTAGAGGTGACTTTGCATGGCACGCTACGTGCTCTGTCACAGTGCAAAAGGAGCGGAAATCATGCTCACTGACCTACGCTACGCCCTACGCACGCTGCGGCACAATCCCGGATTCGCGGTAATCGCCATTTTGTCGCTGGCTTTGGGGATTGGGGCCAATGCCGCCGTTTTCAGCATGGCGGAATTTTTGCTTCTGCGGCCCCTGCCCGTCCCCCGCGCCTCCGAAGTCGTTGTTGTCCAGGCACAGTTGCGCGGCGAAAGCACCGGCTTATTCCAACAAGCGGGTTTGTCCTACCCGGATTTCATTGACTTGCAAAGGAAGAGCCAATCCTTCGCCGGCCTCGCGGCCTCGCAATACTTCCCGCTCGGCATTGCCCACGACAGAACCACGCTGCCCCAGATGAAATACGGCGCACTGGTGAGCGGGAATTTCTTTGACGTGCTGGAAGTGCGTCCGCAACTGGGACGGGGCTTCCGCGCTGATGAGGACAAAGTGCCGGGTCGTGATGCGGTGGTCGTGCTCGGCCATGATTTTTGGGAAAACGAATTTGCGTCGAGCCCGGACGTTGTCGGGAAGAGCATTTTCCTCAACGGCCTCCCCTTTACCGTGGTGGGAGTGGCGCCGGAACCCTTCCGGGGGCCGAATCGTTTGGATGCGCGCCGACCTGTATGTTCCGCTGGCAATGGAGCCCGCGCTGGCGGGCGGGTCGCAGCAGAACGAACTGGAAATGCGCGGGCTCCGAGTGATGAGGGTTCAGGGGAGGCTTAAGCCGGGGGTAAGTGTTCGGCAAGCCTCGGCCGAGGCCAAAGTTATCAGCCAGCAACTTGCCCAGGCCTACCCGGAAACGAATCGCACCTGCTCGTTGGGAGTTGGGACGTACTGGCAAACCCAGATCGAGCAGTATTCGACGCCTGCCTTGGCGTTCCTTTTCATAATGATACTGGCCGGGGTAGTGCTGCTGATCGCATGCGCCAACATCATGAACCTGATGCTGAGCCGCGCCTCCGCCCGATCGCGCGAGATCGCCCTGCGGCTGGCGGTGGGAGCGGGTCGGGGCCGGCTGATCCGCCTTCTGTTGCCGGAGAGCCTGGTGATCGCCACCTTGGGCGGGGCGCTGGGACTTCTTATCGCCCAAGCGGCCGCGGCTCTGTTTTCCCGAATCCGCATCCCCAGCGACATTCCAATGGTGCTCGATTTCGGGATCGACTCGCAGGTGCTGCTGTTCGCACTGTTGGTTTCGGCGGCAAGCGCCATCCTGTTTGGCCTGGCCCCGGCGCTCCAGAGCACCAAGCCGGATTTGGTTGCGGCTTTGAAGTCCACCGCGGGCGCGCAGGGCAAGCAACGGCGATTCCTCGGAAGGAATGTGCTGGTGATCGGGCAGGTGGCGGGTTCGCTCCTGCTGCTGGTCTTTGCCACGCAGATTTTTCGCGGGGCGTCGATTCTTCTCTCCTCCCCGTTAGGTTTTCGCGTGGACCACGTCCTCACCGCCGGCTTTAACCCCATGCTGGCCCGCGAGTCCATGGAGCAGAGCAAGGAATTCTACCGGCAGTTGCTGGACCAGGCACGGACCCTCACCGGCGTGAAGTCCGCGGCTCTCTCGCAGGCCGTACCCTTGATGGAGTCCCCGGCACAGTCACAGTTGGGGGGATTTGGTGCGACGCGGGTCATCCCCGAGGGGGTCCAGTTGCCCACCGGGACGGAGGCGGTCAGCTTGTTTTCGGACACCGTCAGCGAGGGCTATTTCCATACCATCGGCGTGCCCGTGGTCGAGGGCCGTGAGTTCCTGCTGACCGACCGGGCAGATACGCCGCGGGTGGCGATTGTCAATGAGCAGTTCGCCCGTAAATACTATCCCAATCAAGAGGTGATCGGGAAACGCCTGCGATTGAATGGCGCGGCTGGTCCCTTCGCCGAGATCGTCGGGGTGGCAAAACAGAGCACGTATCTGAACCCTCTCGAACCGCCTCTCGAGTACCTTTACCTGCCCCTGGCCCAGAACCCCACCGCCGCGATGACCCTGATGCTTGAAACTGAGGGACCTCCCGCTGATGAGGCCGGCCCGTTGCGCGACCTGGTGCGGCGGCTGGATGCCAACCAGCCGATTTACGCCCTCCGGTCCATCCAGGAGGTTTATGCGCTGGCCGTAAAACAACGGATGGATATAATTCGCCAAATCATCGGGGCCCTGGGTTTCCTTGGGTTGGCGCTGGCGTTGGTAGGACTCTATGGGTTGATGACGTATTCGGTGAGCTTGCGATATCACGAGATCGGGATCCGCATGGCGATTGGAGCCGACCCCGCCGCCGTAGTCAGGATGGTGCTGAAGCAGGGGATGATTTTGGCGGGGAGTGGAGTTGCTATCGGCCTGCTGCTAAGCCTGGCGGTGAGTAAGCCGACAACGGCCATGGTAGGCGGGAACGGTTTCAATTGGCCCCTCGTCGCGCTGGTCACCATAGCCCTTCTGGCCATGGCGGCCCTGGGAGCGTTTATTCCCGCCCGCCGGGCCTCGCAAGTCGATCCCAACACCGTCCTGCGGCAGGAGTAAGCAGCGCGCAACCACTTGGCCGGCTTCCGGGAAAAGTTTCACCCGCGGCTAATGAAGCGGTGAAAAAATCCCCGAACGAGCAAAAGCATCTCGCGCCGAGGCGCAAAGGCGCAGAGGCCACAAAGAAAACAAAGCAGTTATTTAATTCGAATCTCTGCGTCTCAGCGCCTCGGCGCGAGATGGTGTATTTTTTCACACCTTCTAATGATATTGGACCTCTTCGAGGTCCCCCCGTGGGGCTTACGAACGTGTAGCAAGGAAGATTCCGAATCCCGAGTGCCGTGTCCCCAGCCCCCAGCACCTGCTCCTGCTACTTCTGCGCCACCTGTAACGCCGGCAGCCAGCGGGAAAGATGGTTGAGGCTGGGGTAATGCGTGCGGTCAACCTGAAGGGGGGTCACGGAAATCTCGCGCGCGTGAATGGCTCCGTAATCGGAATCGGGCTCGACGTCGGTAAGTTCAACCGTCTCGTCGAGCCAATAATGCGGGCGTCCGCGCGGGTCTTTTTGTTCCAGGACGAGGTTTTGCGAAATCTTCTGACTCTGCCGGGTAATGCGCACACCGCTGACCTCACCGCGCGGCACATTGACGTTCAAGCACACTTCCCGCTCCAGACCCTCTTCCAGAATCTTGGTGGCAAGTTGTGCCGCGAACGCTGCGGTGGCGGAAAAATCCAGGTCCTTCCGTGAGGCAAGGGATATGGCGAAGGATGGCACCCCGTGCACCGCCGCTTCCATCGCCCCGCCCACGGTTCCGGAGTACGCCACGTTTTCACCCATATTGCGCCCGGATTGATTCCGCTCACCACCAGATCAGGCCGCTGTGGCAGAATTTTGTAGAGCGCCAGGATCACCGCATCGGCCGGCGTGCCGCCGACGCCATAATGCCGGTCGTCAAGGCGGTGGATGCGCAGGGGCGTGTGCAGGCTGATCGATTGACTGGTGGCGCTCATTTCCCGGTCCGGAGCAACGACCGTCACCTCACCCACCCGGGCCAGGCTCTGCTCCAGCGCTTTGATGCCCGGAGCGTTTATCCCGTCGTCATTGGTGATCAGAATGCGTTTTGAGGACATGCGAAATTCCAAGAGGAGTCAGGAGCCAGGAGTAAGGAGTCAGCCTGGAGTCTTCCAACGTCTGACTCCTGCCATCTGTCTCCAAAACCCTGCCGCTTAGATTTTAAGCAAGCGCGCCCGAGTTCGTCCATATGATTCGACTGCAGCTTTACCGCCGAGGCGCGGAGGAGGTGTCAGGTGCCAGGTGTTAGGGGGCTAGGGGCTGGGGGCTAGGGAAAAACCCAGCACCCAGCACCTAATCCTCAGTTCCTGCTCTGGTGGTGGGTCAGTTTGAATCCCAAGCCCGGCGTGCGTAAACACAAGGCTACAAGGCAGGATCTATTCTTGCCTGTCGAATTCGTGCTGGAGCTCAGAGTCAGAAAGCCGACTTGAAGGGCCAAGTGGCGGCCTACCGTGCATGAGGGTTCCCGGTAGGCGGGTTACACCCTACTTTGCGGTACACCGTGAAACTCAAGGGGACGAAGAACTATTGCCTGAGGTAGCATACCCGGTGGGCGGCCGACTACCAGAGTGAGCGAATCGCCTGGTTGTAACTGGCCAGCCGGGCTTTTGCGCTTTGCCGCGAAGTCCATTTCGTACGAGGCCCGCCCGTCTTCATAGTAGACCACGTAAACCCGATCAATTCCGTCATCTGTTACGGACACGATCAAACCTTCCACGACTTTGCCACTCTGCACGAGCGTGTATATTGTTAGGCCGATTATCCCAGCACCAATTAGGAGAATGATTATGGTCGAAACGGACATCAAGCTTCGCGGTTCATAGAGCAGAAAACTGAGCAGCACGTAAAATACAGCGAGCACGACAAAACCCGACCAGAACCGCATTTGCCGTTGGCGCAAAAGATAGGTCAACCTGCCACGAAACCCCTGTGACATTTCGATGTCTGGATGCCATTTGCCCGAAGGGTATTCGGGCCGTTTGGCTACTGTGTGAGGCATATCAGTTATCATGGGCAATAGATACCACAAACCCGCCGGTAATTCACCTGTGGTTGCTCGCAGCAGCCTGGCCGATATTAGCGGTTGAAAAGCTCACGGTGTCCTGTTCTTCTTGACTTTCGCTTTTTGTTCGCCTATACTCATGACGTCGCCAAGGAAGGTAGCGCAGGGCCCGTTCTCCGGCCCTGCGGTTCTCCCTCCCAAGGTTGAAAGGCATGAAGCGCAAGTCAAAAGCAAAGGGCAAAGCCGCTGGCCTTTTACTTTTGCCTTTTGACTTTTGCGTTTTGACTTTTGACTTGTCTTTTTGGTGTGGTGGAAGAGCCGCAGGGCTGGAGAGCGAGCCCTGCGCTACCCTCTTTTGCGGAGGAGTCATGTTCATGCACGGACAACCTGCGCCTCCGGCGGCCTTGACCCAGCCCTGGCGCTTGCCGCCGCGCGGCCTGGCCGTCTTTCACGGGGAGCACTATGCGCCGCGGTTGAGCCATTACTTTATGCCGCGCCTGGCGCTGGAGGGCAAGCGCATTCTGTTTCTCGATGGCGCCAACTGCGCCGACCCGCGGTTGATGGCGCGATTGGCCGAGCGGCGGGGGATGCCCTTTGCGCAATTCAACCAACAGATCATGCTGGCGCGAGCGTTCACGTGTTTTCAGCTTACCGAGCTGATCAGCCGGGTACCGCAATTCCTGGCCGAATTCCCCGCCCAGGTTCTGATGGTCACGGCCTTCCCGGAGCTTTACTTCGATGAGGACGTTCGCCCTGCCGACGCCCACGCGGCCTTTCAGCAGGCGCTGGGACATCTGGCTGGGTGCTGGGGACTGGGTGCTGGGGACTGGGGGAAAACCGAAAATCGAAATTCGAAAATCGAAACTCGTGACCGAGATGCCGAATTTCCAGTTTCCAGTTTCCAGTTTCGAACCGCAATCGAAAATCGGCAATCGAAAATTGACCATTGCCAGTCCCCAGCACCCAGTCCCCAGCACCCGGCGCTGACGGTGGCGCTTTTTTCTTCCGCCTCCGGATTCCAGCCGCCCGCGGGCCGCAAGCTCTTTTTCGCCCAGACCTGCGCGGCCGCGACGGAACTTTGGAAGTTTCAGGTGGATGGCCAAGGCCGGCTGGGGCTGATGCAGACAGTGAACAGTGAACAGTGGACAGTGAATAGCAAGTTACCCGATCTTGTGGATGGGAAACAGTTTGTTTCGCCGATCACCATCTCGTCGCGCTCTGCCGTCATCGGCGCCGATCACCCGAATTCATAATTTACTATTCACTGTCCACTATTCACTGCTTTTGGAGGAGCCATGGGACGGACGGTTGCTACGTTTCGAGACTTGATCGAGCAGGAATTGCAATCCTGGAAGCAGCGCTTTGGCCGGGCGCTTCGGCAGGAAGAGCAGGCGCACCTGGAGGCCATGTTCAATCGCGTGCGCCTGTACGTGCAGGCTTGCACCTATCACTTTCCCGTGGACGCCATGCACGGCATTCACGTGGCCGTGGAGCTGGACCACGAAATCCGGCTGCGAAAAATTGAGGCGGCGTTAGGAATAAACCTTGAAACTCAATGGATGGATTCTCGACCTCTACCCGTCAGCCGACGGGATGATCGTGTGGCTCATCGAGTCGAGCCAGAGACGCCGCCGGCTGATTGATCGCTCTTTTCGACCCTGCTTTTACGTGCAGGGGCCGGAAAGGCAACTGGCGCGACTGGCGGAAGCGCTCACCGCCCGCGCGGCGGTGAGTTGCGCGCTCACCGAGCGGCAGAACATCTGGGACCGGCGGTTGCTGCGCGTCCTGCAAGTCGCCGCCCACCACCCCACGCTGTTCGCGCCGATGGCGCGATTCGTCCGCCGCTTTGACAGCAGCCTGACGCTGTATGACTCTGACTTGATGCTGGCGTCGATGTACTGCTGGGAAAAGAACGTTTTCCCTTTGGCGCAAGTGGAAATTGAAGCGACTCTTGCCGACCGCGACGTAGCGCAGGGCCCGCGCTTCGGCCCTGCGGCTTTTCCCTCGCATCACGAAGAGCCGCAGGGCTGGAGAGCGAGCCCTGCGCTACCTTTTCCCACCGGGGCAATCCACGCCATCACCTGCCGCGACAATGAATGGCTGACCGAGTATGAGCGGCCGCCGGTGCGCACCATGCGGATGCGCCTGGAAGGGATTTCCGACGTCAATCCCAAGCACGGCCGGCACGGCTCGATCGAGGTGGCAGTTGAAAACGACTGGCAGACGCTTGATGACTCCGACAAACCCACCGCGCAGGTTTTCGAGCGCCTGCTGCGCACACACGACCCGGATGTGCTGGTCACCGAATGGGGCGATGACGTGCTGCTGCCGGGTTTGCTGCGGCAGGCGCAACGCTTGCGCATCCGCCTGCCCTTGAACCGCGATGCCCTGCCGGTGGAAAGGACCCGTGCGCGCAGTTACATGAGCTATGGCCGCATCCTGTTCAAGGAAAGCACCACCACCCTGTTCGGGCGGTTGCACATCGACACGCAAAATTCTTTTGCCGCCGACCAGTGTGAGATGGAAGGCCTGTGGGAACTGGTGCGGGTCACCAAACTTCCGGTGCAATACGCCTGCCGCACCACGCCCGGTACGGGAATCTCTTACATGCAGATGGAAGTGGCTTGGCGCGACGGCGTGCTGATTCCCGCGCAAAAGGCCGAGCCGGAAAGCCTGAAGCACCCGGACGAGTTGCTGGTGGCGGATCGCGGCGGATTGGTATTTCCTCCGCGCCTCGGCTTCTTTGAAAACGTCGCGGAGCTGGATTTTGTGAGTGAGTTTCCCAGCATCATGGCACGCTTCAACATTTCGCCGGAAACCGTCAACTGCCCGTGCTGCCCGCAGGCGCCGCGCGTGCCGGAACTGGGCTATCGCGTGTGCCAGCAGCATCGCGGCATCACCAGCCGGGTGGTGGAGCGCCTCATCGCCAAGCGGCGGCAGTATAAGGGAATAATGCAGAGTCCGGAGTCCGGCGTCCGGAGTCCGGCGTCGCAAATCCCGAGCCCCGAATCCCAAGCCCCTTGCCAATCATCAATCGGCAATCGGCAATCGGCAATCGGCAATCCTGCCCCGAGCCCTGCCGCTTGTAAACAGCGCCGCGACGTGTTGAAGTGGCTGCTGGTTTGCTGCTTCGGCTATACCGGCTACAAGAACGCCCGCTTCGGCAAAATCGAAGCGCACGAGGCCATCAATGCCTGGGCGCGGGAAAAATTGCTGGTGGCGAAAGAGGCGGCGGAGCAGCGCGGCTTCCGCGTGCTGCACGCGCTGGTGGATTCGATCTACGTACAGAAGAACCGGGACTGGGGACTGGGGGCTGAGGCTGGGGAAAAAACGAAAATCGAAATTCGAAATTCGAAACTCGTAAGCCAGATACCGAGTTTGGAATTTCGAGCTTCCGTCCTGACGTACATCATCCAGCCCCCAGCGCCCAGCCCCTAGCCCCCAGCCGCGAGGCCGCTACCGAATTTCGAGTTTCGGGTTTCGAGTTTCGACCCTGCCCCCCAGCACCCAGCCCCCAGCACCCAACCCCCAACCGCGCGGACTACGAACGCCTGGCGCAGGAAATCGAGCAGATCACCGGCCTGCCGCTGGCGCTCGAGGCCGTCTACCGCTTCGCCGTCTTCCTGCCTTCCCGGCAATCGGCGGAGATCCCCGTGCCCAACCGCTTCTTCTGCGTGTCGGAGGAAGGCGAACTCAAGGTGCGGGGCCTCGAATGCCGCCGGCACGACACGCCGCCCTTCGTCACCCGCATGCAGCGCGAGGTGCTGGCGATTTTGGCCGAGGCGCGGGACTTCTCCACCTACTGTGACAAACTCCACGAGGCGCGGGAAGTTTACGAGCGCTACCAGGAGCGGCTCCGCGACGGCAGCGTGGCGGCGGAAGAACTGGTGATTCGCAAGCGCCTTACCAAAGCTCCCGCGAGCTATCAGAAAAACAGCTCCACCGCCATCGCCGCCCGGCAACTGGACCGCGCCGGCGTGAAATTGCGGCCGGGCGAAAATATCGAGTTCATCATCACCGACGCGGATTCCTCGCTGATCGACGATCGCGTGCGCGCCTGGACCTTGTGGGAAGGCTGGAGGGGCTACGACGTGGAAGCCTACGGAAAAGCCCTGGAGAAAGCCTTCGAACCCGCCGCGCACTTCGGAAAAACAGTAGGCAGTAAGCGGTAAGCAGTAGGCAGCGAACGCCTGGCACACGCTTGGGGATCTCAAATTTCAGACTTCAGAAGCCGGAAGAACAGAATGCCGCTTGCAGGGGGAAAAAAAGGGATCATCACTTTTGCCATTTGCCTCTTGGTTTTCTTTCGTGTCGTTGTGGCGCCTACGCCCTAGCTTGTGCGGGGACACGAAGCGTTGGAGCGGAGGTCTTTCAGTGCGGCCACAATCCTCTGCGCCGCCTTGCCGTCACCGAAGGGATTGCGGCGCCGGGCGAATCGGGCATAGGCCTGCTTGTCGTCGAGGAGTTCGGTGACGGTGCGGTAAATCACCTCGGCGGAGGTGCCCACCAGCTTGCACACTCCGGCCTTCACCCCCTCGGGGCGTTCGGTATTCTCGCGCATCACCAGCGCGGGCCGTCCCAGGGAGGGCATTTCTTCCTGGATGCCTCCGGAGTCGCTGAGGGCGAGATAGGCGGATTGAGGAGCCACACGAATTGGGGATAATCCAGGGGATCGACCAAGTGGATTCGCTCGATGCCTCCCAGCATGGGCCGCACAATCGCCTGCACATTGGGGTTGGGATGAACGGGAAAGACAATCTCAATGTCTTCGCGCTCGCGATGCCAGGCGCCGTATTCCCTGGCAAATACTCGTCAAGCCCCGGGCCGAAATTCTCGCGCCGATGCGCCGTCACCACGATCAGCTTGCGGGCGCCGAGCTTGAGTCCGCGAAGCTGGGGAATGGCCGGAGGGCGGCGCACCACCCGGTCGCGCGTTTCCAGGAGGGCATCAATCACGGTGTTGCCCGTCACGATGATGCGCTGGCGGGGAATCCCTTCCTTCAACAGGTTATCGCGCGACCAGTTGGTGGGGGCAAAGTGCAGGGTGGCCAGATGCGAAGCCAGGCGGCGGTTAATCTCCTCCGGGAAAGGCGAGTACCGGTCCAGGGTGCGCAGACCCGCTTCCACGTGGCCCACGGGCACGCGGTGATAGAAAGCCGCCAGGCTCGCCACCATGACCGTGGTGGTGTCTCCCTGCACCAGGACGATGTCCGGCCGGTGGGAGGCGAGCACTTCATGAAACCGCTCCAGAATCAGGGCGGACAACCCGCACAATTCCTGATTGGGCCGCATCACGTCGAGATCGTAATGAACGGGGATGCGAAACCAGCGCAGGATGGGCTCCAGCAGGTGGCGGTGCTGCGCGGTGATGCAGACGCGGGTCTGGAACTGATCTCGATGCCGCCCCAATTCACGAATCACGGGGGCGAGCTTGATGGCTTCGGGGCGCGTGCCCAAAACGACGAGGACGTGAAAACGTTTAGCAGACATGGAAGAGATTTTCGATTTTGGATTTTGGATTGAAAGGCCAACCACCCCTTGGTCCCACTCCTAACTCTGGAAGGGCAAGCGCGGATTCAGTTCTCAATCCAAAATCCAAAATCTAAAATCCAAAATTGATTCAGGCTGTTCCCACCTGGTAGCGTTCCGTCTTCGCCCACTTGATGGCCCGGCGGATGATGAAGTCGTCGTAAAAGGCCGCGGCCACCACGGGAATCCAGAGCTGGCAGTAAGTGAAATACATCACGAAGGTCAGCAGGATATTGACCGGGGAATCTTCCCCGCGCTCACAAGAAAGGGCAATAACGAGCTGAAGAACAAACGTCGCGTAGGCGAGGATCCAGACCAGGCTGTAAGGGCCGGGCACATTGAATGTTGACCAGTCCGGCGAGGCAGAGAACAAGAAGGCCGTCGGAAATGACCACCGCCAGGAAGAAGAAGTAATACAACAAGTGCGACGAGAGGATTTCAAAGGCGATGCGCCGGTGCTTGGCGCGGAGCAGTCCGGCGGCGTGTTTTTGCAGGACATAGTTGAAGCCGCGAACCCAGCGCCGGCGCTGCTTGAACCAGACCCTCAACGATTCCGGTTCCTGCTCCCAACTCACCGAGGTGGGCACCAGTTGAACGTGGTAGCCGGCCTGATAAAGGCGCACCGTCAGCTCCGAATCTTCCGTCAGAGCCTGCTCGTCCCAGCCTCCCAGTTTTTCCACGATCGCCTTACGGATGACGTAATTGGTGCCCGGCAACATGGTCAGGCGCATCAGCATCCAGCGGCCCGCCTGCACCATCCACTGGAAACCGATGCCTTCAATATTGACAAATCGCGTGATGAGGGCGCGGCGCCGGTTCCAGGCACGGTACATCCCCACCGCCGCCGCCAGGTTGGGATCGCGCACAAGCTGCACGGCCAGGGGGCGAATGGCGCCGGGCTCAGGAAGGTTATCGGCGTCATAAATGGCGATCAACGGATGGCGCGCCTGCGACAACGCGTAGTTGAGTGCGCCGGACTTGCCCCGCGCGCTGAGAGGAGCGGGCACCTCCAGCAAACGGACACGCGGATCGGCGGCAAATCCGCGGATCACCTCCGCCGTGTTGTCGGTGCTGCCATCGTTGATCAGGAGGAACTCGATTTTGTTCGACGGGTAATCGAGCTTCTGAAGCGCGTTGATGGTGTGCGCGATGACGCGCCCCTCATTATGGCAGGGCACCAGCACCGATATGCAGGGCAATTCGGCATCGGGAACCTCCGGGAGATTCTTCGCCGCATGACGAGTGCGCCGATAATAGACATGCCCGAGGAAAAAGAGGAGGGACTGGTAACCCAGCATGAACCAGATGAGGGCGACAGTAGAGACAAACAGTCCGTCGATAATCCAATGGAAATTAGACATGCAATTCTATCCGTTACGTTTTATAAGCCGGGTGAGCCGAAGTTGCAAGTAAATAACGACCATCAGCACCGTGGCGAGAACTCCAAAAGCCCAGATGGCCCAGGAAGACGCCCAGCCCACGACATCGACGGCCACGCCAGCCTTGGTGTTGGTGGCCACCCGAACGTTGTGGTCGCCGGCAGGGAAAACCACGGCCCAATCGCGGCCGCTGCGCTCGGTGGGCAAGGTAGCGGCGCTGCCATCCACAAGAATCTCATTGGGTTGCTGGTCAAATACGAAAACCGCGCGCCCCGGCGACCGGTATCGGAACGTCAGGCCGGTGGTATCCGCGTGCGCCTCCGCCAAGTCAGCCGTGCAGGTCAGAATGCGCGCCTGAAACTCGTCGGTGTCGAGGAAATGCCACCAGCTCCGCTCGGTGGAAATGGAATGCTCTCCCGTCGGCATCATCACGCCATCCTGCGACACGGCGGGCCACAGATGGCCGTCCACATAGTAGAGGGGATCGTCCGCAGGAGTGAGCACCAGAGAGGTTGTGGCGTTGACGTCCATGCTGGTTTTGCCGCCGCTAACGGATACGGGGCGGTTCAATACCATTTGGATGAGATCCCAATCCTGCGGGGATACGGTCTGCTCGGAATATACGGCCACTCGCCCGGAAGCGGAAGCCGCGCTCAGGAGCGTCAGGGCCAGTTCCGTGCCCGTGGCCGTTTTGGACGGCAGGTTCGTATCCGTAATGTCCCGATTAGTGAACCACGTTGACGTCAAACATCAGGCGGTGCGGATCGGGAACCAGCTTGAGATAAGTCGCCGCGAAGCGCCGGTAGCGTTCCGGCGAGGTCATCCAGAAGCGCGCCGGATCCTCAACTTCCAGGGTGAAGGGGAATTCCCGCATCAGGGCGGTAATCCGGCGCGAGTCCACGCCCAGGGCCGGCCGCACGTAGTCGTCGTGCAGGCTATCGAGCATGGTGACGATGACTTCCATTCCGCGCTGCTTGCACAAGGGCTCCAGTTCCGTCAGCACGCGCCGGTGCCAGTCCACCACAATGTCTTCGCGGTAACGCTGAAACTTGGCCATTCCGGCCGGGTCCGTCTTGTAGTAATGGGGCGAGTTGGGGCGGAACAACTGGATGGGGTCAAAGCCCGCTTTTTTCTTGAAGTCCGCGCGCACGATGTCGTTCATGGGTACAAACTTGTCCGGGCGCAGATAGTCCTTGAAGTCGGCGTCGAAGTTCAATTCCGCAATATCGACGCCATCCCAGTCGCTGGAATTCAGGAGGACCTTCGCCCAATCCATCGCTGCCTGGAAACAATCGGGGTCCTGGAAATTCATCGAGTAGCGCCAGCCGACATTGCCGTCGGTGCCCGCCGCCGTCTTCTCCCGCCATTCCGGATGGTCATCCCACATCTTCGGAGTCACCATGGGGAACACAAACCAGGCGTAAACGGCAATTCCGTTGCGGTGGCAGGCCCGAACGAACTCGTCGTAGGGAAAGGAAAACTGGCGCGTGAATATCCAGGCCGTTAACATGAACCGTGCTGATGCCCGCGCGATGCCAGATGGTCGCCAGCCGATTGAGGTCCGCCCCCGGGCGATAGTCGGGATCGAAGTACACCTCGAGGTGGCGGCTGCGCAGCGAAGTCGTGGCTCCGAAGGTCGTGCTGAGATACTCGGGGAAATAGGGGTAGTGGCTGGTCCCCTCGTTGGTGTAGTTGTCGAGATTCGTCGCCAGATAAACGTAGTGGCCCGCCCCAAACGAGCCGGCCAGCGCCACGGGTTGTCCGCTCTCGTTGTCGTCCGCCAATTCGCGGACGTCCTCGGGCGCGGTAAATCGCGTGATCCGTTCCTCCGGACGCCAAGTCAATTTCATGTCCGAATGATCGGGGTCGGTGACCGACGATACGATCATCTGGAGGTTACTGAAGCGCAAATCCGATCTTGGTCAGCCAAGCTTGCGAGCCGTCGGCAACCACATTTCCGCCCGACCCGAGATACCTCACCACCAGCCGTTGCTGCGCGTCGGTCAGCCGCAAACCGGCAGCGTGGGGGACAACCAGAAGCGTGTCGTCGGAGCTGGGCGCCTGCGCGGAACTTGGCAAGGCTTACCGTCTTCACCTGGTATCCGAGAGCTTCCAGGACCGTCTTGTAACTCTGCTGGTTGTGCCCGGCGGCGGGCATGCGGATTATCCAGCCACAGAATCCAGGCGCTGGGAGGCCCGGCGAACTTATCCCGAACCACCGTGGAGGGAGGGGGAGTAACCGGATGCAGGCTATCCCACCATTGACCAATCCGCTTGTACCAGGAATTTGCCTGCTCGGGCGCCGCGGGCGGCCGCTTCATGACCTCGGCGGCAGCCCACCCACCCGGCGGGGACCTGAGCCGAGAGTTCGACGGGGCCATTCAATCGCGTCGCCGACAAATCGGTTTTCACCACTTGTCCGCTGGCATTGAAGAGTTGCATGCGCCAATACTCGTCTTTGGGCGACAACTGGATGGGGCCGGAGGTGGTACGAACGGCATACTGGCCTTGGAAGTCGACCTGGCCATCGAAATCCCGGAGGGAGATGAAGTGGTAGCCCAAATCGCTGATCGCCCTGGACAACCTGCTCAAGCAGTTTTTGTTTCAGAAAGGGGTGGAAGTAGAATGAGGCGATCCCGTCACGCACCACTCGCATGGTGCGCGCGTACTGAACCAACTTTAACGGGTCGGGATCATCCTCGGGCAGATAACCCAGGGTTTCGGGAACAATGTGGCGGCCATACTGGTCCACCACGGGGTAAGGCACCATCTGGGCGGTCGTGTCGTCGGGCACGACCATGGGACGGTCGTAGAACAAGGAGAAAACCTGGCCGAGCGTGCGGTAGTCGATTTCCGATGCCCCGTAATGGGGAACCTCAAACGCCACGGGATAAATATCGTTGGCAAAACACTCGGCGAATCCCATTCGCAATCGCCGCATGACGAATTCCGCCGAGTCGCCGCCCACCTGCCGATTGCCCAGCTCATCCCAGAACTCGTACTCATCTCCGCTCAGTCCGTGGACCTGATGGGTGATTCCGTGCATGATGGGCGTGCCACCCAGGGCGATCATGGTGTGGATTGCCGCCACCGTCGACTTCCGATCGCCAAGGCGGATTTCCAGGGAATGCGCGGGATCGCGAAATATGGGAATAAGGGCGATTCTGAAAGGGAATGTGCCGGTCAGAGAGCCAAGCCGCAATGCTCGTGAGATCGTCAGGGTCGTCATCGATGCTGACGTCCTCGATGCGCACCATGGCGCGCATACTCGGAAGGGTGGTTGATTCCCAGAATGTCATGGAGAAGATCGCAGAGAACCAAGTAGCGGGTTCCCTCACCCATATACGAAAGCGGCTTGTCGGCGAAGTACCAGAAGTTTCCACTCCTCACGACATAGGGACTGGAAACCTTCTTCTGATTGACCGCCGTGGCGACGACTTCCGCAGTCTTTGGATCCTGGATCGAGACGATATTCAGGTCCGTGCTCCGGTTTGGGCAGCAAGGTCTGTTTGTAAAGAACCGACCGGTAATCGAGATCGCGGCGGTATTCAACAAAGCTGAAGCCATAGTGGCGGCGCGCCTCGGGAGTGGCAAGAAGCTGATCGATGTGCATCGCCCAGCCAGGCAAACGGCTGGTCCGTGGCCCGAATGTCCGCGAGCAAGGCGGGCGGGACTGTGGTGTTGAGTCCGGACGCCACCAGGAAACCGGCGCGATAGTCCGACAGTTGTCCCCGCTTATACTCGCTCAAGAGGAATGAGGTCTGCTTGTAAATTGAAGTGGGTAAGCAAGTTCGCCAGGAAAAGAGCATGGATATACGACTCCACATGCGGGTCTGGCTGGCTATCGTAAATGACCGCCACCGTCGAGGAGTCCTCGGCATCGTCGGGCGGCGCTGCGCGCAGCAATCCCACCAGCGGAGACATCGCGAGCATGGTGAGAAAGACCAGAACGGCGACCGAGGACCTGCGGAGACGGAAGTACCTCAAAAACGCAAGAAGGCAGACAAGCATAGGACCAGCATTATATTATCATGCACAGGCAGGAAGCGCTGCATCCCCTGGTAGTATCCTATTTTCAGACCTGCACGGTGACGCTGGTTTCCGTGCGGGTGACGGGGCGGTAAAGCGTGTCGCGCTCGAAGGGTTCGCAGCCCGCCTCGCGAATCAGGCGGATAAGCTGCAGGCGGGTCAAAGCCTGGGGAGTCTTGGCGCCGGCGTCGTGATAGATCTTTTCTTCCACCACGGTGCCATCCAGATCGTCGGCCCCAAAGCGCAGCGCCACCTGCGCCACGCGCGGGGTCATCATGATCCAGTAAGCCTTGATATGGGGAAAGTTGTCGAGCAGCAGGCGCGCCACGGCGACGTTCTTCAAATCCATAAAACCGCTCGTCTCATCGTGCTCCACCAATTTACCCAATTCGGTGTTGGCGGGATGAAAGGCGAGCGGGATATACGTCTGGAAACCGTGCGTGTCATCCTGGAGCTTGCGCAGTTGCAACAGGTGGTCGACGCGGTCCTCGGCCGACTCGATGTGCCCGTAAAGCATGGTGGCATTGGAGTGCATGCCCAATTCGTGCGCCAGGCGATGGACCTTCAGCCACGTGTGGGCGCCGATTTTGTGGTCGCAGATGATGCGGCGCACCGCCGGGGCAAAAATTTCCGCCCCCCCGCCGGGCAGCGAGTCCAGCCCCGCGTCTTTCAAACGTTCGAGCACGTCGCGAAGCGAGAGGCGGGTCACGTGCGAAAAGTAACCAATTTCAACCGCCGTGAATCCCTTGATGTGGACGCTGGGGAAGCGCTGCTTCAGGCCGCGCAGCAAATCCAGGTAGTAATCGAACGGCAAATCCGGGTGCAGCCCACCCACAATGTGGAATTCGGTGACCGCTTCCGACCAGTTTTCCCCCGCCACGCGGAGGGCTTCATCCAGCGCCATGGTGTAAGCCCCGGGGCCGTCGGGCTTGCGGCCAAAGGCGCAGAGCTTGCAGCTCGCCACACACACGTTGGTCGGATTGATATGCCGGTTAACATTGAAGTAAGTGCGCATCCCGTGCATTCTCACCCGGACGTGATGGGCCAGGTAACCGAGGGCGAGCAGATCATGGGAATGGTAAAGCGCCACCCCCTCGCTAAAGCTCAGCCGTTCGCCCGCTAAGACTTTTTCGGCGATCGGCAGCAGGGCGGTGTCTTCGATCTTGAAGGTTTTCCGGAAGCATACCCACAGTTTGATTTTACTGGGGCGGGACAAGATTTGCAATTGGCCGAAATCCGGGCAATTCGATTGCCACTCTAAATATGGCATCTAATATTGCGCGGAGACGCCACCAAACCCGCATAAACACTGATTGGGGCTTGACAAAGGGTTTATCATTATGTTTCCGCCTGAGGGCACAGAGAAAGGATTTTGCTGGCGCACCAGAATTTTTTCTGGGTAGAATTGTCTTTGGATTCGTAAGCGTATGGCAACTGCGAACCTCCAATTCGCCGAACCTCAACAAGAAGCCGCGTTCTTCTATGGCCTCTTTCTGCGCGGGCACCCGCTGCAAAAGCTGCGGGAGGATATCGACGTCCCTCCGCACGTGCTGGAACGCTGGCAGCGTTTGGCACAGCACGATCCCCTGTATCACGGCATGCTGGAGCGGATGCTCACCTACCGCAAACACGTCCTGGCAATTTTCGAAACCCTTGTCTTCCGCGAAATGCTCGTCCCGCCACGACCGCAATAAAATAATTGAGTCATTGAGTCATACAAAGGCTTGTCCGTGGTCCGTTGTCCGTTGTCAGTGGCTTAAGGCTTTCGATCTCCGCGTATCCCCTGCAACGGACAACTGACCACGGACAACTGACTGCTTTTCAATGACCCGATGATCCGATGGCTCAATGACTCAATAGATCGGCTCCCCAGGTGAAAAAGAAGAGCAGGCTGATATAGCCATTCACGTTGAAGAATGCCGCATTGAGGCGGGACAAATCAGAGGGTGTGACGATCCAGTGCTCATAAGCGAGTAACGCCGCCATGAGGGCGAGCCCCACTGTGGCGATCCAGCCCAGGTTCTCGATTCTTATCACCCCCACGAGCAGCGCCACCATGGCAAGGTGGCACACGATCGAGCCGTAGAGCGCCGCCGCAACGCCGAAGCGTTGCGGAAAGGAATGAATCCCGAGGCGGCGGTCAAAATCGATGTCCTGGCAAGCGTAGATAAGGTCGAATCCCCCCACCCAGAAAGCCACGGCGGCGCCCAGCAACAGCACACTCATACTGATGTTATTGCGCAGGGCAATCCAGGCCGCGATAGGAGAGAGGCCGTCAGCGATCCCCAGCACCAGGTGCGAGAGCAGGGTGAAGCGCTTGGTGTAGGAATAGAAAAGCAAGACCGCAATCGCCACGGGCGAAAGCTTAAAGGCCAGCGGGCTGAGTTCCCAAGCCGCCAGCGCCAGCAGTCCGCAAGAAAATACCGTAAAGCCGGCGGCAAAGCGCACGGTGAGCGCGCCCGCGGGCAAGGCGCGCATGCGTGTGCGCGGATTGAGCGCATCGAATTTGCGGTCGGCGATGCGGTTGAACGTCATCGCGGCGCTGCGCGCGCCCACCATCGCCACGATCAGCCAGAAAACCTCGCGCCACGTCGGCCAGCCGCGAACCGCCAGCATCGCCCCCACCAAAGCAAACGGCAGGGCAAAGATCGAGTGCTCGAACTTGATCATTTCGAGCGTGGTGCGGAGCTTGCCGACGAGCCCCTGGGCAGTGCCCGGCGGAGGCGGTGGCAGCGATTCACTTGGGAGAGATCCACCCATGAGAGAAGTTCCATCATGCCGGGGAAACCGACGCGCCGTCAATCCCGGAAAGGGCAGTTAACATCGAAGCCCATATTCCTGAGAGCAAGCTTAACCCCAGAGCCCTTTGAATCGCCGCCCCTGCGTGCCGTTACTTCTTCGGATAACCCACGGTTTGCGCCAGCAGAATTTTCTGGTCGGGGCGTAGTTTCATCAATTTGGCGAGCGGCGTCCGGTCCACGCTGCCGCGCACGACCACGGCAAGCCCTTCCGATGCGCAGAAGAGATAAACATTCTGCGCAATGAAGCCCACGTCTGCGGCGGTGTAGAAGTTTCTATCCTCGGCGGAGCTTTTCCCCGTCTTCGCCAGATCGGCGACGTAGATCAAATTCACGGGCGCGTCCTTCACGAACGGCTGCACGCCGGCCGCGCCGCGCACATCCTCCGCCAGAATGGGATCAAGCTTGTTTCCTTTGGCGTCGTAGACGTAAAGTCCCTCGGCCGTGGCAACGTACACATCAATTTCCTGCCAATTCATCGCGGAAGGTGCCGTGCGTTTCCCGTGTCCGGCCGATTGATGCCGAACGCCGCCCAGAGCAGATTCGCGAGCACCTGCGGGGAGAGCTTCTCGGAACTGAATTCGCGCGTCGAGTGCCGGTCTTTCAAAGCCTGCATGAGCGGCTTGCCCCCGTCGGTCTGCGGGGCAGGAAGAACGAGGGGCTTGAGTTCCTGCGCCAGAGCGAGCGCGGGACAGAGAAACAACACGAAGCAGCAGCGAACGAACTGAAGGAATGAATGAGTTTTCATCATGAACCTCCGCTGATTGAGCCAGAAAGTCATTCGAGCGATTTGGCTTAGATTGAGTGATTGAAGGCATGGAACAAATCCTTCCATACGCGCAATGGCCCGATGACCCGAATCACTCGATGACCAAATGACTCAATCCTTCGGCCTTTTGCCTTCGCCCTCCCATCGATACTGTTCCGCCTGTTCGAGGTCGAGCAGCGCCAGCACACGGCAACAGAACTGGGTAACAAGGTCATCGAGAGTCCTGGGCCGATCGTAAAACGTCGGGATAATGGGAAAGATCACCGCGCCGGCAAGCTGCGCCCGCAGCATGTTTTCAAGATGGATACGATTGAAAGGCGCGTCGCGCACGGCGAGGATGAGCCGGCGGCCTTGCTTCAGACAAACGTCCGCCGCGCGCTCAATGAGCGTGTCGGATATTCCGCACGCAATCTGCGCAAGGCAGCCCGTTGTGCACGGAATCACCACCATACCCTCTACGGCGTACGAACCGCTGGCAATGGAAGCGCCAATGTCCGAGTCCCGCAGGTATTCCGTCTTGCGGGTTGCGTTCGCCGCAAGCGCCGGGGGAATTTGAGCGGATTTCGAGATGTCCAGATCGAGCTCATCGCGCAAGAAGCTTCAGGCCGCTGCCGGAAATCACCAGATGGATTTTCTCCACTCGCGGGTCAGCCTCGAGCATTTGCAGCGTGCGGCGAGCGAAAATAGCGCCGCTGGCTCCCGTAACGCCCAGAATGATCCGTTTTTTGCGCGCAATCTTGGAAGTAGCCATCGCACGGGATGTTAGTAGGCGCCCCGTGGGAAGTCAAGGAAGTGAGAATACGAACTGGGGACTGGTATACTTGCAAATCTGGGCAAGACCCAGCGGTCCCGCAGCCAGGCATGCTTAACCGCTATGCAGCGTTACAACAACGGAGGAACACCTTGAGTCCCGAAGAAATCACCAGCATGTTAAAGCAAGTGCGGCGAGGCAAGCTTTCCGTGGAAGACGCCGTAGACCGCCTGCGGACGCTGCCTTACGAAGATCTGGGTTACGCCAAAATCGATCATCACCGTTCGCTGCGGCAAGGATTTCCGGAGGTGGTGTTTGCGCGGGGCAAGGATCCTGCGCAGGTGGAAGGCATCGTGCGCCGCATGCTGCGCAACCACCACAACATCCTGGTGACGCGCGGTGACCGCAGTCTGTACGAACTGCTGCGTCCGCTCGATCCGAAGGTGGAGTTCCACGCGCTCTCCGGCGCCATCTCCATTCGGCGCGAGCGCAAGATTCGCGGCAAAGGAAAGGTCCTGGTGGTGTGCGCCGGCACGTCGGATATTCCCGGTGGCGGAGGAAGCGCTGGTGACGGCGGACATCATGGGGAACCGCACCGAGTCGCTTTACGACGTGGGGGTGGCGGGAATTCATCGCTTGCTGGGTGAGAGCCATCACTTGCGCGAAGCGCGCATCATCATTTGCGTGGCGGGCATGGAAGGAGCGCTGCCCAGCGTGGTGGCAGGCATGGTGGGCGTGCCCGTGATCGCCGTACCTTCCAGCGTGGGATATGGCGCGAGCTTCCGCGGCCTCGCCGCGCTGCTGGGCATGCTCAACAGTTGCTCACCCAACGTCTGCGTGGTCAACATCGATAATGGCTTCGGGGCGGGATATCTGGCGAGCGTGATGAATCGGCTGTGAAAGCAAGGATGGCGTCGCAAGATCATCCGCAACTCGTGTTCGCGCTATTTCAGCTCCAGCGCGTCTTTGTCCGGAAACTTCGGAAACGGCGCATGGGGCTCGGTTTGATACCAGAAGGCCGTGGAGGAGATATCATCCTGGAGCGGAAGGTACCGCCCTCCCGACCGCCAACCCAGCGCCTGGATGGTCACTTTCAAATCCTGCTCAAAGCGAACCGGATCCATGATGTGCCAGCGATAAAGGCTAAAGCGCTGCTGGGAATCGTAAAGACCGTCCGGGCGAATCACCAGCGAGAGTCCGGAGTAAGGAGTGGTGAACTCCTGATAGTGATGGTTGTCGTTCTCAAAATCGTACGAGCCGCAGAAATAGTCTTCCGTCCCGGTGCCGCAGATGGTGGGAAATTTCGAGTCGCCGTCAATGAAGAACTTGACTTCCCCTTCTCCCCACCACCCGGTGCTGTGGGTTCCGTACGCCAGGTACGTTCCCACGTACTGCCCCCAGCCTTTCACGCCGTCGAGGATCACGTGATCGGTTTTGTAAGGCAGCGGGTTGGAACGCCGGAATTGCGCGTGGAAGTAGCCGGCGTCGTTCGGGACTTCCGTAAGCGTGTAATCCACTTGGTAGTACAGCGTCATGCGCTCGGTATCGATGTTCTCCATGGTAATTCTGGCCGACTTCCGAAAAGGCATTTCCCAGTACGAATTGAGGCCGCTATGGGGGTTCACGCACACCGCCAGGGAGGAAATCTGGCCGTATCTTCCCCAACCTGCGGCGAAGAAATCGCCGGCCGGGACCTCCACCGAGGGTTCACGCTCGCCATCCCAGTAGATGCGCAGGATGGAGAAACGCCAGTTCCCTGCTGGGGTCATCCAAATGTGCTGAATGGCGCCGGGCCCTTGAATCTCGGCGATGGTGAAAACTTGCTTGGGCTCGATGTCCACGGAGGGCGAAACCTTCCAGGTCTGGCCGAGTTCGCGCGCGGCGTTCGCGCCCGTCCCCTTCGTGGCCATTCCTCCCTTGCCTTTTTCCCCGGTCATATTCTCCGCGCTGATGGATCGCGTTTTGGCATGGGAAAGCCGCGCGAGATTGCCCATGCCCTGCATCCAAACCGTTGTAAGTGGGTTGCGCGCTCTTGCGCATTCAGCGCTGAACCTCCCGGCAGAACAGACCGAAAACAACCAAAGATGTAATGAGCTTCTTCATATGGGTGTTCTCCATGATTACGAGTGCGGCAGAATCGTCGCTGACTTGCCGTCAGCCGCGATTTGTCGCGGTCTTTATGACAAACCGCTGACAAGTCAGCGCTCGAAAGCGGTGAGAGTAGTTCCCGGCTTGCGGAATTGGCTCGCGCGCTTGGGGCCCTGTGGGGTGAATCGATTATTTCCCGAATACCCGCTCAAAGATTTCGTCCACGTGGGTCAGGTAGCGCTCCACATTGAAGACCTCGGCAATTTCGCTGGGCTTCAGGTACCGGCGGATGTCGTCGTCCCGCTCCACGAGCGTCCGATAATCCTCGCGCGTCTCCCACACTTGCATGGCATTGCGTTGCACCCAGCGATAGGCTTCTTCGCGCTGCGCTCCCTTTTCCACCAAATCCAATAATAACTGTCCGGAGAAGATCAAACCCTTTAACAGGTCCAGATTCTCCCGCATGCGGTCGGGATAAACGAACATCTTCTCCACCAAGTTCGCGGTCTTGGCGAGGAGATAATCGAGCAGGATGGTGGAATCAGCAAGAATCACACGCTCGACAGAAGAGTGTGAGATGTCGCGCTCGTGCCAGAGCGCCACATTTTCCAAGCGCCGCCTGCGCATTGGCGCGCACCACACGCGCCAAGCCACAGATCTGTTCGGCGGTAATGGGATTGCGCTTGTGCGGCATGGCCGAGGAACCTTTCTGTTCCGGTGAAAAGTACTCCTCCACCTCGCGCACCTCGGTGCGCTGCAATCCTCGAACTTCCAGCGCAATCTTCTCCAGCGAAGCCGCCGCCACCGCCAGCGTCGAGAGGTAAAAAGCATGGCGGTCGCGCTGGATGACCTGCGACGACACCGGCGCTGGCTCCAGGCCCAGGCGCGCGCAGATTCCCCGCTCAATCGACGGGTGGCAGATGGGTGTAAGTGCCCACGGCGCCGGAAATCTTGCCCACGCGCATCTGCTCGGCGGCGTAAGCCAGCCTCTCCGTGTTGCGCTGGTTCTCCGCATACCAAATGGCCAGCTTGCAGCCAAAAGTGATGGGCTCGGCGTGAATGCCGTGGGTCCGGCCGATCATGGGCGTATGCTGAAACTCCAAGGCGCGCTGCTTCAGAACTTCACCCAGGCGATTCAGCCCCGCGAGTAACAGAGCGGAGGCCTCGCGCACCAGCAGCGCCTGCGCCGTGTCAACGACGTCGTTCGAAGTCAGGCCATAGTGCAGATAACGGCCTTCGCGGCCCACATGCTCCGCCACGTTCGTGGTGAAAGGCGATGACGTCGTGTTTAACCTGGCGCTCGATCTCGAGAATGCGCTCCACTTCAAACCGCGCCTTCTTGCGGATGGCGCGGGCGGCGCTCTTGGGGATCAGCCCGGCTTCGGCCTCGACCTCCGCCGTGGCGATTTCCACCTCCAGCCATTTCTGAAACTTGTTTTCGTCCGTCCAGATGCTGCCCATTTCCGGGCGTGTGTAGCGGGGAATCATAGGATTTTAGATTGGCGATTTGTGATTTGCGATTTTCACCCCAATTTCAGGATCAAGCGCAGAGGGCATCCTACCACAACCGGCAGCCTTGGGTCAGTCGGACCCTGATCCGGGCCATGAGTCTGCTCGGCCAATTTCAGCCTCCTGCCGACCATTCGATTATTTGCCCCGACCCGTTGAAAAGGTCTGCGGCCTCTCGCCTCAACCGGCACGCGGAAGCGGTGTCAAGCAGTATGCGAAGTCGGGCAGGGGTCCAGAGATCTACATCCAGGGCAGGCCGACGGTAGTTCGTCCGCCGGGCGTCCGGGAGATTTTGCGGCTCGCATCTTGGCATTGCCAGCGCTGTACATTGGCGGTTGAATCGCATCGAAAAGGTTGATTTTTATCGCACCTAAGTGGGCATTCTCCGTCAAAACCGGCGCCGAATTGCCGAAAATGTCCACTTGATGGCATGACAAAATATCGCCGTTTCCTGTGTTTTCAATAACTTTCCGGGTTCCAACGTCGATTTCTAACATCTTTTTCTTGTGCCCTCTCCCCGCTCGAGGGTGAGGGCGCTTCCCGCTTCCGCCCCGGCCGGCTCCGGAGGCTTGCTCTCGCGGATCGCCCATGCCTTTTGCTTGGCTGCCCACAGTTCGCGGAGTCGGCGTTCGTCCCTGGCCACCATGCTTTCCGCCCAACGCGACAGGTTCACAAGTCCGGCGAACACAGGGTGCGCCGCCTGCTCGCGGGTCAAGAGCGCGCCGGCCGTCCGCTCGACCGCGCAAGGCGGGGCGTCGAGTAATCCCTCCCACAATCGGCGGTAGACGCGCGAGCGCGCGCCGGTCTTGAGGCGGTTCAGGCAGGACTGAGCCTTGCCCCGCCAGGTGCAGGGCCCCGCGGATTTCTGCGCGTTGCGGCGGTTGGCTTCCAGGAAAGCCGGCGTCCGGGTGGGAGACTTGCGCAAAGACAAAGCGGCACCTCGCCTCGTGCAGCCTATGGTATAGGCCAGTTTTGTGAGTCTGTCAAGAGGAAAATTTCTTTGAGGCTACAGTTGATCAATGGAGACAAAAGGTCGGAACCGGAAAGCGCCTTATCCAAATTGGAAGACTTGCGTGGGTGCAGTCTGGCTGGCCACGTGTAGGGTGGTGCGCTCGCCGCGGGTGCGCTGCTCCAGCGCCTGTTCGGCGGTCAGGCGGGCGATTTCCGGGTGATTATTCGTCTCGCTCAGGTGGGCAAGCACCAGCACCTGGGCCGCGCCATCGAAGTCTTCCGTAAGGAATCCCGCCGTCGCCAGGTTCGAGAGGTGGCCGTGGCGGCCCATCACGCGCTGCTTGACGTGCCACGGATAGGGCCCGACTTTGAGCATATCCAAATCGTGATTCGACTCGAAGATCAGACATTGGCAGCCTTTCACTCGCTGCTTAACCACTTCATGCACATAACCCAGGTCAGTGACCACGCCGATCTTGATGCCTTCCGATTCCAGGGTGAACGCCACGGGGTCGGTCGGCGTCATGGGGGATGGAAAACGGCGTGACTTCGATGTCGCCGACGATAAACTTTTCGCCGGGGGTGAAGAGCTCAAAAGCGCCAAGCTTGGGGTCCCACGAAATCACCTCGTGCGTGGGGCGGGTAATATAAATCGGCGCCTTCCAATCGATTCCCAGCAGCCGCAAGCCGTTGACGTGGTCAACGTGTTCGTGAGAAATCAGGATGGCGTCAAACCCGTCCGTGCGCTCTCCCACCGCGGCAAGGCGCGCGTAGGTTTCGCGGCGGTTCAGGCCCGCGTCGACCAGCAGGCGCGTCTTCTCCGTTGCCACCAGCGTCGAATTGCCCTTGCTGCCACTGCCCAGGACGCAGACGCGCAGGCTCACGCGGCCTCCTGGCGTGCGGAGGTGACAGCGGCAGTGACAAGTGACGAGTGACGAGTGACGAGCAGGAGGGGACAGATCATAGGGAACAGGGAACAGGGGGCAGGGAATAGAGCACGGAGGAAAGCATGCGGCCCTAGACGTGTGCTTCCTCCCTGCCCCCCACTGCCGCGCTCATTGCCTCATATTTCGATTCCCGCCCACCAGAGTTAAGAGCGATTATAGGACGGATCACGAAAAATCGGAAAAGCAAAACCCGCGCGGGTGCGGAAATCCGCAAGCGGCTTGAGGTCCGCCTGCCCAGCGTCTACTTCCCTTTGACGACCACCAGGTTATTGGTGACGGAGAAGACGCTGGAGACGCCGTTGGCGCGGAGGCCTGCCATGTCCTTGTCGGCTTGGTTATCCACCACACCTTCCAGCGTGACGTGTCCGTTCTTGACGATGATCCGGATGGGCTTGATAACGGGCATGGCGTATTTCTCCAGCGCCGGGAATCCGTATATGGCGCGGTAGAGCCGAAGGCGCAGCCCATCGTCCATAGGTGGAGGTGGGGAGCACCTCGATCTGGTTATCAACCTTTTCCACTCCCTCGATGTGTTTCACCACATTCCCCGCATCTTGTTTGAGGGTTGGGTTCGTAACCTGACCCATCAGCGTCACGTCGTAGCCATTCACAGAGTACTTGATGTCGTCGAAGACCCCGTAGTAGGGAAGCATGAGGATCTCGTGCCGGACTTCCTTTACGATCCGTTCGACGGCTTGCGGGGGAATCTGCCTGGGAGTTTGGCCGCACAAATCGACGGCAGCCCCAGAACTACAAGCAGCAGAAGTTTACTGCGCATGTTTTCACCTCATTTTGAATTTGGGCCGTGCGATAGGCCGGGGAGCCACTTCCGGAATAATCAAATATATCTCCGCCAAAGTGAAACAGCAACCCGGCGGGGAGGAGGGAGTGTCCTAAAATTGTGTTGGTCAGACCGAATGGACTGACATACATCAAGTAGCTACACCTCTCCATCCACCAACCAGTTAGATGACCTGTCGATCAATTTGGTTCCCTGCCTCAGAGGGATAGAAATCAAAATTACAGCCCTCTCCTCAGGGAGAGGGTGCCCGACGGAGGAAGGCAGATGAGGGGTCTTTTCCAACCGCATCGGACTTTGACGGAACGCTGGGAGAAGCGAACCGCGGGGGGGAGCAAGCTTACGGGTTAGCAGCCGAGGTCAGCGCGTGAGAGCTTGAGGCCGTTGATGGGACCCAGGACGGTGATGGCCAGGCGTTCGGGGCGGAAGAACTCTTGCGCCACCGCCAGCACCTGCTCGGCGGTGACGGCGTCGACGCTGCGGGCGATTTCGTCCTGGGAGATGTAACGGCCAAAGTACATTTCCTGCCGCGCCACATTTCCCATGCGGCTGGTGGAGGACTCAAGACTGAGCAGCAAGCTTCCCTTCAAGTAATCCTTGGCGCGCTGCAACTCTTCCTGACTGATGGGGTTTGACTTCAACTCACAAAACTCCGCCAGCACCAATTCGATGACCTGCCGCGCCTTGTCCGCGGCCGTGCCCGCATAGACGCTCAGGCAACCCGCATCGTGAAAGCTGCTGAGACTGGAAAATACGGCGTAAGCCAATCCGCGCTTTTCGCGAATGTTTTGGAACAAATGCGAACTCATGCCGCCCCCCAAAACCGAATTGAGAATGTACGCCGGAAAGCGGTTCTTATGCGGCTGCGGATAAGAGGGCGCGCCCACGCAAAGATGGACCTGCTCCAAATCCTTTTTGTGCCGCACCTGAAGGTGGGGATGGGGAACCGGAATCGGGCCACTGCGCAGGGCAGGGCCCGCGGGCAGGTCGCCGAACTCTTTCTGGACCAGATCCACGATCTGGGAGTGCTGAAGGTGGCCGGCGGCGGCGATCAGCATATTGTTCGGCGTATAGTGCCGGCGGAAGTAGCTCACCAGGCGCTTGCGATCGAAGCTGCGCACGCTGCGGCGCGTGCCCAAAATCGGACGCCCCAGCGCGTGCCCGCGCCAATAGGTTTGGGTAAAGATCTCGTGCACCAGGTCATCCGGCGTGTCCTCCACCATCTTGATTTCTTCCTGGATGACGCGGCTTTCGTTGGTGATGTGCGCGGGTTCGAAGAGCGGATTCTTCACCAGGTCGGCGAGGATGCTGAAGCCCGGGGCAGGTGCTCGTCCAGGACCTTGATGGAGTAATTGGTGGTCTCCTTGGCGGTGAAGGCATCCAGGTGGCCGCCAATCGAGTCCGCGGCGCGAGCAATCTCCTCCGCGCTGCGGTTCTTGGTTCCCTTAAAGAGCATGTGCTCGATAAAATGCGAGATGCCGTTTTCCTCGACGCGCTCCTGGCGCGCGCCGGTGCGCAGCCAGATGCCCACGGAGACGGAGCGGACCGACGACATGGACTCGGTGAGAACCGTCAGCCCGTTGGGAAGAATGTCTTTGCGAACATTCGGCATGAGTCGAAGTCCTTGGCACAGAAGGTCTTCTTGATTAAAGCCAAAGCGGCAAAGCCCGCAATTGCCCGCTACTACTTTTGTACCACAGAGCCCGCAAAAAGACCACGGCGGCAGGGCAAAAGTCCTCAGTCATCAGTTTTCCGTCGTCAGGAAAAGGCCGCGCACGACGTGTTGGCTTTTACTGACGATACTGATGACTAGTTGGCACGAGGTTTCCTCTTGCGCGAATTTAAGCGTCTGCCTATACTGGTAATTCTCTCGCGAAGGTGATGCAAGCCTCTGTGCCTGTTCCCCTCGCGAGGAAGAACGGGCCTGTAGCTCAGTTGGCTAGAGCGCACCCCTGATAAGGGTGAGGTCGGTAGTTCAATTCTACCCAGGCCCACCAATCAATTCCATGAACTCCCGCCAGCAAGGGCCGTTTCCACGCGTGGAGTCTTCGGCTCATCCTCCTTTTCCGCGGGAAGCGTATAATTGTTAAGACGAGGTGCAAACACTTCTTCCATTGGCAAACGAGAAGTGCCTGCTTTTTCACCGTGGATGGGCCCTTCATGAACTCGGAGAAGTATTCGCGGCAGATTCTCTTTTCGCCCATTGGCGCGGAGGGGCAGGAGAAGCTGCTGCAATCGAAAGTGGTGATTCTCGGCTGCGGCGCGCTCGGGACGGCGCAGGCCAATGCCTTGGTGCGCGCGGGCGTGGGGACTGTGCGCATCGTGGATCGCGATTTCGTGGAGGAATCGAACCTCCAGCGCCAGATGCTTTTTGACGAGGCCGACGCAAGAGAGAGCCTGCCCAAGGCGGTGGCGGCGGAACGGAAGCTTCGCCAGATCAATTCCGACGTGCACGTGGAAGGAATCGTGGCCGACGCCGACAGCAGCAACATCGAGGAATTCATCGAGGGCTTTCACGTCGTTTTGGACGCGACGGACAACTTTGAAACGCGTTACCTTTTGAACGACGCGGCGGTGAAACTGGGAATTCCCTGGATTTATGGCGCCGTCGTGGCCAGTTACGCGGCCACCATGACGATTCTCCCGGGGCGCACGGCGTGCCTGGCCTGCCTATTTCCGAAGTCTCCGCGCGGGCATGCACGAAACCTGCGATACCGTGGGCGTCATTGGCCCCGCCGTCTCCTGGGCCGCCGCCATTCAGTCCACCGAAGCGCTCAAGATTCTGCTGGGCCGCGAATCCGAATTGCACGGATCGCTGGTGGCGTACGACCTCTGGAGCAACCGCTTCCAACAAGTGAAGGCTCCTCGCGATCCCCAGTGCCGGGTTTGCGTGGCCCACGAATTCGCCTACCTCGAACAAGGCGGGGCCACGCACATCAGCATGTGCGGCCGGAATTCCGTGCAGATTCATCAAACCGAGTCGCGGGCGCTCGACCTCGCCGCATTGAAGGCGCGGCTCGAGCAGTTTGGCCCCGTGCGCGCCAATGAATTTCTGCTGAAGTGCTCCCTCGACCCTTACGAGTTGACGGTGTTTCCGGATGGCCGCGTGATCGTGAAGGGAACGCAGGACCCCGCCGTGGCCCGCGGCCTTTACGCCCGCTACATCGGAGGCTGAACTTGAGGTGTCGGAGGCATGAGTAAGGGAGGTTAATGAGACGCTACGGTTTTGACCCCCTCACCCGTCCCGCCCCGGCTGGAGAAAGCGCCGGTTGCGGGCCACCCTCTCCCCCAAGGGTGCGAGGGTCGTAAATGTAAATTGATGCAGCCGGAAATGTCCTGCCTGAGCGGAGTTTGATCAAGGAAAGTGCTTCCAACGTTTGCAACGGCTGGCGGAGGAGAGAATCGAATGATCGGCTTTTTTCTAGGTTTGGGTTTGATGTGCGCAAGCACGCTGATGTACGAAATCACTCTGACCCGTTTGCTCAGCGTGACGTGCTGGTACTACCTGGCGTTCGTTTCGGTTTCGATGGCGATGTTCGGGATGACGGCGGGCGCGCTGGCGGTGCAGCTTCGCCCCGCGCTGTTCGATCCGAAGCAGGTGCGGCTGCGCATGGCGCAGGCGTCTTTTGCCATGGCCGTCTCCATGCCCATCGTCCTCGTGATCATGTTCGCCATCCCGCTTGACATCTCCTTTGCCCTCCAAACGGTTTGCAGCTTCCTGATCTTTTGCTCCTTCATCGCCGTGCCCTTCTTCTTTGCGGGAATTGTGGTGTGCCTCTCGCTCACCAAGGCTTCCGCTCCCATCGGGCGGGTTTACTTCGCGGACCTGATGGGCGCGGCGGCGGGATGCTTCGGCTCGCTGATTCTCTTGAACCTGGTTGACGCGCCGAGCGCCGTCATGGTGATTTCCGCGCTGGTCTTTTTGAGCGCATCGGCCTACGCCGAATTCGCCGGCCAGCCGCGGCTCCAGCGGCGCGGCTACCTTTGGGCCGGAGTGCTGGTGGTGCTGGCGGCTCTGAACGCGTCGACGATTCATGGCATTCAACCGATTTGGTCCAAAGGAAAGCTCGACCCCCGCACCGACATTCTCTATGAGACGTGGAACCCCATTTCCCGGGTGCGGGTTGTCGCCCCGAAATGGGAGCCGCGGTTCGTCGGGCCCGCAGGCACCGCCCATTTCCAGCGAGGTGGTTTACATCGACATTGACAACGATGCCGCCACGGGGATTTATCGCTTCCAGGGCGATCTTAAAGACGTGGACTTTCTCCGTTACGAAGTGAACTCGATGGGAGCACGGCTGCGGGCGGGCGGCAGCGCCGCCGTCATCGGCGTGGGCGGCGGGCGAGACGTCATGTCGTGCGCGCTTTTCGGCTTTCACCGCATCGTGGGAATCGAGATCAACAGCAGCATTGTGGATGTCACTTCGCGGCGGATGCAATGGTATTCGGGCTTCGACAAGATCCCGAACTTCGAACTGCACAATGATGAAGGCCGCAGTTACCTGACGCGCAGCCATGAGAAATTCGATCATGATTCAGGCCACGGTGGTTGACACCTGGGCCGCCACCGCCGCCGGCGCCATGGCCCTCACGGAGAATTCGCTCTATTCGCTGGATGGCTGGCGGATCTTTTACGAGCATCTCAAGCCGGGCGGAATCATCGCTTTCAGCCGCTGGAACCACAAGCCGGATTTCCACGAGACCACGCGCCTTTTCTCCCTGGCCTATGCCACCTTGCTCAGCGAAGGGGTGAAGGACCCGGAAAGCCACCTGGCCATGATCCGCCAGGATGAATTGGCCACGCTCCTCACCAGCAATCAGCCCTTCACCCCGCAGGATCTGGAGAAGATTCGCACCACCGCCAAGGACTTGGATTACCAGATTCTCTATCTGCCCGGCGAGGAACTGGGGATGCAGCAGTTGAGCCCCGTGTTGCAGGCGCACACGCTGGCAGGCTTGGCGGCGCTGCGTTCCGACGATTATTTTGATCTTTCTCCGCCCACCGATTCTTCCCCTTACTTTTTCAGCTTTGTGCGCTTCCACGCCATTCCCGGAATCCTGCGAATTCCCGGCGTGCATTGGGAGGTGCTTCTTGCCGCTTTTGCATTTGACCATCTTCATGCTGGCCGCCTTGATTCTCGTGGTCCTGACCATCGTGTGGCCGGCGCGCCGATGGACCCGTTTGCAGCAAGGTTCAGCCCCCGCGCCGGCGGGCGCCATCCTCTACTTCATCGGCATCGGACTGGGATTCATGCTGGCGGAAATGGGCATGATGCAACAACTTTCGATTTTTCTTGGGCAGCCCATCTATTCGTTGGCCGTGGTGCTGGCGGGATTGATTCTCTTCGCCGGGCTGGGCAGCCTGGCATCGGATCGAGTACCCTTAAGCTCAGACCTGAGAAGCCGCGCGCCGGCACTGCTCTCCGCACTGGTGCTCGTGGCCTATTCGCTGGTGGTTTTGCCCGCCATCCATGGAGCCGTGGGCGGAGTCTTGTGGCGGCGCATTGCTGGTTTCATTGGCGTTGGTCGCGCCCTGCGGTTTCATCATGGGTTTCTGCTTCCCCGTCGGCATGCGTTGGGCAAGCCAGCTTGGGCAGGAGGGAAATCTGCCCTGGATGTGGGCGCTAAATGGCGCGGCCTCCGTGCTGGCCAGTTTTATTGCCATGGTCATTTCCACGGAAAGCTCGATCCGCGCATGCGTGCTTACGGGCGCGGCCTGCTATGCGTTGGGGGGAATTCTGTTGTCGGCAAAGGGAGTTCCGCGTCTGCCAACGCGGCGATGGCAAGCGAGGCGAACACTGAACCTTCGAAATGAATCGCGCAGTGTCCTAACCTGGCAAAGTGAACTCTGGTATCGAGTACGGTCGCCCGCTGCCGCCGGGAGCCTTCGTCTCACGCAGTTATTCCGCTCATGACCTCCGCGCTCATATCGTTGTGGGGTGCGCCAGCGCTGTAGAATCCCTGGAGGCCCAGTT
>CAWELY010000028.1:0-184290 GCA_963810005.1 uncultured Acidobacteriota bacterium
CCCCCTGGCCACGCCCAACATCTCTTCCTGCGAAGCGTAGCGCTGTTTGCACTGAATGTAGCCATACGCCGCTTTCGGTAGCAGCGGAGTAGCCCCAGTCAGTAGCCGATATCCCGCATAGATTTCGTCGAAGGTGCGGCCGGCAATCAGGAAGAACGACACGCGGTCGCCCACCTGGGACGTCCAGCGCGTCTGCTCGTTGAACCCCGGCTCGATGACGGTTTTGGATGGGTTGTCCCAGATGATTCCATAACCGTAATTGGTGACCATGAAGGGCACGCACACGCTGGGTCCGCCCGTGGCCGTGTAGTCGTGCCAGCAATCCACGCGGTGTCCGCGATGGTCGAGGAAGCCTTCCTGGTTCTGGCCGAGGCCGTAGTAATGCTCGTCATCGGGAGAAGCGAAGCTGGCGCCGACCTGGTAAAACGGTGGGTCGGAAGGCCGCCGGTCGTTAAGCAGCCCAGCGTTGCCATCTTTGTGATTGGGCACCGACATCCACCAGCCCGTCATGTGCAGCAGCGTTTTGCCCTCCGGTGTCCGGAACGATATATCCGCACCTGGAGTCGAGCCGTTGAAGAACTTCCCGATATCGATTTGTGTCGCCATCGGCTTGCCAGGACGGCTCCGAGCCAGGCTGACGACCAGGCGGGGGGACTGGTAGACTTCACCTTGTTCAGATTGTTGGCGCGACCAACCCTCCGCGGCGGGATTGGCCACGAACCCATAGCCGGGCTTGGACAGGGCAGGGGCTTTGTTGAGGCTGAGGGTCACGCGAATGATATTCGGCGCGTAGGGTTCGAAAACAATGGTGCTTCCGCTGCGATCCAAAACGACCGGGGAGACCTGGGCCTTGGTAGCCCCCACCGAGAACAGCATGAGCAATAGCATCTGCAAGGCTCGGCCCAGAAATCGCGAGGGGTCTTTATGAGTTGGTGAATCCGGCCGGAGGAAGATAGCTGAATGAGGATTGAGACCGGACTGAGGTTCGTGCACTTTCGCACCTCCGTGACAAGATAAAGCGGCCTATTAGTTTCAGCCCCGCGATTTCTGACGGGACGAACCACCTCGGAAGTGATTAGGGCGTAGTTGGGGCTGGCGCGCCCCGTCATGGCGCGAAGGCCGCACGCCCCGCAGCGATTAAGGCATGGGTCGGTCCCGCGCCCCGTCGGTGCGCCAAGGCCGCACGCCCGGCGGTGATGAGGGCGTGGATTGGTTCGGCGCCCCATGGGGGTGCCGAGGCCGAACGCCGTTCGGCCCCACGAAGCTACCGCCAAAGCCGGCACCGCTGTTCCGGCGCCAGCGAGCACCCGCGCCCGCGTTCACATGCTTCCATACTTCATCCAGGCATCGACGATATCTTTGCCGCGGAAGGCCCACGTGCGTTCGTCGAGGCGTTCCACGCCTTCGCGCGGCCGGATGTCGCGTTCGCCGCGCGTAGTGAACTCCACTTTCACCTCGACGGGGCCGGAAATGCGGTAAGGTTGGAATTCACCCAGGCGTTCCATGGCGCGCTGAGCTTTCTGGCGAATCAGATCGCAAGCGGCGGGGTGGGGAAGCATGTAACCGGCCGTGCGGCTGACGCCGGATTTCACCTCTGCGCACTCGGCCTGGGGAATCAAATCGTGAAGTTCGGCGCAAGCGGCGGTGTCGCCGGAGAGCATGATGACGGGAATGCCATAATATCCCGCCAGCAACACGCGCGCGCCGATTTCGCCGGTGGGTTTTCCATTGACCCAGATATTCTGGATTCCCACCGAGTCGAACGAGTGGCTCAAGATGCCGTTGCGCGCGCCCGCCATGGCATGCTGGCCGATAAAGATCACGGCGCTATAGGATGAGTCGAGTTCGAGCGTGGGCGAAAACGGCCGGCCGGTCAGCAGTCGCGCCTTGGGATGAATATCCAGGGCGGAGAGCGACTGGCCGGAGTCGTGGCCGTCGAGCACCACCACCTCCGTCGCGCCGCCCGCCAGCAGGCCGTCCACCGCCGCGTTCACCTCACCCGTCAGCAGCTTGTGGGATTCCTCCCAGCGCGGACTCTTGTAGGGAAGGCATTGCAAGTCGCTGTCAAAGATTCCGCTCACCCCTTCCATGATCGGTAATCATGAAAACCTTTTTGGATTTGGAAGTCTGCGCGAATGTCACCATTGCGCCGGCGGCAAGCACGATGGCAACCGCGACGAGTTTCTGAATTGCGCGGGGAATCATATGTTTCTCCTTTTCCAGCTCATACCCTAAATCTGCCCCAGATGATAATCGATTGGGGGGAACTTGTCGCCGGATTCGACAGGGTTCGACCGTGCGAATTCCTCAGTGCGAATGGCAGAACGCAAAGATGCAGTTTGGATCCCGCATGGCGCGGCGAGGCGTTCCATAATCCGCAACCCCGGACTGGGCGACTTCAAAGTGATCGGAAATCTTTCGGACGTAGCGCGGGCGTCCCGCCCGCTGGCGCGTGGGCATCCTGCCCGCGCCATTCGCGAGAGCGGGACGCTCTCGCCCCAGCGGGCGGGACGCCCGCGCTACGCCCCATTTCTAATTACTGTGGCGCACACGTTCAACCCCGCTGCGGTTGTGAACATCGCGCGGGCAGCATTGAGATCAACATGCGGAATGGGGTGCCTGTTGGTATAAACTACGAACACGCGGCGCTGGGTGGCACAGGTACTCTTGCCTGTGCGCAGAGCGTGTGCGCTCCGCGCATTGGACACAGGCAGGAGTGCCTGTGCCACACCCCCCACCGCCCATGACAGGCCTTGCACCCGCGTCCCCAACCGGTCGTTTCCCGATCTAGTGCCGCAGGGGAGGGCCGGGTACTCTCACCTCTACTATCTACCCGCTTTGAGGCCCAGGACACGGTGGGTCCTCAGCGCGAAGAACCGATCGCTCAAATTGAAAGGAAGTTGACCCTCAAGAGCGGGGCGCAATTGCTATTTACAGTCTGCTCGAGTGTGGTGGGAAAAGACGTATAATGGGAGGCTCCAAACGCTGAGATGAACCACTAACATGAAAATGTCGCCGATCACTAGAATCATCATCAAGAGATTCCGCAGCTTCCCGACGGCCACGCTCACTTTTGACAACCCCCTGTTTATAGTTGGCCGCAATGGCTCGGGAAAAAGCAATCTGGCGGATGTCTTCAGCTTTGTTTCTGAAACCATGGCGCAGCCCCTTCAGGCGGTGTTTGACCGCCGCGGTGGCATCGCGGCAGTTCGCAACCGAAGTTCGGGACAGCGAAGCTATCCTCCGAACCTCGGGCTCGCCTTTGAGTTTGGTCCCATCAACGGGATTCAAGGGGGGCGGTACGCCTTTGAGGTTAAGGCTCTGCCCAATTACGGGTATCGTATCGTTCACGAGCAGTGCTTGGTACGCAAGCAGGACGGCAGGCATTGGTGGTTCGACAGGGTGGAAGGATGGAATAGCAACGCGAAAGGACTGACTCCCGCTTTGGAGCCGTCCGCCCTGGCGCTTCCCCTGGTGGCCGGCGATGAGCGTTTTGCACCCATCTTTCGCTTGCTGGGGGCGATGCGCGTCTATTCCATCGAACCCGCCCGGCTACGGGAAATGCAGGACCCGGATAGCGGCGTCACACTGAGGCCCAATGGTGGAAACGCCGCCAGCGTTCTGCAAGAACTGCTGCGGGGAGGGAATGGCAGTACGAACAAGGCTGAAATAAACAGGATTTTGGAATCCATTGTTCCCGCTACCAAGGCGGTCTCCCCCAAAAAACATGGCAATAAACTCTCCTTGAGCTTTTCGCAGGAATGGGGATCGGGAAAAAAGCTGACCTTCGACGCCTTCAACATGTCGGACGGCACGCTCCGTTCTGTTGGCCTTATTATGGCTATTTTTCAAAAGCCCAGCCCCAGCGTTCTGGTGATCGAGCAACCGGAGGCAACGATTCACCCGGGGGCTTTGGGGGCAATTCTTGACCTGATCCGCAAGGCGGCGAAAACCATGCAGGTGGTTGTGACCACCCATAGCCCGGAGCTGCTCGATGCCAAATGGATTACCGACCAGAACCTGCGCATTGTGTCGTGGGAGGCAGGAGCGTCCCACCTGCTCCTTCCCTCCGAGGCGACGCGAAAGGCCATGCGTGAACACTTAATGGGTGCGGGGGAACTGCTGCGGTCAAATGCCCTGCATTCCGAGGAATTGTTCTCGGTCGCCAGCGACCTGAGCCAAGGGAATCTCTTCGAGACGCTGGCATGAAGATCTATGTCCTGGTAGAAGGCCACGGGGAGGTGGAAGCCGTGCCGGTTCTCCTGCGCCGGCTGCTGGTGGAAGCTCAATGCTATTGCACCGGTGTGGGACCTCCCATCCGCCGAACCCAATCTCAGCTTCGCAGCCAACAGAGAATTCAACGTGGGGTCAGGCTTGCACTGCTTCAACCCGATTGCGCGGCGGTGGTGATCCTGTTTGATGGCGAGGATGATTGTCCCGCGGAACTGGCCGCCAGGGTACGGGAGTGGGCACAAGCGGCTGCTGGTAATACACCCTGCGATGTGGTGATTGCCTACCGCGAATACGAAACCTGGTTTCTGGCGGCGCTTGAATCCTTGCGCGGAAGCCATGGCATTCGCCCTGACGCCTCGGTCCCGGCGAACCCGGAGTCAAGGCGCGATGCCAAAGGAGCGCTGGAAGATTTCATGCCCGCCGACCGCGCCTATTCGGAGACCGGTGACCAGCCGGGCATGAGTGCGCTCTTCGATATGGCGCTTGCCCATCGTCGCAATCGGTCCTTTCGCAAGCTGGTAAAGGCGCTTGGTGACGTTCTCACGCAACTGGGCCAGCCCCTTCCCGCGTGGCCCCCAGCCGCGTGGCACTCTGACCAGCGCCTCCAAACCTCATGAGGAACAAACAAAGACTGGAACTGAGGCGGGTTGGGAAGCAGCGTGGAAGTGGACCTCCGTTGGCCTCCTCCGCGGCTCGTCATCTGCTCCCGTGTACGGAGCGGCTTTCGCCTGGCCATCAAACGCCGGTGCTCTGACCGGTGGCGTGGTGGCACAGGCACTCTTGCCTGTGACCTAAGGCGGATGTATTCCATACATTGGGCACAGGCAAGAGTGCCTGTGCCACACCCCACGCCGCCCATGATAGGCCTTGCACCCGCGTCCCCAAGCGGTCATTTCCCGATGTAGTGCCGCGGAGGAATCCTCGGCTGGGGGACGGATACCTTCGCGCTGCTGGTGAACGGGCCAGGTTTCGAGTCGCGGAGGAGCGCCCAAAACGCGCACCTCGACGCTACCTTTGCACTACCCGCTGGACACAGAATCAGGACGCCGCGCACGGGTCAAGCACCGCAAGCAATTCGGACCGAGCCGTGTGAAGAAGATGTTGGTCGGAGCAAACAAATGTCGGGGACTCCGTGTCGGCCGTCTTGAGCGCCAAGCACCCGGCTAGCTGAACCGCGTCGTAAGCGCGAAGAGCATATCGATCGATCATTTCCAGAGCGCCATCGAGCACCATCTCGTTCAGAGCTTGCCGGATGAACCGGCTCTCCATGTGCCTCTGCAACCGATCGAGAATTTGGCTTGCGGATTTGGGATCGATGTCGCCCGATCCTTTCCCTACGCCTGACAGCGGAACGGGCTTCAACCGGAGTTATCGCCAACACAGCAAGACGGTTCTCGGCCGGATTGCTTGCGAGTTGGAGAAGCCGGTCCGTGCCCGGTTCCCGCACGTACAACTTAACGAGCGCGCTGGTATGCAAATAATAGAGCGCCAAATCAGCGCCTCTCGCGCAGGACAGTCGCGGACAGATCCTCGCCGCGTATCGGCACCGGCTGGAAATCGCGCAAGTCCTCGTCCCGCGTTCCCAGAATAGCTTGCACTTTTGGCATGAGCCGATTCAGGCGTATCGCGGTGACCGGAAATTGGGGTGATCTCGGGTTGGGCACCTTGCTGGTCAAGATCAGGCGCTGGTCGATCGCCTCACCGAGAACGTGCCCTTATGGAATCGGCGCGCGCCCAGGCGAAGCCTCCTGATGGTACGGCCGCGTCACGAAACCACTTCAGAGAGACAAAGTTGTATCCTGGTCGGGACTCGGCACGGTCTAAGGCTCTAATTAAATCGGATACAGGATCTGTCGCGCTGTCCGATTTTGGTGCGGGATTCACAGGGGCGGCAGCAGATCCACTGACTATCGGTTGAGAACTCGCCTGCAATTGCTCTGAATTGGCTTCAAATGTGATCTGGATCGAATCCTTATCCGGAGACCAGCTCTTTTCAAAAGAAGCACTTTGCTTTTTCTTTCTTGATTCCCCGCGAATACGAACCCGGCAGGAATAACCATTTGGCAGGACATCCAATTGTTTTAACGCTTCAGAAACTTTCTCTTCCATCTGCGCTTCGACTTCTTTGATCGTCCTCATCTACTTATCCTCCTAGATAGTGTAGACGGCGCTCTGCCGCTCTAAGATATATATGTATTATAGGCTGATGCTATAACTTGTTAAGCATTTTGTTTTCATTGTTATCTTGAAGTTGGAAAGAGGCAGGAGGGTGGCGCATGGCCGCACTCTGCCCTCCTCCGGTAGTGCCAGGATAAGCGAGGTAGCGAGGTAGCGCAGACGAGGGCGCACTCTGCCCTCGTCTGCGGCTCGTCATCTGGCCCCGCGTCCGGAGCGGCTTCCGCATGGCCATCCAACGCGGGTGCTCTGATCGGTGGCGTCGCTGACGCCACATGCCGCCCATAATAGGCCGTGAACCCGCGTCCCCAAGCGGTCATTTCCCGGTGTAGTGCCGCGGAGGAGGGCCAAGTACGCCCACCTCCGCGCTACCTACTTGGAACTTAATGCACAGAAAAGTTGAATCCCGTCTGTTTTTAATGTACTATTTGAATACGTACATTATCGCGAAGGAGTGGCGGCCATGCCGAGAATAGCAGTTGAAGATAACAGCCGGATGTCCTTGCGGATTCGAGCCGAGGAAAAAGCGTTGCTTTTGCGTGCGGTGGCGCTCGACCATACCGACCTGACGGATTTTGTCATTCGTAACGCCTTGCGTGCCGCCCGCGCCGTCATCGAGAAGGCCGATCATCTGCAGGTCTCCGAAAGGGATAGCTTACGGGTTCTGGATTTGCTGGAGAATCCGCCTGCGCCGAACGCAAAACTACGGGCAGCCGCTCGGGCATTGCCAAAGCGGCGATCATCATGACGGCATGGCACGAAGAGCCGATCAGCAAGAAACACGATCGGGAAGCGTTTGACTGCGGCGAAGAAGCGCTGAATGAATTCTTGCGCCGTTACGCCCGCAAGAGCCACGAGTTGGGCGGTGCGAAAACGTTCCTGGCGATTGACGATGCCGATAACAAAACCATTCTCGGCTTCTATAGTCTCGACCCCCGCGTCACTTGACTATGCCCGTACGCCGGAGATCATTCGGCGTGGTTTGGCACGCCATGACGTGCCGGGCTTCCGGCTGGCACGCCTGGCGGTAGATCGCAGGCTGCAAGGACGGGGAATGGGCGGACAACTTCTGCTCGCGGCGGGCCGACGCTGCCTGTTGGCCTCGGCGGAGGTTGGCGGCGTGGTGCTGGTCATCGACGCCAAAAACGAAAGGGTAGCACGATGGTATTCGAGCTATGGTGCTGTGCCGCTGCTGGACGCACCGTTGTCTCTGCTGCTGCCGCTCGCGACCATTGAGGCTGCGCTTAAGAAGGCGGGAAAATATTGACCTTGCGTGCCATGCTGTTTAAGCGCCAGATGGCCAACTCAACCATTTGTACGGAGCGGCTTTCGCATGGCCATCAAACGCGGGTGCTCTGAGCGGTGGCGTGGTGGCACAGGCACTCTTGCCTGTGACCAGGGCTGATGCATTCCATGCATAGCGCACAGGCAAGAGTGCCTGTGCCACACCACATGCCGCCCATGATAGGCCTTGCACCCGCGTCCCCCAGCGGTCATTTCCCGATATGTCATTTCCCGATGTAGTGCCGCGGAGTAGTGCGCTCCGCGTCCAACTCTGATGTGCCGCTACCTGCTCCAGGATAAACCCAACTGGCCATTGCCTCGGATGCATCCAAGGGCTATGATGGCGTCGGCCGATAATCCGAAAAAGAAGATTGGGGTCAGAGCGCATTCATTCGGGCACTTTCCCCGGCCTGTGACGAAACGACCCAGGGTAGACGATGGAAAACTCTATCAGTCTTCACACGAGGATTTTTTTAATTCTTGTAATTGTCCCGGCTGTATTGGGCAGGGCACAAATTACAGGATCGATGAGTTCTCCCGCGAGCCACACGTCAAAGATCGCGTTTGTAGTCGGCAACGCAACCAAACGGTTTGATATTTTCCAGATCAATCCTGACGGTTCGGGTCTGCTGCCTCTCACGCACGACCACAGGATATTCATGAAATGGAACCGCTATCCTGCATGGTCTCCAGATGGAAAGCAACTCGCTTTTGTTTCGTCAGACCTGCCCATGTACGCGAAATCCCACGATGCGGTCTTCATTCTGGATGTAGCACGGGATTCCGTCAGGGAATTATTCCGAGACGACGCCAGGTGTCTCCTCGACCCTGCTTGGTCACCAGATGCCGAGCATGTTGTTTTTGCACGGGGCGTGAAAAAACGTGTAACTGTCGGGCATTACAGAACTGAGACCTGCACAGGGTCGGAGTTGTACTCGGTGAACCTCGACGGGTACGGTCTAAGACAACTGACCCACAACGAAACCACCTCCGCACGCAGACCTGCATGGTCACCGGATGGTGGAGCTATCGCTTATGTTTCGCGTCCTCAGTCGAAGGAGGAGGTGAAAGCTGATATTTTTCTCATTGATGCGGATGGTTCAAATCCTCGGCAGCTTACGCAGGGAGGCCCGACAGAGGTTAACGCCGATCCCTCCTGGTTGCCCGACGGAACTACGATTGCTTTTTGGTCTAATCGAAGCGGCGCCGACGAGATATATGTAATCGACCGCGACGGCGCCAATGTGCGGCAGCTCACCCATGGCACTCCGGGCGGGGCGCGTCACCCGTCTTGCTCCCCTGACGGTAGTCAAATCGTCTTCGGGACAGGAGACGCAAAAGCAGTCTTCATCATGAATGCCGATGGCACTAACGTTAGAGTTCTAGCAAAGTTCGGTTGGTATCCCGCCTTCGGTAAAGCGGTCCGTCCCTGAAAACAGCAATTGCGGGGCACATCGGGCGACCTCGGCGGCGGGTTGGTCTATCGCGAGATGTTTACCACAGCGCATCAGAGTTGGGCGAGGAGCGCAATACTCCGCGGCTCTAAACGCGACAAACATCCACACGCTTATTAATATTCACGTGGGTGGCGCAGACAATGGGTTTGATGACTGCGTCCCAGGCCTCGCGTTGCGACCTCTCGCGCTCGAAGTGTTCAGGGGAGCGGCGGGAACTGGGGGCTCGGGGATTGCCGATGGTCGTTTTCGAGTGGGGCAGTCGGCAAGGCGCTCGGGGCGACTGGCCATCGAGCACCAGTCAATCATCACACGCTACGGCTCTGCTGACCCCTGTCCGCCACTGGTGCTGAGCTATGGTCATGCAGATCAGGTTCGAGATTCCCGACGATCTTGCTGCCACGCTCTGGGCGCCCGGCCGGGACCCTGCCTGCCGCACCCATGGAACGGGTCAGCAGTGGGAGGAAGGCTGACCGTCCGTCAGTCCAAACCCCGCCCCCTCCGCCGGTCTATCGGCTCGGGTTGCGTTGAGTTAGCGGGTTGAACTTCCTCACGCCCTCAGCCGGCAGGGTCATTTCGGACCGGAGATGAAAGTAATCCTGCAACCCACCCGCAATTTTCCCTCGGGAAGTGGCAGCGAGTAAATGCGCTGCAAAGCCAATTCGCCTCCGAACAGGTTGGGAACCTGGAGGAGAGCTCGGAAAGTCTCAGGCAAATCTGTTTGATCAACCAGAATCCCGACCCCCCCGCGGCTGGCATCCAAAACCTTGACCGTGCAGCTTTTCCCCCCTACCCGCACAATGCCCAGGGCGGGTGCTCCGTCCAGCCGAATCCGCTCAAACCTCCGGCCATCGGGGCCGGTTTCAGAAATTTGAACTTTCTCTCCCGTCCCGGCGGTAACTGCCGGAGCCGGCGGATAGGAAGGGCGAGGAACGTCAGAGCGAGTCTTTTCAACCTTGATCGGGCGAGCGGCTTCTGCGGTAGGGGCGCCGTAAGCTGGGGTGCGGCCGTACGACCCTCGGACCGATCGTGCGCCTGGCATTTGCTGGCATAGAGGCTACGGTCAGCAACCGCGATCAAGCTGTTGAAGTCCTGTCCTTCCTCCGGAAAGACCGCCATTCCATAATCAATCCCGACGGGCGCGCCGGGGGCGAAGGGACGGGCGTACGCTTCGAACTTCCGCGCGATTCGTTCCGCCAGAACCACGGAGCCGGGCCGGTCAGCTTGGGGGAGAATGATCGCGAACTCGTCCCCGCCGGTCCGACAGGGAATGTCAGACCCGCGAAGGGTTTCGAGGCATGAGCGGGCAACGGTCCGCAAAATCTCGTCTCCTGCGGCATGCCCGTAAGCATCATTGACGCTTTTGAAATTCCGGAGATCAAACGCCAGCAGCACGAACGGATATCCATATCGGGTGGAACGGCCGATCTCTTGCCCGAGATGCTCTTCAAACATGCGACGATTGTTCAGACCCGTGAGTGGATCCGTCGCCGCGTTGTAACGGAGCTTCTTGAGTTCCTCGTACTCCAGGAGAACGGGGTTCCGCAAGATATTGAGTTCCTCGAAATAATCCACCAGTATGGTGTTAAGCGTTACCGGACGGCCGAGTTTCTCCGCCCACTGACTTTGACGAGCCAAAATTCCTTCCCAGTGGGTGATGCTCTCTTCCTCAGAAGCTTCCCGGCCGACTAGACTCTGGAGAAATTTCTGCAGGAACGCGCCCCGCGCACCTACATCAAGTTGCTTTAAAGTATCGGTAATAAGATCAAGCCAATATTCCGGTATTCCTTCTTTGCCCTTGGACATCGTGTTTGCCTATAAGGTGTACCCCATCGTGCCCATCATTGTTCTGTATAAATATAATCATGTCCTACATATATACTAGCCTTCCTTCGTCTCATACGCCTGCATACTATTTGCGCCCACTTACCCTGCCGGCGTCAACTGCCTATGTGGACTAATCCTTTTGGGTAATAGCGCGGCGCACGGGCATGGCTTATGCTCAGGGCCATATGAACAAACACGAAACCAAGCCAATACGAGCCACCCCGCGCTTTCGCCTGCAAAATCCCATTCGCCTGCACGCTTGCACTCTGCCGCTGGTAGTGGGACCAACCGGCAGTTCGCGCGTCATCGAGGGGCACGTTCAAAACATCAGCTCCGGCGGATTGTGCCTCTTGGCGCGGCAGCGCCTCAAGGTCTCCGAACTGCTCTTAGGAGAAATTGCCGTTTCCGGCACGCGGGCCAGTATCCCCACCCTCCTGCAAGTGCGGTGGATGCACAAGAATTCGTTCGGGCCACGCTATCGCGCGGGGTTGCACTTCGTTCTTCAGGCGAGTATTGCCGCCGCCTTGCGCGCGCCCACAACGATCGCGGATCTCACGGCCACGGGCGGGGGGGGCAGGCGCATATCACCGTAAAGGTTTCGTTCGGAAGGAGTGTGCCGGACGGTGCCTGGGGGGCGAGGCGGGCTAGCTGCTGACGAACTTGCCGATGATTCCGGCGCGCGTGGTGACGCCCATCTTCAACATGATCAGCCGCAGGAAGACCTTGACGGTGTTGGGACTGATCTTCATGCGGGAGGCTATTTCCTTGCTGGTTAACCCACCCAGCAGGAGGCGCATGGTTTCAATCTCGCGGCTCGTCAGATCGTACTGATTGCTGACGTGCGCCAGTTCCAGCAGCACATGATGCCCGCGCTCGATGAGCAGAGCATAGGCCGGCTGAAGAGGGCGCTTGCTCTGAGAATCGAGGTAAAAAGCCCGCAGCAGGTAACGCCTTTTGCCGGAGGAAAATTCCACCAGCGAGGGGCTCCCCAGGGAAGGCAGGTGTCCGCGCAGCAAGGAGTCTACCCGCTTCTTTATCGCCTGCATCGCAGCCTTCGAAGGCTTTGGGGCTTCGGGGTAACAGAGGATGCGCACTGCATCCTGGTTGGCGTAGATCGGCCGCAGCGAGGAATCGAGGAGCAGAAAACCCGCGTCGGAGGGTTTGAGGGGCGCTTCATCGACGTTCGCTTGCCGCGCCGGATCTGCGGTCGGCCCTTCGCCTTCCGCCCAAACTCTTCGCATGGAAGTCCGAGTAAGCATAGGCAGACTGATACCAAGTGCTCAAGGTTTGGCCTAGTATACCCGCACAGGTAGGCAGAACCAAGGAAATGTATCGCGCCATGCACAGGTCGGACCGTCGCCTCATTGCGGCAAGAGGCAAATCTTGTTTTTGTAGACGGCGAGAGCAGCGTCCGCACAACCCATGCAGGATTGAGCCTGATGAACACCCTTCCCGAAAAATTGGGTGACTGCGCTTTGAAAGCGAGCCAGGATCCCCTCGGTCTGGGCATAACTAAAGAGTGGTCGCCAAGCATATAGGGAACCACACTCGCTCTTACCGGCCCCATGGCTCCCTCACCTCTGGCGGAACCGGGGCGCATCGCCTCGATCGTTCACGCTGGAAATATCGTGAGTGCGCCGACATTGCCTCTTATATCGGCGACCGTCAATGCGCCAGGACAGGCCCAGGGTTGGGACGTAGGGCCAGAAGAGATGGGTGCGCGCGTTGCCGGAACGCCCCGAGGCCTCGGGGCGCCAACCGCGGGCTAACGGCTTTTCACTCTTGCCTTTTGCCTTGCTTTTGCGGCCCCACCGCGGGGAAGCTGTGAAAGAAACTATCTCGCGCAGAGACGCCGAGGCGCAGAGATTCGAAATAAGAAGTGGACATTCTCACATTTAAATCGATCCTTCCGAGGAAAAAGTCCTCCTTAAACCAGCCATTTCTTCGGGACAAGGTAGCTTTTTCGCTGGTTTGAACGACCGCCGCAACCCGGAAAGAAGATAAGTGAACCACTGTTGCAGGTCGGCGTCGCTAACCGTAGCGGGATTGATCACCTGCTTGGAAATGACATTTTCTCTTTCCTCGCTACCATGTCCAATATGACGCAGGACTCTCTCGCTCCACTCATTCTCCTTGAGAGACGAGAAAATCAAAGTCGGCCCTTCGTCCAAAATCGCCAGCGACATACGGAATTCGATGCCGCCTCTAACGAACCCGACTCTAAAGGTTGTGGGGTGCGGCCGGGCATACATTTGCCCATAGATTAAGCCGCCACGCACCTGGGAGTTGATGACACGGCAAGTGCCATTCACCCTTTCAATCAAATTCGAGCGGTCGACCATCAAGCGATAATGATCAATTCTGGTATCATCAGTTAAATTATAGCAGATATGGAATTTTATAAGGACGTCCCCGATCCAGGATAATGTCGTACTCATCGACTGACCCCTCCCCCCTGTTAGTATAGGCCTACCGCGGAGATCACGCCGCTTAGCGCAGAGTCGATGGCTGGCCCGGTCGGTCAACATACCCTTGCCCGCCGCTGCCATCTGAGCGCGCTCTGCGCGTTTGCCGAGTAATCTCATGGATACATCTCCCGGGCGGAACGGAAATTCCGCATGAGGTGTTGGCAGATGATACATCACGCCATCGTAGTTGGCAACAGACATAATGTCTTATAGGTAATATTAATTCGTCCTACGGAAAAGCCTATCGTCGATCCTCCCGCACCGTGGGGCGGGCTGCGAGGCTGAAGGTTTTGCCATGTCCAGCCGCCTGCTGATGTTTATTAGAGTGATGTGGTTAGTAAGCCCATGAAAGGTCCGATCACCTGACGTTTGGACCCAGGGCTTGGAGTCGGTCAATCTGCGTGGGTGAGATCCTGCAACTCAATCTGCATGGTCAGGTTCATCAGCGGGGTGACTTCGCCGAAGACGGCGAGCATGGATTCCACCAGGTCCACACCCGTGGCGCTGCGCACTTCCTCTTCCGTCATGGGGTAGAAGAGCTGGAATCCCGCCCATTGATTCTTGGGCGCGGCATCCAGCAGGCGGCGCAGCTTGGTGACGCCGGGGAAATTCTCCTGGGAAAACTGCCCGAGCTCCGCTTCCCAACTGCCGGCGAAGAGGCGGAAGCCCTCGCGCAGGATCAGCCGGCGCAGTTCGCGCTCCACGGGGCTGCCGGGCCGCAGACCTTTCACCAGCCGGTGCCAGTCCCAATCGGGGCGCAACTCGCATTCGCGGGACGAGCGGCGGAGCCTTCACGTAACCGCGCTCGACTTGCAATCCGCACTTGAAGAGCTTCTCCTCCGTCTCCACGGAGATGAAAAACTTGGAGCAGCCAAAGCTGACGTTCGAGGAAAGCGGTTTGGCGTCGCGGTCGGCGCGTGGCAGGAAGGCAATCCACTGCCAGAAGACGCCGCGGCCCCAGCGCTCCGTGACGAATCCTTGCTGATAGCGTGCCTCCATGGCCAGCTTCAGGATGCGGGTGATGCGCTCATTCTCTTCCAGATTTCCCACGTGAATGCCGCGGCGGAAATCCAGGAATTCCGGCCTGAAACCAATCGCTGCGCGTGGGCAGGGGAAAGGATGCAGGGGGTTTCGTTTTCATACCGGCTCCTCCAGGTGGAGTGAATCGGCATGATTGTACCAGCGGATCGCCTGGATTCGCATCCGATTGTCTGTTTGCGGCCGCGCTGCCGGGTTTTAGCCCGGATCTGGAAGAATTCTGAGGAAAGGACGCGCATGAGACGCGCAGACTGACTGGCAATAGTGGGAGAAGGCGCAACGGGCACCGGCGGTTGCGCCCACTTCTCCCTAAATCGGTCCTGCTCTGCGCCTTACTGCGGCATCGCGGGCGGAGTAAAGAGGGTATGGAACAGCCAGAAACCCCACAATGACCAGCAGCATGACCAGCGAAAGAAACCCCAGCGCGCGAATCGGGATCGGTCAGCTTCTTTGTCTTCATCTCGATGATCGTTTGGGCCTGAATGGCCGAATCTTCCTTGGCGTCATCCGTCAAGGGAATCCAGTCACTTTCGTTCTTGGTAAGGCTCCGGCGGTAAAGGAGTAAGATGACAAACACAAGCGTAATCACTCCCCAGGCCAAACCCATGGCAATTAGAGTATTCATAATCCATCCTCCGGAAAACTCAGACACAGTGTCGCTGAGCGAAAGCTGGCCTTCACGAAAGTGGGAAAGCAAGCAGTGTTCCAATCGAGAGTTTCCAAGAGGATCCGGTGACGAAGTCATTACAATTTGTCCTGCTGAAGCTAAAAATTAGGACTAAATGTCGCTGTGCTTGATCGGGCAGTGCGGGAAATTCAAGTCGGTCGCAGCCTGCGCGACTGCCGACGCGTGGAAATTGGTGGAAAAAGTGTGCCCTTCTGCTCCCTTCCGCCGAAAGGGGAGCTTAGTCCTGTCTTGTGGAACCGCCGCAGGGGGATCCGCTTCTGGGACCCTTTTGGGGAGAGGCCGGAAGGGCGGGGCTAATCCCCGCCCTTCCGGACGGGTGGTGGGAAATCCGGGCTAATGCGCGCCTTCCGCTTCCCGCGGCGCTCAAGCTTGACGTCGGGGGCCGAAGGAGCGGGAGGGTTCACCGACGCAGAGGTAGGAGGAGGGGCAGAGGCGGCCGCTTGCTCCATGGGCCGGTACTTGGGCTCGCTCACGTAGCCTTGCACGGAGTCCTTGTCAATACGGTTGATGACCAACTCCAGGGGTTGAGGGTAACCTTGCGGGTGAAAGCTGATTGACTCATAGAGATTGACGTGCTTGCGGGATATCTCCTTGTCGTCAACGAGCATCTGCAAATCGCAGTACTCGTGCTTGTTGTCGGCTTTGCGCAGAGCGATGCTGATGGGCCCGGTATGGTGATAAGTTTTGGATTTTTCGAAGCTGAACTCGTAGTAGTTGCGCTCGCCTTTCTTCTGGAGGGCCACCACCTCGTCGTGGTTGCGAGCAATGTCGCCGCCCAATTCGGTGCGCGCCGACTGGAGATTCCCTTCCAGGTCAGCCTTGGCCTGTTCCAGGTTGGCCTGGGTTTCGGCAATCTGCTTTTGGCTATCCGCCAACTGCTTTTGCTGGTCGCCAAGTTGATTTTGGACTTGCTTCCAACGCGGATCGTCGGCGGGTGCGCGGTTGACCACTTTGGAGTGCCTCGCGTGCCGGGGTGCTTCGCTGCTTCGGGGTGGGATTTGCTCATTCTTCACCGTTTCAGCTTGGGCGTGGGTGGCCTCTTCCTGCATCTGGGCGGCACTCAAGGCATTAACTCTTGCGGTCAGGATGTCCTCCTGGCTCTTCGCCTGGGCCAGTGAAGCTTGCAACTCGGCGCGCTCCGAGGCCAATTGCCGGGCGGCGTCGTGTTGCAGCCATCCATAACCCGCAGCGGCTCCCGCCACGAGCACGAACAGCACGGTGGCGATCTTCAGTCCCATTGATGATGGTTCCTGGAATCCTTCCCCCTGACTCCGGCCCGGACTCAGGTTAGGGTCTTGCGACTCACCTGACGTCGCTCTCTCTTCGTTCATAGCTCCCTCCCGTTCACGAATTGCCCCACAGACAAAGGCATAATCCAAGAAGGCAGGTGGATGGCCATCTTTGTAAATTAATAAGTGCTTGTTTCCGAAGGGGTTAGGTGAACATACATCAATAGGCCCAATCCCGAATGAGGACAAAATTTCCAGTGTCGAGAAAATTCTTCAAGGTGCAGGCGTAGTGGCAAGGTGACCGGCTCGCCACCGGGCCGCGGGCAGGATGCCCGTCCCACCGCTCGTGGCATGGCCATCGACGCCATGCCTGCGCGCGGGCGGGACTCCCGTGCCATCGCGGGCGAGGCCCCTATTCTGTCAACTTGCCGCCCAACCACGTGCAATCCCGTCGGGGTTGGTCAATCATCGGGGCGCACCGTTTCCGTGGGTTTCACCCACGGCTTATGACATTGGACCTCTTCGAGGTCCCCCTTGACAGCCGCTTCCGCCAACCGCACGCTTACCAAATTGAGGTGCTACCGAGAAAACCCTGGTCTTGCTGCAATTGGCGCATATCTTCTATAATGAAAAAGTCTTGGCCAAATTGCAGGAGCTATCATGTTTTCCTTATTTAAGAGAAACAAAGACGCAGTAAAGAAATGGCTGCTCATTTTCTTTCTGGGAATCGTTTCCCTGAGCATGGTGGTGGTGATGGCGCCCCTCCCGAGCGGCGACACCAGCCGCCCCGAGGGCAATGTGCTGGCCTCGATCGGCGGGACCTCCATTACCAGCGCCGATTTGGATCAAATGATTCGCGACCGGTTTAAGAACTCACCCATGGGCTTCGACAAGCGCATGGTGCCGATGATCGCGCCCAGCGTTCTGGACCAGATGGTGATCCAGCAGATTCTGATCGAGCAGACAAAGAAAATGGGGGTGGAGGTTTCCGACCAGGAGTTGTTGAGGACCGTCCAGAATATCCCCTGGTTGTACCCGGACGGAAATTACGTGGGTGCGGACCGCGCCGCGGACGCGGTGGCGCAAAACACCGGCAAGACGCTCGAGCAGTTTGAAACCTTGTTGCGCGACAGTCTGCTGGAGGAGAAAATTCGCAGCATCGTCTCCGACGGAGTCCAGGTAACGCCCGCCGAGATCCTGGCGCAGTTCCGTCAGCGCAACACTAAAACCAAAATCGACTATGTACTGTTTGATCCCAGCAAGTTCCTCAAGGACGTCAAGGTGGCGCCGGAAGCACTTGATGCCTTCTTTAAGAAAAATCCTACCCGCTACAAGCTGTCCGAGCAACGCCAGGTGCGCTATGTGGTGATCGATCCCGACCAAGTGCGGGCGCAAGTGAAGGTGGAGGAGGCGGAATTGCGCCAGTACTATGCCCAGCACCTTTCCGATTACCGCGTGCCTGACCGCGTCAAAGTTGCCCACATCCTCTTCAAGACGACGGGCAAGACGCCGGCGGAAGTGGCGACCATTGAGAAGACCGCGGCGGATGTGCTGAACCAGGTGCGCGTAGGCGCCAACTTCGCTGACCTCGCCAAGAAATATTCCGAAGACTCGACGGCCCAGGCGGGCGGTGAACTCGGTTGGCTGGTACACGGGCAAACCGTGGCGGCGTTCGACTCCATGGCTTTTTCTCTGAAGCCCGGCGAGGTGAGCGGTTTGGTCAAAACCGAGTACGGCATCCATATCCTCAAAGTGGAAGACAAGCAGGTGGCGCACTTGCAGACCTTTGACGAGGTCAAGAGTTCCATTCAGGGTGATATCGAGAAGCAGCGAGTCACCGACGCCCAGGCAAAATTGGCCAGCGACCTGGAAACGCAGCTCAAAGCGAGCCCCCAACAATTTGACGACATTGTGCGCAAGGCGGGACTGGAGCCCAAGCAGTCGCCCCTGTTCAAATACAATCAGCCGGTTGCCGACCTCGGCAAAACCGACGCCTTCGAGAACCTGGCGTTCCAGCTTCGCCTGAACGAAGTCGGCACGCCCATCTCCGTCCCCAAGGGAACCGCGATGATCCAGTTGGCCCAGATCGTTCCCGAACATGTTCCCACGCTTGAGGAAGTGCGCGCCCAAGTGGAAGAAGACTTTCGCCACGAGCAGTCCGTGACCATGGCTCAGGAGACGGCCAGGAAACTCGCGGCGTTGACCAAGACCGCGGACTTTGACAAGGCGGCGAAATCCCTGGGGCTCACTCCCAAAACGAGTAATGACTTCAGTGAGAATGAGTATGTGGAAGGTGTGGGCAGCGGCTCCCAATTGGGCGAGGCCTTCACCCTCAACCCCGGGCAAGTGAGCAGCGTCATTTCCGTGGGCGCCAATCAGGTGTTGTTCAAGGTGGTCTCGCACACCCCCGCCAATGAAGCGGATTTTGCCGCCCAGCGTGACCAGATCCGGGAAGAGTTGCTGGACCAGAAACGCGACTTGCAATTTGAGATTTATCGCGAGAACCTGAAAGACCAGTTCATTCGCTCCGGCAAATTGAAACTCAACGAGGCGGGCATGAAGCAGTACCTGGCGACCTACCTGGCAGAGTAGATGTCAGGTGTCAGGTGCCAAGCGTTAGGGTTTTACTGACACCTGGCACCTGACACCTGACACCTATCCTCCAGAGTACGCCCCGTGGTTCCCATGCCTGACCCGCCGAGTGCCGCCCCCCGCCCTCAAGCTTCGGAGAGAATCAGCGAACCCGCCTGCGTGGTGGTTCCCGCCGGGGAATTCCTGATGGGTTGTGAGCAGGGCCGCGATGAGGAGCGCCCCGTCCATCGCGTCCGGGTGGATGAATTTGAGATGGCGATTTACCAGGTGCGGAACCGGGACTTCGCCGCCTTCATGCAAGCCACCGGGCATCCGGCGCCGCCCAACTGGGACCAGCCAGGGTTCGACGATCCCGACCATCCGGTGGTCTCCGTCAGTTGGGTTGAAGCGCACAAATACTGCCAGTGGCTCGGGGGCTTCGCCGGCCGCCATTATCGCCTGCCTACCGAGGCGGAATGGGAACGCGCCGCGCGCGCCGCGAGCGAGGGCTGGCTTTATCCTTGGGGCGACGACCCGCCGCAAGCGCGCGCGGAATATCAGGAGCGCTGGGGAGGGCTAGTGCCGGGACCGCTGCCCGTGGGACGCGGCGCGCCAAATCCCTACGGCATTTACGATCTCTGTGAAAACGTGCACGAGTGGTGCGCGGATTGGTACCAGGCGGACTACTACGCGCAATCGCCGAGGCACAATCCCTCGGGACCGGCGGCGGGCGAGCGGCGCGCCTCGCGCGGAGGCTCGTGGCGGCACCACGTCAAGGTGAGCCGGGTGGCCGCGCGCTCGAGCATTCCCCCGGCCTTTCAGTACGCCGACTATGGCTTCCGCGTGGTGCGGGGAGAGCGGGAGGCTTGATGTTACGACGTGATTTCCTGGCGCGACTCGCTGCGGGCGGCGCGTCCGTGGCACTCGGACGTGGTGGAAACGCGTTCGCCTATACCCACAAGAAGCACGCGACACTCAGCCCGGACGCCAAGCTGCAACGAATTTCCATTTCCACCTGGAGTCTCCACAACTATTTCCGCGGGACGCGCGGCAGTGATTTCGACCTGGTCGGCCCCCTGCTCGCCTTGCTCGATTTCCCTGAAATGATCGTCAACAGGTACAAAGTGCATCACTTTGAATTCTGCTCCACGCACTTTCCCTCCACCGAGCGGGCCTATTTGTTGGAGCTCAAGTACGCGCTTTCGCACACCCGTTCAACCATTGTCAATATGCCGGTGGATATCAAAGAGTGTGGGAGCGAGGGCACGTTTTCCGATCCCGACCGGGAAGAGCGCATGGCGGCCCTCGACGCCGCGAAGCAGTGGGTGGACATTGCCCACGCGCTGGGGGTGAAATCGGTGCGGGTCGGTCCCGGCAAGGTGGACCCCGAGAACTTGGCGCTAACCGCGGCATCCTACCAGGCTCTTGCCGCCTACGCGCAAGCTAAGGGCGTCCACGTCATGGTGGAGAATCACGCCGGCTTCGGCACCGGGAATCCGGAAGAGTTGGTGAGGCTTCTCAAGCTGACCGGCCCCGGACGCATCGGCGCGCTGCCGGACTTCGCCAACTTTCCCGATGAACCCACGCGCGAAAAGGGATTGAAGATGCTATTTCCCTACGCCCCAACCGTGTGTCATGCCAAGGGTTTGGAATTCGACGCGGACGGTGCGGAGACGGGTTACGATTTCCCCCAAGCGATGCAGATTGCCAAAACGGCGGGCTTCCGGGGAGTCTACTCGATTGAATTCGACGGCCCCGGCGACCCCTATGCCGGCATCCAGAAAACCTTGGATGAGTTATTGAAGTACTTATAGGCTGCGGCGACCTTCTTGTTTGATCGTGTCAACTAAATAGTTGACACAGTAAGCCTCTTGGCTTATTATCGCAGAATGGTGGGCGGGATCCGACATAAAGGGCTAGAAGAGATCTACCTCACCGGCAAGACACGCCGGATCGGCGCGCAATATACTAGGAAGTGCGTGCGAATTCTTCAGTCGTTGGAAGTGGCCACGGAGCCGGAGGAGATGAACCTGGCCGGGTACAGGTTCCACCGCCTGCAAGGCAGTCCCCAGAGATGGTCGGTGCGTGTCACCGGAAACTACCGCATCACCTTCGCCTGGTCAGGCGAAAACGCGGAGGCTGTCGATTTTGAAGACTATCATTAGGGAGGAAGCGATGCATCGTAGGAACGGATTGCCACCCGTGCATCCGGGCGAGATTCTTGCGGGAAGATATTCTTCCCGAGGTCGGCCTGTCCGTCACTGCCGCCGCGAAGCGCTGGGCGTGTCGCGCCAAATGGTTCATGATATTTTGGCCGAGCGGAGGCCTCTGTCTGCGATCATGTGCCTGAAGGTTTCCCGCCTGTTGGGCAGCACTCCCGAATTCTGGATGCGCCTGCAAGCAGAGTACGACCTGAAGAAGGCGGCCCAAAACAAGAAGGTCATGGAACGCGTCGCGCAGATCGTGCCGGTGCAGCCACCAGTAGAAGTCCATCCCTGACTATTTGCCTCGCGCCCTCGATTGCTCGACGCCGGTCCGCGGCAAGCTCGGCGGCTGTATCGTGAGGGAAAACGCAAACATGGCGGTTTTGAAACCGGACGTGGCCAACGTGTTCCGCAGTTCCGCGGCAGTGAACGAAGCGAGCAAGTTATGAGGAAAACTATGCACTTGTGGTTACGGATCGCTCGACCGTCGCTCGGGGCAGCGGTATTCGTGGGCTTGGTATTGGGCCCGGCACAGGCGGCGACGCTGCGGCTGAATGCCCGCGCGATTTACGAACGCGCGGTGAGCAGCAACATTACCCTCGCACCGGATGGCTCGGCGCTACAACTCAAATCAGGCGAAGTAATTCAGGACGACGGGCCCGCCTCCGGCTTCTCCTACAAGCCAAATACCGAGAGCCTTTCTCCCGGCATCGAGATTCGCAAGCAACTCCTGATTCCCGATCCGCGAGCGAGTAAGGTGGTCCTCATGGTGGGCCGCGGCGGCGACCTGAAAGTCGAGGTGAACGGCCACCCCCAGAAACTCGCCGCGCCCCAAAAGACCGGCTGGGGGGAATGGCAGGCGTACAACCTTGATCCGGCGGCGCTCAAGCCGGGAGTGAATGACATCGTCATCGGGGGCGCGGGGATGGTCCGCATCGCGCGCGCCGACGATTCATACGCGGAATTGCCCCACCGAAGCGCTCGCAGCGCCGATGGGGGCAAGTCCTGGAGCGTGGACCGTTTGGGTCCGGCCGGCGACATTGCCGGAGAGTACTACGTCCGGGTCTATCTGGAGCACTTTCTGCCCAAAGGTTCCCTCCTGCTGCCGGTGATGGATGTCGCCAACCTGGAGGGGAATCCGCTGGCGCCGCCGCTTACCGCGCCCGGTCCGCTACGGGTCGCCGTTACCGCGCCGGGCTCCGCCAGCGGCGTGACCCTTCGAGTGCGATCCGGAACGGCCTACGTGCCGAGCCCGGCAACGTGGTCGGAGTGGATGCCCCTGGACCGCGAGGGCACGCTCGAAGCGCCGCACGGCCGCTATGTTCAGGTTGAAGTGACACTCTCGACCCCCAACCCTTTCGTTACGCCCCGGCTGAGCGAGATTATCTTGACCAGCGCGCCCACCCTGGCGAAGGATTGGACGAAGTCGCTCAAAGTGGCCGATTTCCACAATGAGGAGATCGTGCGCACCTCCATTCCCTTCCGCTACGAGCCCTTCACGCAGCCGAAACTGAAGGAACTGCGAGCGCGTTATCGGCTCGACGAGGTGGTAAGCGGCGCGAAAACGGAACTCGACATCATCACCAAGCTGGCGGCCTGGTCATCGCGCCAATGGCCATGGCAGCAGTGGCACCTGGACCAATTCTATCCGGCGTGGGACGCATTCGAAATCCTGAAAAAAGGCCCGGACGGCAAGCCGGTCGGCGGTTTCTGTCAGCAATACGACGTGGTGTTCTTGCAGGCGTGCGAAAGTTTCGGATTCGAGGGCAGGGATATTTCCATCGATAGTGGAACGCTGGGTCGTCCGACCGTCATCGGTCACGAACCGATGGAGATCTGGTCGAACCAATTCCGCAAGTGGATATGGATGGATGGCACGGCCGCCTATTACCCCGCGGACGGCGCCACCGGCGTACCCCTATCGCTGTTTGAGGTGCGGCAGCGCCAGCTCCGCGTCCTGCGCGGCCAGCAGGTGGAGCCCACGCGTATTGTGCATATCGTGGACTCGGTGCTCAAGTGGCGCGGGCTGGATGTTGACATGTCGTTCGCGGAAATGCGGCTCATCCCCAGGAGCAATTTCCTCGAGCAGAAGTGGCCTTTGCCGCTCAACAATGGCAAGGGACCTTGGACCTGGCCCGGATTCGAAGTTTGGACCGATGCCGACGTGCCCGCCGAACTGATCCATCCGAACCTGGTCACGCGGTACGGCAATTTCGAGTGGACCCTCAACCAGGCCCACTATGCTCTCGAACCCACCTCGAGGCAGGGCGAATTTCGGGTCCACCTGGACACCGAGACCCCTGGCTTCTATGCGTTTATGGCCGAGATCGATGCAGGCGACAAGTCCCGGGTCACCGCCATCTTCCCCTGGAAGTTGCACGCCGGACGCAACCGCCTGAAGGTCTGGCCGCGCAACAACGCCGGGCGCGACGGGATTGCCAGTTGGATCGATATCGAGATGCCCCCGATGTGATCCTCAGACTACTCGTACCGCAATGCCACGATCGGGTCGACCTTCGTCGCCCACCTGGCCGGAATATGCGCGGCAAGCAAGGCCACGATCTGGGCCGCGAGGGAGTATGTGGTGAAAACCACTGGGTCCCTGGGTTGCACATCATAGAGATAATGCGCCATGAGCCGGGTAGCAGCCAAGGCCGCCGCAGGAAATTGGAAAGACAAATCAGACATAATGTTCCCGCCTTAATCAAATCTATAGGGACTCTCATCGACCCTGGCCGTCAACGAGCCAGACTATAAAGTGGAGAGCTGGGTCCGGGCGTAATCGCGCAGTGGGGACACGTGTCGGGTGTCAAGTGTCAGGATTCAGGACTTAGCCCAACTTTCGCAGCTCGGAGCCATTTCAGGTGAGATTCGGTGTGGGCATCGCGGTAACTCCTGAATCTTCAATGGGGGTTGTGCGAAAGGGCTTGTAGTGTAGACCTACCCCCTTTTCAGGGCGGCCGAAGCTTGGCACAATGCCGGCCAGCCATGTACCTGCGTGCGAACAAGCGAATCAAAGACGGCAAGGAGCACCGCTATTGGAGCGTGGAGGAGAGTCGGCGGCTGCGTTCGGGGCGGGTGGTGCAGCGGCGGGTTCTGTATTTGGGCGAGATCAATGATAGCCAGCAAGCGGCGTGGCGCAAGACGCTGGAGGTGTTTGATGAAGCCGAACAGCGGGCGGCGAGCCTGAGTTTATTTCCCGAGGACCGGGCGCTGCCGGCCGACGCGCTGGACGGCGTGCAGGTGAAGTTGAAGGAGATGGAGTTGCGGCGGCCGCGGGCGTTTGGCAACTACTGGCTGGGGTGCGAGCTGTGGCGGCAGTTGGGGCTGAGCGAGTTTTGGGAAGAGCGGCTGGGCAAGGGGCGGGAGGAAGTGCCGTGGGCGAAGGTGCTGGAGCTGCTGGTGGTGAGCCGGCTGGTGGCGCCGGGCAGCGAGTTCCGTTTGCACCGGCAAGGGTTTGACCAGAGCGCCATGGGAGATCTGTTGGGCACGGGCTTCGCGGTGGCGGAGAAGGACCGCTTGTATCGCTGTCTGGACCGCATCGGGGAGCACCAGACCGCGTTGTTCGATCATCTGCGGCAACGCTGGCAAGAGCTGTTTCAGGCGCGCTTCGACGTGCTGCTGTACGACCTGACGAGCACCTACATCGAAGGCGAAGGCGAGGAGATTCCCAAGGCGAAGCACGGCTACAGCCGGGATCATCGCGGCGATTGCCGGCAGGTGGTGATCGCGCTGGTGGTGACGCCGGAGGGATTTCCGCTGGCTTACGAAGTGCTGGCGGGCAACACCTCGGACCGCACCACGCTGCGGGGATTTCTGGACAAGATCGAAGCGCAGTACGGACGGGCGCGGCGGGTGTGGGTGATGGACCGGGGGATTCCCACGGAAGAGGTGCTGGAAGAGATGCGCACCGGGGGGCGGGAAGTTTTCTACCTGGTGGGGACGCCGCGCGGCAAGATTCAGCAGTACGAAAAGCGGTGGCTGGAATTGCCCTGGCAGAAAGTGCGCGAGTCGGTGGAAGTGAAGTTGTTCGCCGAGGACGGCGAACTGTATGTGCTGGCCAAGAGCGAAGGCCGGCACGCCAAGGAACGCGCCATGCGGCGGCGCAAGTTGGTCCGCTTGCTGAAGACCTTGCGCAAGCTGCGCCGCAGTGCTCCGGCGCGCGATCAACTGCTGCTGCGCATCGGCGCGGCCAAGAAGGAAGCCGGACGCGCCTTCGGCTTCGTGCCATCTGCGCTTGCCCCACGAGGGAGAGGAAGTCACCCGCCAGACGTTCACCTTTCACTTGGACAAAGAGAAATTGCAGAAGGCGGAGTTGCGCGACGGCCACTATCTGCTGCGCTCGAACCTGCTGGGGGAAAAGCCGGAAGTGCTCTGGGAACTCTACATCCTCCTGACCCAGATCGAAGCGGCCTTCCGAACCTTGAAGAGCGAACTGGGGCTGCGTCCGATTTATCACCAAGTGGAGAAGCGCGTGGAGGCCCACATCTTCGTGGCTTTCCTGGCTTACGCCCTGTCGGTCACGCTCCGGCAGCGGCTGGCCGCCTGCGCCCCGGGGCTGACACCCCGCGCCGTGCTGGAAAAATTGGCCACGATTCAGATGCTCGATGTCTGCCTGCCCACCACCGACGGACGCTGGCTGATCATGCCGCGCTATACGCAGCCGGAACCCGAGCAGATGCTCCTGCTCCACCAACTCCACCTGTCACTGCCGTCGCAACCTCCGCCACGCATCAAGCCGGCGGAGACCGTCACCGACCAACCGGTGCAGCTCAAAATGTAGTGTAGACCTTGGAGATCGCTTTGCTGAAAATAAACTACTTACGCTCCGCTTATCGCCCCAACTGCGAAAGTTGGGTTAGGAGTCAGGTGCTGGGGAAATCTCCAGCACCCAGCGCCCAGGACCCAGAACCCCGGAGGTTCCAATGTCCTTGGTAAGATGCTCGCGAATGACTAGGAGGAATTGCCCGCGATTCGGAGGATGAAAGGCCATGAGCGTCAGATGGAAGCGCTAGAAGAGACCGCGGCTCTCCATTATGTACTAGAAACAAAAGAGGGTTAGTCGTTTAGAGTCAAAATGTCCAAACGCTTTATCTCACTCAAATAAAAACAGTTAGCTTGAAATACGGGAGCCGGGGACGAAAAAACGGGCGTGGCTCTCCATTATGTACTAGAAACAAAAGGAATTAGCCATGATGAGCGGAAATTGCGCAAAAATCGATATTATTGAAATTAAAGTAGTTAGCTTGTCTTCGCTGGCCAGGGTCATGGAAAAAAAGGGGAATTAAAAAATGAGGCTGACATTCTGTAAGTCATTGAAAACACATGTAGAAAAAATGTCGGTTTTTCGCCTCTCCATTATGTTGATGAAAACAAGCGAGTTAAATCGTTCTCTCCATTATGTTGATGAAAATAAAGGAGAAAGTTGTTTGACGCGAAATTGGCAATTCTATGCCATTGGGGAACTTTCTTGGTAGACAATTCCCCCCCAATTTGTCGTATGCTATTTTATTCTGGGGGCTGATGCGCTCACTTGTGCGTTTTTCCAGGGATTCCGCCAGGGGGGCTGCCATCGATGCTGGAAATCATCCGTACGGGAAAAGTCTATGACGTGTGCATCATCGGCTCGGGGGCGGCGGGCGGCGCTGCCGCCAAGGTGTTGACGGAAGGCGGGCTGAACGTGGTGATGCTGGAAGCGGGACCCATGCTGCACCCCGAGACGGACTACAAGGAGCACGTCTGGCCCTACGAGTTGGCGCATCGCGGGGCGGGGATTGGCGGCGCGGGCTTCGATGACTTCAGCCAAACGGAGTTCCTGGCCCCCAACGGTTTCTGGAGCATCGCGGGTGAGCCGTACACGAAAGCGCCGGGTTCCGAGTTCATGTGGTTCCGCTCGCGCATTGTGGGCGGGCGGACGAATCATTGGGGCCGCATCGCTCTGCGCTTTGCCGAGGTGGATTTCCGCGCGCGCTCCAGCGACGGCCGCGGCGACGATTGGCCGATCACTTACCAGGACCTCGCGCCCTATTACGACAAAGTCGAACGGTACATCGGCGTTTTCGGATCCCGGGAGAACATCCCCAGCGCCCCCGACGGGATTTTCCTGCCGCCGCCCAAGCCTCGCTGCTCCGACCTGTTGGTCAAGCGGGGGTGCGACAAGCTGGGAATTCTCTGCGTGCCGTCGCGCCTGGCCATCTTGACCCAGTCGGTGAACGGCCGCGCGCCGTGCCACTACTGCGCCCAGTGCGGACGCGGTTGCAAGACGGCATCGAACTTCAGCTCCAGCCAGGTTTTGATTCCGCCGGCGATGGCGACGGGGCGACTGACGCTGGTGACCGGCGCCATGGCGCGGGAAATCCTGGTGAATGACGAGGGCAAGGCGACGGGCGTCTCCTACGTCGACAAGGCCACGCGGCGCGACCAGCAAGTGCGCGCCAAAGCCGTGGTGGTGGCGGGGAGCTCGTGTGAATCCGCGCGCCTGCTGCTGAATTCCCGGTCGCGGCGATTCCCCCAGGGCCTCGCCAATTCCTCCGGCGTGGTGGGGCGCAACCTGATGGATTCCGTCGGCAGCGAGCGGCGACGGGGATACGTCCCGGCGCTGGAAAAGATGCCTCCGCACAATCACGACGGCACCGGCGGAATGCACCTTTACATCCCCTGGTGGAAATTTGACCGGAAGAACGAGTTTCTGCGCGGCTACCACATCGAGTTCGGCGGCGGGCGGGACATGCCGGAGGCCGGCGAGTTCCATGGCGTCTGCCACCAATACGAAGGTTATGGACTGGGACTGAAGCGGCGGTGCAAGGAAAAATACGGGGCGTTCATCGGTCTCGCGGGCCGCGGGGAGATGATTCCCAACGAGAACTCCTACTGCGAAATTGATCCCGACGTCGTCGACGAGTGGGGAATTCCCGTGCTGCGCTTCCATTTCCAATGGGGGGACAATGAAATCAAGATGGCGCGCGATATGCAGGAAACCTTTCGCGCCATCGTCGAGGCCGTGGGTGGCACCTATTTGACGGAAACCGAAACCACGGGGGAATTTCCCTACGGCCTTTCCACCGGCGGCGAGATCATCCACGAAACCGGAACCGTGCGCATGGGGAATGATCCCAAGACCTCGGCCCTCAATCAATTCTGCCAGGCCCACGACGTGAAAAACCTGTTCGTGACCGACGGCGCGTGCTTCGTGACCAATCCGGACAAGAACCCGACGCTCTCGATTCTGGCGTTTTCCTGGCGAGCGTCGGAATACTTGCTGGAGGAGGCGAGGAAAGGGAATATCTGAAGGCAGAAAAAACTGTCCGTGGTCCGTTGTCAGTTGTCCGTTGTCAATCATCAGTTGTCATTCTTCAGCCTCAGTAAGAAACTGATAGGCTGTTCGGCTTGGCTCTTACTGAAGAGTGATGACTGAAAACTGAAGACTAACAACGGACAACTGACAACGGACGACGGACGACTGTCCTCTTGGGAGGAATAACGATGCCCACTAACATATCACGTCGTGATGTATTGAAAAGCCTCGCGGTGGGGGTCTCGGCGGGGTCGGTGCTGCGGATGATTCCGCTCGAAGCGGCGGAGCACGTGCACCGCATGGTGAGGGAGGAGCGCGCCCAAGCGTCCGGCGGCGCTTACACGCCCAAGTTTTTCCCCGCGCACTCGTACCAGACGCTGCGGTCACTCTGCCAGACGATTATTCCCCCCGACGAGAAAGCCGGAGGCGCTCTGGAAGCGGGCGCGCCGGAGTTCATCGACTTGCTGACCAGCGAGAACCAGGAATACCAGTTGACCCTGGGCGGCGGCATCGCCTGGCTTGACTCCACCTGCAACGACCGTTACGGAAAGGTATACCTCGAATGCACGGCGGCGCAGCAGAAAGAGAGTGCTCGACCAGATCGCCTATCGCGAGAATGCGCAGAAGGATCCGGCGCTCGGGCCGGGCGTCAAGTTTTTCTCCCTCCTGCGCGACCTCACCACGGATGGATTCTTCACCAGCGAAATCGGCATCAAGTACCTGGAGTATATCGGGAACACCTACCTGGCGGAATTCCCCGGCTGCCCGCCGCTGCCGGAAAGTTAGCGCGGCTTGCCAGTCAAGCCAAGCTTTTATCGATGCGTTGCAACCTTTACCCTAGCCTTGTATTAGAATGCCGCTCATGCTCAGAACCCACAGCTTCTCATGGCTTTGCTCGCCTGCTCCGGGGGACTTTGCGGCGCAGGAAAATCCGCGACGCTACGGCCCGCCCGCCACGGCCAAGCCGCCCGCCAGATCGAAAACCTCGGCGCAGCCGCACAAGTTCTGGGACACCGAGAACATCTGTCTCTTCACCGGCGTCGGCGCCGCGCGCATGCTGGACTACGCTTCCACCCGGCACTTGCGCGATCAGGGGAATTACGAATGGCTGCTTTCCAATTCCATTGTCGATAACCGGCCGCTTTTTGTGGGAATTGAACTCGCGGGGACGGCGGCTTCCATCGGGGTTTCCTACCTCTTCCATCGCACCGGCCACCATAGCTTGGAGCGCTGGGTTTCCATTGCGCACATCGGCGTGGGCGTGGGCGGGTCCATCCACAACTACCTTTTGAAGCCACCACTGGTCATCGCGCAACCTGTAACGCCTGGGATGACGATTCAATCGGGGCGCTAATCCCTACGGGCGCGAGCCATATTCGTGTGGGCCGGTCAGGACATCAATCCAAACGACGCCGGGTCCGGTATTACCCAGAGAGGATATAGTGAGAACATTATTCGTCCCGGACGTTTCCAGCGGCGCCTCGATAGTGATGGTCCCAAGGGTGTGTTCGTCGCCCGTGGAAGGAAAAGCAATCCGGGTTGCGATCCGTCCGTTCACCCTTAACTCGGCGAGGCGTGGCGCCTTGTCCCCATTGGTGTAGGCGATTTGGATGTATGCAGATCTCGACGTCGAGGTGACGGCCTTGAAGGTTACGGACCCCCCCCCGGCCAAGGTTGCGCTTTGACCACCCGGGATACCTTCAATTGAACCGGGCGCGGCACCTCGCGTGACTTCATTTCCTAAGGAGGCATTTTCGTATCGAGTTGCTTCACGTGCTTTCCCTCTGACGTTGAGCATTACGGCATCCCCGGCAGGGACGCTCGCGGTGTAAGACGCAGCGTAACTGCCTAGGTCATTTTGCGCCCAGAGGTCCCGCACAGCGACCGCGGAGGATGGGTCGAGACCAAGCTCGCTCCAATGAACGGCGATCGGCGCCGGGGACTTGGTTCTGTTCAGGAGCAGCACGGCCAGACTACCGGAACCCGCCAGGGGCTTAGCCCAAACCTGAAGCCCCGTGGTAGCTTCATCGACTTTGACGCACTGAAGACCAAGAGCATCCTGGTCGACGGCAATGACTTCTGGGTTGGTGACAATGTCAGTGGTTGTTTTGCTCAGCTTCGTAAGGTCAGCTCCCAGGATGAGCGGCGCCCCGGAAATAGCCCACAGGCTCATGTGTACCCGATTTTGAGGGTCGGACAACCCTGGCATTCCCACCACCATCATGTCGGGATCGTTGTAGAAGCCCGTGTGCTGCGCCTCAGGATGAATTCCCTGGTCGAAGTTTGAGAGCATGCCGGAAAAGCTTGCGGTGCGGTCGCTATGGGGGTAGCCAGCCACGATGGGAGCAACGATATCACCGCTCGTCCGCCAAATGTCGGCGTTCACACCGCCGACACCCGGCGCCCAGGTCCATGGGCTGTTATTGCCCCAGTCACAAATCGAAAAGAACAAGGGATGACCGGTTGCTGTCTCGGCTTTGGCGATAGCCCGTGCGATCTCTGCATACTGAACGGCGGGATCGAGCTTCTCCCCGTCTCCGCCGCACCAGTCGACCTTCACATAGTCGAATCCCCACCGGGCGAACTGGAGCATGTCCTGTTCATAGTGGCCCTCGCTTCCCGTGTTGCCCTCGGGAGGCCCCAGGTCGGGCGAGTAGTGGCCGCAACCCGCCGCGCCGGCATCCGTATAAATCCCGGCCTTCAGGCCCAAACTGTGAATATGCTTCACAATATTGGACATATCTCCCGCGTGTTGGTCCGCGGCCAAAGCCGGCCATGCCTTTGGATCAACGAGGAATTTTCCATCGCGATCCCGCTCGCCCCGCCACCAGCCCTCATCAATGTTGACATATTCATAGCCGGCTTTTTGCGCTCCCGAGGCGACCAGAGCCTCGGCCTGCTGCATGATTACGGCTGAGCTCACGGTGTTGGAAAAGCTGTTCCAGGAAGACCACCCCATCGGCGGCCGAGGTACGGGAATTTGTCCGATCGCGGGGGCTTCATTCTTCGCGAAACTGCGGTTCATGGCGATGGAATTTGGTAGCCCAGCCAGGTTTTGGCCGGATTCGAGTTCAAATCCAAAATAGACAAGCAAAGGGATTGCAAGAGATAAGATCATCAGGGTCCGACCTGAAGGCGGATTTGTCAGCATAGACTCAGCTCCTTGGCATGGGTCAACCCACTATGAGGCCGCTTATTATGAGCTTCAACTGTTATTGTATTCAAGCACGATACTGTCCTTAAGGGAATTCACAGACGCTAAGAAGCGACCGTCTGGACCAGCCTTGTCAAATTACCATCAAGTTCTTGCCCAATCTGCCGAAAAAATAGAGGAAGGCCTCATAGGCCCGTTCGGGGGATTTCTCTGTTTCGCCCCAGCGCCCCGACGGGTTAAAGGTTATGAGATGGGGCTGGCAGTCTGCCGGGAGAGACCTTGGAGCCCGCGTGTGGGCACGCGGCGGTACGGCTCAAAAACTCCCGCGGGCCTGAAACGAAGAAGCAGGGAAGCTCAGCTGCTGCGATGAATGTTCGGTCAGCGCCACGATTCCTTATTGTTTTCTCCTGCCTATTGGTGTCCGTGGGGCTGGGGGAGATGTGGGGGCAGCAAAGCCACCCCCGCCAGCCTCGCCTCCTTCCCTCCCGGTCTTGACCCGGGTCATGCGACATTCATGCGCTTTCGGAAAAAGACGCCGAGCGGGCGCATCCGGTCCGAATTCGAGGCGTGGTTACCTTTTATGGCGGGTCTTCATCACGCGACCAGGTGTACGGTGCTTTTTGTCCAAGATTCTCACGGATGGTATTTATATTGAGACGCCGCCAAGGGATCTTGGCCTCTACCGCCGGTGACCTTGTGGAAGTTAAGGGAGTTACCGGCCATGGGTGGTTTTCGAACCAGATCGAAAAGCCCGAGATTCATGTCCTCGGCCGGGCGCCGCTGCCCGTGCCGCGCCGACCCCGCTATGAGGAATTAGCCTTAGGGCAGCAAGACAGCCAGTGGGTTGAAATCGCGGGCATTGTCCATTCCACACAAATTCAATTGCCCTCGAAGCAACTCGCCCTTTCCCTCGCCGTGGGGCTGGGACGTGTCAAGGTCGCCGTGGAGAATTACCCCGCAAGCGCGCCGACCAAACTGCTTGACTCCAAAATCCAGATTCAAGGCGTTTGCGGGGGAGTATTCAATCCAAAACATCAGCTGATCGGAATAGTCATCTACGTCCAGGACATAAGTTCTGTCCGAGTCCTGGAGCCGGGCACTCTGACGGCAGAAACTCCCGCCGTGGAATCGATTCGCGACCTTGCCAGGCTGAGCGCGCGAACCACCTCCGGCCACCGGGTGAAGGTCCGCGGAACTGTGACCTTGCAGAGGCCTTTCAGCGCGCTGTACATCAAGGATGCGACGGAAAGTCTTGAGGTGGAAACATCTCAGCCGACTACCGTCCAGCCGGGTGACGTGGTGGAAGTGTGGGGATTTCCATGCACTGGGTGAGGGTTCCAGAGGGCTTGAGGATGCCGAGTTCCGCAAGCTTGCCAGTGGACCGCCGCCGGTGCCGGTCGATATCTCCGTGGAGGAGGCCCTCCAGGGGAACTACGACAGTTCGCTGGTGCGGGTGCGAAGGCCGGATGTTCCAGTGCGATTACGGAAGGCGATTCTCTCCCTCGCTGGTGGTGGTGTCGGGCCACGGTGGCTTTCCGCGCCCAGGTGCTCGGGGAAGGGGCCAAGGCAGGCGCTCAGCCGGTTGCAGGTGGGAAGCCGCGTGCGGATCACCGGGATTTGCGAGGTGCTGGCGGAGGAAAACGGAGCCCCTCCGGCGTTCCGCCTGCTGGTTCGCTCGCCCCACGACGTGGAGGTGCTGGAAAAGGCTCCGTGGTGGAACCTTCAGCGGACGCGCGGGGTGTTGGGACTGATGGGTGCCCTGATGCTGGCCGCGGCCGCGTGGGTGATCATCCTGCGAAAGCAGGTGCGGGCGAAGACCCGGGAGATTCGGGAATGGCTGCGGCGCGAGGCGGCGCTCAAGGATCGTTACCGCGACTTGCTGGAAAACGCCATTGACATGGTCTATACGCGTGACCTTCAGGGGAACTTCACCTCGGTGAACAACACGCGGTCAGGGTTCTGGGTTACACGCGGCAAGAAATGCTGCGCATGAATATCGCGCAGGTCGTCGCTCCTGAGTACCAGGATTTGCTGCGCCGGGCAATGGAAAGGGACGGGGGAAGGGGAGGCGCCGGGAGATCGTTGAACTCGAAGTTATCACGAAGTACGGGGCCCGGCTGGCCGTGGAGGTTCGTGGCCGCACTGCTTTACGAGGATGGGAAGGTGGTGGGAGTGCAGGGTATCGCCCGCAATGTGACGGAGCGGAAGCAGGTGGAACAGCAGGTCCGCTTGCAGGCCGCCGCTCTGGAGGCTGCTGCCGTCGGAATCGTGATTACCGACCGCGACGGCAACATCCTGTGGGTCAACCCTGCCTTCACGGCCTTGTCGGGCTACACCTTGGAGGAGGTTGTCGGCAAGAATCCCCGCCTGCTCAAATCCGGCAAGCATGACGCGGAGTTCTACCGCGACATGTGGAACACCATCCTGGTCCGGGCGGGTGTGGCGAGGGGAGATTGTTAACCGGCGGAAGGACGGAACCTCTTACAACGAGGAATTGACCATAACGCCGGTTTGCGGCACCTCCGGTGAGATTACCCACTTCGTGGCCATCGGGCAGGACATCTCTGCCCGCAAGCAGGCGGAGGAAGAGTTGCGGGCCAACCGGCACCTGCTGCGAACCACCCTGGACGGCCTGCGCGACGCGGTCTTGGTCCTCACCTCGAAATTCTGAAATTCTCGACTGTAATCCTGCTGCCACGGAGATGTTTGGCTACCGGCGTGAGGAAATGATAGGGAAGAACGTGCTGTTGCTGCATCTGATGAAGGCGCCTTGGCGGAGTTCCGGCAGCCACCTTTGTGCGCGTTGATCGAAAAGGGCTATTTGCAACAGTTTGAGTTTCGGATGAAGCGTAAGGACGGCGCCGATCTTCAGCACCTCCCACTCGGTGCGCCCTGCTTGACGATCGAGGACAACGCGACGGGTGGGTAAACCTGGTGCAGGACATCACCGAGCGCAAGCAGGCGGAAAAGGCTCTGCGCGAGAGCGAGCAATTCAATCGCGAGGTTATCGCCAATGCCCAGGAAGGCGTCGTCGTCTATGACCGCGAATTCCGCTACCAGGTCTGGAACCGATTCATGGAAGAAATGACCGGCGTGCCGGCCTCGGAAACTTTGGGCAAGGCCGGATTTGACCTTTTCCCGCACATACGAGAGCAAAAGGTGGACGGGCTTGATGCACCACGCCCTGGCGGGGGAGGTTGTGTACACCCCGGACACGCCTTTTCGCGTGCCTGCGACCGGCAAGTCCGGCTGGGTCTCCAGCGTCTACAGCCCGCATTTTGGCGCCGGCGGGGAGATCGTCGGGGTCATCGGCATCATTCAGTGATATCACGGAGCGGAAACGCGTTGAGGCGGCCCTGCGGGAGAGCGAGCAGCGGTACCGCGAATTTATTGCGCGCTCCATCGAAGCGGTTTGGCGAATCGAACTTGACCATCCCATCCCTGCGAATTTGCCGGAAGGAGAACTGGTGACGCAGATTCTTAAGCTTGGTTACATGGCGGAATGCAACGACGCCATGGCGCGCCAACTCGGGTTCAGCAGGGCCGGAGGAAGTCATCGGGAAACATCTGGGCGAGTGGATTCAGGATGCGGACGAGGAACGGCTCGCCACATTTTTCTCGGCGGCTCAAGGAAATTTTCAGGCCCGCACCATCACCTTCAGAATCCACTGATGCGGCGGGCAATCCTCACTATATGCTCGAACGGAAATGCCGGTCATTCAGGACGGAATGCTCATCCGCGCATGGGGAATCAGCGCGCGATATCACTGAGCTGCGATTGGCGGAAGACGCGCTCCAGGTAAGCGAGGAGCGCTTCCGCAGCCTTTTTGAAAACGCTACCGTGGGCATTTACCGCACCACCCCCGCGGGCCAGATCCTGGTGGCAAACCCCACGCTGGTGAAGATGTTGGGGTACGGGAGTCTGGAAGAGTTGGTTAAACGCAACCTGGAAGAGCAGGGGTTTGAACCCACCTATCCCCGGCAATTCTTCCACGAACGGATGGCGCGGGAGGGGGAAGTCAAGGGTTTGGAGGCGGTTTGGAAAAGGCAGGATGGGTCGGCGATGTTCGTGCGGGAAAGCGCTCGAGCCATTCGCGGAGAAGATAATCAGATTCTATATTACGACGGGATCGTGGAAGACATAACCGAGCGCAAACTCGCCGAGGAAATGTTGCAGGAAAGCGAAGAGCGCTTCCGGCAATTGGCGGAGAACGTGGAAGAGGTTCTTCTTGCTGTTCGATCCGCAGGTGAATAAGGTTTTCTACGTCAGCCCCGCCTATGAGAAGGTTTGGGGCCGGAGCTGCGAGAGTTTGTACGCGAGCCCCCGTTCGTTCTTGGCCGGCATCCACCCGGAGGACCGCCCGGTTATCGCCGCCAGCTTGGAACTTTCCAACGCGCAGCCGGGGAGAGTGGGAATACCGCGTCATTCGTCCCGATGGAACGGTGCGTTGGGTGTGGGACCGCGCCTTCCCCATCCGCGACTCGGCGGGAAAGGTGGTCCGCATCGCCGAACTCGTGCAGGACATTACGGAACGCAAGCAAGTGGAGGTTGCTACGCATAAAGCCATGGAGGCAGCCGAGGAGGCCAATCGCGCCAAGAGTGAATTTCTTGCCAATATGAGCCATGAGCTCCGAACCCCCATGAATGCGGTCATCGGCATGACCGAACTTGCCCTCGCCACCGACTTGGACCCCGAGCAACGCCACTACCTGGAACTGGTCGAGTCCTCGGCGGACTCCTTGCTGGGGCTGATCAACCACATCTTGGACTTTTCCAAAATCGAAGCGGGGAGATTCGAATTGGAGGCCACCCCCTTCATCCTGGCGGACGTGGTGGAAGAAGCCCTTCGTCCGCTGGCGATCCAGGCATATCGCAAAGGCCTGGAGATGGCCTGTGGTTTAGACCCCGCCATTCCCTCGCCCTTGGTGGGTGATCCGGTGCGGTTGAAGCAGATCATGGTGAACCTGGTTGAAAACGCCATCAAATTCACCGAACGGGGTGAAGTGGTGGTGCGCGCCTGGGTGGAATCGAAAGAGGAAACCGAGCTGGCGCTGCACATTGCCGTGGCGGACACGGGGGTGGGAATTCCTGCCGACAAAATCGATATGGTCTTCGAGGCCTTTACGCAGGCGGATGGCTCTTTGACCCGTCGCTTCGAGGGTGCGGGGTTGGGGCTGGCCATTTGCTCGGAATTGGTGCGGATGATGGGCGGCTCCATCTGGGTGGATAGCGGGCCGGGTCGCGGAAGCACTTTCCACGTTACCGTGCGCTTGGGTTTGGCCGCCGGCGCGGCTTCGCCGTCGGATGAGGGGGCAAGCGACCTCCTGCGCGACGTGCCGGTTTTGGTGGTGGATGACCACGCGGCCAGCCGCGAAATCCTGGCGGATATGTTGCGCCATCGCGGCATGGTTCCAAGGTTGTGGAGGGCGCGGAAGCAGCCCTGGCGGCGATCCGCGAGGCGCAGAATTCCGCCTCGCCTTTCCGTCTGGCGCTCTTTGACGCGCAGATGCCGGGCGGCGACGGATTGGCTCTGGCGGAACAGGCGCGCCGCATCCCGGGATTCTGGGCCCCCATCCTGATGATGCTTCCTCCCACGGATGCTGGGCACGACGCCACCCGTTGCCGCGAGTTGGGCATTGTGGACTATTGCACCAAGCCGGTCCGGGAATCCGACCTGGTCAAGGCCATGGTCAAGGCGCTGGAAACGTCGGTGGCAAGGAAATACTCCACCGCAGATCTGTGGCTCCTCGCGGGAACTCGGACGCCCGCTGCGTATCCTGCTGGCGGAGAGCAATGAGGTGAGCCAGGTGCTGGTGACCCACCTGCTGGAAAAGCGCGGCCACCAGGTTTCCGTGGCCGCGGACGGCTGGGAGGTTCTTGCCGCCGTTCAGGATGCGCATGCGCAGGACTTTGACTCTGGTGCTGATGGATACGGAGATGCCGGGCATGAATGGGTTGGAGGCTACCCGGGCGATCCGGGAAATCGAGCGCAAGAACGGGGGGCGCCTGCCGATCATCGCCATGACGGCTCACCCCATGCCGAGCGAGGAGGAAGCCTGTAGAGCCGCCGGCATGGAGGGGTATCTTGCCAAACCTCTTCGGCCTAGCGCCTTATTTGAAATCATCCAAAGGGTGACAACGCCAGCGGAGGCCACCGCCCCGGCGGAGATCCCCCCTCCTATGGTATTTGATAAATCCTGTTTTCTGTCCCGGTTAGACGGCGACGAAATATTGGGCGGCGAAATCATCGAAATGTTTCTCCAGGAATGCCCCAAACTTCTGGAAGGAGTTCGCCAAGCCGCCAAGCAGCGTGACGCTTCCTTGTTGGAGCGGGCCGCGCACTCATTGAAGGGTTCCGTGGGAGATATCGCCGCGCCCCAGGCGTTCGATGCCGCCCGCACGCTCGAGATGATGGCCCGGGAAGGGAAGTTGGAGGACGCCGACTCCGCGCTGATGAGCCTGGAAGTTGCTCTTAATCGGCTGGTGCCCGAACTGCGCAAAAAATAGGGGGGCTTTAGAGTACGGGTGAAAGAGGTTCACCAAGAACATAATTTCCAGTTACAATAGCACCAAGCAGCATTATTCGCCGCTTGCACTTTCGGCGCTTGGCCTTGAAGCGGCACGTATTCGGCTTGGGGCGGGCTGCTGACGACATTAGGCGGTAGCGGAGGAAGACACGTGGGACCGAAATTAACGACTTGTAAAGTATGCGGCTGGCACGGAATGATGATTCGCCATAAACCAGAACAATGCGCGCGCTACTTGCGGATCAAAGAGATGTACCTTACCGGGATGAGCAGCCGCGAGATTGGACGCAAGCTCGGCACTTCTTTTGAGAACGTGCTTCATGCCCTCAAGGCCGGAAGGGTCAAGACTCGGCGTCCGGGCGGTCTGAATAACCCAACGGGCATCAATGGCCGAGTGCCACGCTCCCTTCCTGGTCCGGCGGAAGCGAAGAATTCGTAAATCGATCAACGCGTTCGTAGCACGGACCTGCTTCTGAGGCCTCGTGCCCATTTGCCGACCCCCACGAGAAAGGCCTCCAGCGTTGGCCTCTTCTCACTTTTGCGTTTTGTCCTTTGCCTTTTGGTTTCCCTCACCCCAATGCTGAACGATTTTCGCCAACTTTTGCGCCAGAACCGTAATTACCGCTACACCTGGATCGGCCAGGTGGTAAGCGAGATTGGCGATCACTTCAATAACATTGCGGTGTTCAGCCTGGCGATGGAGACCACCCATTCCGGCCTGGTGGTAAGCGGCGTCATGCTGTCGCGCGCCGTGCCGGCGGTCATGGCGGGCCCCTTGGCCGGCGTGATCCTCGACCGCTTTGACCGCAAGCGCATCATGATCGCCAGCGACCTGATCCGCGCCGTGGTGGCCCTGGCGTTCGTGCTGACGGTCCACCATCACCAGACCTCGCTGCTTTACGGACTGAGCGCGCTGCTGATGTTTGCCTCGCCATTCTTCACCAGCGGCCGCACTTCGATACTGCCCACCATCACCAGCCGGGAGGAATTGCACACCGCCAATTCGCTGACCCAGACCACGCAATGGACCACGCTGACCGTGGGCACCATGGTGGCGGGCTTGAGCGCGGCGAGCCTGGGATACCAGTGGGCCTTCGTTTTGAACTCCCTCTCCTTCTTCGGGTCGGCGGCCTGCATCTGGCAGTTGCGCGGCGCGGGCAGCTTTCGGGCGAAGCGCGAAGCGCTGACGGAAGACCAGGTGGTGCGGCCGTGGCACGAGTACAAGGAAGGCCTGCGCTACATGCGCTCGTCGCCGCTGATCCTGGGAATTGCCCTGATCGGCGTGGGCTGGGCCACCGGCGGAGGCGCGGCGCAAATCCTCTTCACCTTGTTTGGCGAGCAGGTTTTCAACCGCGGCCCGGCGGGAATCGGCATGGTGTGGAGCGCCGCGGGCGTGGGCCTGCTGGTGGGCGGGGCCCTGGCCCACGTTATCGGCCGGCGAATCAGCTTCCGCAATTACAAGCGCGCCATTGCCGTCTGCTATGTTATCCACGGCGGCGCCTACGTGCTGTTCAGCCAGATGCAGAACTTCGCCGCGGCGCTATTTTTCATCGCCTTCTCCCGCGCCGGCGTAGCGGTGAGCTCGGTGCTGAATATCTCGCAATTGCTCCGGCGCGTTCCGGATGAATTCCGCGGCCGGGTGTTTGCGACGATGGAATCGCTGACGTGGTCCACCATGATGGTTTCCATGACCGCGGCGGGCATCGCTTCCCAGTATCACGGGCCACGGACCATCGGGTTTGTAGCGGGCATCCTCAGCTCGAGCACCGCAATTTTCTGGGGCGGGGCGGATTGGAAGGGCAAACTTCCCGAGCCTGAACCCCTCGCCGTCGAACCGGAGGAAGTGGAGATTCATGGCGAGCCCACGGTTTAGCCGGGTGCATTCCCGCCTAAGGGCAAAGGAAAGCGTGCTTGGCGGGTGCTGAGCCATGGTAGTGGCGAAATAATGTGGCTCACGGCGAAAGAAGGTGTGAAAAATTGCCATGTCCACCACTGAGGCACTGAGACACAGAGAAAAATGCCCTTTCTTTTCTAGCCTCTGCGCCTCAGTGCCTCAGTGGTGAAAAGGTGTTCGACGATTTCTTCACACCTTCTTTCGCCGTGGGCCACATTATGCCGCCGCTAACGCGGCTTCGAAGGAATAATCAGACCGGGAGGAAAACATGAGTGAGGTAAAACCGCTGGCCGTGGTGACCGGCGCCTCAAGCGGCATTGGAGCCGTCTTCGCGCGGGCGCTGGCGGCGCGAGGCTACGACTTGGCGCTGGTGGCGCGCCGCCAGGACCGCCTGCAGCAGTTGGCCGATGACCTCGGCCACCGCTTTCACGTGAACTGCACGTTGCTCAGAGCGGACCTGACCCGCGAAGCCGAATTGCGCCGCGTGGAGGAATTCCTTGCCGGCGCGGCCAATCTTCAATTGCTGGTGAACAACGCCGGGTTTGGCACCCTGGGACGGTTCTTCGAAGCGAGCGTGGAGAGCCAGGATGCCATGCATCGCCTGCACGTGCTGGCCACCATGCGCCTTACGCACGCGGCGCTACGCAACCTGACCGCGCGCAACCAGGGCGCCATCATCAACGTCGCGTCCGTCGCCGCCTTTGTGCCACGCCCCGGCAGCACCAGCTATTACGCCACCAAAGCCTGGATCAACTGTTTCACCGAAGGCCTCTACCTGGAATTGAAAAGCGCCGGATCGCGGGTGCGCGTGCAAGCGCTCTGCCCCGGATTCACGCTGACGGAATTCCACGACGTTTCGGGTCTCGACCGGAAAGTGGTCCCCAGCGCCTGGTGGATGTCCGCCGAGGACGTGGTCGAGGCTTCGCTCCAAGGTTTGGAAAAGGGAAAGCTCTTTGTGGTGCCGGGGTGGCGCTACCAGCTACTTGTATCCCTGATGCGAATCCTGCCGCGGGGAGTGCTCCACTTGGCCCTCACCAAAGGGCCGGCCAGCCTCCGCCGCGAGCGGAAGCCTTCCCAGACTCCGCCTAACTGAGTTTCCAGTTCTCAAGCTCTCGGATCCGTGCCCAATCCTCCGGCGTATTCAGGTTGGTAAGCTCGACTTCGCTCAGACCGGCGCTCACCATTTCGTCGTGGGTAATCGCCTCTACCCGAACTTCATCAAATAACCTGATTATGCTTCGCTCCCCTTCTTGCATGGCCCGCGTAAACGCGGTCCGGCAACGGGAATGATAGGCGGCGGCAAGGGGCTGCCAACCATCCTCGGTGCGCGGGACCACGGCATCGGAACGCGTGGCCCGAACTCGCTCGGCCAAAAGCTGTATGAATTGCCGGCTGACCAGGGGGAGATCGCAGGCAAGAAAGATGCTCCAGTCTGCGCTCGTAGAGAGCAAACCTGTGCCGACCGCCGCCAAGGGCCCCTGGTCCGGCCACAGGTCTTCCATCACGGGGAAGCCGAGGTTCCCATACCGTTCCGCCGGGGCTAGGAGGGTAATCTCGCGTACGAAGGGACGGAGAATCTCCGCCGCCCGCAGAACGAGCGGTTTCCCGCCGAGCTGCATCAGGGCTTTGTCCTGACCCATGCGGCGGCTCTTGCCACCCGCCAGCACAAAGCCGTCGATTCCTCCCTGCTCTCGGTCTTGGGGAAAGCCAAGCCCCAGACGTTCTTGTCCGCAGTAAACCACAAACCGCCGGCCGCGAAGGAATCCGACCAATGTAAGCCCAAACTCGCACGCCATTTGCACGGCCAGGCTCGAGGCGGCGGAAACCGAAGCCAAGAGGGGAATTCCCGCCACGAGCGATTTCTGGATGATCTCAAATCCCCCGCGGCCACTCGCCAGCAGCGCGCAGTTGGCGAGAGGAAGGCGGCCCTGCAACAACGCCCAGCCGACGATTTTATCCACCGCGTTGTGACGGCCCACGTCCTCCTTCAATGCCAGCAGCTTCCCGGAAGGGTCGAACAAACCGGCCGCGTGCAACCCGCCGGTTCGCCCGAATATGGTTTGGGCGGAGCGGAGAGTTTCCGGAAGGCCGCAAAGAACCTCAGGGTCAATTCGGAAATCGGGATTGGGCGGCGTGATTCCGGTGGCGTAAACGGCTTCGAGGGATGTCTTGCCGCACAGCCCGCAACTGGAGGTCGAGAGAAAATTCCGGTGCGTTGCGGGCGAGCTCGGGATCGCACCTGACTTCAATTCCACCTGAACGGCACGGTGCTCGGCCTCGGAACCGTCTGCCCAGTCAAGGCTGACGATCTCCTCACGCGATGTAATCATCCCTTCCGTAAACAGGAAACCTGCCGCCAATTCAAAGTCATCCCCAGGGGTTCGCATGGTCACGGTGAGCGCCTGGTCCGCAACCTGGATGAGCAGCGGCTCTTCCCCCGCCAGAGAATCATCTAACCGGCGAACTTTCCCGTCATTCCACTCGGACACGACGGAAGTTTGCACGGATCGTCCCTTCGACTCTGTTCCGCTCATTTCCTAAACCTCATGAGATTTGCCGGGAGACCTAAGGGCATTCTCCCGAACCCTCGAACATATTGCAAGCCTCTTCGATAGCAAAAAAACTGTGCCAGGACAGCTCGATTTGAGGCAAACGGCAGTATAATCTTTGACGCCCAAGTCCAAAGAGGACCCCCAGGTGGACTTCTTGGCAGGTGTGTAAAGCAATGCGAGCCCAACGGCGCTATCGCGAATCGCACGGTGGCACCAAGGAGCGCCTCGTCCCACTTCGGGAAGCCATCGCTGAGGCGATTCACCAACCCGGCGAAATTCGTCGAATCGCCCAGGAGGCGCAGGTTCCTGAGGCGACTCTGCGCGGCGCGCTTTCCTTCTACACCGATTTCCAAAGCAAACCCGGTGCGATGCGCGTTTGCCAGGGGACTTCCTGCAAACTGGCTGGCGCGGCGGCCTTGGGCTCTTCGCTTCGGGGCCGCTTCGAATGCCAGGATGTCTACTGTCTCGGCCATTGTGATCGCTCCCCCACGGTCCTGAGTGCAGGGGGCGAAATATTCACCGGAGATCAAGCGCGGGCGCTCGCGAGCAGGGCTGCGGAACGAACGCCGGCTCAGGACCTTCGAACCAGCCTGCGATGTATTGCGCGTGAATCAATCGTATTACGCCATGTGCTCAAGGGAAATGCCCGCGACCTCGCGGCGGCGCGCGCGCAAGGTGTTTACCAATCCTTGGCCAAGGCCCTGCGCGGAAGCCCGCAAGAACTTCTCGACACCGTGGAGCATTCCGAGCTGCGGGGGCGCGGCGGCGCCGGCTTTCTTACCGGTGCAAAGTGGCGTAGTTGCGCCGTTACGCCAGGACAACCCAAATACGTGGTGGTGAATGGCGACGAAGGCGATCCCGGATCATTCGTCGACCGTGTGCTGATGGAAGACGACCCCCACTCCGTGTTGGAGGGTCTGATTCTATGCGCTTACGCCGTGGGCGCAAGCCACGGAATCATCTTTATCCGTTCCGAGTATCCACACGCCATCGCGCGCATGCGCCAAGCCCTTGGCGCCGCCTACGAGCAGGGAATTCTTGGCGCCTCGGTGCTGGGCAGTAATTTTGCTCTCGAAGTCTCCATATGCCCGGGCTTGGGAAGCTACGTGTGCGGGGAAGAAACCGCCATGCTCAATGCCATCGAAGGCTGGCGTGGGGAAGTGCGCATTCGGCCCCCCTACCCGGCCATGGAGGGACTCCATGGAAAGCCGACGGTGGTGAACAACGTCGAGACGCTGGTCAGCATTCCGTTTATCGTGGAGCGGGGCGCGGAAGTTTACGCAGCTTACGGCACCGCGCGGAGTAAGGGCACGAAGGTGTTTTCCTTGAATCACGGTTTTTCCCGTCCCGGCCTGGTCGAAGTAGAATTCGGGATCACCTTGCTGGAGGTCATCGCGGAGGCAGGTAAGGGCGCAGGCGGCCAGCGACTCGAGGCGGCGATCCTCGGCGGGCCCATGGGGAGCGTGTTGCTGCCGCATGAATGGGGCATGCCGGTATGTTACGTACACATGGCAGGAAAGGGCATCCAGTTGGGTCACGCTGGCTTGGTCGCCATCCCTGAGGGAACCGACTTTCGCGCCCTACTCGAGCATTGGCTGGAATTCATGATGGATGAATCGTGCGGCAAGTGCGTGCCGTGCCGGCTCGGCTCCAAACGCGCTTGGCGCGTGCTGCACGAGCAGCAGGGGTCAACCTGCCGGCCGCGCCTGCGCCGGTTGTTTGAGTTGATGGAAGCGGGGAGCCTTTGTGCTTTTGGACAGTCCATGCCTCGCCCCATGCGCAAATTGATGGAAAGTTTCGGCGACCCGATTTTCAAATCCGGAGGCCGCCCTTGAACTGCGCTCAAGCCCGGATCAACGACCAGGCAATTGAAATCCACGAGGGAGAAACCATTCTCCAAGCAGCCCGCCGACTCGGTGTGGAAATCCCGACGCTCTGCTACGCTCCCGGACTCACCCCCGAGGGAGGATGCCGACTCTGCCTGGTGGAAGTCAGTCGCGCCAGCCGGCCGCTGGGCGCCTGCCATACCCCCATTCAGGCCGGAATGGAAATCAAGACGGACACGGCGAAGCTCGAATCCCTGCGGCGCGAGATCCTGGCGCTTTACCTGGAAGCGGATGAGCATCGGGAATTCCGAACGGATTCGGGAGAGAGCGAATTTACTAGGTTGCTGGCCCGCTATGGCCTCCACGCCAAACCCGTTGACCCCTCGCCGTCCGGCGAGCGCATTGATCAAAGCCACACGTACCTGCGTTTCGATCCCCGGCTTTGTATAAGTTGCCGGCGCTGCTTGAATGCTTGCGAGCAGATCCAGGGGCAATTCGTTTACGGAATCGCCAGCCGCGGCCCTGCAACTCACCTGATCTTTGGCCCAGGCGAGCGCTTTGACGAAAGCGCCTGTGTGGCCTGCGGCGCCTGTGTTGACCAGTGCCCAACCCTTGCCCTCAGCGATCGCGATTGCGCGGAGGCAAAACCAGGAGAGCGAGTGACCCAGTCGGTTTGCGGCTACTGCGGAGTCGGCTGCCGCATCGAAATCGAATCAGCAGGCGAGCGCGTGCTGCGCATTCGGGGCGTGCCTGACGCTGCCGTCAACAGGGGACACCTCTGTGTCAAAGGCCGCTACGCTCACAGCTATCACCACTCTCGCGACCGGCTGACCCGGCCCTTGAAGCGAGTGGGCAGCGATTGGCTTCCCATTTCCTGGGACGAGGCGCTCTCCTTCGCTGCGGAACGTTTATCCCACATCCGCGACCGCCACGGGCCAAACGCTCTGGGCGGGTTGGCTTCTTCCCGCTCCACCAATGAAGCCGCCTACTTGCTGCAAAAGCTGTTTCGCACCGTGATCGGAACCAATAACGTGGACTGCTGTGCGCGGGTGTGCCACTCCTCGACGGCTTTGGCTTTGCAGAAGGTGACCGGCACGGGCGCCGCGTCGGCCTCTTTTGTGGATATCGAATCGGCGTGTTGCATCGTGCTGGCGGGAGCGAATCCCACCGAAGCCCATCCGGTCGTAGGGGCGCGCCTCAAACAAGCCGTTCTCAAGGGTGCACGTTTGATCGTGATCGACCCTCGCCGCGTGGAGCTGGCCGAGTATGCTGACCATCATCTTCAGGTTCGACCGGGCTCGAACGTGCCCTTGTTTAATGCTTTGGCGAAGGTGCTGGTGGAAGAAGGATTGATCGATTTGGCCTATTTGGAAGAGCGCGTCGAAGGCTTTCACGAATTTCGCGAGTTTCTCCAAGCGCTCTCCCTCGAGGTTGCGGCAGCGCAGGCGGGCGTGCCTTCCACAAAGATTTACGAAGCCGCGCGCTTGATGGGAAGCCTGCGGCCGGTTCTTTTCGTAACCGGACTGGGCCTCTCAGAGCTGACGCAGGGCACCGCTTCGGTGATGACGCTGGCCAACATCGCCATGTTGACGGGAAGCATCGGACGCCCCGGCGCCGGAATGTTGCCCCTGCGCGGGCAGAATAATGTGCAGGGCAGCGCCGATATGGGGACCATGCCGGGCCAAGTTACCGGATATCAGTCCCTGCGCGATCGGGAAGTGCGCAATCGGCTGCAACAGGTTTGGGGGAAGGTTCCGCCTGAGGAGTCCGGCTTGACAATTCCGGAGATGATCGACGCCGCGGCGCGGGGCGACCTGCGCGGTCTCTGGGTTCAGGGGGAAGACATTGCGCAAAGCGATCCCAATGAAGCCCACGTTATCAAGGCACTTTCCCATCTGGATTTCCTGATCGTGCAGGAAATGTTCTTTTCCGAAACGGCGCGGTACGCACACTTGGTGTTGCCGGCTGCCGGGGCGCTGGAACAAGAGGGAACTTTCACGAATGGCGAGCGCCGCATTCAACGGGTACGGCCAGGGGTACGGCCTCCCGGAGAGGCCCGGCCGGATTGGAGCGTCATCCGCGACGTGGCCGTCGCTATGGGCGCTTCCTGGCGTTACCAGGAACCCGCTGACGTGATGGATGAAATCGCGCGCGTCGCGCCGCATATGTTTGGGGGGGTGAGCTACGACCGCCTGGGGGCGGACGGTCTGCAATGGCCTTGCCCGGAGGCTGGCCACTCCGGGACAGCCAGAGTACATACGGAAGGTTTCGTTCGCGGGAAGGGCCGCCTGGTCTCGATCGACTACGCCGCAAGCCCCGAACAGTGCTCCGAAGACTTTCCTTTTATTTTGGTGACCGGTCGAGTGCTGGATCATTACAACGTGGGCAGCATGACACGACGCACAGCCCAGCGCGAGCTGGTGGGAGAGGATTTCCTTGAGATACACCCCGATGACGCCGCCGCGAAGGGCCTTGCCGCCGGTGATTTCGTCGAGTTAGAAAGCCGACGCAGCCACGTGCGGGTGCGGGTCCACTTGTCGCACCGCGTGACTCCCGGAACGCTGTTTCTCGCCTTCCACTATCCGGAAACACATACCAACCGCCTGACCAGCGCATACACCGACCCGGAATCCAAGTGCCCGGAATACAAAATCACCGCCGTCCGGTTGCAGCCGATTCACTCGACGCCTTTGCCCTGAGTGGCAAAATCAAGGCATTTCGCGTCGAGGCTGACCTACCCATCCAGAACATTGGGACAGCAACACCGTAGGGCGGAGCCAAGTCTCTCAGCTCCCGGATCGTCGTGTTAATTAAGGTACGTGGACAGGTTAGATTCCAAAAAAAGTCTGCAAGAATCCGCAACCCAGGCGCAACCAACGCAGGACGCTGGACGCCGGCATTCCCTGCAAATTATTGAAAAGATTGGTAGCGGGGGGGAGGATCGAACTCCCGACCTAGGGATTATGAGACCCTCGCTCTACCACTGAGCTACCCCGCCAAGTGTTTCCCGTCAAACTCGCGAGCGGTCACGCAACACACCATAGTAGGGTATTCCCGCGCCAGAGGTCAAGAAAGGCGCGCCCGTTGCAATAAATCAGAAATTCCCGCGGGCGCGGGGGCCGAAGCGCTTCTTCTGCTCCGCTTTCAACCCTTCGATGGTCTTGGCGACTCCTGCCGAGTAAAGTGCTCCTACCCATTGGGAATTGAGCCATTCCGGTTGTGCAATCGATGCGTCGGCAAAGTCGCTCACAGCACGATCAACTTGCTGTGCTTGCCATTCCGCCACGGCCAAGCCCACGCGCCTCTCTTGGAAGAGATGTGCGCGCCGATTCGCGGCCCGATACACGGCAGAAGGGTTATAACCATAGTTCGAGAAGCGTTGAATCGCGGCTTCCAGATTGTGTTGTTCGATCAGCACCCAACCGAGGCGGGTTTGAAGTAGAGGATCACCGGGGAGCTGCTCCACTGCACTCTGAAGCAACTTCCCCGCCAAATCGAATTGGCCGACCCTATAGAACCACCACCCGTAGCGGCCTCGCAGTTCCGGTGGCAGGCTCATTGCATTAGGCGACACAGCGGGGAAAAGCACCCCATCAGCCGCCGCTTCACCACGCATCGCGAGGGTCAGTCCGGCCCATTCAACGCTCACCGCCAACCGCCATCTCAGCTCCGGGTATTTGGCGAGCCAGACCTCGAATTGTTGCAGCGATTGGGCGGGCGTGTGCTGTGCGGCGAGTGCATCGCCGTAACCTGCCATAAGCTCGTCGTCATACGGCCTTTTTTCCAGTGCCTTGCGGAAGGCCAACGCAGCCTCGGAAAAATTCGCCAGCGCAAATTGAGTGTTGGCGAGCGTCAAGGTGAGCGTCAGGAGGGCAATCGGCTGGTCAGGATGAACATCCAGTGACCGTTTGGCCCAAGCGGCCGCCTCCATGTAGTGCCCCGCTTCATAAGCACGTTGGGCGCGCTCCGTCCAAAAGATGTACGCAACCTCCATATCGCGTTCGTGGTTGAGATCTCCCCAATGTTGGTCGGCGATCAGCTCGCGAATTTGCTCGATGCGCTCAGAAGGCAGCGGATGCGAGCGGAAGTAACCTTCGAGGGTTTGAATCGCCACGCGCGAAAGCTCTTCCTGCGGCGATTTTGCGCGCCGCACGTATTCTTGATAAAGGCGGTCGTAGGTTTCAAACATGCGCTACGGCGCCCAGCGGTGAATACCCTGCCCACACGGCCAGTTGAGTGCCCTCGCGGTCGGCTTCGAGTTCCTGGTCCTTACTGTAGCCAGCTTCAAAAAGCGCGGCGGGAATCGCCACCAAACTGCCCAAGGGGATTCTCCTAAGGCGCTGTTCCGCTTGCACGCGCTCGGCGCAATGGTAGTGGTCAATGTGCTCGACCTCGTGGCCAAGCACTGCCGCCAATTCGTCTTCGCTGTCCATCAGCGCCACTAAACCAGCCCCGACGTAAACATGCCCGCCGGGCAGCGCGAAGGCATTCACAAAATCCATATTGGGAATGTAGTGGAACTTGTAGGGAAGTTTGCGATGGGCCCTTGCCGTCACCTGGGCCCCCACGCGGTCGACGTAATCCGCCACCACCTGGACCTGCTGCTTCTGTTCCGGCATCATGTCGTGGCTTCCGCGGAGACGCCAGGAAATATTCCCCGCCATCTGGTTGCCAATGTCGATTTCTTCCTGATCGGAGAGACGGGTCGCCGCCATCGGCAGCCGGCTCAACTCCCACTCCGAGTCGGCAATGAAATAGAGGAGCGAAGCAGGGGTGACGCGCACGTCCACGGGATGCCGCTCCGACCACACCAGCGCGGCGATTCCCAAGGTTACGATAATGGCGAAAGTGATCCAGCGTTTCATGGAAGGATTAAGCTTTCAGCTCTCAGCTTTCAGCCGATCAGCTATCAGCCAAGAGCTCTTGCTGGAAGCTGAGCGCTGGTAGCTGACACCTGGCACTTATAAATACTGCCGTATGGCCTCGCGATAACGCGTGTAAAGGAACGAGACGCCCAGCAACGCGATCCCCAGCACGATGAAAGTCAGGTAGCGGTCGCGGGGTTGCAGGCCCCAAACGTCAAGCACCACAATCTTGCCCACGCAAAGCAACAACAACCCCAGGCCGGAAAGGCGATAGCTGCGCTGTCCCACCGCGAGCGCCAACGAGGAAGATCGCCACTGCTTCCATTCCCCAAGCCACCGTCACCATGCCCTTGGGCACTTCCAGCGCCAGAAGAACGGTGAGCAAAAAGAAGGGGATGAAGAAGAACACCTGCTCCGGGCGGCGCTCAAACGCCTTGAACACTCGCCCCCACAGGCCTCGTTGGGCGGAATCTGTCCTCCGGCGAGCGCCGCAAACGGAAGGCGAAGGGCAGCGCCGCGAAGAGCAACGCTATAGTTACTCCCACGGTCAGGCTGCGGCTCTGCCAGAAGGGCGCGGGGAAATAACTCCGCTGGTAGAAATTGTGCAGCGTGCCGCGCAGAAGGACCGCCGCGCCCAGCAGCAATCCCTGGTGCAGGAAGATCCTCTTTTGATAACGCCAGGCAATCGCCACCAGCGCCCAGACCATCGCCGCCCACGCCGCCACCACCCAGTCGGCTTCCAATTCGAAACGCGCCCATCCCGCCAGCGTAAATGTCCCCAGGAAACAGAGCACCTCCGCCGCCTTCCAGCGCCGGTCACGTTCAAGGGCTGCACTTGGTTGTAGCGCAGGGCCCGTGGTTCGGCCCTGCGGCTTTTCCACGTTTCCCGACGCATCCAGCACGCCGTACACGTAGAAGAAAGCGAGCGCCAGAGGCACGGTGGTGTAGAACCGCGGGCTCAGCTCACCCGGCAATCCCGAGGCGTTGAAGTTCACAAAGAAAAGGCGCAGGAAGCTGAACGCGAATGCCAGGTAGGCCTGCAAGCGCAAATGTGGCAAGGCGGCGGGCGCGGCCGATTTCAAACAGCGCCAGTCCCAGGAGCGTCCAGGCCAGCGCCACACTCACCGGCTTCAGTTCGTACCAGGCGAGCATCCCGACCAGCAACGATGCCGTCCAGGTGTGCCAGGAGGAAACATATTGCACGGTGGTCGCTCGCGGCAGACTCGACCAGCGGGCGCTGGCATAAAGCATGACGGCCGTCAGCGCCACCGTCACAACCCGGACCCGGAGGTGGGGGCTCGGTTCCCCAAAGTTCACCGCCAGGACGCGGAGAAACGCCAGGGCGGCCATGGCATGGGCTTGGTAGACGAAGTCCCGAATGTCGGTGCGCGAACCCAGCACCATGAGCGATAGCGCCAAGGCGGCGAAACCCACGGCCACCCACGGTTCCGGCGCGAGCCACCAGATGCCAATCACCGCGGTGACGCCGGCCGCATAAGAGAGCACGCGCAGAATGCACGTCTCCAAGCGCGATTCCGTCAGGCGCGGGTAGCGGCGCGCCAGCCAATGGGCGTCGCCATAGAAAATCAGCGTGGTGGCGGCGAATTCCATGATGCCGCGGAGCAGTTCGCCGGTGTGGAATCCCTTCCACTGGGTGTCATAGATCTGCCCCCAGGCAAAGAGATCCAATTGAAACGCCACCAGCAAGCTCGCCAGCAGTCCCAGTCGGCAGAAGACGATTTCATCCAGGAAAACACCGGCCAGGAACAGCGCCTCCGCTTCCGCCAGCCACAGAATGGGCAGCGTCTCGCCCGAATACTTGAAGGGAATCGCCGCCACCATCAGCGTGGCGCCGACCACGCTGAGAACCACGAATGCCGCGCGCCGGCGCCGCGCGATGGGCAATTGCCCGAGCACGAATTCCACCGCGCCGAGCAACAGTAGGAATCGGAAGGCCCATTCCGGATGCACGGATTGGTACTTCATCAAGCCGAGAAGCAGGAAGGTATTGAGCAGCGCGGCGACGGTGGATACCTTTTCCTCCGCTTGCGGCGCAGGCCGAACGCCATTCGGCCCTATGGGGGCAGGTATGCGGCGCAGCAGATAGGAAACGCGAAACACCAGCCAGTAGAAAATCAGCAGCGCGGCGCTGGGAATGAACTCTGGAAATGGATGGCGATGCCCGCCCATGGGTTCGATGATGGGCCGCAGCCAGTAATAGTGGTTGAAGTAGCTGGCGAGAATCCCGCAGACTTCGAGCTCGTACCATCGGCGCTGTTGCACGATAATGACGAGCGCCAGCGCCAGAATGGCCCCGGCGGAAAGGCTATAGACATTATCCTTGCTGATGGTGACCGTGGTGAAGCCGAGCAGCAGCGCCAGGCCGGTGACGACCTGCGAGTTGTAACGCAAGGTGTGCACCACCATCACCGCCGCAACGCCCAGCAGCAAAACCAGGTCGAACACCTGCGAGTCTAGAATGCCGCGCCGGCGGAACGTGATACATGGCATAGGTGGTAAAGAAGGTAAGCGCCCAACCGCCGCCAATCCCCACGCGGGCCAGCAGCCGATAGCGTTCACGGCGCTCGTAGAAGATGCCGGCGCCCAAAAGCGCGCCGCTCACCACGTAACCCACCAGCACCTTTCCCGCCGGGCCCAGCTCGCGCATTTCGTAAGCCAGAAAGAGCGCCACTCCAATGACCAGAATGCTCATGCCGAGCTTGTTGAGCCAGTCGGTGCCGAGAGCTTCTTCCATGTTCAGAACACGCTTGGCGGTCTCGTGAGGCTGAGGCTTTTGTGCGCCCAACATTTCCAGCCGCGGTGGCACAATGGGCGGCGCAAGTGCGGGCGGATTCTTGATGGGCAACAGCACGGAAGGTGCCATCAAACCCGACGGGGCCGCTGGCTTGGCCGTCTCAGCCGGTGGTGGCGGCGCGGCTAGCGGCGGCGCAGAGGGGGCAAGAGTGACGGCGAGCGGTTCGAGGGGAGGCGCCTTTGTCCCTACGGCTTCAACAAGAGGCTTGGGTGGCTCCGGGGGAACGACTGCGCCAGGTGTTGGGACCTCGCGCACCGTCGTAATCTTGCGGAGATCGAGATGCGCCTGCTCCAATACGATGGTTTGTGCCTTAAGGCGACCTTGCATTTCCTGAAGTTGCGTTTCGAGGGCGTGAACGCGCTGCGTGAGCTTTTGCCAGATCTCCTCGCTCCGCTCGCCCCGCCGCGCGACCGCGTTGGCGCGCACCAAAGCTATAATCGGGAGAGCAAGGATAAGAGCAACCAGACCCAGCGCGAGGGGCACAATGAAGTCCACGGACATCACTCCGAAAGAATTGTGGCGTATCCTAAGTTGACTACACTAAATAATGCTCTTAATTGGTAGCGACCGTGGAATTCAGTTCGCCAATGCCTTGGCGCACGTTATCGACCAACTCGTCGAGGGAGTTAAACAGGAAGTTGGAGGCATGGCTGGCCTTGAGCCGTCTCCAGGTGCGCTCGATGTCGTTCAGGTCGGGGCAATACGGAGGCAGCCATTTGATCTCCAAACGGTTGCGGTGGTCCTTCACGAAGGCGTCCACTTTCAGCGTATGATGGAAGCTGCCGTTGTCGGCGATCATGAGGATCTTCTGGTCGGGATAATCATGCAAGAGCGTTTCCAGATATTCGACAAAATGCGCACCGCTTTTCGTCGCCGCCCAGTGGCTGGTGAGGTGTCCGGTTTTCAGGTTCAGGCCTCCATACAAGACGCGCTTCTGATTCTTCCCCGGCGTGCGCACTTCCGGTTGGGGACTGCCCACCACCGACCAGATCGCCACCAGGTAAGGGTAAAGATGAAATTCGGTTTCGTCCTGGCTGATCACGACGGTCCTTTTCCGCCGCCCCAGATGCTTCTTGAGGGCTTGCAACTCAGTTTTGGCGCGGTCATGGGCGGCCTCATCGCGTTTGCCTTCCAGCACCCGCTTGGGACGTTTCCGGGCAATGCCCATGCGGTGCAGCAGCCGTCCCAGGTAGTGCGGTTGCACCGTTACCCCCGTCTGCCGCTGCAAGAACTCCGCCAGCCTCGGCAAGGTCCAGGCGGTGAAAGCATAACCCAATTTCCGGGGCGAGGTAAGAACCGTTTGCCGCAGCCATTGCAAATGCTCCACCTGCAAGCGGCGCGGTCGTCCGCGGCCATCGTGCTCCGGGCCCCGAAGCCCGGCGAGCCCCCGCTGGCGATAGCGCGCCGCCCAACGCCCGACCGTGGCCGGATGCACGCGCAACTGCTCCCCCACCTGCGGGCGCGTCGCCCCTCGGGCCAGGCTCAGAACGGCGCGACAGGCATCACGAAAATCTGCATCAGGAGAGTCGGCCGCGGCTTCCCGCAACTGGCGCTCGTCCGCTTCCGACAGCTTGAGCAAACTCGGTCGGGCCATACAAGGGATGGTATACCCAAACCGAATTACGCGCAATATTTAGTGTAGTCAACTTAGCACCGAAACAGAAAGCAAACAATGACACCTGAAATGACTGACATGATTACAGCGATCCGTCAAAGTCCAACGGGGTTGAAAAGGACCCCGCTTTCGCGCATCCCCGCCGGCGGCGCTATGGCCTGGCGCGAAGCTCGTCGTGTTTCAGCCAATTGATGAGAAAGAGCACGGCAATCACCAGCAGCGGCCCCGCGATCTTGTACGCACGGGCAATTGAACCCAGGGATGGCGGCGCAGTATGCCCTGCGCGTACCACATGGCCAGCCCGGCAAAGCCCGCCGCGCCAATCCACTCCCATCGCCAGGCAATCGCCAGCACTGCCCAGGACGATGTAAACGGGAACGAGATGGATCAAGAGCGCCAGAAGGGTTTTCCCAAAGCCATAACCCTCATTGGAAAACGTCGAGGGCAAACATGCTCAGAAAAATGGCGAAGGCAATGCAGATGGCGCGCGGCGACCAAAACAGCAACCTTCTTGAAGAGGTATTCATATCGCCTCCAGTTTCCAGCCGAACTGACCGGCGCGATTATACCCTGCTACCGTAACATGTGACACCGCTCATGGTCACCAGTCTGCCTGGGAAAATTGATGTGCGCCACAGGGCATGTGACAGTTTCGGAAGTGTCACAGAGGGGCGAAGAAAAGATTCACCACAGAGGCACGGAGACCACAGAGAAAAGCACTTCTGTTAGCGCTGGTGGGAATCATGCTTCCTTGTTTGTTGACACCCAGTTTTTTCTCCGTCTAATCTCCGTGACCTCTGTGCCTTTGTGGTGAAGTCCTTTTTAGGTTGCGACTCGGCCGCACAGTCTCCAGCATCCCCAACCTACGGCTAATGACATTATCCTCCTTCGGGGAACAAGGGCTCGGCTGTTATAATCGCATGAAGTCGGGGACAGGGATCGGGGACGGAATGAAACCAGTGGTCATCGCCGGAGGAGGGCTGGCGGGAAGCGAGGCGGCATGGCAACTTGCCGAGCGCGGCGTGGCCGTGACGCTTTACGAGATGCGCCCGACATGCCCGACGCCTGCGCACAAAACCGACCGGCTGGCGGAGCTGGTTTGCAGCAACTCGCTGAAGTCGAATGCCCCCGGGTCAGCCTCGTGGCTGCTGAAAGAGGAGTTGCGGCGCGCGGGCTCGCTCCTGATGCGGGTCGCGGGCGAGTGCGCCGTGCCGGGGGGATCGGCGTTGGCGGTGGATCGCGAGCGCTTTGCCGAGGGCGTCACCGCGGCCGTTTCCGGCCACCCGCTCATCACCCTGCGGCGGGAAGAGCTGCGCGAGATTCCGGGCGAGGGTCTGGCCCTGATCGCGACCGGGCCTCTCACCTCCGACGCACTGGCGGCGCGACTGCAAGCGTTAACGGGCTCCGAGAACCTGGCCTTCTACGACGCCATCAGCCCGGTGGTGGATGCGGAAACCCTGAACATGGAGCGCATCTTCCGCTGCCTCCCGCTACGGCAAAGGCGGGGAAGATTACCTCAACTGCCCGTTCACCGAAGACGAATACCGCGTCTTCTACGAGGCGCTCGAGAGCGCGGAGACCGTCCAGGCGCACGAGTTTGAAAATGTGAAGTTCTTTGAGGCCTGCCTTCCTATCGAAGAACTGGGGCGGCGCGGGTATGACACACTGCGCTTCGGCCCCATGAAACCCGTGGGCCTCATCGATCCGCGCACCGGGCGGCAGCCTTTTGCCGTCGTGCAATTGCGGGCGGAGAATCTGCGCTTCTCCAGCTACAACCTGGTGGGCTTTCAGAACCACCTGAAGTTCCCCGAGCAGAAGCGAATTATGCGGTTGATTCCGGGCCTCGAGAACGCGGAGTTTCTGCGCCTGGGGCAAATCCATCGCAACACCTATATCAACTCGCCGCGCTTGCTGAGTCCCGACTTGAGCTTTCGCAGCGCGCCGCAGGTTTTTGTGGCGGGCCAACTTTCGGGCGTCGAGGGCTACGTGGAATGCATTGCGACGGGTCTGCTGGCGGGTCTGGCTCTGGCGGCGCGCGCGGTGGGCGGACAGTCGAGGGGCCGAGGTCGTGCGACTCCGAGTTAGCCGGGCTGAGGGCTCGCGAACTCCCAGGGCCGAGCGCCGACGAGTTGCCGGGGCCGAGCGCCGCTCGGCCCTACATACCGCCGCCACGCACCACGGCGCTGGGGTCACTGGTACACTACATCACCCACGCCGCCTCGGGGAATTACCAGCCCGCCAACATTTCCTTTGACCTGCTGCCACCCATGGAAAATCTGCCGCGCGCCATCGCCCGCGACCGCCGCGCACGGCGGGAGAAGCAGTGCGAGCGGGCGCTTACCGATTTTGCGGCTTGGTTGGAATTAACGGCTGGTCCGTTGTCAGTTGTCCGTGGTCCGTTGTCCGTCGCAGCGGACAGAACGTGTAGCGCGGACCATTGGCAACTGACCACGGACCACGGACAACGCCATGAATGAACTTCTCACCCGCTACATCAACTACCTCCGCTACGAGCGCAACGCCTCGCCGCACACGATTCGCAACTATCAGAGCGACCTGCTGCAATTTCGGGATTACCTGAAGGGCGGGGATCCCGAGGCCACGGTGGACTGTAGGGTCCATTGACGCGCTGCGCATTCGCGGATTTCTGGCCTTGCTTTTCGAGCGCGAAAAGAAGAAGACTTCCATCGCGCGCAAGCTGGCCGCGGTGCGGGCGTTTTACAAATTTCTCGCCAAAGAAGGCGTGCTGGCGGCCAATCCCGCCGCCACGGTTTCCACCCCCAAGCTCGACAAAACGCTTCCCCGCATCATGACGGAAGAGGAGATGAACAATTTCCTCAACCGCGTGGCCGAGGCCGTCAAGAGCGGCGAACCCATGATGCGCCGCGACCGCGCCATTCTGGAATTGCTCTATGCTTCCGGCTTGCGGGTGAGCGAACTGGCCGGCCTCGACCTGCGCAGCGTCAATTTTGGCGACGGCATGCTGCTGGTCCGCGGCAAGGGCCGCAAAGAACGCATCGTGCCTTTCGGCTCAAAGGCCAAGCAGGCGCTGGACGACTACCTGCCCGTTCGCGAGAGGATTTTGATGGAGGCGAAGAAGAGCGGGCAGACGGCGCTCTTTCTCAATACCAAGGGCGACCGGCTGACCACCCGCTCCGTCGATCGGCTGCTGAAGAAATACGTGCGGACGTTCGGGCCGAATGTGAAGACCAGCCCGCACTCGATGCGGCACGCCTTCGCTTCCCACTTGCTCACCGAAGGCGCCGACCTGCGCGCCATCCAGGAAATGCTCGGGCACCGGAGCCTTGCCACCACGCAGAAATACACGCAGGTGTCGATCAAGCAACTGATCGATGTTTACGACAAGACGCATCCCAAGGCGTGAGGGAGCTAAGATTTAGGATCTGGGATTTAGGAGCGAGGAGTTGGAAGTTAGGAGCTAGAAGCGAGGAGGGCAATCCCTTCTTCTAACTTCTCACTTCTCACTTCTAGCTCCTGTCTTTAGTGCGATTCGTCGTGGCGATGGCTCAGGAACCAGTCGCCCACTTCCGCCGATGCTTCCGAGAGCATTCCGAAAATCGGGGTTCCCACCCGCACGGCCAGGGCGAGAGCCTTGACGCCCAGCCACACCGCCAAATGCTCGGCCGAATGCGCCGGGTCACGCCAATCAACCCGTGGGCGGACGCTGCGGGCCGTCTGAACCATAACTCGTCAACACGAGGCCGGCATAAAACGCCGCTCCGGCCAGTAAGGCTAACTCGAGGAAACCACTGAATATGCTTTGTAAATCAACGCCAACCACTTTGGCACTCTCCCCTTCTCCGGCAACTCTTACAATGTATTTGATTCAACATGACCGCAAAAGGTTTCCCCAATTTCAGAAGCTGATAATACCTTTCCTAGCAAAGAGTTAGCCATAGCACTTTGGTCCTCGCTGGCAGCGGGGCGGATAAGGTTGAGGTGCGTCAAACGTATGCTCGTTGTTGGATTGAATCGTCTCCTTCCGAGTCCCTGGCGGAGGTACTCTTCTATAGAAGAGCCAAGCAGGGCCAAGACATGGCTTTCCAGCGCCTCGATAATTGCGTACAAGGTGAGTTTCACGACATGGTTATTAAGGTCAGAAAGTGGACGAAACCTTCGATTCGAGCATTAGCTAGAACCAAGCGGAAGCGGCGCTCTGCAAGAATCCTCACAAGGTCAACAAACCTGGTACCGTCGCCGATCAAATCCTCAACCGTAACCGGTTTAATCTTATCCGAGGCCCGGTCGAAATAACTGTCCTTGAGGTAAGCCACGGGTTCGACCAGTGAGGTTCGCAGAGGTTTGACCGTTGAAGAGAGTAACCTCCTCCTCCAAGGTGGCTTGATGAGAACCCATCCCAAAGGAGGATGTCATGTCAGACCTTTATCAGAGCCTATCCCCTTCACGATGGGACTGCAAATACCATGTCGTGTTCGTGCCCAAGCGACGGCGCAAGGTGTTGTTCGGAAAGCCCCGCCGACCCTTGGGAGAAATCTTCCACGCTTTGGCCCGGCAGAAAGAGTGCCGGATTTTGGATGGACATTTGATGCCGGACCACGTCCATAGGTGTATCGCGATTCCCCCCAAGCCCCCGGTGGCTTCGGTGATCGGGTTTCTGAAAGGAAAGAGCGCGATCGCTGTAGCCGGAATGTGAGGCAAGGAGCGAAATTTCACGGGCGAGCATTTCTGGGCCCGTGGTTACGCCGTATCCACGGTCGGGTTCGAGCTCGAGCAAGTTCGCCAATACATCCGCGAACAGGAAGAAGCGGATGGAACCGGCGGACAGTTTTGAATCCATAACCAAGGCGCGCCTCGGCGCGACGCCTAAATTAACGGGTGACCGCCTTTGAGGCGGCCCCACTTGTCAAGCCACCCGCTTCGCGGGGGGTGTCTGACTTACCCGTTGAGCAAGCAGCACGGACAGCGCCCTCCTCTCCGTGGGCTTTTCCTGGATTTACGGGGTCGTGCCGCCCTATCGGTTACGCGCTTGGCGATGGGGAGAAGAGGTGACGTCTGCGCCTTTGGCGGTTTGGAGTTTGTGGTCATGGGTAAAGGCCCACGACCACCCGGCTCCCAACTTCTGAGACTCCAGAAACCAGAGGCAGTGGAAAGCGCTAGCTTTTCACCATAGCTCGAATCTGTTCTTCGAGGGCGGGCAGCTTATTCGGGATGATATCCCAGATGATTTGGGCATCGACTCCGAAATACTGCTGGATGAGGATATCGCGCAGCCCCGCGATCCTTTTCCAATCCACTTCCGGATGCTGTAATCGAATGACCTCTGGAATTGCCTTCGCCGCTTCCCCGATTACTTCCAGGTTTCGGATGACCGCGTCGAAGGTTCTTGCGTCGCCGGCAAGCTCCGCCAATGAGAATCCCGCAGTATATTCCCGGACCTTGGCAATGGCCTGGAGGATGTCGTCCAGATAGACCTTATAATCCCGGGGCATGGAGGGTCTCGTTCAGAATGGGCTCGCGGAGGCGGGGTTTTAGGGCATTGGCCAGCACCAAGTCCACTGGGCATTCGAACAGTTTCTCGAGGTATTCCTTTAAATCCATGTAGGCGTCGAAAGATATGGGGGCAAATTCCACGAGAAAATCCAGATCTCTGGCGGAAGCGTTTTCGCCGCGGGCCACCGAACCAAACAGCCCAAGACGTTGCACCCCGAAACGCCGGATGTTTTCCCGGTGCTCACTCATCTTTGCTAAGACCTGCTCTCGTGTGAATTGCACGTTTGCCCTCGCTGGCTGCGACGAATCGCCCGGAGATGATCGCGCGCCGGGTCCGTCCCATGGACCCCAGCGCTCCTTGAGCAATCTTACGACAGCACCAACTCACGCGCAACCAGTATCGGCTCCGGTGTCACCGTCCAAGCCACAGACAGCGCCGTTCTGTCCGTGGGCTTTTTCCCTGGATTTACGCGGTCATGCCGCTCCACCGGTCCCGCAGTTGGCCATGGGGAGGAGCTGTAGCGGTGAGTTTACGTCCCCAAATGGCGGCGTAAAGCCGCCTCTACATCAAATCGACCCGCTACCCCCTGATGCTATAGATGCTATAGACTGACAGTCTTTGTTATGAGCGGTACGCTCGGGCAAGGAGGCTCAATGAACGTTTCCCTTACCCCCGAACTGGAGCAGTTTGTCCAAACCAAGGTCGAAAGCGGCCGGTACAACTCGGCCAGCGAGGTCGTCCGCGAGGCGCTCCGCCTGTTGGAAGATCACGAGCAGGCACGGGCCACCCAGCTCGCGGAATTCAACCGGGAACTGGGCAGACGCTTGGCGTCCCTCGATCGCGGCGAGAGGGTTGACCCGGCCAAAGTCCGAAGCCGCCTACAGAGAAAATCTGAAGAACGACGGAAGCGGCGCGCATGAGCGCGTGGCGCAACCTGTCTGGTAGGTCCGGGGCTTTTCGCGCCATTCTGCGTAGCGGGCGAAAGGTCGAAGCAAAAAGTTGTGAAAAAATGAACAATCTCACGCCAAGTCCGATTACCAGAGTGCGATGGAGTCCATCGGACTCCAGAAATCGGAGACGCCAAGGCGCAAAGACTCCAAAAAACAACTGCTTTCTTCTCTTGGCGCCCTTAGCGCCTTGGCGTGAAGTGCTTTCGCTCTTCCGGCGATTTTCTCACAGCTTTTGCGCCGTTGGCCACAATCTGTGGGGCGTAACTCGGACTGGCGCGAAAACGCTTGCCTGACCACCCCGAGCCCCTCCTGAAACTGGACGCGAATTGGCGCGTGGAAAGTTCTGCGCAGGGCTTTCCTACCGGTAGTAAAACCAGGCTCTAAACCTCAAATATTCCACCTGCCGGTGGGCATTTGGTCCATGTCTACCTTTCTCGTGGACGGGTTATTGCTAGGTTATTACATGGAGAAATATGTCGGAGTGGAAAGGCGCAGTACGACAAGGTGTCAGGAGCTATAAGCCGGGAGTCGGGAGTCTGGAGTGAGAAGACAGAAGTCAGGAAGCTGATTGCTGATTGGGGATCGCTTGTTGCTGAATGCTCATCCCCGAGTCTGATTGCTGACCGCTTAATCCTGAGCGCCCTGACGATCTGGATGAATATATGAAAAGAAAGGGTGTTAGCCAGTAGTTGAGGAAATTTCGATGGCGGGTGATAAAAGTTAAGTGATTGAAAATAGGGAAGTTATCATGATGAGATCCAGGAACGGGGTGAGGAACACAAAAACATGTTAAAAATGAAGATTGCTCTGGATAGTTTATTGAAAACAAAGGGGCAAAAAAAGTGCTCTGGATGAGTTGCTGAAAATAAATGAGTTAACACGTTTTCGAGATAAGTTATTGAAAGTAACTTAGATAGTCTAGGAAATGCTAAATGATGAGTTTTGAAATCTGCGGGTGCAAAATCAACCTCTCGGATCATCGGGCCATCTGGTCATCTGGCTATCGGGTGATCGGATCATTGATCCATCTGAACCAAGCCCGTCATCAGCCGTTGGGTCGATGAGCCAATCACAAAGGCAATGCGGCGTGAAAGGGAGAAGAAAAAGTGGTGAGAGGTAGGAACCGGCGGCGCCGACAACCAACCCCACACGTGACACACTAGCCCGCTTCGGTTATCGACAGTTTCAGGTGAGATGATGAACCCGTTTGCTGCGCCGAAAGGTTTTCAATGAACCGATGATTCAATGGTCCGATGATCCGATGGCCTCATTCGGTAACCGGAGCGACGAACTATGCGTCCAAGGGTACGAAGTCCTTCAGGCGCGGCAGCAAGTGGCGATGCGTCGAATCCGGACCATAAAACAACGCATGGATGTACATCAGCAGAGCGGGCTGGGAAAATCGGCGCGGCGGGTTTTTCCGGAAGGGGAAATAGCAGAGCCTGCCGGCCACGACCTTGCCGGGATCGTGATAGGAGACGAGCGGCCACAACGCGGGGAAAAATCGGAAACCGGCTTGGGCCAGCGCCGCGTGCCAGCGGTCGCCGGAAGCGGCGGTGACTTCGCCATAGAGGCGCCAGTTCCATCCCTGGGGGCCGCGGCGCTCCTGGCGGAGAACCTGGCGCAAGATTCGTATCCCCAAGCCCCGGCCGCGGAGCGCGGGATCGACGAAGATGTAGCTCCCAAACACCACGCTGAACGCAGGCAGAACCAGGGTGCAGGCGCCGCCCACCAGGCGATCACCCAGATAGGCCGCGAACAAATGCACGGGATTCACGCGTGCCGGCGAGGGGACGATCACCCGCCGCAGCACGCGCGGGCTGACGCGCTCGTCGGGGTTGAAGCTGCGTTGGTAAAGTCGCAGGTATTCTTCCAATTCGCGGCGCTGGGTGTGGCGAAGCAATTGCACGGTGAGTTTGAGCATGGCTTCCCTCGGCTCCAATTCGATTTGTGAAATCATGCTGGTTTCGAGTATCTTGTATCACAGGCTCGGGGTATAGAGCCAATCACTGGGGAGTGTTGCCGGGGATGTTGAGGAAACTCGGCTGGTTCCTGATCTTGTTGCTGGTCTTCGCGCTCGCCTCAACGGCTCAAGAAGTATAGATGAGGCCGGGTTTACCTCGATTTTTACCGGGCAGGACCTGGCCGGCTGGCACGCGATGGGGCAGCAGGATTGGCATGCGGAAAACGGAATTCTTTGGACGGAAGGCAAGGGCGGGTGGTTGCGCTCTGACCAGCGCTATGCGGACTTCGCCTTGCGTCTGGAATACCGCGTCACGAAAGGCGCGGTCAGCGGGATCTTCTTGCGTTCCGCCGAGCAGGGCGATCCCACCTTCACGGGGTTGAAGATCGCTCTCCTCGACGATGCCGGGCAGCTCACGGACCTGCACAGCACGGGGGCAATTTACGGCGCGGTGATTCCGCTCTACGGCGTGGGTAGAAAGGCCGGCGAGTGGAACCAGGTGGAGATTTCCTGCATCGGCCGGCACCTGACGGTATTTCTGAACGGGAATCGGATTCATAAAATTGACTTTGACGATCCGGCGTTTGTTTTTGCCGAGAAACGCCCTCTGAGCAGGGTTCCCAACCAAGGCTACATCGGCCTGGAAAGTCATACCAACCGCGTGGATTTTCGCAGCCTGCGCATTCAAGTCATCAAGCCTGCTGCCTGAGCGAACCAAATCGGATGATCGGGTGAACAGCAAATGCGCTGATCTTCCGATTTTCGGATCCTACCATTTCAGGAAATGCGGAGGGAACGATTGTTGAAACCTTCTGACAAGTCGGAAAGAGGCGTAGGAGCGGTGGTGGTTTTCCTCCTCGTCGTTTTGGCCGCCATTTTCATCGTGTTGGTATTCAAAGTGGCGAGCCGCCAGGGGCCCACCATCCTTTTGCCGAAGCCACCCAAAGGCCTGGGCCAGAGAACGGAACTCGTCGTAGACGCCAAGGACGCGAAGCACAACCTCAAGACGCTGGCGGTGGAGGTGGTGCAGGACGGGCAGGTTATTCACCAATCCAATCTGGTTATTTCCGCGCGCCCGCATCGGTGGTGGAAGTTCTGGTCCGCCGGCCCGGTGAGCGCCACCACTTGGACGGTTCTGGTGGGCCGCGAAGTGGTTCCGTCGCTGAAGGAGGGCCGCGCCACCGTGCGCATCACCGCCCTCAATGATTCCTGGGGGCGCTTTTTCCGGGGTGGGCGCAGCGAAGTGGTGCTGGACCTGCCGGTGCGGTTCGCGCCTCCGCAGGTCGAGGTGTTGACGTCGCAGCATTACATCAATCAGGGCGGCTGCGATATGGCGGTCTTCAAGGTTTCACGCGGGAACCACCGAGTCCGGCGTCCAGGTGGGCGACAACTTCTTTCCCAGTTTTCCGGTGAAGGAATCCCAACCGGAAACCCGCCTGTGCATTTTTGCTTATCCGTACAACGTTGATCCTTCCACGGTCCCGCACATTGTGGCTCGCGACGATGCCGGCAACGAAACCCTGGCCAGCTTCAACTACAAGGTCTTTCCCAAGAAATTCCATTCTGACACCATCGACTTGGACAAGACGCCGGGCGGGAAATTCCTGGAGAACGTCGTTCCCCCCATCATGAGCCAGACCCCGGAGCTGCGAGACCAGGGAAGCCTGATCAAGAATTTCCTGCTGATCAACGGCTCGCTTCGGCAGGAGGACGCGCAAAAGCTGGTGGCTTTCTCCCAGCGCACGGCGCCAAAGTTTTTGTGGAAGGGGCCGTTCATCCGCTTGCCCGGCAAGACGGAAGCCAGCTTCGCGGACTACCGCACTTACATTTATGGCGGGCAGCCCGTGGACCATCAAACGCACCTGGGGTTTGACCTGGCAGGCTCGGAGCACATGCCCGTGCGCGCCGCCAATGACGGCATCGTCGTGTTTGCGGGATACTTCGGAATTTATGGCAACGCGGTGGTCATCGATCACGGCTGCGGCATTCAGAGTCTTTACGGCCACATGAGCTCCATCGCGGTTAAAGAGGGCGATCAGGTGAAACGCGAGCAGGAGATCGGCCGCAGTGGTCAGACGGGCCTGGCGGGCGGCGACCACCTGCATTTCACCATGCTGCTGGATGGGATTCCCGTCAACCCGGTGGAATGGTGGGACCCGCACTGGATTCACGATCGGATTGAAGCGAAGTTGCAGTAGTAGGTTACAGGGGACAGGGGACAGGTTACAGAGGGCCGTTCCCTGTCCACTGTAACTGCAACCTAGTGTCCCGCCACGCGGCTCAAATAGAACTCGAAAAACTTGTCGGGATTCGTGGACAGACCAACCGTAGCATTGGCAGGCTTACCATCAACTACTCGTGTAAACCCCTGATCGTCAACCTCGACGGCGAGATCTTTGGTTTGGCAAAGAGCGGGATCGAGCACCAGCGCCACGGCCATCGGGTCGAAGAGCGTGGGCGTTTCCTGGTTCCAAAGATGATAAAGGGCGGCCAAAGAGTTGGTGACCGGCGTGTTTTGATTGAAGATGCGGCTGCGCGCCGCGGCGTCGAGTTGCAGCATGGCCGTCACATCGAGCGGCGCCATGGTGATGGGGATTCCGGAGGAAAAGACCACCTGGGCGGCGGCGGGGTTGGATTTGATGTTCCATTCCGCGTCAGGCTTTGAGCCCGGCTCGTAACCGCGCGCGATGGAGCCGCCCATGAGCGCGATGCGCTTGATCTTTTTCGCCGCCAGCGGGTCAGCTTTGATCAGGGCCGCCACGTTGGTGAGTTCGCCGATGGCGATCAGGGTGATTTGCCCGGGATAGCGGTGGAACTTGCTGCGCAGAAAATCGACGGCGCTTTCCTTAAGAATCTGCGGGCCCACGAAGTCATCGGCCCAGGGGGCTTGGTTGATGTCTTGCTTCGGCCCCGGCACGCCGGCCACCACCGGAACCTGCCGCCATTTTCCGCCCGCTTCCCACAAGCATCTTGGCGGCGATGCGCGCCCGCGCCGCCGTGTCGCCGGAAACCGTGGTCACACCCAGCAATTCAAATTCGGGGCTGTTGATGATCAGCGCCAGGGCAAAGGCATCGTCGATGTCGGTGCCGATGTCGGTGTCGAGGATGATGGGAATTTTCGCCGGCGTGTCTGCCGCTCCGCAAAAGCAGGCGGTCAGGATGATCGCGGCTAGCAACGCAATTGTTTTTCCCATTCCGCCACCCTACGAATTTGACTTTGGACTTTCGACCTTCGACTTTCGACTCCATCTCTACTTCACCACCGGCGCCAGCGCCACGCATACCAGTCCGATGATGAAAAACACGAACATCAGCGCCAGCAGCCGCTTCGTGCCCGCGCCCGCACCGGCGAACTCCTTCCAGACGAAGACGCCCCAGATTGCGCCCACCATGGTTGCGCCCTGCCCCAGCGCGTAGGAGGTGGCCGGGCCGACCATCGCGGCGTAGGAAGCCACGAAGTTGGAAATCGTTCCCACGGCCCAGAACACGCCGCCCAGGATTCCCCAGAAGTGCAGTCGGCCGGCGCCCGCAAAGTAGTCGGCAAAGCTAACCGGCGGGCCCGTCATCGGCCGGCGCATGACGAGGTAATTGAGCCGGGATGTTGCTCGCCAGGATTCCCAGGGCAAACACGAACGCCACGGTATAAGGCCCCAGATGATTTTCGCCGCTGATCCCTTTGGCCACGAAAGGATAGAAAAGGCCCATGCCAAATCCACCCAGCAAGCTCAAGACGATTCCTTTGTTGGAAGCTTTGGTGTCCGGCGAGAGCTGGCGGTAAGCCAGCGCGTCGAGGACGATGGCGACGCACACCAGCGCCACGCCGCCAAAGAGCAGAAGGGGATTCCCCTTCGGTGTGATGACATAGTTGAGCACGGAGCCGATCACCAGCGCCAAGCCGATACCCACCGGAAATGCCACGGCCATCCCGGCGATGGCAATCGCTGCCACGATCAGAATATTGGCGATGTTGAAGACGATTCCGCCCACGAAAGCGTACGCGAGGTGCGCGGCGTCCGCGGCAGCGAGGTTGTGGAAAAAACTGTCAGGGCTCGCGGCATCGGTGCGCCCGAACGTCAGCCCGACGAGCAGGGCACAGAGCAGGATTCCCCAAACGTAGTCCCAATAGAAAAGTTCGAATCGCCAGCTTCCCGTGGCCTTTTGGGTATTGGCCCAGCTTCCCCAGCAGATCATGCTGAGAATCATCATGGCAAGTGCAACGGCGTAAATCTGAGGGATGAACATGCGGTGCTCCTGCTGGCGTGGATCCGCCAAAAAGCGTCGCGGAACTGACTCTCGCCGCCCGGAAGGGCATGGCCTTCCGGGCTAGGTTTGATGCGCGAGGAATCCGCTACTCTTCCTCTTCTTCCACGGCGGAGGGCTTGTGGGCGGCGACGATCTTGTCGGCGATCATCTGCGGAACAATATCGTAGTGGGACATTTCCATGGAGTAGGTTCCACGGCCCTGGGTCATCGACGTGAGGTCGGAAGCATAGGTGAGCATTTCCGCCAGGGGCACCTGGGCCTTCACCACGGTTGAACCACTCTTGGGTTCCATGCCCTGGATGCGGCCGCGGCGGCCATTGAGGTTGCCCATGATGTCACCGGAGTAATTTTCCGGGACGGTAATCTCCACGTTCATGATGGGTTCAAGCAGGCAGGGCTTGGCTTGCTCCATGCATTTCTTGAAGCCCTTGGAGCCCGCCAGCTTGAAGGCCATTTCCGAGGAATCGACGTCGTGGTAGGAGCCGTCGAAGAGGATGACCCTGAAATCGACCACCGGGTAACCGGCCAGATAGCCTCTGGCGGCCGCCTCAACGATGCCTTTTTCTACGGCAGGGATGAAGTTGCGGGGAATGGCGCCGCCGAAGATGTCGTTCACGAACTCGAAGCCCGAGCCGCGCGCCAGGGGTTCCAACTTGATCCAGCAGTCGCCGTACTGGCCATGGCCGCCGGTCTGCTTCTTGTGCTTGCCCTGCGCTTCGGCCTTGGCGCGAATCGTCTCCCGGTAGGGAATCTTGGGCGCTTTGAGCGAGACTTCAATGTTGAAGCGCCGCTTGAGTTTCGAAACCGCCACTTCCACGTGCTGCTGGCCCGCGCCGGAGAGCAGAAACTCCTTCGTCTGCGGGTCGCGCGAGAACCGCAGCAGCAGGTCTTCCTCCAACATGCGGTGGATGGCGGTGGAGAGTTTATCCTCGTCGCCGCGCGACTTGGGCTCGATGGCGAACGAAATGGCGGGTTCGGCGAGCTTCACCTTGGGGAAAACGATGGGCGCGGACTTGTCGCCGAGCGCGTCGCCCGTGAGGGTGTCCTTCAACTTCGCCACCGCGCCGATATCGCCCGCGTGCAGCTCCGCCACGGCGGTCTGAGTCTTGCCTTGCGTCACGCCGATGTGGGAGAGGCGTTCCGAGGACCCGCGGTTGAAGTTGGTAAGGTTGGCCTCGTTCTTGACAATCCCTGATATGACTTTGAAGTAGCTGACGCGGCCGGCAAAGGGATCAGCGACCGTCTTGAACACGTAGGCCGAAACCGGTTGGGCGTCGGCGATCTTGCGCTTGACGGGTTGGCCGCCCTCCTGGTCCAGGCCCTCGACTTCGCCTCGCTCCAGGGGCGAGGGGAAGTAATCCACCAGGAAATTCAGCAGGGTCTCACTGCCGATGTTGAGCAATCCGGCGGAAACCACCACCGGGTAGATGCGCTTTTCCCCGATGGCTTGCTTCAGGCCCGGCACCAGGTCCTCGACCGGGATGGTGCCCTTTTCGAAAAACTCCTCCATCAGCTTGTCATTGCCTTCCGCCACCATTTCCACCAGCGCTTCGTGGGCTTTCGCGGCGGCGTCCTGAAGGTCGGCGGGAATCTCCGCTTCCTTGCCTTTGCCCGAGCCATCCGGGTCGTAGAGGTAAGCCTTCATGCGGACCAGATCGACGAGGCCGCGAAAATTCCTCTCCTCGCCGATGGGCAGTTGCACGGGAATCACGGTTCGGCCGAAAGCGCCGCGCAGGGCTTCGAGGGTGCGCTCAAAGCTGGCGCGGTCGCGATCCAATTGGTTGATCACCAGGGCGCGCGGCAGGCCGTACTTTTCGCAAAAGCCCCAAACCTTTTCCGTCTGCACTTCGATGCCGGCAACGCCATGAATCAGCACCAGAGCGGAATCCGCCGCTACCAGCGCCGCCTCCGTTTCGTGCATGAAGATGTTGTAGCCCGGCGTATCCACGAAATTGATTTTCGTTTTTCCCCACTCGGCGTAAGCGAGCGAGGCGCTGATGGAAAACTTGCGTTGAATTTCCTCTTCGTCGTAGTCCGTGACCGACGTGCCTTCGTCCACCTTGCCCAGGCGATTCACCATGCCTGCGGTAAAGAGGAGAGCCGAAACAAGCTGCGTCTTTCCGGTATCACCATGGCCTACCAGTGCAACATTACGAATGTTTTCGCCGTCGTAGATTTTCACCAGGAACTCCTTAGGAATATGGGGCTAACCATATATGTGTGCGGTCGCGCGCAAAGCAAACGTCCATCCTAGCATAGGGTTCGAGTGGCATCAACGAGTGTCAATAGGCGGAGTAGGTCAATTTGATGTTGTAGCGGCGAGTATATCGCGCCCAATCGCGGCGCAAAGCCGCCCCCACTTTTTTCTAATCCTCACGGCGATTTTGCTTGGCTGGCCGCGGTGCAAAGGCTAAATCTCCTTGACCCTGCCGGTGGTTTCGACAAGAATAAGCTTGCAGGTTTGCAGGTGCCATGAGCCCACGGACAAAGCCTCCCCGAGGCGAGCGCGGTCGCTCCTTTGAACTCGAATGGACGACCATCTCGTACCGCACGATCGCGATTTACCTTGTCCTGGCCTTATTATTGGTGCTGGGCATTTTGTACCTTATTTCGCCGCGCTTTGTCCTCAATACCGCGACGCGATTGCTGGAGACGATTGCCGCCAATCCCAGCGCCGCCCCAGCTTCAGCGGGGCGGAGGGAAGCACACTTCGTGAATCTGGATGGTACCGTTCGCGTAAAGAAGGCCGCCTCGCTCGAGTGGATCCGAGCTGATTACAACACCGGCCTGGAAAAGGGCGACTTCGTACAAACAGGAAGTGAGGGAGTGGCGCGGATTATTTTTGCCGATGGCACCAATTATACCTTGAAACCCGATGCGCTCATTGTGGTGGAGGAAAGCCGTGAGGACCCCGTAACCCGCGCCACGAAGGTGGCGGTGCAGGTGACTTCGGGCGCCGTTGACCTGGCGACGGGCCGCTTCGAAACCCCGGGGTCAACCTCGCAAGTCTCCTTTGCCGACGCGGTAGCGACCTTGAATGAAGAAAGCCGCGCCGCGGTTCGCAACGATCCGGACAAGAACGTCCACGAGATTACGGTGGATACGGGCCAGGCGGAAGTAACCCGCGGCTCGACGAGCGTTCAGCTTGGCCAATACGAGCAGGTTACCTTTGCCGCGGAGCAGCCGGGGTTGGTCCGCAACAAGGTGATCGCTCCACCTTCCTTGCTGACACCTCCGAATATGGATCTGGAGCAAGTACAAGACCCCAAGTCGACCACGCTGGACTTCAGTTGGACGGAGGTGCCTGAGGCGAAAGCTTACCACCTTGAGATATCACCCTCGGTCATGCTTTCCAATTTCGTGGTGGACAAGAAGGTCAATGGACGGACGTCCATTCCAATTTCCGGTCTCGATGGAGGGGTTTACTATTGGATGGTCAGTGCGATTGATTCGAAGGGAGTGGAAAGCCAACCGAGTCAGGCCAACCGGTTGAACCTGCTCCAGCAAGTTGCCGGCAACCAGGCTTATCTGGAAGTGACCAAGATTATTCAGCATGGCAGGGTGGTCGAGGTGCAAGGGAAAACCGAACCAGGCTCAACCGTGATCATCAACAACGAGCAAGTCTTTTCGATCTCGCCGGACGGCGCGTTCCGGGGCTTCACGTCCCCGTTCCCGAACTCCGGTTTGAACCAGATCACGATCACTGCGCAGGACCGCAAGGGCGATGCCAATACGATTCGAAAGACCGTCGTGATTGAATGAGTCAGCCCTTTGCCTGTCACCCCGGTCCATCATAGTAGGAGCTCAAAAGCGAATGAACCTTCGTTCTTTATTCAGTGTTTTTTCATCGGACCTTGCCATCGATTTGGGGACTGCCAACACCCTGGTCTTTGCCAAGGGCAAAGGTATCGTGGTTAACGAGCCTTCGATTGTCGCGATCAATAAGGTGAATGGGGATATCGAAGCGGTGGGACGTGATGCCAAGGAGATGCTCGGCCGCACCCCCGGCAACATTGTCGCCATCCGCCCCTTGAAGGACGGTGTCATTGCCGACTTTAAGGTGACGGAGAAGATGCTGAACCATTTCATCAAGAAGGCCCACAACCGTACCATGTTCGTTCACCCGCGGATCGTCATCGGCGTCCCTTCGGAAATCACCCAGGTGGAAAAGCGCGCCGTGCAGGATTCCGCCATGCGCGCCCGGGCCAGCGAGGTCTTTCTGGTGGAGCAGGCGATGATGGCGGCCATTGGCGCGGGCTTGCCCATCACCGAGCCTTCCGGCAGCATGATCGTGGATATCGGCGGCGGCACCACCGACATCGCCGTCATTTCCCTTTCCGGAATTGTTTACAGCCGCTCTGTGCGCGTGGCCGGAAACGAAATGGACGAAGCCATCACGGCTTACTTGAAGCGTAAGTATAACCTGCTGGTGGGCGAGCGCACCGCCGAGCAGGTTAAAGTTGAAATTGGCTCCGCCTATCCCCTGGAAAAACCTCTGACCATGGAAATCAAGGGGCGGCATCTGCTCGAGGGCATTCCCAAGACCATTACCATCGACGACTCGGAAATTCGCGATGCCTTATCCGAGTGTGTTTCAACCATTCTCAACGCCATCCGCGTCGCCCTGGAGCGCACCCCGCCGGAACTGTCCGCCGACATCTCCGACCGCGGCATTGTCCTAACCGGCGGCGGCGGCCTGCTGAAAAATCTCGATAAGCGTATCCGTGAGGAGACTGGGCTGCCCGTCTCGATCGCCGAGGACCCCCTGGCTTCGGTGGTATTAGGCACAGGTAGAATGTTGACTGATTTTGACTTGTTGCGCCGAGTAGCGATAGAATAAGCCCGGAATTATGTTTGATCCAAACTCACCGGACTTGGCACGCCCGGTCCAAGCGCTGGACCACGACGGGCCCGACATGCCGGCTTTCATCCGCCGGCACCGTTCTTTCTTTACCCTCCTGGCCGTCGTTTCCCTGCAACTCCTGCTTCTTTCCTTGCAGATCATTCGCAACGACCACGTGCGGCTGATCCGCTACTGGGCCGTCGAGTCTTTCGATCCCTTGGAGCGCTCGTTGGGCGGCCTGATGAATGTTTCTTCCACCGCTTACCGAACCTATCGCAATCTCTGGCACGCGGATCAGGAAAATCAGGAACTGCACATCCAATTGGTGGCGGCGCAGGAGCGGATGCAGCAATTGAGTGAGCAGGCGGCAGAAACCCAGCGTCTGCGCACCTTGCTGGATTTCAAGAGCCAATTGGCGTTTTCAACCGTGGCGGCGGAGGTCATCGCTTCCAGTATGGGAAGTACCTCCAGCCCCGGTGAGAACTCCAACGCCATTTTCATCGACAAGGGTGCTGATAGCGGGCTTACCACTGACCTCGCCGTCATCACCCCGGAAGGGGTGGTGGGGAAAATTCTGGCCATCTTTCCCCACAGCGCGGAAGTTCTGCTGATTACCGACCCCTCCAGTGGGGTGGGGGTGACCCTTGCCCAAAGCCGCGTGCAGGGCATCTTGAAGGGTGACAGCAACAGCTTTTGTGACCTTCACTACGTCATGAACGAAGAGGTGGTCAACCGTGGGGAAGCGGTGTTGACGTCCGGGCTCGACCAGGTATATCCCAAAGGCTTGCCCGTGGGAACCGTGGTGAACGTGGGTAATAGTAACATTTATAAAACCATCAACGTAAAGCCCTCCGTAGATTTGAACCGCCTGGAAATGGTGCTGGTGGTCCTTAAGCCGGCAGCCGCAGAGCAACAAGCTCTAAATCTCCCCGTGCGGCCGCGGTAACCGGCGCCGCGGATTACACGGATCACATTTGCCCGTTGCCTTTTGACTTTCTTTTGCGGCTCCGGCGCTGCTTCTGGTAGTCTAATTCGCCCATGACTGTTACCACCCATCGCCCGGTTGCGGTTTTTCAGTTGCACCCCGCCATCCTCTCGGTAGCGGTACTGGCAGCGATGCTTCTACAAACGATTTTGCCGCTGAAACTGCCCCTGGCAAGCCTGATGGACTTCCCGCTGCTCATCACGATTTACTTTGCGTTGATGCGGCGTGACAAAATGATCGGCACGGCCATGGGCACGGGGCTGGGCCTGCTCCAGGATGCGCTTTCGCACAGCTTCATTGGCTTCTTTGGAATTGCCAAGGCGATTGTGGGCTACCTGGCAGCTTCCGCCAGCACGCGCTTTGAATTGGAATCCCTCGTGGCGCGCACCGTGCTGACGGGCGTGTTCGTGTTGGTCCACAACCTATGCCTTGCCGCCCTCCAGCACGCCTTGCTCGAAGCGCCGCCGCCGTTTCAACCTATCGCTACCGCCAGCGCCGTCCTGGTGAATGTGGCGCTTGGCCTGATCGTCTTTCAGATTCTCGATCGCTTCCGGCGTCCTGCTTAGCGAGCAGTTGCGGGTAATTTGGAATCACTACCCTCTCCCCCAAGGGGGGCGAAGGAAGAAGAATCCTCAGTTATGGCGGTAATTCCTCAGGCGGTAATTCCCCGCTACATCCTTTACCCAGGCAGCGTGCTAGAATTAGCCCCCGGATCCGTTCGGCCAGGAAGATTGGCGAGCACACTCATAAGGAGGATAGTTTTATGTCTAAGCCCACTACATTCGGCGTCATCGTCGGCAATCGCGGTTTCTTTCCTGATGTTTTGGCTCGTGATGGGCGCGAAGAGATCCTGCGCGTCCTGGAGAAGGAAGGGTACGGAAGCGTCTGCTTGACCCCTCAGGATACCAAGTTTGGCTCCGTGGAAACCCTTCAGGATGCAAGCAAGTGCGCCGACCTCTTCCGGCAGCATGGCGGGGAAATTGACGGAGTGCTGGTCAGCCTGCCGAACTTCGGCGACGAGCGCGGCGTAGCGAATTCACTTCGCATGGCGGGGCTGGACGTCCCCGTGCTCATCCAGGCTTTTCCCGATGAGCCCCACAAAATGCTTATGGGAGGCCGACGCGACAGCTTTTGCGGGAAGATTTCCGTCTGTAACAACCTGTGGCAGTATGGAATCAAGTATACGTTGACTTCGCAACATACATCGGCGCCCGCATCCCCGGCTTTCCTCGCCGACCTGAAAGCGTTTGCCGCCACCTGCCGGATTGTCAAAGGGCTGAAGAACCTCCGTGTGGGGGTGCTGGGGGCGCGTCCCACGGCCTTCAACACGGTGCGGTTCAGTGAGAAATTGATGGAACGGCACGGCATCTCCGTCGAAACGCTCGACCTTTCGGAGGTCTTCGGCCGCATCGGCCGGCTAGCGGACGATGACTCGAAAGTTAAGGCCAAGCTGGAGAGTATTCACGGCTACGTTGCGACGCAGGGTGTTCCTGCGGCTCCCGCTGGTGAAAATGGCAAAGTTCGGCGTGGTGGTGGACGATTGGATGAAGGATAACGCGCTGGCAGGCTCGTCCGTGCAATGCTGGACCGCCATGCAGGAGTTTTTTGGCGTTGTCCCCTGCACGTTGATGAGCATGATGTCGAATAGCCTGATGCCCAGTGCCTGTGAAACCGATATGATCGGCATGATCGGCATGTACGTCCTGCAACTCGCCGCCGGGGAGCCCAGCGCCATCGTCGATTGGAATAACAACTACGGTGAGGATCCTGACAAGGCGGTCATCTTCCACTGCTCGAACCTGCCCAAGCACTTCTTTGAAGACCTCAAGATGGATTTCCAGGAAATCATCGCCGGCTCGGTGGGGAAGGACAATACCTTTGGAACCGTCGTCGGCAACCTGAAGGCGGGCCCGCTTACCTATTGCCGCGTCTCCACCGATGACCTGCACGGCAAACTGCGCGCCTATTGCGGCGAAGGGCGAAATCACGTCGGACAAGCTCCAGAGTTTCGGGGGCTACGGGGTGGTGAAGATCGCCGGCCTGCAAGCGCTTCTCCAATATGTTTGCAAACACGGCTACGAGCACCACGTGGCCGTCAACCGTAGCCATTTTGGCCGCGCCGTCGCTGACGCGCTCGCCAACTACAAGGGGTGGGAGGTTTATCACCACGGGGCCTAGCCCCTGATCACGGGCGCTAGTTCGCCTTACGCAGGAAGGATTAGGCAGGAAAAACGTTCAAAGGCCATTAGAAGGTGGGATCTTCACGGTAATGATCTGCCAGGGCTTTGGGTTACGTTCTGGTGAGGCACAGCCCCAGCAGTCCAAAAACTTTCCACCTTCCTGCCTGTGGGTTCATGTAAGTCAGGGTCCGGACACCCGTCGTGAATCAATTTGATGTAGGGGCGGCTTTATGCCGCCATTTGGCGAAGTTAACTCGCCACTACATATAAGATGATCCACTACTCAAGGGCCTCTCGATTTGCATTTGCGGCTTCCCGGTGGTAGCATTTATGGTCTGCTTCAGTTCAGAGGGAGACTTCTGTATGCAAAGCGCTTATCCGCTTTCCCGTTGCCCTGCCTGCAAAAAGGCATTCCGAATGGAAATTACGCGTCTGGCCAGCCCGCCGCCAAGTTTGGGGCTGATCGCCTGTCCACACTGTGGCCTGAAGTTCCAACGCTTCGACCCCCAGTACCTGAGGGGGCCAAGCCCTCATGCTGCCGCCCGGTAGCTCCTAGAACTTCGGCTCAGTCTTTGCTTCCGATTTTATCGCGCCTGGCTCAAGCGGAGGGTGAGGTGTCTCCGCGGGCGGAAGGTCGGGCGCGGACTCCTGGGAACGGGAGTCCCCTGCCACGCTCCCGTGCCAAGGGCGCCGATTGGCCGTTGGCTTGGACGGATCCTCTACCTATCTTATAACGGCCGGCAGTACAATTCCCTTCATGCCTTCCTCCCGCTTCGGCCGCGCCCCGTGGCGCGTCATCGTGATTCAACTCCTGATTCTCTTGGGGCTCGTTGCCTATTACCAGATTTATCTCCCTCACCAACGCGCGCAGTTGGCCGGGAGCGCAGCCGCCACCCGCGAGCAGAAAATCAACGCCATATTCCAAGACGCGGTGGTGGAAGACTCGACGCACGAAATCTCCGTCCCCCTGGAGGGGGCGATCGTGAAGCGGCATCCCCAGAGGCTGCGCATAACGTTTTCCCCGCAGGAAGCAGAAGCCGAGCTGGGTGTTCCCGACGCTATCCACGACCGACTTCGGCGGCGGCCAGCACCTGACGTGGCGGGGCACCACCCACAAGCTTGAAGCCTCCTTCAATGCCGGCCGCCTCTATTGTCTTACCCTCGAAGACCGCGCCACCGGCCACGGCGTACTGGTTTATGAATCCCTCTAGTCGTGGCACCCCTATTAACAGTAATCAGCATGCAGAAAGCAGTAAACGGAAAGCAGAAACCAGAAAGCCGTGGGCAGCGAGCGCCTTTGCTGAAAGCTGAGAGCTGAAAGCTGTAAACTGACAACTGACGACTGATGACTTGGATCGGCCTCAATCCTTGGCGGTGAGTTGGTAGATTTTGGCCTCGATGAAGAGGTTGAACAGCACGGGATCGAGAAGCTGCGACTTCACTTCGTCGCCAATGATGTGGAGGGCGCGCTCGACGGGCACCGCTCGCTTGTAAGGCCGGTCGCGCGCCGTGAGCGCATCGAAAATATCCGAGATGGTCATCATCTTCGATTGGAAGGGAATGTCCTCCGCCTTCATGTGGTAGGGGTATCCCGAGCCGTCCAGTTTCTCGTGATGCGCCTTGGCGATTTCCGGCACGCGCTTCAATTCCTTGGTCCAGGGAATCTGGTCCAAGAAACGGAAGCTGTGAATGACGTGCGATTCGATTTGCAGGCGCTCGTCGGCGTTTAGACTGCCCTTGGTGATGGAAAGCAGTTGCAGCTCCTCCTGGGTGAGCAGGGGCTCGGTAGGGCCGGAGGGATCGTCAAAGCTCCACCCCGCGATCTGCGCCGAGCTTTTCCGAGGTCTTCTCCGGCAGCACCGTGGGCTCATTGGCCTCAAGGATGTGTTGCAGGAAATCGTCGAGATTTTGCAGTTCGCGGCCTTGCTCGCCATCAATCAGCGCGAAGCACTCCTCATACCCTTGATTGCCGTTGCGCAGCACGTGGTCGAGCTTTTTGCGGTAGGCCTCCAGTCTCCAGGGATTTGCGAATGTACTGGAACCGCTTCTTGATGAGCTCGAGCTGCGGAGGGTAGAGCTTCTTGGCTTTGACCAGAACCTCTTCGCGCACGCCGACCTTGCCGAAGTCGTGCAGGATCGATGCGTAGCGAATCTCGCGAATGTCCTCGCGCGTAAAGTGGATGTCTTTGTAGGGGCCGGAGTCCAGCGCGGTCCACCGTTTCCGCCAGGGCCACGGTGAGCTTGGCCACCCGCTCCGAGTGGCCGAAGGTGGTGGGATCGCGCGATTCAATGGCCGTCACCGAGGCGTTCACGAAGCCTTCGAACAGATTCTCGATTTGGCGGTAGAGCTGATTGTTTTCCAGCGCCACCGCGGCTTGGCTGGCCAGCGAAGAGGCCAGTTCCTGGCTCTGCTGCGAAAACGGGCCGACTTCCTCCCCCACAATTTTGGGCGTGGTCAGTTTCACGCCGGGATGCTTCTTGGAATTGATGAGCTGAAGCACCCCAATCACCTCGTCCTTCTGATTCTTCATGGGAAGGACCAGCATGGACTTGGTGCGATAGCCGAACTTCTGGTCAAAGTCGCGGTTGAGCCGGAAGGGCAGATTGCGAATGCGGTAGGCGTCCTTAATGTTGAGGATCTGCCCGGTGGCCGCAGCATAGCCGGCGATGCTGCGCGTGTCGATGGGCATCGTGAACTGGCGAAAGGGCACCGAATGGCTGTCGTTCTGCGTCAGCTTGAAGACCAGATGCTTGCCGCCGCCGCTCTTCTTCCTCCACCAGGTAGAGTGAGCCGGCGTCGGCGGAAGTGATTTCACGGCTCTTGCTCAGAATCAGTTCGAGCAGCGAATCGGTGTTGCGCTCGGTGGAAAGCGCCACGCCGATCTTGTTGAGCGTCTCGAGATCCGATACGGCCTGCCGCAGTTCCCGGCGCGTGCGGTCTTGCTCTTCCTGCGCGTGGAGATTCTCAAACGCCTTCTCCACCGTTTTTTCCAAAACCAGGCGCGGCACCTCGCGCGGAAGCATGGCGAAGATGCGTGACTTCAGCTTGGCGGGAGGGGGCGCCTCGCCATCCAGCAGGCAGATGATCCGCCAGGCGTCGGACTTGGGTGCGGACTTTTCCAGGCGGGCCAAGTCGTCTTCGGCAGCGTCGGCCACGAGAACCGCGGGCAGTTCCCACACGGGAGGTTTGTCCCCGTCTGCGAGGGATGGAAATGAGGCGGTAGTCCTCGCCCAGGTTGCGCAAGCCTACCCCGGCGGCACAAGGGTCGAAGTAGTAGAGGTTAGAGGGCATCGACGTTCAAGGTGCCAAGGCAAGGGTTCAAGCCCCTTGCTCCTCACGGCCACGTGCAACATACTCTCTCCGACCTTCGAGGAATTTAGGCTTATCCCCGACGCGTGTTCTAATTCTAACACTGCGCGCCGCAAAGTTAATGATTTTCCTGACACGACATCCTTCGGCTTGCGGCCAAGGCTGGAAAAATCCACCTAGACGAATGCCTAATTAAGGTTATCACGCAAGCGCGAAACAGAGCCGCACACCAAATCAATCCCCCGGTTAAGAACCATCAAGATGCAATAAAGATCGCTCGGATCATGCGTCGCTGTTTCGAGCGGCTGGGAAATGCTTGGGCTGACTCTGTCGGCATCTGCGATCTGGCTCCTGTCCTTACGTTATGTTGCATACCACGCTCGAGCGGGTATGCAACGATCAGCGCCGTTCTGACTGTGGGCCTTTACGCATGACATTAAAAGGCTGCCGGTAGCCCAAGATTGTTGACAGACTCGATCTACGTTAGGTTAACATCGTTCAATAAATCACTTGACACCTGCAACGCCAAAGCCTTATTTTAGAATCGAGGCTATTGTCCTCGTGCCGCGGGGTGTGGCACGAGGCTATGCCTCGCCGCCGCAGGCGCCCCATCCCCGCATGGGCGGGAGGTTCGCATGTCTCCAAGGAAGAAATCGACGAAAACTGAAAAGGAAGTCGCCGCTCGTCACACGAATGGGAGGTGGTCCCATGGCCCTAACCCCAAAACCGAAAATGGCTGAAAAGAGCTTGGCCGCGCAGCCCCGAAGGGGCGGTCTATCACAGCCTTGGGCAACGCCCAGGGTGGAGGGAACGGCCGTGTGGGCATCTAGCCCTGAAAGGGCGTGCTCGAATCGCCCCCTTCTGTCCCCGGATGGGCCCGCCCCTTCAGGGCTCAGGCGCTCAAAGGGATGGTGCCGGTTGACCCCGGCCAGATTAGGTCGCCCCTTTGAGGCTCGAAACACAAGGTCCCGAAGCGGGGCCAAATCTTGCAAGCCAAGAGAGCCATCTGCAACGGTGGCTCGCCCGGAGGCCGAACGCCGTTCGGCCCTACAGAAGATCGAACGCTATGAGGGGAGGAAGGAAGCTTCAAAACACGATGATAGAAATGATGGTAGCACCGGCCTTTAGGCCGACAGGTCGGGCACTCGCAGAAAATCCAGACCTTCCGACCGAGTCGGGACGGGGTGCCGCGCGGCGCTACAAAAGCCGCAGCTTTCCACGATGTGTATGAAATCAAATGGGTTGTCGTTTAGCCCCAAAATGTCTCAAGACTTTATCTAATTAAAATATAAAGACTTAGCTTAAAGGTCGGGAACCGGGGCGAAAAAAGCAGGGTGGCTTCCCACGATGTATCAGAAAAATAAGGGGTTAGCAATGAATGCCGAAATTTCTCGAAAAATCTATATTATTGAAAATAAAATGGTTAGTCACTTCCCGGCGGCCAGGGGTCACGAAAAAAAAGGGGTAAAAAATGAGGCTAAATTACGCTAAGCTATTGAAAACAAATGTAGAAAAAATGTCAGTTTTAGGGCTTCTCGCGATGTTGATGAAAATAAATCAGTTAAAATCTCTCTCTGGCGATGTTGATGATAATAAATCTAGTTATATGAAATCCGATGACGAGTGGCGAGTGACGAGAAATAGGCAAAGTACCCGCGTGGAGAAGCGGGCGGGGCCGACTGCCAACTCCCCGCGTGACACACTTTCCCGCTTCGGCTATCGGCGGTGTCCGGTGAGAAGATGAATCAAATTGCTAACGCAGAGATCGAAATTCGAAAATCGTTCGATGAACCGAGGATCCGATGGACAGATGAACCGATGCTTCAATCACCAATCACCAATCGGAAAACGAAACTCGAAATTCGAAAATCGCCGATCACCCGATCACCGGATCACCCGATGAACCAATCAACCGATGCCCCGATCGCTAAATTGACGGCTTGCAAAGTCAAGTGTAGACTGGCGCTTCACAGGGAAGGGTGACGCCGCGGGCGGCAATCACTTCCCCGGTTGCAATCCAGGGAAGGTGAACTTTGGGAAACGAGAGGAGGACTATGAGCACAGCACTTTTCGACTACTACGAGGCGAACAAGGAACGCCACCTGGAAGGACTTCTTCAGCTTCTGAGAATTCCCAGCATCAGCACCCTGCCGGAGCACAAGCCCGACATTCAACGCGCGGCAGAGTTCCTGGCCAACGAATTCCGCGAGATGGGAATGAAGAACGTGGAGATCATCGCGGGCAAGGAGGGGCAGCATCCCCTGGTTTACGCCGAGTGGCTGGAGGCGCCCGGCAAACCCACCGCTGCTTATTTACGGCCACTACGACGTGCAACCCGCCGATCCGCTGGACGAATGGACCTCGCCGCCTTTCGAGCCCACCATCCGCAACAACAACATTTATGCGCGCGGCGCGGTGGATGACAAGGGCCAGGTCTATCTGCTGGCGAAAGCGGTGGAAGGCTTCTTCAAGACGGAAGGCAAGCTGCCCCTCAACGTCAAGTTCCTGATCGAGGGCGAAGAGGAAGTGGGCGGCGAGTTCATTGACGAATACGTGGCGGCGCACCCCGACCGGCTGAAATGCCGACGCGGCGCTGGTGTGCGATACGGAACTGTTTGCGCCGGAACTGCCCACCATCACCACCGGCCTGCGCGGCCTGGTCTACACGGAACTGGAAGCGCGCGCCGCCGCCCACGATCTGCACTCGGGAATGTACGGCGGAGCGGCGCCCAATCCCATGCAGGCTCTGGCCGAGATGATCAATAAACTCAAGGGACCCGACGGCAAGATTCTTATTCCCGGATTCTACAAGCGCGTGAAGAAGCCCACCGCGGCGGAGCTGGCAAGCTGGAAGAAGCTGCCCTTCAACGAGAAGAACTTTATGAAGAAGGAAATCGGCACCACGGCGCTGGTGGGAGAGAAGGGCTTCACCGTGCTCGAACGCCTGTGGTCGCGGCCGACGCTGGAAGTCCACGGCTTCCGCGGCGGCTTTACCGGCGAAGGCGCCAAGACCGTGATCCCCGCCGTCAGCACGGCGAAAATCAGCATGCGGCTGGTTCCCGACATGAATCCGAAAGAAATCATCCGCCTGTACAAGAACTATGTGAAGAAGATCACGCCCAAGGGCATCCGCACGCAGATTCGGATTTTGAGCTCCGCGCCCGCCTCGGTGGTGAGCACCGACAGCCGCTGGATCGCCGCCGGCGCCGAAGCCCTGGAACAGGTCTTCAAGAAAAAGACCGTCTACATGCGCTCGGGCGGTTCCATTCCCGTCGTGGGAACCTTCCAGAAATTCCTGAAGGCGCCCAGCGTCATGATGGGCTTCGGCCTCCCCGACGATAACCTGCACGCCCCCAACGAGAAGTTCCATATCCCCAATTTCTATCGCGGCATCGAGACGGTGGGGAGGTTTTTGGAGTTGCTGGGGCAATAGATGGAAGGGTTGGGGAAGGCTAGAGGGTAAAGGGTAAAGTTTAAAGTGTAAGGGGCCGGCGCCTGCCGTGTGGATTGCTGGCCCGGCAGGGATATCAATATGGAGGACAGCCTGCCAGCCGTGCGGTTTCCGCAGATGGGTAGGGGGCTCCGCTACCGTTGTTTTCACCATGTTCGTCGGCCGCGATTGGGATTTGCCGGATCGACCAACGGAGCGATCGAAAAATCTCTCTGTAAAAGCCGCGGTCGCGGGTAAGGAGCTGCGACGCTTGGACCTGAGCGTGAGCGCCGACCAGAAAGTCAGTCAGAATCCGGGTTCTCTTGCCGCCTCTCCTGGCTGTAGGCTCCTCCAAAGTCGGCTTGCCAGGAAACTCGCCTCACGAGTTAGGGGCTCAACCCGAATGTCGTTTTGCTGTAGAAACTGGTCGCAGTCGGTCTGGTGCTGAAAGTGAACGCACAACTCGGCATAGACAAGATCGCAGACTACCAGTGAGCCGGCCTGGGCCGCTTCCTCCAAGGCCTGAACAGAGCGCTCGAAGTATTCAGGATCGGGGGCGAGGATATCGAGGAGAACGTTGGTGTCGATGGCGGTGATCATCGTCCCCGCACGTCCTCGATAAATTCGTCGACACGAGCTGTAGCCCAACTCCTCAAAGCTCTTCCTGCACCGGCCCTTCCAACGTGCCAGGGCAAGCTTTCGCGGTTTCTTGCGCAGGAGGATGGAGTTGTTAACGACTTGGAATTCCACTTCCGTTTCGGGCTTCAGCCCAAACTTCTCCCGAAGCTCCTTGGGTATGGTAACTTGACCGCGTTCGCCAATTTTCATATTTCATAGTATGACTGAAATTGCATACAGATGCAGACCGAGACGATTTTGATGATGGAATTGGCGAATACGTTTCACGAGGCGATCCAGGCGCTCTCCTAGGTGCCAACTTTTGAAATTACCGTGGTATAGGCCACTATCGTTATCTTGATTGGAGTGTCGGCTGAATTCAAACCCTTCGTTCCCGCCGACTCCACCGAACGCGAATTTACCCTCAAGGCGGTTCTGGCCGGCATCATCATGGCGGCGATTTTTGGGGCGGCCAACGCCTACCTGGGCATGAAGGCCGGGCAGACCGTGGCGGCCACCATTCCTGCCGCGGTGATTGCCATTGCGCTTTTCCGCCTGCCGTTTTTCCGCGGCGGCGTACTGGAGCAGAACCTGACGCGCACCGCTGCCTCCGTGGGCGAGGCGCTGGTGGCGGGCGCCATCTTTACCATTCCCGCGTTCATGATGGTCGAACGTGGGCGGCCAGCGCCTGTGGACCGACCTTCGCAGCCACTTTTGGACGGGCACGCTGATTCTCCTGGCGGGCGGGCTGCTGGGCGTCTTCTTCATCATCATTCTGCGCCGGCCGCTGTGCGTGGAGTCGGATTTGCCCTTTCCGGAAAGCACCGCCAGCGCCGAAATCGTCAAGGCCGGCCAGCAGAGCAACACCGACGCGCCCAAGTACATTTTTGGAGCGATGGGGCTCGGCGCATTTCTGCAATTGCTCAAAGATGAAAAGGGCTTCCAGGTTTTCCAGGATTCCGTCAGCTTCTTCTGGAATTTCCCCAAGTCCGTGGTGCAATACTTCGGCTATCAGAAGGAACTGCTCGGCAAAGTCGATTATGCCGGAGGCGTCGCATTTGCCACACCTTCCGCATCGCCGGCGCTGATCGGCATTGGCTACATCATCGGGCCGCGCCTCGCCGCCATCAATTTTTCCGGCGGAGTCATCGCCTGGCTGGTGCTGATTCCCCTGGTGCTTTTTATCGATCCCGGAACTCCCTCACCGCGTGGGCACGACGACGGCGGGCGGCATCGCGCCGTGGGACCTGGTGAGTTACACGGTTTGGTACAACGTGGTGCGGCCCATCGCGGTCGGAGCGATGCTGGTGGGCGCGGTTTATACGCTCTATAGCATGCGCGAGTCGATCTGGAGGTCCATCAAAGGCGCGTTCCAGGCCTCGGAGTCTCTGGGCGAAGGCGGCCCGGCGCGCACGCGGCTCGACATCGACATCCCCATCAAGTGGATCATCCTTTCCACCGCCGCCCTGGTGGTTCCCATCACCATCATCTATTACTACTTTGCGCACAGTTGGGGCGCGGCGCTGGTGGCGGCGGTGGTGATGACCGTCACGGGATTCTTCCTCTCCGCCGTGGGTGGTTACCTGGTGGGATTGGTGGGCTCGTCGAATCAGCCGGTCTCGGGGCTCACGCTCGCGGCCCTGGTGGTCGCGGCCATGATGATGGTGGTCATCGGGGTCAAGGGACTGGGCGGCGTCGCCGCGGTGCTGGGCGTGGCATCGGTGGTCTGCTGCGCGTGCTGCGTTTCCGGCAGCCTCATTCAGGACCTGAAAGCCGGGTACCTGCTGGGCGGCACGCCTTGGAAGATGGAAGTGGTGGAAGTTCTGAGCGTCATCGCGGTTTCATTCTTTCTGCTGCTGCCCATCATCGCGCTGCACGAAGCGAATCTCTCCAGCGGCGGCATCGGCGGGCGTGAACTGCCCGCGCCGCAAGCCGGACTGATGGCGCAACTCGCTCAAGGCATCGTGGGCGGGCAGATGGCGTGGGGGTTGCTGATCATCGGCTGCCTGTTCGGCGTGTCGCTGGTGATGATTGGCGCGCCTTCGCCCATGCTGATCGCCGTCGGCATGTACCTGCCGCTGGAAACCACGGGCGCAATCTTCGTGGGCGGCGTGATGAAGTGGATTGCCGATCAATGGGCCGCGCGCCGCAAGCTGGAGGGAGACGCGAAGGCCAAATTCGAGGAGCGCGGCACGCTGCTCGCTTCGGGCTTCATCGCCGGTGAAGCCATCACCGGCATTCTGCTGGCCACGCTCTTCCTTACCGGCGTCAAGTCAATTACTCACGTCTTCACCGGTCAGGATGTTTTCTCCTTCGTCGAGCGCTGGGGCGGATGGATTTCGCTGGCCGCTTTCGCCATCATCGCCCACGTGTTGATTCGCATTCCGGTGGAAAAATCCACGAGCCCGAAGAATGTGAGGCCCCTGATTCGGCTCTCACAAAGCCGACGCATCAAAAGCAAGAAGGGCCCGATGCAATTCGCAACTGGGCCCTTTTGCCGCCTATCGAGGATTGTAGCCGAGATGCCTGCTGTCTGGTACCTTCAGCCTTCTCTCAGGAACAGGAGAATTACCGGCCTTCCGTCAAGGAGATGTTGTAAGTGCGAACCGGCTCGCTTGTCTGCGGGATGCGGCACGGTTTGAGGCGAAGCGGCGCGCATTGCCGGAGCGGGCTGGGGGCCGAAGTGATGCCATTGGCCGTCCCCCACGTAGGCGTTGTAAGTGCGAGGCGGCTCACTCGCCCTGAGAATGCGGAGCGGTTTGAGGCGAAGCGGCGCGACTGCCGGAGCGGGCTGCGGGCCGAAGTGGTGCCATTGCCCGTCCGCTACGTAAGCGCTGGGCGCTGCCGGTGAAGCGCTCCTTTGGGAATACGTCGCCGGATTTGGTCCAGCCGGAGCAGGGTCGGGCGCATAAGCAACTGGGCCGTACCCAGAAATACGGCAATCGTACGGACCATAGGGATAGCACGGGTTGGACGAGTAGTTAGGATAGTAGGAATAGTCAGGATAGTACGAATAGTAGGGATATCCCCACCCTCCGTAATAGCCATAATCCCAATCAAGGCCAGTAGGCCCACGGCCCCCAGCCTAACCCGAAGCCAAACCCATATCCCCAACCGCCTCGGTAGCCGTAACCGCGTCCATATCCCCAGCCACCATAACCGCCTCGATAACCTCCGTAACCACCGCGGAAGCCGCCTCCGCCATAACCACCGCGAAAGCCTCCTGCCACCATACCGCCGCCATGGAAACCTCCGCCACCCCTGCCGCCACCGCCGCCATGTCCCCCGCCACCTCTGGGCCCAGGCGTTAGTGCCGGCAGCACAGAAAGCAATCGCCAACGACAATAAAACGATATGCAATCTGCGCATATGCCCCTCCTGCTCAAAAGCGTAGCACCCTACAACGGTCCGAAACAAGCGGGCCAGACCTGCGGCCCTCGGGCGCAACGCCTATATCGACCCTGCCCGAACCTGCGGCAGGGCCGTGGGGTGTTACGAAATCAATTCCCCTTATTTATGGATGCGAAATTCGGGCAAAATGGTCGTATCCGTGGGTTTCGACGGGCAGCGTCTTGCCATTCGGAGTGACCATGTCGATCCCTCGTGAGGCGCGGATTTCTCCGATGCAGTGAAGGGGGATTCTGCCAAAGTGGCGAGGGATCTTTGAGGCCTTGGCCGCGGAGACGGTGAAAAGCAATTGGTAGTCTTCTCCGCCGTGAAGCGCCAACCCTAGGGCGTCCTCGGCATCGGGGATGGGAGGGGTGGGGACTCGATCTGCGAACAAACTCGCTCCGACCCCGCTGGCATCGCAAAGCCGCGCGGAGATCGATGGAAAGGCCATCGCTCAGGTCCATCATCGCGCTGGCCAAACGATGCTCGGAAAGGAATCGGCCCAGGGCGCATTGGGGTTGAGGAAAAAGATGAGCGCGGAGGGCCGCCCTCTCGACGGGCTTTCGAAGGCGGGTCCGTGACGGCAGCAAGCGCAGGCCCAGCGCGGCCATGCCGAGGCGTCCACTGACGAAAATCCGGTCCCCGGGCTGGGCGCCCGAACGGCGCAAAGCCCGGCCGCGCGGGACTTCGCCCGCCACAATCACGTCGACTGCGCAGGGGCCATCGACGATGGCAGTGTCACCTCCAATGACGGCCACGGCAAATCGCCGGGCGAGAGCGAACAAGCCATCAAAGAAGCCTTCCAGCCACGCTCGCCCGGTGCGCCGCGATACGGCCAGTGAAATCAAGGCGTAGCGCGGCGTTCCCCCCATCGCGGCAATATCGCTCAAAGAACGCGCCAGCGCCCGATGCCCTACGGCTTGCGGCGGGTGGAGGGCGGACGTAAAGTGCACGCCCTCGATCGACATGTCGGTGGTAAGAATCAGTTCTTGCCCGGGCGGAACAGCCACCAGCGCCGCGTCATCGCCAATGCCCAGGGTAAGGCCCGCCACCCGCCGAGGGGTCCGGCGGCGTATCCAGGCAATGAAGTCCGCTTCGCTTTTGAAAAAAGACTTGTCGCGCATGACATGCTCGAAATGAGAGCCCGCCAGACTCTCTGCTTCCCATCTTAGCCTAAACTTCGAGGGAGGGGAATCGTCTTGCCTTGGTGATTCCGATGCTTTCCAGCGTAGGGGTGACGTCCTCAGTGCGCGAGAAGTCTTGGAGAATTGATGAACACAGTCGCCTTTGACGAACCGAGGTGATTGTTGACAAGCCGTAATAAACTTAGAAGGCGCAAAGGTGTAGAGCTTTCAGTGGAATGGCTGCAGCGAGGAGATCCATGGCGATTATTAATAGTCTGGCTAGACTAAGAATCAGGCGCATTGGAAAGTCTACTGGTAAGAGAAAACTTAAGACGCTTGTCATATTTCCTTGACAATCGTTGCGATATTCAATACGATGCACCCGCACTTCCTAAGTACGGTTCTTGCACGATTCATTTCTAGCCCTCTGCTGGTAACTCATGTGGGGGCAATAAGCGTCGAATTAATTCGTTTTGGGTGATCTAATAAATGGATAAGAAGTTTTATACCTTTCTGATTTTCCCGGGCGCGCATGGGAATCTCCACAAAATCCGCCTTCCATTTTATGTAGTCCATATGGTGTTGGCGTTCAGTGTCGTGGGAATTATGACCATCGCCGCGCTGGCCAACAGCTATGCCCGGATGTTGCTGAAAGTTTCGAATTACAACAATCTTCGGACAGAGCGAGAAGCCCTCAAGACGCAGAACCGAAGCCTGGAAAACGCCGTAACCACGACCAACGCAAAGTTGGACTCCTTGCAATCATTGGCCTCGGAAGTTGCCTTGACTTACGGTTTCGGCGAAGCCCGTCGCCCGCATTTTCCCGAGGCGGCGCTGTCGCTCGCGACGCAGACCAATTCCACCCTTGAGTCCAGCTACCGAGCTTCCCTTTACGCATTCAATTTGATCAGGAATTCTTCCCTTGTTCCTTCCCGTCAATCCCCCGCGTTGGGGCTTGTTCCCACGCGCAGATTTTGGGCGTGAAACGGTGCCCTCGATTTGGCCGGTTCGCGGGCAGATCACGGAGGGCTTTGGCCAGCGCTTGGATCCTTTCAGTGGAGAAGGCGTCTTCCATTCCGGAGTGGATATTTCGCGCCCCGTCCGGCACGCGAGTTGAGGCCGGCGGTGATGGCATCGTCCTGCAAGCGGGGTGGGATTCCGGCTACGGTAACGCGATCGTGGTGGATCACGGATATGGGATGACGACCAAGTACGGGCATCTCAGCAAGATTTTTGTTGTCGTGGGCCAGGAAGTAAAACGCGGGCAGGTTATTGGCGCCGTGGGAATGACCGGCAAGACGACGGGTCCACATCTGCACTACGAAGTGATTGTCAACGATACCCCTGTAAACCCGATGAAATACTTGCACGAGTAACCGGAGACCTGCGCACATCGTCACTGATAGTTAGGGTGTCCGTGAAAGGCGGCGCGGACGGAGTCATTCCTCTGGTCGAGTGGCCATGTGCGGCTCGGCCCCGATCGGAAGCCATGAATCTGCGTGCCGGTTCCCGTAACTACAAGCGAGTAAAGCGCTTCGGGGGGTGGAGAGGCAAGGTTGGGGTGGCGGGTGGGAAGATCCCGGGAAAGTCAGTATTTCAGCGGCCGAAAAAATCTGTCGGTTTTCCTTGCAATTTGCCTGCCGATTAGTATAATAGTAAGTTTGCAGCGGCTGGCGTAGCTCAGCCGGTAGAGCATCTGATTTGTAATCAGAGGGTCGGGGGTTCGAATCCCTTCGCCAGCTCCAGTTTGAGTGAGGTCAGTCGCAAGAAATCTGGCAAGCGGTCGCCGGTCGATAGATTCGGGAGCGGGTTTACCAAATCTGGATTATTCAGAATTGCGCGGGCAGGAATGTGTGTCCGCGCCCAACCGCAATCTCGACCCACTTGGCTCAAATGAAACCGGTTTTCGGGGCTAAGCGCAAGACTGCGCCCGCGCTTGCCAGGGTGCTTGGAAGGATGAAGCAGAGCGGACAGGTGGCTGAGTGGTCAAAAGCAGCAGACTGTAAATCTGCCGACCCCTGTGGTCTACGGAGGTTCGAACCCTCCCCTGTCCACCAGTTAAAAACTGGAAAGTGGAAAGTGGCAAGTGACGAGAACAAATCGCGCATTGGGCATGCTTGCTTGTCAATTGTCACTTTTCAGTTGTCACTGAAGTAAAGGCGGGAGTAACTCAGTGGTAGAGTCACAGCCTTCCAAGCTGTTGGTCGCGGGTTCGATTCCCGTCTCCCGCTCCAGAGAAACAGTGGCTAGTGGAAAGTGGTTAGCAAAAGCTGATGGACGCGCGAATGTGGCTGCGAGTGGCAGGACTAGCCACTCTCCACTCGCCATTGATTTTACGGTGCCGATGTAGCTCAGTTGGTAGAGCACGTCCTTGGTAAGGACGGGGTCAGCGGTTCAATTCCGCTCATCGGCTCCAGAGATTGAGGTGCAGCGACGATTTGCGCCGCTGGTTGCAGTGGTTATGCTCCGCGGGAGATGGCGTAGGTTGAAGGACGCTCCCTGGCGGAAGGTCTCGGCTACTCAATTCTGGTAACTCAGGTGGGTTGGGCGAGACGCTACAAAATCATTACACGGACGAGGCGCTAAACCCATGGCCAAGGAAAAATTTGATCGATCGAAGCCGCACATGAATGTGGGGACGATTGGGCACATCGATCACGGGAAGACGACGTTGACGGCGGCGATCACCAAGGTATTGGCGAAGGACAATCCCAAGGTGAAGTTCCGGGCGTTTGACTCGATTGACAACGCGCCGGAGGAGAAGGCGCGCGGGATCACGATCGCGATCGCGCACGTGGAGTACGAGACGAAGAACCGGCACTACGCGCACGTGGATTGCCCGGGGCACGCCGACTACATCAAGAACATGATCACGGGCGCGGCGCAGATGGACGGAGCGATTCTGGTGGTGGCGGCGACGGACGGGCCCATGCCGCAGACGCGCGAGCACGTGCTGCTGGCGCGGCAGGTGAACGTGCCGTACATCGTGGTGTACATGAACAAGTGCGACGCGGTGGACGACGCGGAGTTGCTGGAGCTGGTGGAAGTGGAAGTGCGCGACCTGCTGAACAAGTATCAGTTTCCGGGGGACAAGATTCCGGTGATTCGGGGCTCGGCGCTGAAGGCGCTGGAAGGGGACGCGAAGTGGGAGAAGTCGATCCACGAGCTGATGGACGCGGTGGACAGCTACATTCCCATGCCGGAGCGGCAGATTGACAAGCCGTTTCTGATGCCGGTGGAAGATATTTTCTCGATCTCGGGACGGGGCACGGTGGTGACGGGGCGGGTGGAGCGCGGCAAGGTGAAGGTGCAGGAAGAGATCGAGATCGTGGGATTGCGGCCGGAGCCGTTCAAGCGGGTGGTGACGGGCGTGGAGATGTTCAAGAAGCTGCTGGACGAAGGGCAGGCGGGCGACAACATCGGGGTGCTGCTGCGGGGGACGGAAAAGGACGACGTGGAGCGGGGCATGGTGCTGGCGAAGCCGGGGTCGATCACGCCGCACACGAAGTTTACCTCCTCGGTGTATATCTTGAGCAAGGAAGAAGGGGGACGGCACACGCCGTTCTTCAACGGCTACCGGCCGCAGTTTTACTTCCGCACGACGGACGTGACGGGGGTGGCGACGCTGCCGGCGGGGACGGAAATGGTGATGCCGGGAGACAACGTGAGCTTGGAGATCGAACTGATCACGCCCATCGCCATGGAGAAAGGGCTGCGCTTCGCCATCCGCGAGGGCGGCCACACCGTCGGCGCCGGTACCGTCGCCGAAATTATGAAGTAGAGCTGTCAGCTAGTCAGCTTTCAGCTTTCAGCTAAACGACTTAGCCGAAACCAGAGCTGGTTGGCAGATAGCGATAAAGCTTTCAGCAATCAGCTGGTCATCACTCAGCCGACGGATACGACTGGCCCGCTTGGACGAAGCTGATAGCTGGCATAGCTGAAAGCTGAGAGCTAAAAGCGATGCGCGAAATCATTACATTGCAATGCGGTGACTGCAAGAACCGCAACTACACTTCGACGAAGAACAAGAAGAAGAACCAGGACCGGTTGGAGCTGAAGAAGTTTTGCCCAGCGTGCCGGCACCATACGGTCCACAAAGAAGTGAAGTAGGCAGACGGCACAGCAGACAGTAGGCAGTCTACGGACGACGATGGCGGGAGTCGCATGGTTTGCTGCTTACTGCCTACTGCTTACCGCCTACTGGTTTTACAGGGGCGTCAGATTAACGGCTAATCTGCCGGTCTCCAAAACCGGTCATGGGGGTTCAAATCCCTCCGCCCCTGCCAGATTTTTGGGTGTGGGGATTCCCTTGGGCGAGCGATGAACCGCTCGGCTGGATCGAGAGCGACATGGGTAATGAAGTTAAAGACGGAAAGCAGTGCATTGCAGGTCCCCTTGGAGCATGCCAAGGGAGCTTTGGCAGCAATTCCGGCAGTATGCTTCCGAGGTAAAAATTGAAACCAAGCGCGTGACTTGGCCCGGCAAGCAGGAGATTTACGGCACCACGGTGATGGTGATCCTGACGACATTTCTTTTCGGCATTTATTTTTAGTTTTGCGATCAGGCGTTTCAATACGCGGTCTCGCGCGTGCTGAGATATTTCATGCACCGCGGCTGAGGCAGAATTCCTTTGAGGCGGGTGAAGGTTTGACCGAACAGGAACTCACGACTGGAAAGACGAGCATGGCAAAGAACTGGTACATCCTCCACACCTACTCCGGGTTTGAGAAGAAGGTTGCGGAGACCCTGAAGAGCCGGATCGATGCGGAAGGTCTCGCCGAGCAGTTCGGAGAGATCATGGTCCCCACCGAAGACGTCATCGAGATGCGCCAGGGGAAGAAAGTGGTCACTCCCAAGCTCTTCTATCCGGGTTATGTGCTGGTGGAGATGGAAATGAACGACAACACCTGGCACATGGTGCGCTCCACTCCGCGCGTCACGGGGTTTGTGGGTTCCGGGCAGCGGCCCAGTCCCCTCAGCGCCGAGGAAGTTGACCGGATCGTCCATCGCGTCGAAGTGGCGGCCGAACATCCCAAGCCGAAGCTCAAGTTTGACCGGGGCGAGAACGTCAAGATTACCGACGGTCCTTTCAAGGACTTCAATGGCATGGTGGACGAGATCAACGAAGACCGCTCCACTTTGCGCGTGATGGTGACCATCTTCGGGCGTGCGACGCCCGTGGAGCTGGATTTCTACCAGGTGGAGAAGATTTAAGAGCAGTGACGAGTGACAAGTGACGAGTGACGAGCAGAAAAATCGGATGTCCGCGGGTTCGGCGTCTTGCTTGTCACTATTTCTACTTGTCAGCTTGTCACTAGGAGCTAAGATTATGGCAAAACGCGTTACGGCAATGGTGAAGCTTCAGATTCCGGCGGGGAAAGCCACTCCCGCGCCGCCCGTGGGGCCGGCCTTGGGCCAGCACGGCGTGAACATCATGGACTTCTGCAAATCCTTCAACGCCAAAACCTCGGCGAAGGATCAGGAAGGCTTGATCATCCCCGTGGTCATCACGGTCTATCACGACCGCAGTTTCACCTTTGTCACCAAGACGCCTCCTGCCGTCGTGCTCCTGAAGCGCGCGGCGGGAATTGCCAAGGGTTCCGGGGAGCCCAACCGCAACAAGGTTGGAAAAGTTACCGAGAAGCAGGTGGAAGAAATCGCCAAGCTGAAGTTGCCGGACCTGAACGCCCGGGACCTGGCGGCAGCGGTGGCCACCATCAAGGGCACGGCGCGCAGCATCGGGATTGACGTCACGGGCTGAACGAATGCGACTCGAAACTCGAAACTGGAAACTGGAAATCTCGAAAATTGCCGCGCGGGAAGCCTGGTTACGAATTTGATGTTTCGCACTGACGGCATGAAGCCGCCGTTAGCAAGACATGGAATCGCAGTTGCGGAAACCGAGTTTCGAGTTTCTAGTTTCGAGTTTCGATTTTCGAAGGGGAGTTGCTGGAATGGCTAAAGTTGGAAAGAAGTATGAGGCGTCCGCCAAGCTGGTTGACAAGCCCGCTTACACGCTGGCGGATGCCATGCCGTTGGTCAAGAAGGCGGCGTTTGCGAAGTTTGATGAGACCGTGGAAGTCGCCATGCGTTTGGGAGTCGATCCCAAGCACGCGGACCAGATGGTGCGCGGAACGGTGGTTCTGCCGCACGGGCTGGGAAAGTCCAAGCGCGTGATCGTGATCGCTTCCGGCGATAAGGTGCGCGAGGGCCGCGAAGCAGGCGCGGATGAATCCGGCGGTGACGACATCGTGCAGAGGATCCAAGGCGGCTGGATGGATTTTGATGCCGTTGTGGCCACCCCTGACATGATGAAGTCCGTCGGGCGCTTGGGCAAGGTGCTGGGGCCGCGCGGGCTGATGCCCAACCCCAAGACGGGGACGGTGACGTTGGATGTGGCGAAGGCCGTCAGGGAAGTGAAAGCCGGCAAAGTGGAATTCCGCGTTGACAAGACGGGCATTATCCACTGCCCGGTGGGCAAAGTCTCTTTTGAGGCCGCCAAACTGGCGGAAAACGCCGGGCGCGCTGATTTCCAGCGTCATCAAAGCCAAGCCTGCCTCGGCCAAGGGAAAGTACGTCAGGAGCATCGTGATTTCATCCACCATGGGGCCGGGGCTGGCGATCGGTCTGGATTCCGTGGAGGCAGCGTAAGAGCAGTGACGAGTGACAAGTGACGAGTGACAAGCAAGAGGAAGGGCAGGGAATACATCTTGGAGCAGTGGCGGGGGTTAAGTGACCAGCAAAAATAATGGAATCGATGTTCTTACTCGTCACTTGTCACTCGTCACTTGTCACTGTACCAAGGAGTTCGCATGGATCGGGACGAAAAGAAGAAGAGTGCAGAAGAGCTCCACGAGGAGCTGAAGAAAGCGCGGGGCATCATCCTTTCGGGGTTCCAAGGGATCACGGTGGCCCAGGATTTTGAACTGCGCAGGAAGATTGCCGGGACGGGCGCGCGATACAAGGTGGTGAAGAACAGCCTGATCGAGCGCGCGGCCAAGGGGACATCCGGTCGAGCCGATTGCACAAAAGCTGGCGGGAACGACCTCCGTGGCCTTTACCGAAACCGACCCCGTGGCGCTGGCGAAAGCGTTAACGGAGTACGCCAAGGAAAACCCCATCTTGACCTTTAAGTGCGGAGTGGTGGAGGGAAGGGTTGTTTCCCTGGCTGACTTGACCGCCATCGCCACCCTGCCTCCCCGGGAGCAAGTGCTTTCCAAAGTTTTGTTTTTGTTCAATTCACCGGCGCAACGGGTGGCATCAACGCTGTCGGGCGTGGCTCGCAACCTCGCCTACGTTATTCAGCAGGGGGTGAAAGAAAAGAAGTTCCAAGAGACAGCCAACAGCTAACAGCTGACAGCTCACAGGCAAAGGCGCGATTGGCGGGGGCTATAAACTGTTGGCTGTTGAGCTGTCAGCTGTTAGCTACATTGAAGAGGAGAATCTAGCATGTCGGAACGGGTAGAGAAAATCGTCGAAGAGGTAAAGGGTTTAACCCTGCTCGAAGCTGCTGAGCTCGTCAAGCGGCTGGAGGAAGTGTTGGGCGTGTCCGCGGCAGCGGCAGCTCCCGTGGTGGTTGCGGGAGCGGGTGCGGCCGCCGCCGCCGCTGCGCCGGTCGAGGAGCAGACGGAGTTCGCGGTGGTCCTGACCGCCATCGGAGCCAACAAGATCAATGTCATCAAGGCCGTCCGCGAAGTCACCAGCCTTGGACTGAAAGAAGCCAAGGACTTGGTGGACGGCGCTCCCAAGCCGATTAAAGAAGGCGTCTCCAAGGAAGAGGCGGAGACCATCAAGAAAAAGTTCACCGAAGCTGGCGCTACCGTAGAAGTGAAATAACCGTCCTCCCGCCAGGCCTCAGGGAAGAAAGGGGTTAAACCCGTGCTTCCCTGGGGGAGATTGCCTGGTGGCAAGGCCCTCACTCACATCAGTGACGAGTGAAGGAATTGACGAGTGACGATGCCAATTGACGTTTTTCGACTTGGCCCGATCGTTCATCGGCTTGTCGACATTGGCAACTCGCCACTCGTCACTGCTCTTAAGTGGCACGGATGAACCCATGGACTGCTGGGCCATCGGGGTGATTCGATTGCATCCTCACAGGCTAAGTGTGCATCCAATTTATTAAGGGATCCGTGTCACCATTGTCCGAACGACTTTTGAAATTTCACGCAAGGAGCAAAAGGAATGCCTAACGGCGGGAACGGCGCTGTGCGTCAGCGCATTAATTTCTCCAAAATTCCGACGGTCATTAAGATTCCGAATCTCATCGAGGTCCAACGGCGCTCTTACGAGCGCTTCCTCCAGATGAACCTTCTGCCCTCGGAACGCGAGGATGTGGGGCTGCAAGCCGTTTTTAATTCCGTCTTCCCCATCACGGATTTTCGCGGCATCGCGCAATTGGACTTCGTGGATTACTCCATCGGCAATTGGGAGTGCAAATGCGGAAGCCTGAAGGGGCTTGCACCACTTGCGCAGCACCTGCAAGAACTGCGGGCACACGGTCATTACCGATCCCTTCAAGGTGGGCGAGGTCCTTTGCACCAAGTGCGGCACCTTCAACAAGAACGTGGTGACGTTCTGTAACAAGTGCGGCGACCCCGTGGCGCTCCAGTTGAAGTACGACGTGACCGAATGCCAGGAGCGCGGCATGACTTTCGCGGCGCCCCTTAAAGTTACCATCCGCCTCACCCTCTACGACAAAGACAGCGATACCGGCCACAAGAGCATCCGCGACATCAAAGAACAGGAAGTTTACTTCGGGGAAATTCCCCTGATGACGGAGAACGGGACGTTTATCATCAACGGGACGGAACGCGTTATCGTCAGCCAATTGCACCGTTCGCCGGGAGTCTTTTTCGAGGCGAATTCCCAGAAGACTTACTTCCTCGGAAAGATCATTCCCTATCGCGGCTCGTGGGTGGAATTTGAGTACGACACCAAGAATCTTCTCTACGTCCGAATTGACCGCAAGCGCAAATTTCTGGCCACGATTTTTCTGCGGGCGCTGGGACTGAAGAACGATTCCGAAATCGTCAAGGCCTTCTACCAGATCGAGAAAATTATCGCTCAAGGACCGCAAGCTGTTCTGGGAGGTTTCCGAAGGACTGGTTAGCAACCGGATCTCCAAGAGTATCGATCACCCCCGCACGCATGAAGCGCTGGTGCCGGCCGGACGAAAGATTACGGCGGCGGCCTTCAAGGAAATCCAGAAGGCCAAGATCACCCAGGTGGAAGTGGCTTCCCACGATTTGGAAGGGGCTTTCACCGCCACCGATATCGTTGACCCCTCCACGGGAGAGGTGCTGCTGGAAGCCAACAGTGAAATTACCTCCACCGTCCTGAACACCATTCTGGATTCCGGAATTCCGGAATTGCAGGTGTTCTTCCCGGAACGGGACGATACCGGCTCGGTCATCAGCCAGACCTTGAAGCGCGACACCTTGAAGACCCCGCAGGAAGCGCTGATCGAGATGTATCGCAAGATGCGCCCGGGCGACCCCCCGACGCTGGAAACCGCCACCTCGCTGTTCAATGGAATGTTCTTCGATCCGCGCAAGTACGATTTCTCCCGCGTGGGGCGGCTGAAATTCAATATCAAGCTGGGTTACTACTCCAAGCTCAAGAATCGCCTGGACGACAAGTCCCAGGAATTTGAGATTGAAGACGCCCGGAATTTCCCCACGGCCAATTTCTACGTCGTCGTGGATGACGAGAAGATGTTTGTGGGCAAGCGGGAAGGGAATATCTGTTCCGAGGTTGTCCGCGCCTGCGAAGGCACGCTGGCCACCGATCATTCCGAGCACTCGCCGGTGCAGTTGCCGCTGGATAAGCGGACGCTGGAGCCGGAAGACTTTTACGCGGCCATCCGCTACCTGCTGACCCTGAAGAAGAACCCGGGCGGCATGTATTCCGTGGATGACATCGACCACCTGGGAAATCGCCGCGTTCGCGCCGTCGGCGAATTGATTGAAAACCAGTTCCGCCTCGGCTTGGTGCGCATGGAGCGGGCGATTAAAGAGAAGATGTCGGTTTACCAGGAAATGTCCACCGCCATGCCGCACGACCTCATCAACGCCAAGCCGGTGATGGCGGCGATTCGTGAATTCTTCGGATCTTCGCAGCTCTCGCAGTTCATGGATCAGACCAACCCGCTCTCCGAGATTACCCACAAGCGGCGGCTTTCCGCCCTCGGGCCGGGCGGACTTTCCCGCGAGCGCGCCGGTTTCGAAGTGCGCGACGTTCACCCCACGCACTACGGGCGCATCTGCCCCATCGAGACGCCGGAAGGTCCCAACATCGGCTTGATCTCTTCGCTTTCGTGCTACGCGCAGATTAACGAATACGGTTTCATCGAAAGCCCCTACCGCAAGGTTCGCGGCGGCCGCATCGTTGATTACGTCACCGTGACCCACGGCGGCGACGGGCCCTGGAAAGTGGGCGAGCACGTGGAAGTCGGGCACGGTCGATAAGACCAACGAAGAACTGCGGGAAAAGAAGCGCAAGCTGGTGGAACACGAACCGTTCTCCTTCTACCAGTCGGCGTGGGAAGAGGACCAGTACGTGATCGCGCAGGCCAACGTGGGCGTTGACGACAAGGGCCGCATCATTCACGAATTGGTCAACGCGCGGCAAGCCGGCAACTTTGTGCTCAAGCGCCGCGATGAGATCGATTACATCGACGTCAGCCCCAAGCAACTGGTCAGCGTGGCGGCTTCGCTGATTCCGTTCCTCGAAAACGACGACGCCAACCGCGCCCTGATGGGTTCCAACATGCAACGGCAATCGGTGCCCCTGTTGCGGGCGCAATCGCCGCTGGTGGGCACGGGCATGGAAGAAGTCACGGCGCGCGATTCCGGCGCCGTCGTCATCTGCCGCCGCAACGGCGTGGTGGATGGCGTTGATAGCGAACGCATCATCGTGCGCGTCGAGGGCGACGGCCACAGCGGGCAACTTTCCCGCGAAGTCGGCGCGGACATCTATCAGCTCATCAAGTTCCGCCGCTCCAATCAGAACACTTGCATCAACCAGAAACCCGTGGTCCACAAGGGGCAGCGGGTTCATGCCGGTCAGGTGCTGGCCGATGGTCCTTGCACCGATCGCGGCGAACTGGCCCTGGGCCGCAACGTGCTGGTGGCTTTCATGCCCTGGCGCGGCTACAACTTTGAAGACGCCATCCTGGTCAGCGAAAAACTGGTGAAGGAAGATTCCTACACCTCGATCCACATCGAGGAGTTCGAAATCGAATCCCGCGACACCAAGCTGGGACCGGAAGAAATTACGCGCGACATTCCCAACCTTTCCGAATCCCTGTTGAAGGACCTGGATGAAAGCGGCGTCATCCGCATCGGCGCTTACGTCAAGCCGGGCGACATCCTGGTGGGCAAGGTCACGCCCAAGGGCGAGACGCAACTGACCCCCGAAGAAAAACTGCTGCGGGCGATCTTCGGCGAAAAGGCCGGAGATGTTCGCGACGCCTCCCTGACCTGCCCTCCCGGAATCGAAGGCATCGTTGTGGATGTGAAGATCTTTTCCCGCAAGGGCGCGGATAAGGATGAACGCGCCAAGAACATCGAAGGCTCGCAGGTGACCCGCCTGGAGAAAAACCTGAATGACGAAATCCGCATCCTCCAGGATGAGCGCTTGAAGCGCCTCTGCGCGTTGCTGGAAGGGGAAGAGCTTCTGGCGGACCTGCACGACGAAAAAACCAACAAGCGGCTGATCACCAAGGGCACCAAGCTCACCCGCGATGTCCTTGCCCGCGTCACCACGCGCAACCTGAAGCGCATGAGGATCGCGAAGAAGGACCCGACCCTTATCGAGAAGATCGATGAGATCGAAGAGATGACTTCGCGGCAGATCGACATCCTGCGCAAGATCACCGACGAGAAGATTCAAAAGCTGAAGAAGGGCGACGAACTTCCGCCCGGAGTCATCAAGCTGGTCAAAGTCTATATCGCCATGAAGCGCAAACTCTCCGTCGGCGATAAGATGGCCGGCCGGCACGGAAACAAAGGCGTGATCGCCCGCATCCTTCCCGAGGAAGACATGCCTTACATGCCGGATGGAACTCCGGTGGAAGTGGTGCTGAATCCTCTGGGCGTCCCCTCCCGCATGAATGTGGGCCAGATTCTGGAGACGCACCTCGGCTGGGCGGCAAAGGAATTGGGAACCAAGATTCGCCAACTCTTCTCCACGGAAACTCGCGCCGAACTGCTGCGCAAAGAGTTGAAGAGCCTTTTCCGCAACAACCCCCTGGTGGCGGCCGTTGGACACCATGGATGACGAACAGGTTCTCGATCAAGCCCGCACGTTGCTGAATGGCGTCGCCTTCGCCACCCCCGTGTTCGACGGCGCGACGGAACAGGAAATCAAGGAATTCCTGGAAAAGGCGGGCCTGCCGCTTTCCGGCAAGATCAATCTCTACGACGGAATGACGGGGGAGAAGTTCGAACAGCCGGTTACGGTCGGTTACATCTACATGCTCAAGCTCTCCCACTTGGTTGACGACAAGATCCACGCTCGGTCGATCGGGCCTTACTCCCTCATCACCCAGCAACCTCTCGGAGGCAAGGCGCAGTTCGGCGGCCAGCGGTTCGGCGAAATGGAAGTTTGGGCACTGGAAGCTTATGGCGCGGCGTACATCCTGCAGGAACTCCTCACCGCGAAATCCGACGATGTTTACGGGCGCGCCAAAATCTATGAAGCTATCGTCAAAGGCGAGGCCGCCATTGAGCCCGGCGTGCCGGAGTCGTTCAACGTGCTGGTGCGGGAGTTGCAGAGCCTTTGCCTCGACGTGGAATTAATCAAGAAGCCCAAGGAACAACTCGCGCCGGTGGGCGCTGAGTAGGGAAGTGAAGACCCGCCGGGCTCGTCGCGCCGCACACCGCGCCGGCGCCCCGGCGGCGCAATTTCGACAAAATTTCTTCTCTCCTTTGAAGGAGGAAAACCTTGTTCCGCAGCAGCCCTTATGATCGAGTAAGCCTGATCGGTGAGTTTGACGCCATCCGCATCAGCCTGGCGTCGCCGGAGAAGATCCGGTCCTGGTCGCATGGTGAAGTGACCAAGCCTGAGACCATCAATTACCGCACCTTCAAGCCGGAGCGTGACGGCCTGTTTTGCGCCCGCATTTTTGGCCCGGTCACCGACTGGGAATGCTTGTGCGGCAAGTACAAGCGCATGAAGCATCGCGGCGTGATCTGCGACAAATGCGGCGTTGAGGTGACCCTTTCCAAGGTCCGCCGCGAGCGCATGGGGCACATCGAGCTGGCTTCCCCCTGCTCGCATGTCTGGTTCTTCAAGGGCCTCCCCAGCCGCATCGGCCACCTGCTGGATATCTCGCTCCGCGACCTCGAGCGCGTTCTGTACTTTGAGAATTACGTGGTCGTCGATCCCGGTGAAGCTCCCCTCAAAGAGAAAGAGTTGCTGACCGAGGAGCGCTACCGGCAACTTCAGCAGGAATTTCCCGGCAAATTCCGCGCCGGCATGGGCGCGGAAGCCATCAAGGAACTGCTGAAGCAGGTTGATATCGAGACGCTGGCGGATGAGTTGCGCGAGAAAATGAAGAGTGACCCGTCGCAACAGAAGCGGGTGAAATACGCCAAGCGGCTGAAGGTGCTGGACGCGTTCCGCAAGTCGGGGAATAAACCGGAGTGGATGATTCTCGACGTGATCCCGGTGATCCCGCCCGAACTGCGTCCCCTCGTGCCCCTCGATGGCGGCCGCTTTGCGACTTCCGATTTGAATGACCTCTATCGCCGCGTCATCAATCGCAACAACCGCCTCAAGAAGCTGATTGAGCTGCACGCGCCGGATGTGATCGTCCGCAACGAAAAGCGCATGTTGCAGGAAGCCGTGGACGCGCTGTTTGACAACGGCCGGCGAGGCCGCGTGCTGCGCGGGGCCAACAACCGCCCGCTCAAGTCCCTGTCGGACACGCTGAAAGGCAAGCAGGGCCGCTTCCGCCAGAACCTGCTGGGAAAACGCGTCGACTACTCCGGCCGCTCCGTGATCGTCGTGGGGCCGGAGCAGAAACTGCATCAATGCGGTTTGCCCAAGAAGATGGCGCTTGAGCTCTTCAAGCCCTTCATCTATCACCGCCTGGAACAGGCGGGCCACTGCACCACCATCAAGGCGGCGAAAGAAATGGTGGAGCGCCAGGAATCGGTGGTCTGGGATATTCTGGAAGAAGTCATCAAGGACCACCCCGTGCTTCTGAACCGCGCTCCCACGCTGCACCGTTTGGGCATTCAGGCTTTCGAGCCGGTGCTGGTCGAGGGCAAGGCCATCAAGATCCATCCCCTGGTTTGCACGGCGTTCAACGCCGATTTTGACGGCGACCAGATGGCCGTGCACATTCCGCTTTCACCCGAGGCCCAAATCGAGGCGTCGGTGCTGATGCTGTCGGCGAACAACATTCTTTCGCCGGCCAATGGTCAGCCGCTCGCCGTCCCCACCCAGGACATCGTGCTGGGCTGTTTACTACCTGACCAAGGACAAGCGCGGGGCCAAGGGCGATGGCCGCGCCTTTGCCAATTCCGACGAGGTTATTCTGGCGCTGGAGGCGGGCGAAGTCGAAACCCTGACTCCGATTCGCCTGCGTTACACCGGGCGCGTGATCGACCTGACCACGGCCTACGACGATCAGGACGTGCTGCACACGGAGCCCATCACCATCAAGAACCAGTTCATCAACACCACGGTGGGCCGGGTGATTTTCAACGACCACTTGCCCAAGGGGCATGCCCTACGTCAACGGCTTGCTTCGCAAGAAGGGCTTGGGCGCGCTGGTGAACTACTGCTACCTGCGCTTCGGCCTTGAAACCACGGTGCAGATGCTGGACGGCGTTAAGACCCTGGGCTTCCTGTACGCCACCAAGGCGGGAATTTCCATCGGCATCGACGACCTGGTAGTGCCGCAAAGCAAGGCAGCCTTGGTGAGCGCGGCGGAAAAGGAAGTTATCGAAGTTGAGAAGCAGTACCAGGAAGGCGCCATCACCCACGGTGAGCGTTACAACAAGGTGATCGCGATCTGGTCAAACGTCACGGACGACGTGGCCAACGAGATGTTCCAGGCGATGGAGAAGCAAGATACCACCGGCCAGATGAATCCCATTTACATCATGGCGGACTCCGGCGCGCGCGGTTCGAAGCAGCAAATCCGGCAGCTCTCCGGCATGCGCGGACTGATGGCGAAGCCCTCCGGGGAAATTATCGAGACCCCCATCACCGCGAATTTCCGCGAAGGCCTGAACGTGTTGCAGTACTTCATTTCCACCCACGGCGCGCGCAAAGGCTTGGCGGACACGGCTCTTAAGACCGCGGACTCCGGCTACCTCACCCGCCGGCTGGTGGACGTGGCGCAGGATGTGATCATTTCTGAGTTCGATTGCGGCACGCTGGACGGAATCTACGTGGAACCGATCGTGGAGGCCGGAGAAGTGGTGGAACCGCTCCGCGACCGCATCGTGGGACGAGTTTCGCTGGAGCAGATTAAAGACTACGAAGGTAATGTGATTGTCGATGTCAACCAGGAGATTAACGAGGACCTGGCGGCGGCCATCCAGGCGGCCGGCATCGAGCGCGTGAAGATTCGCTCCGTGTTGACTTGCGAATCGCGGCGCGGCGTTTGCGTGCGCTGCTACGGGCGCAACCTGGCCACCGGGCGGGTGGTGGAAATGGGCGAGGCGGTGGGAGTTATTGCCGCGCAGTCCATCGGCGAGCCGGGCACGCAGCTCACCATGCGGACCTTCCACATCGGCGGCACGGCCAGCCGTATCTCCGAGCAGAGCACTCTGGAGGCAAAGAACAACGGCTTCCTGAAGTTCCACGGCATTCAGACCGTCATGAATCGCGAAGGCGCCCACGTGGTCATGAATCGCAATGGCGCGGTGGCCATCGTGGACGACAAAGGCCGCGAGCGCGAGCGCTACTCGGTGGTGTACGGAGCCCGCATCAAGGTGGCGGACGGCGCCCCGGTGAAAATGGGCGAGAATCATTGTCGAGTGGGATCCTTACACGTTTTCGATCCTCACGGAAGTCGCCGGGACGGTGCAGTTCAAGGACCTCGAGGCCGGAGTCACCGTGCAGGAACAGGTGGACGAAGTCACCGGCTTGTCGCAATGGGTGGTGAAGGAAGCTTCGGAGGAGAAGTATCAGCCGCAAATCGTCATTCGCAACGAGAAGAAGGGCACCAAGAAGTACTTGATGCCTTCGCGCGCCCACTTGATGGTGCAAGAGGGGGATGAAGTGAGCCCGGGCGATGTGCTGGCCAAGATCCCGCGTGAAACCACCAAGACCAAGGACATCACCGGTGGTCTGCCGCGCGTGGTGGAGCTCTTCGAAGCGCGCAAGCCTCACGAGCCCGCGGTAATTACGGAAATCGACGGCGTCATTCGCTACGCGGACGTCGTCAAAGGCCAGCGCAAGATTCTGGTGGTTCCGGATAAGGGCGAGACCAAGGAATACTTGCTGCCGCGCGGCGTGCACGTTTCCGTGCAGGAAGGTGAACGCGTTAAGGCGGGCGAGCCGCTCATGGATGGCCCGCGCAACCCCCACGATATTCTGGCGGTCCTGGGCGAGAAGGAACTTGCAGAAGTATCTCGTGGATGAAATCCAGGAAGTTTACCGTCTGCAAGGCGTCAACATCAATGACAAGCACATCGAAGTGATCGCGCGCCAGATGATGCGTTGGGTGAAGGTGGAAGAAGTGGGGGACACGGAATTCCTGCTGGACGAGCAGGTGGACAAGTTCAAGTTCCGCGAGGAGAACGACCGCGCCAAGGCCAAAGGCGGCAAGACCGCCACCGGGCGGCCATTGCTGCTCGGAATTACCAAGGCGTCGCTGGCTACCGATTCCTTCATCTCGGCCGCGTCGTTCCAGGAGACGACGCGCGTCCTCACGGAAGCCTCCATCCGCGGCGCTGTGGACCACCTCCGCGGCTTGAAGGAAAACGTCATCATGGGCCGGCTGATTCCGGCCGGCACGGGCTTGGAATTCTACCGGAACTTCAAGCTGCTCACGGAAGCCGAGCCGCCACAGCCGGAAGTCACCGACGCCGGCGGAAGTAGCTATCCCCGCCGCTCCTGCCCCGGCGGTGGGAGCGGAACTGGCCGACGAGGACGAGGCGAGAACGCAGTAAAGAAGCAATTGCAGCAGTCAGTCAATTGCAAGCCGATGACCACGCTGGATCCTCATTTCGGTTCCGGCGACATGACTTTTGGGGCTGACCATGACCGCACTTGGTTCATACCAGGCATCTCCCTTGGCTTGCATGGACTTTGTTTGGAGTCCGAATCTTGGCTGACGACAAGTACTGGATTACGCACGCCGCAAGTCATACTTGCCGCCCCGAGTCGACAAGGTCAGCCTGCCCACGTTTCACCGCACATTTCCTGACCAATCGCTTCAACTAATTTGAAATCCGCCGGCCTTTTCAAACGCATCGGCCACTCGCAGCAGGCGCGCCTCGTCGAAGTGTTTGGCGAGGATTTGCATGCCCACGGGGAGGCGTGGTTCGCTTGGAGTCTTACCGCAGGGGACGGTGATTCCGGGGATGCCGGCCAAGCTGGCGGTGACGGTGTAGATGTCGGCAAGGTACATCTGGAGCGGGTCGTCCACCTTTTCGCCGAGCTTGAAGGGCGGAATGGGAGACGTGGGGGTGACGATGACGTCAACTTCGTCGAACGCCTCGACGAAATCGCGAGTGATAAGGGTACGCACTTTCTGGGCTTTCAGATAGTAGGCATCATAATACCCGGAACTTAATACATAAGTTCCCAGCATGATGCGGCGCTTCACTTCCGCTCCGAAGCCGAGGTTGCGCGATTTCCGGTACATGTCCTGCAAATCGTCGTGTTGGGGAGAGCGGAATCCATAGCGTACGCCATCGTAGCGGGCGAGGTTGGAGCTGGCTTCGGCGGTGCAAATGATGTAATAGCATCCAATGGCATAGTCGGTGTGCGGCAGGCTGATGGGCACGATTTCGCAGCCAAGTTTGCTGAATAGGTCGATGCCCTTCTGAATGTTGCCGCCGATTTCAGGATTCAATCCCTTGAGGTACTCCGTCGGAACCCCGACGCGGATCCCCCGGATGTCGCCGCTCAGCGCGCCCACGTAATCGTCCACGGGCAGCGCGGCGCACGTGGAATCCAGAGGGTCGCGCCCGGCGATGGTTTGCAGCACCAGCGCCACATCGTGCACGGAGCGCCCAAACGGCCCGATGTGGTCAAGCGAGGAGGCGAAGGCCACCAAACCGTAGCGGGAAACTCTGCCGTAGGTTCCCATCATGCCCACGATGTCGCAGAACGCCGAGGGCTGGCGGATGGACCCTCCGGTGTCCGATCCCAACGCGACGGTCGCAAAATTCGCTGCCACGGCGGCGGCCGAACCACCACTTGATCCCCCGGGCACACGAGTCAGATCGCGAGGATTGTGCGTGGGATAAAAACTGGAGTTTTCCGTCGAGGAGCCCATGGCGAATTCGTCGCAATTCGTCTTGCCGAGGACGACGGCCCCCGCGCCCTCCAGCCTTTCGACGGCCGTGGCGTCGTAAGGCGCGACGAAATTCTCCAGGATGTGCGACCCACAGGTGGTGCGGGTTCCGCGGGTCAGGATGACGTCCTTGACCGCGACAGGCACGCCGGCCAGGGGGGCGAGCGTTTCGCCGGCGGCGATCGCCTCGTCCACCTTCTTCGCCTGCGCCAGAGCGCGCTCGGGGCACAGGCTGAGGTAGGCGCGGACTTCCTTGTCCTTCTGCTCGATGCGCGCCAGGTGGGCCTGGGCGATTTCGACAGCCGTCGCCTGCCGGGTCTTCAGAAGCTCATGTATTTGGCTGATCGTTAGAGTAGTGAAGTCCATTATGCGTTAAGTGCCTCTGCCTTCTCCATTTTCGATTTTGGACTGAAGGAGACAGTGCGCAAGCGTTGTGCCTAATCCAAAATCCAAAATCCAAAATGGAGCTCATTCCTCCCGCTCGATGACTCGCGGCACTTTGAAGCTTCCCGCGCCCGGCTCGGGAGCGTTCGCCAGCGCCTCGTCCTGGGAAAAGTTCCGGCGCGGCTGGTCCGCCCGGAAGGAGGCATTCTCGGAACCCGGGTACGTGACCTGCGCCATGGGTTCGATCGCGGAGGTGTCCAGCTCGTTCAGCTTTTGCACGTACTGCAAAATCGAATCAATCTGGGGAAGGAATTTCTTCATCTCTTCCTCAGTAAGCTCCAAGTGAGCGAGGTCGGCTACGTAGCGAACATCTTTTTCGGTAAAAGTCATGGGTTTAACTATCTCCGAGGGCGATTGAAATACTTGGCATAAGAGCTTGCCAGCGCCGAAGCAATCTCCGGGTCAGCTATTGAAGCCGTGTCCATCGCGTGTTCCACCGAGCGGGCGCGGGCGGGGCGGTTCCGCGCGAGGGCCGTGGCGGAGAAAACAGGCTGGGCTGAGTCACCGTCTTGATTCGCAACTTCTTCACAACCGGTTGGCGCAGAAAGCCGTTGATCTCGGCGCGAATTTCCTCGGTCATCTGCCGGAGCTGCGTGCCCCACGTGGCGCAATCGGTGGCGAGGGTCAACACGCCGGACGCAAAGAGGGCGGGCTGGGAATGTTGCGCCATGGTCTTGCCCGCGATGCGCGGCCACAGCGGAAGCAGGATCTCAAGCAGATGCGGCTCCTCGCGGCGGATTTGTTTTCTAAACAGAGAAGGTAGGATTTTTCCGATTTCATCCACGTTCGGTGTTCCCCAGCGCAGACTTTTGAAGTCTGGAGGATTTGCCAGTCTAGCACATTGCGCGCCAGCGAGGAAATGGCTTGAGATGGGCCAGTTACGTTCTTATAATGCCACACGCATGAAGTTGCTTCTCGCCTCCAATTCCCCGCGTCGAATCGAGTTGCTTCGCAACGCCGGCTTCGATTTTGAGGTGATTCCCAGCGGCATCGAAGAGGGGCCGCCGATTCCGGGAGAACTTCCGGAAGATTACGCCCGGCGCCTCGCTCGCGCCAAGGCGCTGCGGGTGGCCGCCCGCGCGCCCGCCGGCCGCCTGGTTTTGGGAGCGGATACGATTGTTACAATCGGCGGTTTGATTCTGGGAAAGCCCAGCGGACCCTCCGATGCCACCCGCATGCTCCGTTTGCTCTCCGGCCAGACGCACGAGGTGATTACCGCGATCTGCTTGGTTCGGGCGCCTGAGCAGATTGTAGCGCTCACGCACGAAACCACTTTTGTGACCTTCCGCGAGCTAAACGAAGACGAAATTCGCGCCTATGTGGCCAGCCGCGAGCCCTTTGACAAAGCCGGCGCTTATGCTATTCAAGGGTTGGCTTCGAAGTTCGTCACCCACATTTCCGGCTGTTATTTCAATGTGGTCGGTCTTCCGGTTTCTCTGCTCTATGAGATTCTCAAGACGGTTACTGGAAGGAATCAGGAGCCAGGAGCCAGGAGTCAGAAGACAGGAGCTAGAGGTTAGGAGTAAGAAGCTAGAAGTTAGGAGTCAGGAGCCAGAATACGGGAAACTCCGCCGGTTACTATATTCTGACTCCTGGTTCCTGACTCCTCTCAGAGAATAATTCGCTCGTCGCCTTCGCGGCGCGTGACGCGCTCACGGTCGAGATATTCGAGCAACGGGATGGCGTACTTGCGGGAAAGTCCGGTCAGCTCCTTAAAGTCCGTAACCCCCAGGCGGTTGTTCTGTGCTTTGCGGCGCGCCAGGATCTCGCGAAGCTCGCGCAGCGCCGACTGATGGAAGATCAGATCCTCCGTAACTTTGTGCAGGACGTTTTCCTTCACCAGCATCCTCAGCAATTTTTCGGCGCGCGCCCGGTCGAGGCGCAGGTTTGCCAGGACTTCCCGCGCGGTGGGCACGGCCAATCCCGCCTTTTCAAAGGCGGCGGCGATTTGATCGCGCGCCGCAATTTCCTCCGCGGACAATTGAATGGTACGGCCGCCCAGGCGAACCGTCTCACCTTGCACGTCGATTTTGCCCTGCAGGGTCAGGGATTGCAGCAGGGCGTTGAGCAGCGCCGGTGAGGGGATAGCGTGCGCCGCGCCGCCGGCTCCCAGCTTGGCCCGCAGCTCCTCCTTGGGCAGCCCGGCCACCAGCGGATTTGCCGCATGAAACTTTTCGAGCTGGTCGAGGAGCAGCTTCGCCATCCGCTCGAAGTGCGCCGCGTGGACCAGCAGGCTGGGCGGTTGCCCGAGGAGCACCAGACGCTTTTGGGTTTCGAGGGATTTTGCCACGCGGAGGATTTCCGCAGGTTTCCAGCCCGTGCGGGCCGCCAGAGCCGCGGGGGTAGCTTCACCCGCCCGCTGCGCCAGGAGTTCGAGCCGCGCTTCCGGTTCTCCGCGTTCCAATACGCGCAGAGATTCGAGCGTGGCCGGATCGCCGGGGCGGTGCTTGGGGGGAGCATTGTCGAGCACGCCGCCGCCGCCGATGGTGGTGACGGGCGAGAATTGCCGGATGATGAAGCGGTCGCCAGGCACAAACAGACCCGGTTCTGACAGGCGAAGCTGCACGAAGCCGGTTGCTCCCGGTTTCATTTCTTTGCCTTCAAGCAGGACGACCCGCGCCAGCATCTCCGCCGTCCCGCAGTGGAAATGCACCTGCGCGTGGTTTTTCAGTGGCCGGGCGCTGGGCAAGAAGGCTCAGGGTGCAATCCAGGGATGTGGTGGGCTGGAACAGGCCGGGCGCAGCCAGCACCATGCCGCGCGTAATCTGCCGGGCCTCCGTTCCCGCCAGGTTCAGAGCCGTTCGTTGGCCTGCGGTGGCGCGGTCGGCGGGGGCGTTGTAGACCTCGATGCCGCGCACGCGCACGCGTTTTCCCAAGGGGAAGATTTCAACCTCGGCTTCCTTTTCCACCGTCCCCGTGATCAGCGTCCCGGTGACGACCGCTCCAAATCCCTTCATCACGAAGGAGCGGTCGATGGGGAGTCGAAAGGGCAGATCGGCGGGTTTGGGAGGCGCCTCCAGGCTCAGCCGCCGCAGTTCGTTCTTGAGTTCATCCAATCCTTCGCCGGTGCGCGCGCTTGCGGCCACCATCGGCGCATCCGCCAGGAACGAACCCGCGACGAATTCCTGCACCTCCAGCCGCACCAAGTCCAGCACCTCGCGCTCCACCAAGTCGGACTTGGTGATGACAATCAGGCCTCGGCGAATTCCCAGCAGCTTGCAGATGTCGAAGTGCTCGCGCGTCTGAGGTTTGATGGACTCGTCACCGGCGACGATCAACATGACCAGATCGATGCCGCCCACGCCCGCCAACATGTTCTTCACAAAGCGCTCGTGGCCGGGAACGTCGATGAATCCGATGCGCAGATCCTCGCCCAAATCCAGATGAGCGAAGCCCAGATCAATGGTGATACCGCGGCGCTTCTCTTCCTCCCAGCGGTCGGGGTCGGTGCCGGTGAGGGCCAGGACCAGCGCCGACTTCCCGTGGTCAATGTGGCCGGCCGTTCCAACGATGACGTGTCGCATAAGATTCAGGGATACGGGACACGGGATACGGGACGCCCGACTCGCGAGCGCGGTTGCGAATCGGCCCATTGGAACTCCACAAATCGCGTACTGCCCTACTGCCTACTGCGCACCTCGGGTCCCGGTCCCGAGTCCCGTGTCCCGTATCCCGTGTCCCGTTCCCGGTTTTTCCACTTCCGGCCCCAGCCAGACGCTGGCGAGCGTCCAATCGCCGAAGCGTTTTTGCAGGACGAAATCATAATAGGCCATCGCCGTGGGGTCTTCGAAGACCACCCGCGCCAGGGCGCGGTTCTTGTCGGGCGAAAAGGTGACGCTGCGGACATCAACCGAAACCAGCGGCCGCGGCTTGCGCCAGTGAGGGCGCGGCGGGCGCTTTCCCCACACTTTTCTTGACGGGAGAGGCGGCCCGGTGCCTCCGGCGCAGGTGGCGGTTCCAGCGCCGGGATGAAATAGGTTCGCACCGCGGATTCGATCGAGCCGCCGGATTTCTTCCCTTCCGGCGTGGCCAGGTATTTCGCCCGCTCTTCAATGACCGCGCGGGCGTTGTCCAGGTCGTCGCGAATGACGACGTCCTGGAGCTTTTTCTCCGAGGCGAGAAGGCGCGGAAGCAGACGTCGTGTCGGTGCGCACGGTAAGAGCAATCACCGCGGCTTCCGTCACGGTGCGGTCCGGTTCGTCGTCGGATTTGTTGATGACGTCGAAGAGCATGTCGGTGGCTTGCGGCGAATCGAATTCGGCGAGCGCGCCATAGGTGAAGCGCCGCAAATTGAGGTCGCGAGGATCGGAAAGCAGCTTCCACAGGATGGGCAGCGCCTGATCGCCCCCGATATAGGCCAGCGACTGCGCCGCGTACTCGGCCGTGCGATCGTCCTTCAGCGCCGCGGCAAGCTGCGGAATAATGGCGGGCCCCGCGGCAAACGTCGCGCGCAGCAACGCCGAATTGCGCCTCCTCGTTCGGCGAGCTGAGGATGCCGTAAAGCAGTTCCGGACCCCAATCGCCGGGGAGCGGTTGTTCCTGCTCGGCGTCCGCCACCGCAGGCGCAGGACTCGGCGCCGGTTCCTTTTGCGGTTTCACCGGCGGCTGCTGGGAAAACCCGGAAACCCCGGGCAACAGGCAAAGACCCGCCCAAAGACACAGCGCGCCGGCGACACGAGCGGACAGCACGCTTCTTCATCATGGGTATTACGGGGCGTCGCCCGCCCGATCGCTTCTACTACATTCGTCATAGGAATTTCCGTCTAGGGTTGGATGCGAAAGCTCTCAGGACAAGTTGGAGTGCCACCATCCAGCGCGTTCTACTCGCCGCAAACGCTCACTCTCCCGGCGTCACACATTGCGGTGGCCGTTCAGCAGCGGAGGGAGTTCCCGCATGTCGTCAATCACCAGATCCGGAGAAACCTGTTTGCAGCGTGTGCGCCCCGAATCCGTAGGTGACGCCGCAGGTCCACACGCCGGCGTTCCGCCCGGTGAGGACGTCGGTATCAGAATCGCCGACCATGAGAGTTTCGCGGGCGGAAATCTGAAGGTCTTCCATCAATTTGTGCAAGCCGATGGGATCGGGTTTTTTTTGCGGAAAGCTGTTGCCCCCGTAGATGTAGGCGAAGTAGGGCGCGAACCCGAGCCGGGTCAGCATCTCGCGGCTGAAATTGACGGGTTTGTTCGTCAACACCGCCATCTTATGGCCACCGAGCTTTTCCAGCGCCTCGGCCACTCCCGGATAAGGAGCCGTGTGATCGAGCATATGGTCGCGGTAGTAAGCCAGAAAGAACGCCAATCCCTTTTTCCACATTCTCGTCGGTGGCATGTGCTCCCAGCGAGCGGCGCACCAACAGCGTGACGCCGTGGCCGACGTAGGAGGCAATTAAATCCAGCGGCAAGGGAGCCAGTCCCATCTCCGTCCGCATCGCGTTGACGCTCAATGCCAGGTCCTGCTTGCTGTCCACCAGGGTGCCGTCAAGGTCAAAGACCAACAGCCGAACTTGTTTCCAATTTGTCGTCACGGGGTTGTCCATATTTAAGCTGGGGGTGGCGGCTCGACGCCGGGCTCAAGCGCGCGCAAAACCAAGGCGGCCTGTTCCGCCGGAATGGGGTTGAAGTGGAAGCCCTCGGTGCCCAGGAAGCGCCGCCGCCCCTCAACGTCCGGGTTGAATTTCGATGTGCCAGTGATAATCATCCCGCAGGGTTCTCCACCAATCTTTGGTGGGTTTCCACGCCTGCAAATTCGGCTCGGTGTGGACAACCAGGTGGAGGGATGGCGAGACCTTTTCGACGCGCTGGAGGCAGGACTTGAGAAACGGCGCGAGCGCCGCCACTCGCCCCGGTTCCGTCAAATCGTTCTCGAACGAGGAGGAATGGCGGACAGGCACCACCCAGAGTTCGTAGGACCAGCGCGAGCCAAAGGGACAGAAGGCCACGAAATCCTCGTTCTGATCCACCAGGCGTTTCTCCTCGCGCAGCTCCTGCTGCAACGCGTCACAGTAGATGCAACGCTCGCGCTTCAGGAAATGCGCGCGGCTCCAGCGAAATTCGATTTCCAGCAGTTGCGGCAAGACCGGCGTTCCCAGCACCTGAGAATAAGCGTGCCCTCGCAGGGTCGGAGAGGGCGCATGCTGATCCTTGAAAAGCGAGACGTAACGGAGGCGGCGGTCCTGCTTGAGGTCAAGGATGCGGTCGCGGAAAAGTTCCAGCACGTGGGCAAAGTGCTGCTCGGGAAGTTGCGCCAGCGTCACGCCATGCACTGGAGTCTCGACCACAATTTCATGTGCGCCCAACGGTGTTCATGCGGTCGAACATGCCCTCGGCCCGGCGGTCCGCGCCGCCTTCCACGCGGAACAGCGGGGCGCGATCGTGAAACACCCGGGCCATCCACGCGCCGGCGGAGTCGCGGTACTCGCGGATGGCGTGGGGCGTCATATGCTCGTTGCCGGGGCAAAAGGGGCAAGCCCCGCCTTCATCGTGAACATCCGGCATAACCGGACGCTTGCCCGTAACCACCCAGCGCCGGGTAAAGGGGTCCAAACGAAGTTCAGCCATGTGCGCGGCCTTTCGAAAGAGAATGTGTGCTCAGCGCGATGGCGCACGCGGCGAGCAACTGGCGACAGCGACGGCTGTAATTTCCTAACCTTTCATTCTAGCGTGGATTGGCCACTACGTCATGGGGGATGAAATGGCTGGTCTGACGTAGGCCGCATTTGATGGCTAGATGGCGACGGAGCCTGCGCCGACTCTATCGGGACGCGCCAAATGGCGAGCTAAACTCGCCGCTACACAATCCTCGACGCACAGCGGGCGGTATGGTAGTTTTAGATTTTCGAACACATCCTATCTGGAAGTGAGGCACATGGCAGAGATACTCCCCTTTCGCGCACTTCATTATGACCCTCGGAAAATTCCCGACCTCGGCGCGGTGGTAACGCAGCCTTACGACAAGATTTCTCCCGAGATGCAGGCGCGTTACTACGATTTGAGCCCGTACAACCTGGTGCGCATCATTCGCGGACGCACGCTGCCGGAGGACGGCCCCGCGGACAACGTCTACCTGCGCGCGGCGCGCGACTTCCAGGCGTGGATCCAAAGCGGCGTGCTGGTCTCCGAGCCCGAGCCGGCCATTTATCCCTATCACCAGGAATACGAAGTTCCCGGGCAGCGCGGCGTGCGCAAGGAACGGCGCGGTTTTATCGCTTTGTTGCGCCTGGAGGATTACTCGGCGCGCGTGGTGCATCGCCACGAGGAGACGCTTTCCGGCCCCAAGGCCGACCGCCTGGAATTGCTGAAGGCCACTCGCGCCCACTATGGCCAGATCTTCATGCTCTACAGCGACCCCACGGGGGCGATTGAGAGCCTGCTGGCGGCGCCCGCTGCGGAGCAGCCCTGGGAGCAGGTTACGGATGAGTACGGCACGCGGCACACCGCCTGGCGCATCGCCGATCCCAAGATTATTGCCGGGGTGACGGCGGCCATGCGCGACAAGCGGCTGGTGATCGCTGACGGCCATCATCGTTACGAAACGGCGCTCGCCTATCGCAATTACTGCCGGGAAACGGGCCGGGAGGACGGCCGCGCGGAATATGTGATGATGACCTTCGTTCGCATGGAAACTGACGGACTCACCATCCTGCCCACGCACCGGCTGGTGCACAGCCTGGCGCATTTCGACTGGGCCAAATTCGCCGCCGACGCGCGCGCGATTTTCGACTGGGAAGACGTCGCGGTGGAAGGGCCGGCAAGCGAGTGGACGGCGCAATTCCTTGCCAGGCTCACGGCGGCGGGCCGCGAGCGGCCGGCGATGGGCGCCTATGCGGGTCCGGGAAAACTGGCGTTGCTGCGCTTGCGCCCGGATTTTGATCTCGACGGCGCGCTCGCGGACCTTGCTCCCACGCTGCGCCGGCTGGACGTCGTCCTGCTGCACCGCCTGGTGCTGGAACGCCTGCTGGGCATCGATGCGCAAGCCGTGCGCGAGGAAAAGAACTTGTCGTACTTTCGCGAGGCGGCTCTCGCCTGCGAAGGGGTGGAGAAGGGCAGGGGACAGATCGCGTTCCTGCTGAATCCCACGCCCGTCGAAGCCGTTCACGACAACGCTCTCGCCGACTGCCCGATGCCGCAGAAATCCACCGACTTCTATCCCAAGCTGCTGTCCGGGATTGACGATCTATTGGCTGGATAATCCCGCGGGGCTGTAGCGAAAGCAGCAGCACAACGCGGGGCAGCCGGAAGAAGTGGCATGGCCATCTTGGCCATGACCTGACACGGGCGGGACGCCCGCGCCCCCTGGGGAAAAAGTTTGCACCCGTTTTTGATCAGTATCGGTACGTTCCGCCTTCCCACTTACGGCACCATGCTGGCGCTGGCGTTCCTGATTGGGATTTATATTGCCATGCGTTTGGGTCGCCGTGCGGGCGTGGGTTCCGCACAGATCCTGGATTTTAGTTCATGGGTTATTATCGTCGCGCTGATTGGAGCGAAAGTATTACTGGTCCTGACGTTATGGAGTTATTACCGAGAATCATCCCGGGGAGATCTTAAGTTACGCAACCCTCAAGAAGGGTGGGGTTTTTTACGGCGGCTTCCTGGCGGCGCTCTTCTTCACCATCTGGTACGTGCGGGAGCAGAAACTTTCCTTTTGGAGGTTTGCGGATGTGCTGGCGCCCTCCGTGGCGCTGGGCACCGCGTGACACGTCTCGGATGCTTTAGCGCCGGTTGCGATTACGGTAAACCCACCACCTTGCCATGGGGAGTGGTATTTTCCAGCGCCGTTGCGCATGAAAACACGGGCGTCCCATTGGGGGTGCGCTTGCATCCCGCACAGCTTTACGAATCCTTCACAACCTTGGTGATTTTCGTTGTGCTCCTGTGGCGGTTCCCCAGGAAAAAACAGATGGAGATATTTTCCTTGGTTACCTGGGCCTGTACGCCGTGGGACGATTTCTTCTGGAATTCCTGCGTGGCGACGAAAACCGCGGGTTTGTTTTTCATCACTTGCTTTCGACGTCCCAATTCATCGCGCTGCTGGTGCTGGCAGGGATTGCCGCGGTATTCATTTGGCGGCGCTTTCATCATGGCGAAGAACTGAGCAGGTTCCTGGAAGCAGCGACAAACAGCGCGCTCCCCAGCGGGCAAAACGGCGACAAAGGGCGGGACCGCCCCGGCTCGGACGGCGGGGGGAGTGGCAGCCGCCAAGTAGCGACGGCCTGCTAAGGGGCCAATTCCTAGGCGCCCAAGCGCTAAACCATGCTACGCTTGGTCGATTTAGCTGATGGCTGACCGCCGACAGCAAACCGTTGAAGGTGCGTTCCCATCCTAAGGGCGGGAGTAAGCCCCAGCTTTCAACTTTCGACTCTCGACCTTTGGGGATTCATGCGGGACCGGGGTTAGGTTCCGGATGTCGGGGGCCGAGTGCTTGCGAACATAAGGGCGGCAAAAGGAAATCTGAAGAATTTGCGGAGTCTGTGGATACGCCTCGAGCCCACGCGGGAGCAGGAAAATTGCGAAGAGGTTGTGTTCTTTCACGATGTTGATGATAATAAAGGTACTTAGCGATATGGCGGCTGACCCGCCGGAAAATTCAAATGATTGGAACTAAATCAGTTAACAACATTGCATTGCGGTCGGCCTCAAAAAAACGCGGGAATCAAAAATGAAGGTAAGCTAGGCGATGTTGGTGAAAACAAATGGAGAAAAATTGTCCGATTTAGGGCTCTTGCGATGTTGATGAAAATAAACTAGTTGTACATCTCTGCGATGTTGATGAAAATAAATGGGTTAGCAGGCTTAATGCTCCCCGCTTGGAAGTGGGTCAGTTAGATGTAGAGGCGGCTTTACGCCGCCATTTGGCGAGTTAAACTCGCCGCTGCAGTTTCCAAGATGGAAAAGGGATTGCTAGAGTATTCTTCTAAGAACCATCGAGGTCCAATTTGCTCGCTTGAGGAGGTAGAAGCGCAGTGTCAACATTCAGCGAAGTCTTTCGAGTCTCCGGCGCCCGCATCGAATCACTTGCAGCGCTGCCGGAGCCCGCGCGTTCCCACGAGGCCATTCTCGAAGCGGCGGAGAGGAACCCCGGCCTCGACGTGGAGGACGCAGCTTCGCTGATCGCCTGGGCGCGCGAGCCCGAGCGGCGCGCGGAAATCCACACCGCGGCGCAGCGGGTTCGCGAGAAGGTGGCCCCGCACACGGTGGAGTTTGTCATTCCGGTTTATCTCACCAGCTTTTGCGAGAACGAGTGCCTCTACTGCGGCTATCGCCAAAGCAATGCGCTGGCCGAACGCGTGCGCCTGAGCCTGGACGAATTCAGCCGCGAGCTCGACCTGATTCTTTCCTGGGGCCACCGGCAGATTGAGCTGGTGCTTTCGGAAGACCCCGAGTTTGGCCCCGACGTGGTGGCGCGCTACGTGGAGTTGACCCGCCAGAAGCTCGACCGCCTGGGCGGCGGCGTGGTGGGGCTCTGCTCCCCGGTTTATGAGCGTGAGGACTACGTGCGGCTGCGCGGGGCGGGCCTCGAATGGGTGGTGGAGTGGCAGGAGACTTATCACCAACCGCACTTCGACCGCTGGCACGTGGCCGGCTCGCCCAAGCGCGATTTCGAATACCGCCTGGATTTGTGGGACCGCGTCATCGCGGCGGGCATCAAGAAAATCGCCCTGGGCGCGCTGCTGGGCCTCTACGACTGGCGCTATGACGCGCTGGCCACCATCGAGCACGGCAACTACCTGCGCCGCGCCTATGGCCTGGAACCGCACGCCATCGGCATTCCGCGCCTCAAGCCCGCGCGCGGCGTGCTGGCGTCGCAAAAGCCATCGCGCTTCACGGTCGCGGACGACGACTACCGCTTGATCCTGAGCCTCTATCATCTTGCCTTCCCGCGCTCGCGGCTGTTCTTCAACACCCGCGAGAATTACGAAATGAATATTTCCATGGTGGCGGCGGGCGACCTCTTCACCGTGGACTGCGATACCTTTCCGGGCGGATACCTTCGGAATGACACGCCCGGGCAATTTTCAACCCATGGCTTCCCCTCGCGGCGAGAGGTTGCCGGGGTGCTCGCGGCGCGCGGGCTCAAGAGTTTGTATCTGGAAGCCGAAACCCCGCTGCCTGCTCCCGAACGCGCCCTCCGCCGTTGCGCCGCCTGACGTCGTGAAGTGGCGGGAAGAACACGCAAAGATTCGCGCCGCCTTGCAGGACTGGCAGGCGATTCTCGCGGGGCTGGCTCTGCACCCCGGTGAAAATCTCACTGACCGGCAGGCGGCGCTCGCGGCGCTGCGCATGACGATGCACTTTTTCAAGACCTATGCCATGGACCATTGCCGCCGGGAAGAAAATGATTTTTTCCGCACCATCGCGCCAGGCCCCGAAGCGACGGCAAAGCTCCAGGCATTTCGCGACGGGCACGAGCGCTTGGGGATCGACCTGGACAAGTTTGAAAGGCAGATGGCCTCCTACCAACTCTCGGGCGACCCCAGCGTGCTGCTCACCTTGGGAGAACGCACCATCCGCGAACTGGGCGAGCACCTCGCTGGGGAAGAGGAGTTTGCGGAAAGTCTGTCTGTTGCCCACGCGGATCCATGGTCCTGCCACGGCGCCCCCCTTTCCCGGGTGACGAATTTCGGCGGAAAACCGGTGGAGGGCACCGAATGATGGGGTTGACAGGCCTTTGAGCGTGGCCCTACACTCCAAATTCAGGCGAAATCCCAATTCTAATCGCGGGGGCAATTTCATGGCTAAAGGTCCGCTGAACGATCAGCAGGTGCGCGAATACCATGTCAACGGCTATGTGCTGGCCAAAGGCTTGTTCGACGAAGAGGAGGTCGGCCTGCTCCGGCGCGCCGCCAAGGAAGACCGGGAACTCGACCAGCATTCGTTTGGCAGAAAGGATGGAGAAGGCGGGATCGTGCGCCTCTCCTTGTGGAACCATCCCGGCGACACGCTGTACGGAATGTTCGCGCGCTGCGAGTCCATGGTCAACTCCGCGGAAAAGCTTCTGGGCGGCGAGGTGTACCACTACCATTCCAAGATGATTATGAAGGATCCCAAGGTGGGCGGCGCCTGGACGTGGCACCAGGACTATGGCTACTGGTACCAGAATGGGGTTTTGTTTCCGCTGCTTTGCAGCGCTTTTATCGCCGTCGATCCTGCCACCCGGGAGAATGGATGCATGCAGGTCCTGCGCGGCTCGCACCAACTCGGGCGCATCGATCACGTCTTGACGGGCCAGCAGGCCGGCGCGGATATGGAGCGCGTGGCCGAGATTCAGAAGCGATTGGAACTGGTCTACGTGGAAATGGAACCCGGGCGACACTTTGTTTTTCCACTGCAACCTTCTGCACCGGTCCGATCAGAACCATTCTGACAACCCGCGCTGGTCGATGATTTGCTGTTACAACGCGGCGCGCAATGATCCCTACAAAGAATCCCACCACCCGCGCTATACCCCGCTCGCACAAGGTGCCGGACACTGCCATCAAGGAGGCGGGCCTGCGGCGCTTTAGCGATGCGCACACGGACGTCGCTTGGATGGACCCCGACAGGGATGAAAGCGCGCGCAGCCTGGAGAAAAAGTAGTTCCTGGGGTTCGGGAGGGCCTCATGACCGACGGCAAAACCGTTCTGCTGCGCCACACGCTGGCCACGCTCGCCTATCGAGGGGGCAAAGCGTTGCGTGGCGCGCCCGCGGAATTTGCCGAGTTTCGCGCCGGCGAGACCACTCGCACACCCGCTCAAATCCTGGCTCACCTCGGCGATCTGCTGGACTGGGCGCTTTCCCTCGCCGAGGGCAAGGAGGCTTGGCACAATTCCCCGCCGCTCACCTGGGAGCAGGGAACGGCTCGCTTCTTTGCCGCGCTGGAAGCCTTCGACAAGCGGCTCTGCTTCCGATGTGCCGCTCGCTTGTTCCGTGGAAGGACTGTTTCAGGGGCCTATCGCCGATTCCCTTACGCACGTTGGCCAGATTGCCATGTTGCGCCGCCTGGCCGGCTGTCCCGTGCGGGGCGAGAATTACTTTAAGGCGGAAATTACAGCAGGCCGAGTGGGCCCTGAACAGGCAAAGCCGAAGTTCGAGTTCGAATAAGCGGTGGAAGTCGGGAACGAGCAAGCTTGAAGGCTAGATGTCAAGGCTATTGTGCTTCGGGAAGCGATTCCTCGTACTCTTCCAGTGCTTGTGCGGCGTGTTCAGTTTTCAGTTTGAGCACATCGAGTTGGACGGCCAGTTCGGGCAGGAGGTCGTGGTAAGAATGACTGCCGAGCTTGTGACGTTTTAGTCTGCGGCGCAGGGCTTCGACCGCATGTGAGTATTCTTCGACTTCATCGAGCATCTGTTCGATGGTTGACAATGACGGAACAGATTTGGTAGCCATCTTTCACCAGTCCCTTTTCAGTCGCCTTGCCAGCCGTGCCACGGTTGCCTTCCAGATATCAATTTCACGTTCCCAGTGCCCAATCAGGGACTCGTCCGAGTCGGCCTTGGAAAGCTCCAAGCGAATCTTGGCTTCGTGTTCCGCGATGATCTCCGCATAAGCGGAGATTTTCTTCCTCAGGTCTTGGTTGCGTCCCATCGCGTGCTTCCATTATAACATCATTGCCAGCAGCAGGCGTCGCTCTGGCATCTGCACTGTCGCTCATTGCCTACTGCTCTCTACCACCCCACCGGCTTCCCCTGGTTCTGTTCCTCCAGCCACTTTTCCAGCGGGGCGAAGTAGTCGCGGATGGCCGTGGCGTCCATTTGCCGCTGGCCGGTCAGGGCCTCGAGCGCGTCGGGCCACGGGCGGCTTTCGCCCATTTCGAGCATCTTGGCCAGGCGCGCGCCCGCTTCCTTGTTGTCGTAAATCGAGCAGCGGTTGAGCGGCTCCGTGCAGCCGGCGGTTTTCGCCAGCGCGCGATGAAACTGGAATTGCAGGATGGCCGCCAGGAAATAGCGCGTGTAGGGAACGTTCGCCGCCACGTGGTATTTCGCTCCGGGGTCGAAGTCCTCCTCGCTGCGCGGCATGGGCGGGGCGACGCCCTGATACTTCAACCGCAAGGCCCACCAGGCTTGGTTGTACTGCTCGGGCGTGATCTCACCGGAGAAGACCTTCCATCGCCATTGATCGATGAGAAGTCCAAAGGGCAGGAAGGCGATTTTCTCCAGCGCCTTTTGCATGAGCAGGCCCAGGTCCTTGGAAGGATCGGGCGCCTGGTCGAGCAGCCCGAGCTTCACCAGGTATTGCGGCGTGATGGAGAGCGCGATGGTGTCGCCAATGGCCTCGTGGAAGCCGTCATTGGCGCCATCGCGAAACAGGTAAGGCTGATGGCGATAGGCGCGCTGATAGAAGTTGTGCCCCAGCTCGTGATGAATGGTGGAGAAATACTCGGCGGTGATATCGATGCACATTTTCACGCGCAGGTCCTGATCCAAGTCCACGTGCCAGGCGCTGGCGTGGCACACCACGTCGCGGTCGCGCGGCTTCGTGAACATCGACCGCTCCCAAAACGTCTGCGGCAGGGGAGCGAAGCCGAGCGAGGTGAAGAAGTGCTCGCCGTAGCGGACCATGCCCAGGGCGTCGGTGTTGCGGCTCTTCAGGATTTGGGTCAGATCGTAGCCCGGGTCGGCATTCGGCGGCGCGACCAGGGGATAGACGTTGTCCCAGGTTTGCGCCCACAGATTGCCCAGCAGGTCGGCGGGTATGGGGCCGCTGGCGGGAACCACCTGGTCGCCGTATTTCTCGCGCAACTTCCAGCGCACGTAGGCGTGGAGCTGCACGTAGAGCGGGCGCACCTGCTCCCACAGCCGGTCCAGTTCCCGGGCAAAATCATCCGGAGGCATGTCGTACTTCGAGCGCCACAGCGCGCCGGTGTCCTTGAATCCCAGTTCCCGCGCCCCTTGATTCGAGAGCTCGACGAAGCGCACAAAATCCTTGCGCATGGGCCGCGAAATTTGGTGCCAGCCTGCCCAGGCATCGCGCAGTTCATTGGGGTCGCGGCTGGTGGCCATCAGGCGGGTCAGGTCTTCGATGTCCAGGCACTTGTCTTTGCCGGGCGGGCACCACTTTCCCTTGCCGTAAGTGCCCTCCATGCGGGAGGCAATCTCGGTGATCTCCGCGCTCTCGTGGGGATCGGCGGGAGTGGGCAGCACCAGGGAAATTTTCAGGAGCAGCATCTTGCGCGCCAGGTCGGCGGGCAACTTCAGGCCGTCGAAGCGCGTGGCCTGCTTGGCGAATTCCACCTGCGCGGCAATGGCGCGCTCGTCCGCCTGGGCCGCCAGAATTTCCGTGTCGTCGGTGATGTAGGTGGCCTTCACCCAATCGGCGCGGCTGGCGTTCACGCTGAGTTCCAGCAGCTTGGCTTCGGCGTTTTTGATGAAGGCTTCCGCCTCCGCGACCGTCGGCGGCTGCTTCGCAGAAGATTTCTCGTCAGCGTTTGACATGGACACCACTCCCAACAGATGACTCCGAGAACCAGTCCTACTAGATTACAAGTTCCCAACCCTCGTATCATGTTGCTCCCCTTTTTGACCTTTCAGTGCCGTCGCTAGGGTGCAAACGCCTTTAAGTGCATTACACCCTGATTGGGAACGAACGATTTACCCCGGCAGCCGTATCTTAGGTGGATTCATCGCTCGGAGCAACAGTGCAGCGAACCGCGGGAGCGTTGCCAATTGGTCCACCCTCGCCCTGAATTATCGCGCGACCTATTTTCTACCCAAAAAATCGCCACGATTATCGCCTGTCCTACGCTTTTTCTGCCCCTGTGCCTGACATCTGATCCTTGTGCCTTACCTTAACTCCCTTTCTTTTCATCAATATATTCTGAGAAAATCCATAAGTCATTTGATTTCATACACATATTAACAGACGCAAAGTGTTAAATTTTTTGGCCTTTGTTTTCATATACATCGTTTTCGGTATAATCACCCCATAGATTTTTCTCCGTCCACGCGAGGCGCGCGAGGTGGCCATGAGATTCCGCAAAACGCTGACTTTTCTCATTCTGGCGACGGGGTTGGCGTTTACCCTGCCTGCCTGGGCGCAACAAAGACCTGTAGCGCAGGGCCCGCGGTTCGCGCCCTGCGGCTTTTCCATCGGACATGTGCCGCCCCGGCGCTGCCCGCCGGAGGGCAACAAGAGCCCGTAGCGCCGGGCTTGAGCCCGGCACATGCTGACGTAGCGGCGAGTTTACCTCGCCATGGCGGCGTAAAGCCGCCGCTACGGCCTGCTGACCTCAAGGTCAGCGCTTCAACAGCGACCTCCAACCCGGCAAAGCCCTTTACCCAGGAGCAGGTCAGCAACATGGTGCGGGACGGATTCGGAGACGAGTCGGGCGCCAAGCTGATCGAGCAGCGCGGAATTGATTTCGCCCCGGCGGAAGACTTTATCCAAACCCTCAAAGCCGTAGGCGCGAGCGAGGCATTTCTTAAGGCCCTGCGCCGCCAAGCCGCCCGAGCATGCAGCCTATCAGCGGACAACCGAACTTGGATTGGTTTTCCTATTAGACGGGCCAACCGGCGTTTTCTTCCTCATGAGAATGCCATTGCCAGAAAGTAATTCCCTTGTGGCCGGCCCGGATGACCCTACCCAGCCGGTTTGCCTGCGTTTGAAACTGTGGATGGCGGAGGAAACGGCGGATGAAACTTGCTGCCTCGTATGTGCTCACGGCCAGACAAACGATGCAGTAATGGGTATGGCAAAGAGGTTGACGGTAAAACCCCAGATCGCGAGTGAAAAATGTCGAGCTTTCCATTCGGTGCAAGAGAGGGATGATCTCCCCATCCTGCATGCCGGAGCGCCCGACCTCATGTCCTATCTGGCGGACCCGAATGCGCCAGCCGCGCAACAACTGCCGTTGATCTTCAGGAATATTCTCATCGAGTATATTCATTTGACGGCGGGCACTAGCTCTTCCTTGTGGTTCATCAGGATCTCTCGCGCCAGCCGCACGGACTCCGCGATGGCCTCATGGCTGAGAGCTCCTCGCCAGTTTTCGATGATGGCTTCCCAAGCCATGCCGTTGGCCACTTGATCGAGGACATCCGCAACCAAAATGCGCGTCCCTCGAAAGGTAGGCTGGCCGTGGCATACGTTTGGATCAACGACAATGAAACGCCCGATGGCTTTGGCCATGTTTTCGATTCCTCATTGGACGGTCGATTTCATTCAAAACGCGTCCGCCGATATTATACAGGGCGGGAGGCTGCCGCCCAAACTAATCCATCGTGGTAGAATGCCCGCACATTCGTCGTAGTGATTCCCGCTTTCGGGAGGTGCCGATGTGGCGTCGACCGGTCGTAACCATCCTAATGCTCATCATAGCAGTGATTCTGACGCTGCCCATGCGGGCGCAGCAGAAAATTGTAGCGCCGGGCGTGAGCCCGGCACAAGCGGATGTAGCGGCGGGCTTCAGCCACGGCACGCCGACGGTACGTAGCCCAGCAGCGCTGGCCCAGCCAACGCTGTTCGGCCCTACGTTGCGGTGCCGCCGTAAAGGCGCCGCCACCCGCAAGCCCGGCAAAGCCCTTCACCCAGGAGCAGGTCGTAAGCATGGTGCGCGACGGATTCGGAGACGAGTCGGGCGCGAAGCTGATCGAGCAGCGCGGGATTGATTTCGCCCCGTCCGAGGACTTTTATCCAAACCCTCAAGGCCGCAGGCGCGAGCGAGGCATTTCTTAACGCCCTGCGCGCCGCCAAGCCGCCCGAGCCCGCCAGCGCCAAGAAGCCGCTGAACCAGGTGCAGGTTTTCGCCCTGCTGGCGGGCCAAGTGCCGAGCCACCGAGTCACCATGCTGGTCCAGGAACGCGGAATCGATTTTGAGCCCACTTCAATGGCTGAAGTCATAAAGTACGTCCAGTGAAGATCGGACAGTTGGACCACCGGAGCCGAATCTGCAAAGTGGCACCCCCTGTGCATCAAGGCGGCCTTCCCGATCGAGATTGGGTGTCCCCGTACATGAAGGAGTGGGAACCCAAACCGCGTTGCGCGCTACCTCGCCGGTGTCTGGAGTGCAAAATTGCGATGGCGAAAGAGCCGGCGGGCTGTATAATCTGGTCGCTTCGGTTGTTCAAAAGCAATCATGAGTAGGAGGGTATGAATATGACCTTTGAATCCTTAAATCAGCAAGTTCACAACAACAAAGGCAAAGATGGGTGGCCTGCGGACTTAACTTTCAAAGCGACTGAGGGGGATAATGTTGTTGAAGTTACTGTAGGTGATGCTCGCTCGGCTAAAGATGGTTTCTGGAAGAGAATCGACCCTTGGGGGCTTGCCTTCTTTCACAAAGCTAAGGACCTCACCAAGAAACCACTTCGCCTAACGTTTTTGCTGCGATCTCCGGAGACACCACAAGCTAAATGCCAATATGAAGCTTTAAAGCGGCGAGTGTCTTACTTGGCAGATGCGAATAACCTGCAAATTGCTCTGTTGAATGGAGATTATGAGGACAGACTTTACACAAATAATCAGCTAACTATTAGACCTGACACGGAAATAGTCCACGATGACATTAATGTTCGCGGCGATGATGATACACCAGGTCGATTAGAAAAGGATTTTCAAGCATATCTTTTTGGAAAGGGACTATACGACTCTTCCGATCCTGATACCCCACGAACAAACGAACGGCTGGCACTTTTCGGTAAGGATTTTGTACGAATCGGGAAAATCAACTCGGGGGCAAATCGGAAAGGATTTAATGTCCTGCGAGAGTTTCCCACCGGCGTATTTAGGGAAGACGTCAAGGAAGATAACAGGCTACTACCCACCGAATTCGTGGATTTGGTCACGATAAATAGAAAAGGCCAGCTAGCCGTAATCGAAATTAAATTCGACGACGCTAATCTCGAAGTTATTTCGCAAGTACTGAATTACGCATTATTTTTTCATTCGTATCAATCAAAGTTAACCGAGTTATTGGATAGGAAACTTGGATGGGGGAAAGCACGCCGCAATTTTGTGACTTATTTGGTTAGCAACACATTTCACAACAAATTCAAATCAGTATGGCCATACTACAGCCATCCTTGCCCTAAGCCTCTTCTTACTATCCGACAAGTAATCATGGGTCATATGCCTGATATAGAACTTTCCGAGGCAGCGTGAGGTCATGCACTTTCGGCCCGTGGGTGACTCGAAAGCCCACCGGGAATGACCATGAGCCTGCAACTAACCGTCCATCGCGGCACGCAGCAGATTGGTGGGACCTGCATAGAAATCGTCCACCCGGATGGCGACCGCCTTGTTCTCGACGCCGGGCGGCCACTCGACGCTCCTGAAGGCGCCACTGGTCTGCTGCCGGCGTCGCTTGATCGGACCCGCCCAGCGACAGTGCTGATCAGTCATCCCCATCAGGACCATTGGGGCCTGGTGGAGGAACTGCCGCTCGATTGGCCGATCTGGACGGGCTCGAAGTCGGCCAAGCTTATCGCGATTACCAGCGACATCACGCGTCGTCCGCTCGCCCGCACATTCGAGACATGGAACAGCCGTTCGGGACCCTTCACTATTGGGCCGTTCACTGTTACGACATACCTCACCGACCATTCTGCCTTCGACGCCTATATGCTGCTGGTCGAGGGCGCCGGGAAGCGGATTCTCTATACGGGCGACTTTCGCCGCCACGGCCGCAAATCCGTGCTCGTGGATCGGTTTATGGCCAACCCGCCGCCCGATATCGACGTGCTGGTGACCGAGGGCTCCAATCTCGGTACGGACAAACCGGTGAAGAGCGAGAAAGAGATCGAGCAGGACTTCGTCGAATTGTTCAAACGGACCAAGGGCCGCGTCTTCGTGTCCTGGTCGGGCCAGAACATTGACCGCACGGTAAGCCTTTACCGGGCAGCGAAGCGCACGGGCCGGATCCTCGCGATCGATCTCTATACCGCCGATGTCCTCGATCGGATTGCGGCAGGGACCCGTCTGCCGCGAGCAGGATTCACGAACTTGAAGGTCGTCGTTACCAAGGGTCTTGGCAGCTATTACCGCAAACTGGGCCGCGGGGACTTCGTGGCGAGGATGGCGATACACGGCATCGCCTCGCGCCACCTCGTGGGCGGGCGCCAAGTCATTATGGTGCGGCGCGCCCTGCTGCGGGATTATCAGGCTGCCGGCGTTGTGCCCACGGCTGATGACGCTTTCAATTTCTCGATGTGGAGCGGCTATCTCTCGGAACCCTATTTCACGGAGCCGCTGGAATGGTGCCGGGCGGGTGGGGCCGAGATCGCCTATATCCATACCAGCGGCCACGCCTCCCCAGTTGATCTGCGCGCCTTCGCTTTAGCCGTCCGACCGAAGATGGTCGTGCCGGTGCACGGCGTGAAATGGGACGAGGAGGCGCATGGCTTCGGCACAATTCGCCGCCTTGCCGATGCCGAAACGTTGGTCATTCCTTAATGAGTTCGGAAATTTATGAGGAGACCGTCATGGCGCCAGTTGAAATCATTGCACTCCCATCGGAGAAGTATCGGCTTGAAGAGATAAACCTCCCTGGGCAGTTGGTCGAGAGCCTCGCTGGGAAAACGGTGCCCATCGAAATCGTTCCTGAAGTAATGGCAATGACCAGGCAATTTGGAGCGAACGAACGCCCGACCGAAGGGTCGTTTTGGATCGATCCGGATGGCAAAATGTGGAACGACTACTGTCCGGCAAGGGTTAATTTCACGGACCCGGAGGGACGCAAGTGGCATCTGCCCCGGCATTGGCTCACGACCGGGGGCATCGCACTCAAGGAAGAGGCCCCCTATCAGGTCATGCAAGATATTGTGTGGGCGGAAACACTCCATCTACCCTCGATGTGGGATCTGAGTGACATCAACATTGAGATGGGAGCAGCTTCCGCGGCAGCGGGAAAACCAACCACGATTGAGGTCCACGCTGCGCCCAATCAGCAAGTGAGGGTTTTGTGGCGAGACTCCTCTGGAAAGGCGTGGCGCATCCCGCACGACTGGCGAAGGCGGCGGATCCTGCTACCGGCTTACGACCTGTTATTGGAGAACGATGTTCCTCCGGATGTGGCTGAGGAATTTGCCAGCAAGGCGGTGAGCGTGAACTACCATCCTGGATCGCTCTGCTGCCTGCCCGATGGATATCGCTTCCGCGATGGCCATGGCGGAAGGTGGCCTGTGCGGGCAGTTGATTGCGTACTGCTGGGTTATGGCGACCGCGACGAACGGCGGGCGTGAAGGACTGTGCTATCGGACGACCGACGCGGGCCATAGTCAGGGCATTCGTGACCGTGGGCTTTCCCTTCGATGACGAACCCACGGTCAATTCCCAAGACGAATTGGCCGTGGCCACCTCCGGGTCACACAACCTCAGGCGCCGTTCGAACGGAGTGAATGCAATCACGAGATGCCGGGCTTGCCCTACCCGGCGTTCCGCATGGTGAATGCGGAACCAGGGGGCGGCAAGCCGTCCCCCCTACACGTTTGCGCAACTCGATCACGACGTAGGGGCAGGCCTCGTGCCTGCCCTCCCCGTCGGCATGGCCGACTTCAGGGCGCCCACGAGGGGCGCCCCTACGCTTCCTGGCTCGGCGGCAATGGACACGGAGGGGACAGTCCGTCGGTTGACGGATCCCCCTACACCTTGTGCAACTCGATCACGACGTAGGGGCAGGCCTCGTGCCTATCCTCCCCGTCGGCATGGCCGACTTCAGGGCGCCCACGAGGGGCGCCCTACGCTTCCTGGCTCGGCGGCAATGGACACGGAGGGGACAGTCCGTCGGTTGACGGATCCCCCTACACCTTGTGCAACTCGATCACGACGTAGGGGCAGGCCTCGTGCCTGCCCTCCCCGTCGGCATGGCCGACTTCAGGGCGCCCACGAGGGGCGCCCTACGCTTCCTGGCTCGGCGGCAATGGACACGGAGGGGACAGTCCGTCGGTTGACGGATCCCCCTACACCTTGTGCAACTCGATCACGACGTAGGGGCAGGCCTCGTGCCTGCCCTCCCCGTCGGCATGGCCGACTTCAGGGCGCCCACGAGGGGCGCCCCTACGCTTCCTGGCTCGGCGGCAATGGACACGGAGGGGACGGTCCGTCGGTTGACGGATCCCCCTACACCTTGTGCAACTCGATCACGACGTAGGGGCAGGCCTCGTGCCTGCCCTCCCCGTCGGCATGGCCGACTTCAGGGCGCCCACGAGGGGCGCCCCTACGCTTCCTGGCTCGGCGGCAATGGACACGGAGGGGACGGTCCGTCGGTTGACGGACCGGAGTACGAGCCTTGCGCTACATTTTCTTCCGGCAGCGCCCGCCACGAGGCCGAACGCCGTTCGGCCCTACACCCGCCCCGAATCCATAGCCCCAGTCCCCAACCCCGAATCCCGAGCCCCGAATCCCGAGTCCCGCGTGAAGAGTTATCTCTTTGACGGCTTTCTTGAACTCGGATATAACACCGGCAAGGGAGGGAGCCATGGACAATATGAAGAAAGTCATCGTCGGTTTGTGCCTGAGCCTATGCCTGCCTTTTTCTGTGCGGGCGCAATTCGTGCAGGATTTCAATCCGCCGCCGACGCTGTGTTGCCTGCCGGGGGCGGCCGCCCATCTCGCGGACCAACTCCAGGACTGGAACCAATTGGGCCGCTACCACCAGGATGACTTGCGGCTGGAAGCGGCGCCAGCCGTGGCGGGCCGCGTGGTGTTCCTGGGCGATTCGATAACCGACGGATGGGACTTGGCGAAATACTTTCCGGGGAAACCCTACGTGAACCGCGGCATCAGCGGACAAACGACCATGCAGATGCTCGTGCGCATGCATCCCGATGTGATCCACCTCCAGCCCGCGGCATTTATTCTGTTGGCCGGCACCAACGACATCGCCCGCAACACCGGTCCGGAGACGCTGGAGATGGTGGAGGACAACATTCGCGCCATGTGCGAGCTGGCCGAGAGCCACCACATCAAGATTATTCTTTGTCTGCTCACTCCCGTCAGCGACTACACCAAGGGGAAACAGACCGAGCGCCGGCCGCCCGCGGATATTGTGAACCTCAACCACTGGATCGAGAGCTATGCGCCGGATGTCCACGCCCAGGTGGCGGATTACTATGCGGCGCTGGTGGATGACAAAGGAATGTTGCGTGAGGGCTATTCCGACGACGGCCTGCATCCCAACGCGCGGGGATATGAATTGCTGGCGCCCGTCGCGGAAGCCGCCATCGAGCGCGCGCTGAAGTAAGAGTGGCGTGCACAGAGTCCGCAAATGTCGGAGTCTCGGCGCCAAACCAGAAGTACTGCCACGGACGATGCCCAGCCGTTAGTCCGGTCTTCTACTCCACGACTCCGGACTCGACCACTACCGGACTGTTCTTATGCCTGCCACCGAAATCCGAATCCTGACCGAACGACGATGCCGAGGCCTACTGGCATTTGCGGCTGGAGGCCCTGGAGCGCGAACCGAGTCCTTCGGGGAAGCTGCGGAGGAGCATCGCCAGACCACTGTAGAATCAGCCGCCGAACGTCTCGCGACAAATCCCGACGATAACTTCGTTTTCGGCGCTTTCCACGAAGGCGAACTGGTGGGCATGGCGGGGTTCTTCCGCTATCAAATCGCCAAGGCGCGGCACAAGGGAAGGATCTGGGGCGTCTATGTGCGCGCGAGTTGCCGCGGGCAGGGAATTGGGCGGGCGTTGCTGATCGCGCTGCTGGAGAGAGTCAAATGCCTGCCCGGGCTTGGAGCAGGTGACCTTGACAGTGGTGAGTGGGCAAGGCGCTGCGAGGGCCCTTTATCGCTCACTCGGCTTCGAACCGTACGGATTGGAGCCTCGCGGCCTGAAAGTCGGCGGCCGTTACCTCGACAACGAGCACATGGTGTCTAGCTATTGAGCAGATCATTGCTACGGTCAGCTTGACAGCTGGTGTCCGTCGCCGACTTCTTACTATCGGTTTCGCAGCTCGATCGAAGTACCGCCAGGATAAAAGGCGTCCTAAAGGAAGGCCCGTGACCGATGCTAATGATTAAGCCCGATCGCTTGATCAGCTGCCTCATCTCACCGCTTCGAATAGTACCCATCGCGAGCTTGCACGATAACATCTTTCTTCTTCGTGGTCAGAGTGATTTTGTGATACCCGGGCTCGGTGTCAGGTGGGTCGGGCGTATATCCCAAGCTGTATTGATTGCGCAGTTCTTCCTGGATTTGGCTGAAGGTTTCATCAATGGGGTGCTTCTTGGAAGCCTCGAAAAAGCGCCCGCCCGTTTCCTTGGAGAGTTTTTCAAGAATCTTCTTGCCGTCCGGCCGCGATTCTTGCGGGCGTGGATACCCACCGCCATGCCGGCCCATGCCGCCGCCCATGCCGCCCATGCCGCCCCCCATGCCATGGTGCCGCCATAGCCTCCGCCTCCGCCGCCATAGCCCTCCTCTTCGGCGAAGAGGATGGAATAAACCAACGTGTCGGCGCGCTGGGCCGCCTCGATGGCGCTGGCCAGGGTTTTCTTGCTCCCGCGGTCCACTCCATCGGAAAGGACGATCAGGGCTTTGCGCCCCCCCTGCTTCGCCGTGATTTCGTTTGACGCCAGGTAAATAGCATCGTAAAGCGTGGTGCCACCACCGCCAATCCGCCCCGCCCGCGGCCGCCGCCCCCGCCGCCTTGCCCCTGCCCGGAGTCTGATGAATCGCCGCTGTCTTCCTCGGAACGCTGCGGTGTTTGCAGGAGGCCCAGCGCCGCCTGCAACTTCTGCCGCGAAGAGGTGAGGTCCTGGAGGAGTTCCACTTCCTGGTCAAAGTGAATGACGAAGGCGTGGTCCTTGTCAACGCGCAGCACCTGGTCGAGAAAAGTGGCGCTGGCGTCGCGCTCCTCGCCCAGAACGCGCCGCTGGCTGATGCTGGTATCCACCAACAGCCCGAGGGTCAGGGGAAGATCGGTTTCATGCGCGAAGTAGCGAATCGTTTGCGGGCGGTCATCTTCCTTCAGCTCGAAATCATCCTGGGTCAGGTCGCGGACGATCGCTCCCTTCTTATCGCGCACGGTGGCGAGCACGTTGACCACTTTCACGTGCACGGTGATGGGCGGCGCCTGTGCCTGCCCTCCCGTCGCTTGCTGGCTCCGGAGCGGCTGATCCGCCAGGAATAGTGGCGCCAACCAAAAGGACAAGACCGAGCCTTCGTCCACAAGGTGAATCGTCTGCGCGAGGTCATTGGCGCAACCTTGCACTGCCTCATTCACCGAGTGTTTCATCATCATCGAGTTTATTCCGCATCTCCGGTTGCGGCGGCACACTGATTGTGGGCCGCGCATTTCCGGCCCTCTCCCGGCGTCTCGCTTCCCCACGGAAAAGCACGTGGAGCGGGATTGCTGATTTTGACACACTTTTCCTTTCCCCTTAGATGGGAAAATTGCGCGCGGAGGTTGTGTGTTCACCGCCCGCCGGCCTTCGAGCTTTCGAGTCGTGGGTCAATCTGATGTAGAGGCGGCGGAACAGGTCCCGTTCCTATCGCGACGCCGCCATTGGGTCCGTCGGCTGACGGATAAACTCGCCGCGGCAGTTATTGGGCGAGGTGAACTCGCTGCTACAAGATCAAATTGACTAATGAATTTTGGCCCTGCGGTCCGATGCTGGCAGATTGTGGTACGATGATGGCGGTTGGAGCGCAGGGTAGAGGACATTGCCTCGGAGCCAGGGGGCTATCGTTTCGTGCCCCCATCGTCGCCAGGAGGCATGATGATGAAGGAAACGGCTGGCCAAGCGACCGCTGCGCATCATCAATGGTGTTGCGCCGATTCGAATTTGTGACAATGGCGGCTGGACGGATACCTGGTTCGCCAAGACGGGGAAGATCTTCAATATTGGCGTGTATCCCTATGTGGAAGTTCAGGTGGAAGTGTTTCACCGCGACGACCAGCCCCAGCAAGTTGTGGTGTTTGCAGAAAACTACGGCCAGCGCTTTGCCGTAACCCAGAGAACGGGTGGATGGGGCGAGCATCCGCTGCTGGAGGCGGCGATTGAGCGCATGAAGGTCCCCTCGGACCTGGCCTTAAACCTCACGATATTTTCCGAGGCGCCGAGCGGAGCCTCCACGGGAACCTCGGCGGCCGTGGGTGTGGCGCTGGTGGGGGCGCTGGACCGCCTCACCCGGGGGCACCTGACGGCGCACGAGGTCGCCTACACGGCCCAGGCGATTGAGACCCAGATGCTCAAGCTCCAGTGCGGCATCCAGGACCAGTTATGCTCGGCTTATGGCGGCATCAATTACATCGAGATGTTTGATTATCCCTATGCCACCGTTTCCCCCATCCAGGTGCCGAACACCACTTGGTGGGAGCTGGAAAGACGTCTGGTCCTGATCTACTTCGGGAAATCCCACACCTCATCCGCAGTCCATGAAAAGGTCATTCGGGAACTCGAGGGGCTGGGACCGGATTGCCAAAAACTTCAGGACCTGCGCGCGACGCCGGAAAAATCCCGCGACGCCGTATACGCCGGGGACTTTGCCGGGCTCGGAAAGGCCATGATCGAGAACACGGAGGCGCAGGAACGCCTTCATCCTGACTTGGTGAGTCCGGATGCGCGGCGGGTGATCGAGATCGCGAAGGCGCATGGCGCTTTGGGATGGAAGGTGAATGGGGCAGGGGGAGACGGGGGGTCACTCACGATCCTCTCGGGGGCGCTGTCCCACGTGAAGCGAGCCATGATCCGGGAGATTGAAGCCGAGAACTCCCTGTTCAAGAACATCCCCGTGTACTTAAGCCGAACTGGTCTCCGCACCTGGGAGGGGTTAGCGGAACGACGCCCAATGATCCGAGACGGGAAGCTATTGTACTCTGCCATATTCTCGCTAAGATGCTGGTGGAGAGGGGATTCTCCGAGCCGCAAAGCTTACGGCGGGACAAGCTCGCGTCTGGCAGCCATCTGAGCGCATGCGGAGGCAGAATGCGTAAATACCTGATCGTGATGGTCGCTACGATGTGTCTGGGGATCAGCTTGGCCACCACGGTCCGAGCCCAGGATGTCGATTGGCGGGCGCAACAAAAGCTGCTCAAGTCACAGCAGAAGCTGGAGCGGCATGCCTTAAAGGTTCAGCAGCAGAACCGGAAGCGGTCCTGGAAGTCCCGGCGGGTCAGCCAGCGCTGAGCGCGCTCAGGCCAACCACCAAATGCAGCGCGAACGTCGCGACCTGAAACAGAGGCAGAAGGACGCGATGCAGGATATGAAAGACCGCCAAAGGTCGTTAAGGAGATGCAACGCGCTTATGGCCGGTAGAGGCCGTGCGGCTTGGATGGGCTGGGTTGGCATGATTTCGGCCCGGGGAGGTCGCCATGAAATGGGGCGCTCAGGCATCTGGCGATTTGTCTGCTTGCCAGTTTGGCGATGTGGGCTCAGGCGGGGCAAGAAGCCCGATCAGTCAGCTCCGCAGGGACAGGCCTGCAGCAACAAGAATGAACGCCCCACGCTCGGTCCTAAAACCGGACCGGGATTAGAATCCGGCCCGCTCACCTCCACCACCACTGACCTTCGGAAATTGATGCGAATTCGCACTCTCTACATCGAGAACATCGACAATTCGCTGAGCGACAAGCTGGTTGAGGCCTTGGGAAAGTGGGGGCGGTTTCGTTTGGTCACGAAGGCAAAAGATGCCGACGCAACCCTGCGGGGATCGTGCCTGGAATCGCGCCGTCTGAAGCACGTGCACTCCGAGGTTTTTATTTCCGACCGCAATGGCGCGTCCGTTTGGCAGGACACCATCTACCGGCCGTTCAATCCTCCGGCGCTGGATCAAGCCGTCAGTGATACCGCCACTTTGGTGGCAGCACACTTGGAGCGGACCGTGCAGGAGGCCGAGCGGCGGTAAAAGACAAGCAATGGGGGCGTGATTTTTCTCGAAATCTATGGCAGGCGGCGGCGAGATGGCCTGCCCAGCCGGGCTTCTGAATTCCCACCATGTCCAAATTGATGACATTTCATAAAATCCTTCCAGGATGCGAGGAAGGGAACCCGGAGGCTTGGAGAGCCTTCCTGGCGGACTACACTCCCATGGCGCTCCAGTTTTTCGGTGTTTACTCGCCCTGGGCGCCCGACGCGCGTTTGGATTGTTGGCGCGATGCCCTCCGCGCCTTGAGCGCCAATGAGTGCGCGACGCTGAGGGGTTTCTCGCATCAATCGGAGCGCGAGTTTCTGGTGGGTTTGCGCGCATTTCTTCAGGATTGGGCCGCCACCAAGCTCGAATCCGCGCAGGATGCCGCAGACCCTCCCGCGCCCACCATTCAGACGCTCGGCGCCCTGCTCAGCGGCCTGCCCCTGGTTCACCAGGAAATTGCTTTCCTGACCCTGGCAGGGTATTCCCAAGGCGACCCTCGAAAAAATTCTGCGGATTACTCCCGCCGTGGCGGGCGAGGGGTTGGGGCGGCTGCGCGCCAGCTACGCCCAGGTACTCGAGCGAAGTGAGGACCGGTGCCTATGGCCCGCCGCCTGGATCGGCATCTGCGCAGCGGCGCGCGCGGACGGGCAGAAGGATTGCACGCCCCTCCGGCAGCTCATCCGTATTCTTGACGGCCAAGCGAGTTGGTATGACAAGTCTCCGGCGGAAGAGCATCGCGCCAAGTGCCTCCATTGCCTGGAACTTTGGACCTCGTTGCTGGAGGTTGTCGCCTGGGACCGCACACGCCAACCCTGGCCAGCAGGACAAGATCGAATCTCTCATGGTGGATATTCCACGAATGCCCGAGAATGGCCAGCAAGTCCCTGCTCGACCGACTGTTCGGTAGGTAGAAAGGATTTTAGCCTATGCGCAATTACCGCCAGGAGTTTTCGGATTTCTCGCCGCTGGTTTATCTCGACTGTTCCTACCAAGGGCCTTTCCCGCGGGTTACGGTGGAGCGGATTCATCAGGCCATTGAACTTAAGTCTCACCCGGACCGCTTGAAGGCCCCGGAGTATTTTGGCCTGCCGGCGCGCGTCCGCGCGCGAATTGCCCGATTGACCGGCGCCGACGCGGGGGAAATTGCGATCACCACCAGCGCCACGCAAGGAATTGGCATCGCGGCGGCGGGCTTGGAGCTTGGCGCGGGCGATGAAGTCGTGGTGGCGAGCTCGAACTTTCCCTCCAATCTTTTTACCTGGCTTCATCTGCGGCGGAAAGGCGTAACCGTAAAGGTCATCCATCCGGCCGCGAGGGGACTGACCCTCGATCAGGTGGCGGCGGAGCTGACCTCCCGCACCGCGCGTCCTGGCGCTCGATTGGGTGGATTATTCCACCGGCTATCGGATCGATCTTGCCGCTTTCGGCTCGCTGATTCACGACCGCGGCGGGATATTCGTTGTGGACGGCACGCAAGGGGTGGGCGCGAATGAGTTGAATCTGCGACGCGCTGCCGGTGGACGTCATGGCCTGCGCGGCTTACAAGTTGCTTCTGGGCCCGTATGGGACCGGATTTGCCTATGTGGCGCGGGAATTGTTGGCCAAACTCGACCTGCCCGTCATCAACTGGTATTCGGTGGAAGGCGCGGAGGATTTCGATTCACTCCCCACGGAGGAGTTCCGATTGATTCACGACGCGCGCGTGTTCGATTCCGGCGAAACCGGAAACTTCATCAACCTCCATGGCCTGGAAGCATCCTTGGAATTCGTGGAAGGGGTCACGGTCCGCACCGTGAACGCCCATTGCCGCCGGCTGCTTCAGTCGCTTGGAAGAAGGATTGTGCGTCCGGGGTTACATTCTCTCGGCGGGGTCGTCGCCCGGCCACGAATCGACGATTCTGGGCTTCCATGCCTTCGACTCAGCGCGGCGACGGCGGAATTGCATCAAAAGCTCTCGGCGAATCATATCGCGGTGAGTTTGCGCCACGGCATGATTCGGGTTTCGCCGTACCTTTACAATGACGAGGCCGATATCGACCGGCTGCTGGCATTAGCCTGAGCGAGACTGGTAACTGGAAACTGGTAACTGGAAATTTGAAACTCGAAATTTGAAACTGGAAATTCGAAACTGGAAATTCGAAACTGGAAATTCGAATCGGAATCGACAATCGGCAATCGACAATCGACATCCCCAATCCCCATGCGCCTTCGTCCCTTCCGTCCCGATGACCTGCAAACCCTCTACGAAATCGATCAGGCCTGTTTTGCTCCGGGGATTTCCTACACGCGGGAGGAACTCACGGCTTTCATCGGCCACCGTCATTCGCAAACGTGGGTGGCGGAAGAAGCCGGCGAGATCACGGGCTTCCTGATTGCTCAGCGTGAGCCGCGCAAAATCCTGCACATCGTCACCATCGATGTCCTCGAAGCGTGGCGCCGGCGCGGGGTAGGTTCGCTTCTCATGGAGGCCGCCGAGCAGTGGGCGCAGCGATCACGGTCTGCGCATGATCGGACTCGAAACCGCCCAGGACAATCTTGCGGCTCAGAGGTTTTATGCCGCGCGGGGTTACCGCAAAGTCGACGAGATCGAGCAATACTACACTGACGGCACCGCCGCGTGGGTGATGGTGAAGGAGTTGGGCCAGGAAGTCGTGTAGCGCGCACCGGTTCGATAGGTTCGCCATGGATACAACTTGGCGAAGCAATAAGAGCAAGTCAAAAGGCAAAGTGCAAAAGTCAAAAGGCAAAAGTGAAACCCCCCTACACCCCAAATACCCTTGCGATTCTTTTGACTTGCTTTTGCGGCTTCGCCGCGCTGCGCCACACCTGCTCTTACTGACCACTGAGCACTCGCGGCTGACCACTGACCCCTGACAACCGACCCCCTGCGGCGGGAGTGTCTGGATTTCCAGGTCTCCCCCGGGACCGGCCCTTCAGACACAAGGGCGCAGGCCAAATGGACAGTTAGGCGACACAGTCAACTGATCACAGGCAGGCACGCTGACTTCCCAGATGCGGGGGAGTCAGCGGTCCCACTTCAGCGTTAGGCCGTCTTACGCCCAAGCGGCGTCTAGGACGGGAAGGTGACTTTCAGGCCGAATCTCGTGCAACTTACTCCCCTTGAATCCGTTGGCCGGTGGCATTAGACTCTTGGCTCAAATCAGGTCAACACCAGGAGCCGACTCTTGCCCGCTTCCATTGCCACCTTTCACTCGGACCTTGAAAAGCTGATCCGAAAGTTTGAAGCCGACCAGCAGCACTATTCTTCCAAGGATTATCTTGAGGCCCAGGCGCGCATGGACCTCATCACGCCGTTCTTCAAGGCGTTGGGATGGGATGTGGAGAACGAGGCTGGCCTGCTGCATCACGACCGGGAAGTGCTGGTGGAAAAGGGCGACATGGAAGCCACCGGGCGCCCCGACTATAACTTCCGCATCGGCGGGCAGACCAAGTTTTACGTGGAAGCCAAATCGCCTTCCGAGCCGCTCGACACCCCCCGCCACATTTTGCAAGCCAAGGGTTACGTCTGGAACACCAAGAGCGTTTACTTCGTCATCCTCACCAATTTCGAGGAATTCCGCTTCTACGATGCCTCCGTCCAGCCCGACCCCAAGCGTCCTGAAGAGGGCCTGCTGCTCAGCCTGCGCTATTCCGATTACCCGGCGAATGCGGAAAAGCTCTGGGAATTCTCCCGCGAGCGTGTGGCGGCGGGTTCGCTGGAGGCTCTGCTCCCGAAAATCCGCCGGGCGCCACGGCTGCGCAAGCAGGTTGACGACGTCTTCCTGGACGAGATGACGGGCTGGCGGGAAGAACTCGCCAAGAACATTCACAAGAACAATCCCGAACTCACCGCCCGGCAGTTGAACGAAGTGGTGCAGCGGTTGCTCGACCGGATTGTCTTCATCCGCATCGCGGAAGACCGCAAGGTGCTTGAGTACGGCCAGTTGCGAAGGGTTTTGGAAGACTGGGAGATTCACGGCGGCAAGTTCCACATTTTCGACTGGCTGAATGACCTTTTCCACAAGGTCAATGACGACTTCAACGGCGAAATCTTCAAGCCGCATCTTTCCGAGACCATCAAGATTGATTCCGAGCTGCTGGCGCGCATCATCAAGCGGCTGTATCCGCCCGAAAGCCCCTACCGGTTTGACGTGATCGGCGTCGAACTGCTGGGCTCGATTTACGAGCGCTACCTTGGGAACACCATCCGCCTCACGCCCAAGCAAGTGAAGGTGGAAGAAAAGCCGGAAGTGCGCAAGGCGGGCGGAGTCTATTACACGCCGCGCTACATCGTGGATTACATCGTGCGCGAGACCGTGGGCAAGGCCATTGAGGGCAAATCGCCCAAGCAGATTGAGAAGATTCGCATTCTCGACCCCGCCTGCGGCTCCGGTTCGTTCCTGATTGGCGCGTTCCAATACCTGATTGACTACCACGTCAAGTGGTATCTCGCCCATCCCGAGCAGGAAGTGCGGCACGCGCACCCGTCGCTCGACTTCATGCGCGAGGTCCACACCGACCCCGATGGCGCGAAGCGCCTCTCCGTCTATCGCAAGGCCAAGATTCTGCGCAATAACCTGTTCGGCGTGGATATCGACCCGCAGGCCGTCGAGATCACCATGATGAGCCTGTACCTCAAGGCGCTGGAAGGCGAGCAGTCGCAATTGCCGCCCAAACAGCACATCCTGCCGGAACTGAAATACAACATCATGTGCGGGAATTCCCTGATCGGCCCGGATATTTATGACCAGGGCGTGTTGTTTGCGGAAGATGAACGCGACCGCATCAACGCCTTCGATTGGAATTTCGTTCCCCTGGTAGCGGGCGGCCTATGCCCGCCGGGTTGTGCGCCTGACGATGCGCCATCCGGCGCTCACAGAGCGCCGCTACAGCGAAGCCGACCGCCCCACACCGGGCAACGTCTACCCTCCATCGGCCAAGTCATGCGCTCGGGCGGGTTTGACTGCGTGATTGGGAACCCGCCGTACGTTCGGCAGGAATCGATATCGCGAGTTCAAAGAATACTTCGAGCAGCATTACGACGCGTTTCATGGCGTGGCTGACCTGTACGTCTATTTCATGGAAAAGGGCTTGCGCCTATTGCGCGAGGGCGGGTACTACAGCGTCATCGTATCCAGCAGCTTCCTGCGTACGAACTTTGCCAAACCCCTCAGAGCCTTTCTCAAGGACACTGCCGCAGACCCTCAGGATTGTTGACTTCGGGGGGTTGGCCGTCTTCGAGAATGCCAAAGACACCTACGTTTGTGTTCCGCTCCTAGCCAAGAGGAAACAGCCTGAGCGAATTCAGGTTGCAAGAGTCCCTTCGCTCGATTTCGAGGATTTGGAGGCCTATGTCCGACCGAGGCTTTACACGATCCCTCACCAGCGCCTAACCCCTGACGCATGGTCTCTGACGAGCGACGACGAAACAGCAATTTTCCAAAAGATCATGAAGGCGGGGCGGCCACTGGGGGATTATGTCCATCGGAAGTTCTTTCGTGGCGTCACTACCGGCTTAAATGAAGCGTTCATGATCGATAATAAGACGAGGATCTCACTTATCGCTAAAGACAGGCGTAGCGCTGACCTGATTAAGCCATTGGTCGAGGGAGAGGATGCACGCCGCTGGGTATTTCACAACAAAGACCTCTGGCTGATCTTTACGAGGCGAGGAATTGATATCGAAAAGTATCCCGCCATCAAGGAGCACCTATCGAATTGGAAGGCGGAGCTAACCCCTAAGAGATATTTCGTCGGACAAGGTTGGTCGTAAACCTGGTCGTTACAAATGGTACGAAATTCAGGATGACGTCGCCTATTACAGGATCTTCAATTCTCCAAAGATAATTTTCCCCGACATCGCGAAGGGGCCTCGCTTCTGCCTGGATGCTAAGGGAAATTATCTCTGCGAATACCGCGTATTGCCTCGGAACTGATGATAAATACTTACTCGGTATCCTTAACAGCGGCCTGTTTTGGTTCGCAATCAGCAATATCAGTATCCCCTTTGGCATTCGTGCCGGTGAATATCGCTACCGGCTGATTTATCAATACATGGAAAAAGTCCCGATCCGCCCCATCAACTTCTCCGACCCTGCCGACAAGGCCCGGCACGACAAGATGGTGGAACTCGTTGACCGGATGCTGGAATTGAACAAGCAAAAGCATTCCGGCAAGCTCGCCCCCTCGCAAGTTGAACGCGTCGACCGCGAAATCGCCGCCACCGACGCCGAAATCGACGATTTGGTTTACGAGCTTTACGGCATTACCGAGCAAGAAAGAAAAATCATCGCGGAAACAAGCTAAGGACTACGTCATGATACCGGAAGTGTCATTGGGAACGGCTGGCAAACCGCTATTTCGGTGGGCGTTGAAGCGCTTGCCCACTTTCATTTTCACGAAATACTACAATGCGAGGAATTTGCAGGACGACATAAAAATCAGGCTCCATTCGGCAAGGCTGAAATTTGCCGAGATGGCGGGAAAACGCCAAGTTCCTCAATTCCAGGTTGAACTCGAGGCATTCAACATGTCGCCTTATCTCGACATCGACGTCCAGGGGGTGCGATCGTACCTCATGGGTTGCACGGACGAAGGGCTGCTAGATATTTTCGCCCAGCTCGATGATTGGGGTGGTTTCGACGTGCTACGCGGCCAATCAAGCCCCTTTCACTTGACGTACTGGCTGAACGAATACCAGACAGCCGTAGTTTCGGCATGCGTGAAATTAGGTCTTTCGATGCAGCTTGACGTTATACTATGGGCAGAAAGCCGGGTCGGCGTAATAAGGCCTTTCAAGTGTCTCAAGATCAGCAACCCCCACGGCGAGCAAACGGATCTTCCGGCCATATAAAGGACGCAATCTTCTTGACGGGATGCTGGAATTGAACAAGCAAAAGCATTCCGGCAAGCTCGCCTCCTCGCAAGTGGACCGCGTTGACCGCGAAATCGCCGCCACCGACACCGAAATTGACGGTTTGGTTTACGACCTTTACGGCATCACGGACGCGGAGCGAAGGATTGTGGAGTGCCGGTAGCGCAGGACCCGCTTTCCGGTCCTGCGGCTTTTCCAGGACGCGTGGCATTCTGGCGCGGCCAACCTGGCAAATCCTAGCGGGCGCGAGGCAAAAGGCCGCCTCGTGTTGGAAAAGCCGCAAGGCTGGAGAGCGAGCCTTGCGCTACCTTCCCTTTAACAAGGCGCGGCACGACAAGATGGTGGCACTCGTCAACCGGATGCTGGAATTGAACAAACAAAAGCAATCCGGCAAACTCGCCCCCTCGCAAGTTGACCGCGTTGACCGCGAAATCGCCGCCACCGACGCGGAATTTGACAATCTGGTTTACAACCCGTATAGGATTTCCGATGAGGAGCGCAAGGTGATCGAAGGGCAGGCTTGAAGATAAATAATGCAATAAGAAACCAGAGGAGATTCGGATTATGCCGGAATCATTGAGCCAAATATGGGTATTGCTGGTGTTCATCATTCCCGGCTTCGTGCTGATGCGTGTGAAACGCGTGGCCTATCCGACGGCAGAAGCCTCCACCGGAAGCACCGTGCTGGACAGTCTGGCCTTAAGCTGCGTCGTTTACGCACTCGCGTCGCCGTTGCTTTATCTGAGCTATATTTATCGATGGCCTATGACGCGGCCAGTACTTTTCTCAATTCTGGCGCTGGTCATCTTGCTGGTCGTGCCGTGCGCCCTGGGCACGCTATATGTTCGCTTCACCAAATCTGGCAGGGCGCGATGGCTACGAGAGTTCCTTGGCTTTCCGAACCCTGACCCTACTGCGTGGGACTACTTATTCCGGAAGCAAAGGGCGTACTGGGTGTGGCTGACGTTCAAAAGCGGCAAAGTGATGGCGGGGCTGTTCGGGCGGAACTCTTTTGCTTCTTCGTTCCCGCAAAAGCGGGATCTATATGTTGAGAAACTTCTCCGGCTGGACGAGAACGGGCATGTGGTAGAATTAATTGAGAACTCATCGGGAGTTCTCGTAATGATGGAAGACTTGGAACGGGTCGAATTGTTCGAGTATGAGAGGTGAAGGTATGAGCGACAACGCGGAGATTCAAAGAGCCCAGCAGGGGTACCAGCCGAGGAAGAGCGAGGAAACGAGGGGCCTTTTACGCTCGGGCGGGAGAAGTACTGGTATGGACGGCTACCAGCCGAGGAATAACGATGTAACGAAGGGGTATCGCCCGACCCAGCCGGTTGACATGAGCAACCTGAAGATTCCCAAGAATCTCGGCACCGCTGCGGTTATGCCGCGAAATAACGGTAACCCAGTCCACACCTCCGCCGAACCTAAGAAGGAATAAGCCTCTCGGGCCAGGCTCCGCGCGAACCGCGTTGAACGGTCCACGATGTCCTCCGGTGCAGGCACGGCTCTCTAACGAAACTCAACCTCCAAACTAGAACCATAGTAAATAAAAGCAAGAATAGCAGGCCTATGGCCTTTAAAGTTTTCTTGAGTCACAGCCTCGACCCTGCCGAGCAAGCGCTGGCCTGGCGGTTGCAAACCCTGGCGGCGGCGCACGGCATTGAGATGTACGTGCCGCGCCGAGGGTTTCCGTTTCCTGCCGGGGATAAGGCAACCGCGGGCGACGTGGAAGACGCCATTGACCGCTCGGACTGCGTTCTGGCGATCATCACTGCAAGAGCGAATGCGAGCGTCCAGAAGGAATTGCGGTATGCTTTCGCGAGGCAAAAACTCGTTATACCCATGGTGCATTCGGATGTGCGGAACAATGGCCTCGTTGGGCAATTTCCCCGTGTCTTTACGTTCTCGCCAGGGGACAATCCGGGAAAGGTCGAGGCGGAAGTCGTCGAATTCCTGCAAGGGCAACACCTCAGTAAGGAAAAACGGCAAGCTGCCGGAGCCCTTGTCGCCGCGGGCCTCGCGTTGCTTCTACTCTTCTCTCTTAGCGAAAAATAGTGCGCCTCGCCATCGTAGACAGTTCTCCACTTATATACCTTACGCATCTCGGCCTTGCCGCAGAGTTATCCTCGTTCTTCGACTTCATTTACGTCCCCCGCGTCGTCCATACGGAAGTAAACCGGAAGAGTAGATTTCGGTATCGGCTCAAAAAGTTATACCGAACGGGCCGTTTTCTAAGATGCATGGCTGCGGATGAGACAAACGTCCGTTTGTTGATGGATCAATTGCACGAAGGGGAAGTCTGAAGCTCTCGTGCAGGGGACTGAAAAAGCGGCCGAGTTCTTCATCGGTGATGAAAAGAGGGCTCGCGAGATTGGCAGGCTTAAAGGATTCAAGGTTGTGGGGACTGTCCGCCTCCTGGCGCGACTGTACCTTGAGGGTCGGGCCACGGAACCCGCAGCTTTGGTGCGGAAGCTCCGTCGCAGACCTCAATTTTCGAGCCTCTGAGGCCGTGGTGAAAGAAGCGATTGCAATGGCTTCCCAGCCTATCTGAAAGACACCCGTAGCCGGTAAACAAGCGATTGATTGGGAACGAAACGCCCATTCCACCATCAATCATTCAGACTCCCCGGATAGGGGGTTCTGGGATGTCTGGATTCGCGCCCCTCTTCACTTGGCCGCATAACGTTAGGCCTACCCGTTAAACTGGTCGCGTGGCAGTGGTGGCGATTTGCAGATCACCTTAGGGCAGCGCCCGTGCCCATCGGAAAGCTACCCGGAGCCACCTCGCGTTGAGTCCTGTCGATATCCCCCGCTCCTCCGTCCATCCCGCGTCCAGGCGAAGCTGCTTGCCTTGCACCCTGGGCTTGGCTCTAGCGTAGTGTCCAAGAAATAGCTGGACACAGTTTGCGGCGTAGCGCCGGGCTTTAGCCCGGCATGTGCCGCCCTAAAGGGCGGCGCTACGTTGTCCACCAATTACTGGACACTAGACTTGCCCTTCCAAGAATACCGACTCCGGGTATAATCGGCTATGCCTTGCACGCGTGCTGTAGGGAAGGGGAATTCATGTCGACTACTCTGACTTCTGCCGATCGCCGGGTCATCGCGATTGCCATTGTCGTTGCGGGCATCTCCCTGGCCATTGGGGTGAAATACTTTTCCCATGCTTTCCCCGAAGCCGCCATCGAATTCCGCGTGAACCGGGATGATTCCACACCCCTGGCCACAAAATTCCTGGCCGATCGCGGCTGGAGTGTCAGCGGCTACCGGCACGCCGCGGTGTTTGACTTTGACGACGACGCCAAGGTTTACCTTGAGCGCACGCAAGGCCTGGCGCGCATGAACACCCTGACGCGCGGCCCCATCCATCTCTGGCGTTGGTCGCATCGCTGGTTCAAGCCCCAACAGAAGGAAGAGTTCCGCGTGGACGTGACTCCCGCGGGACAGGTGGTGGGATTCGACCGCGAAGCTGCCGGAATCGGCGCCCGGCGCGAATCTGGATTCGGCGGCGGCGCGAGCCCTGGCGGAGAAGTTTCTGGTGGAGGTCATGCGGCGCGACTATGACAGGTTTGGAATTCGTTGATTCGGTCAGCGAGAAGCGTCCGGCTCGGACGGATTACTCCTTCACTTGGAAGCAGAAAGATGTGGACCTGGGTGATGGCAGCTTGCGCCTGGAAGTGGAAGTGGATGGCGACCAGGTGGCGGGCTACCGCGAGTTCGTGAAGGTTCCCGAGGGCTGGACGCGCGACTACCAGAAGCTGCGCTCCCGGAACGAGGCCGCGACATGTGGTGGACGAGGTCCCCTGGATTCTGTTGTGCATCGCCGGGCTTGCCCTCCTGATCCAGCGCCTGCGCAAACGCGACGTGCCCATTTATCTCTCGCTGGGTTTCGCGCTTGGTCGCGGCGCTGCTCTATTTCCTCGGCCAGATGAACATGTTTTCGCAGGCGGAATTCGACTATCACACCACGGATTCCTATTCCAGCTTCGTCAGCGGCTATGTGGTGAAAATCTCCTCGTGGCCCTGGCCTTCGGCGCGCTTCATCTTTTTGCTGGTGGCCAGCGCGGAGCCCGTCTATCGTGAAGCTTACCCGCGCTTCCTGTCGATTCGCCGCTACTTCAGTTGGCAGGGATTGCGGACGCGCTCCTTTTTCATAGCGAACGTGGTGGGAATCGCCCTCACCTTTTTCTTTTTTGCCTACCAGACGGTGTTCTATCTTGCCGCCAATAAACTCGGAGCGTGGGCGCCGGCGGAGGTTCCCTTTTCCGATCTGCTCAATACCCGCTTCCCCTGGGTGATGGTCCTGTTCGTCGGATTCTTCCCCGCGGTTTCCGAAGAGATCCAATTCCGTGCCTTTGCCATTCCCTTCCTGCGGAAGTTTCTGAAATCGGGGCCCCTGGCCATTGTGCTGGCGGCCTTCATTTGGGGATTTCTGCACTCGGCTTATCCCAATCAACCCTTCTTCATTCGCGGACTGGAAGTGGGTTTTGGCGGCGTGATCATCGGCCTCATCATGTTGCGCTTCGGGATTCTGGCCACGCTGATTTGGCATTACTCCGTGGATGCGCTTTACACGGCCTTCCTCTTGCTGCGCTCTCCCAATCATTACCTCATGGTGTCAGGCGGAGTGGCGGCGGGGATCATGCTCATCCCTCTCATCGTGGCGCTGGCGGCATACTTGAAGACCGGAACATTCGCGGAGGAAGACAACTCTTTTGAATGCCGCAGAGAAAGCCCCGCCGGCCCCCTCCCGGAGGAGGCCGCCGCCGCCGAAACGCCGCTGGCTTACCAGCCGCTTTCCCCGTCGCGGCTGATTCTGGCGGGCGTGCTGGCGGTGATCTTTGCGGCTCTGGCGTTCATCCCTGTTTACCGATTTGGCAAGGGCATCGTCCTGCACGAATCGCCGCAGAGACGCGCTGCGCATTGCCGACAATTTCCTGCGGCAGCGGAAGCATTGACCCGGCGACTTACCGCCACGTCGTCTGGATCAATGACAACGTTGACTCCTCGGCGCTGCACTACCTGGCGGAGCGAAAATCCCTGGAGCAAGCGGACCAGATTTACCGCCAGGCCACCCGGCTCGCCTTGTGGGAAGTGCGTTACTACCGTCCCTTGCAAAAAGAGGAGTACCAGGTTTTCGTCGACCCTGGTTTCGGGAGAGGTTTTCGGATTCCGTCACGCCTTGGAAGAGAATGCCCCCGGCGCTTCGCTCATCGCTGACCAAGCGCGGCGTGATGGCGGAACAGGCGGTGCGGGAGCACGGATACCGCCTGGAGGATTTTGAACTGCAAAGCTCCGACTGCGACCAAACGCAAAGCCCGCGAGGATTACACCCTGGTTTGGCAAGCCAAGCCCGGCGACCCCCGCAACGTGGGTGACGCGCATTATCGGCTGGAAGTGGACATTGCCGGCGATCAGGTGGTGGGCTTCTCGCGTTCTTTCAAGTTGCCGGAGGAATGGGAGCGCGCGCAGGAAGCCAACACCATTGCCTAATAATATCCTGAGGGGTGTTTCGGTCCTGGCCATCCTCAGCTTTGGTGGCGGCCGGGCTGATTCTGTTCGTGAATCAGGTCCGGTCCGGGCAGATGCCGTGGAAGCGGTCGGCGAAGTTCGGAGTCCTGCTTGCCATTCTGGGGTTCCTGGGAGCGCTGAATAGTCTTCCCTTGGCCAACCGCAGCTACGACACCTCGATGCCTCTGCCGGTCTGGAAATTGGAGGTCGTCGTCAGCGTGATTGTGGTGCCCCTCGTGGAGGGATTGCTCGCGTGGCTGCTGATCGGCTCTGCGGCCAGCCTCTATCCCGATGCCTGGAAGCTTCTTGAGCGGAGCAGCGCGGCGCGTGTGGCGCCGCGATGCCCTGGTGGCATTGGTTTTGAGCCTCGCCGCCGGCGCCGGATTGGCGCGCGTCGATGCCCTGCTCACCAGCGTGTTCCATGCCTACGCACCCATTAAGGATGAGCTTTTTCCCGCGACTTTCAGCACGCCGTGGCCGGCTGCTGGGTTTTTCCTTTCGAGCCTTACCCGCACCCTGATGTACGCGGCGGTGGTGGGGCTGGTCATCTTCATCATCCGCGCGGGCTGGAAACTGCGGGCATGGTGGTTGTGGCTGGGCTTGGTCCTGGTGTTGGTTTCACTCGGGCCTACCCACGCGCACTCTCTCGCTGCCTTCGGCGTCGGCTGGGTGATGGATCTCCTGCCCTTCTTGGTGGCCGCCGTGGTGGTGGGGTTCTTCCTTCGCGATAACATTCTGGCGTACGTGATGGTTCTATTCTGTGCGCAAGTGGCGGAACCGCTCATGGACTTGTTTTCGCAAAGGAATTCATTTTTCCTGCAAAACGGCGTGGCGCTCGCTCTCCTCGCGGGGGCCGTGCTGGTGTGGATGCTGTGGTCTTCCGCTAAATCAGTTTGACCGATTCCACAAGCTGGCTCTCATCGTTCCGCCACAGGGCGTACTTGAGGTGGAAGCCTTCATTCATGCACGCGGCTCCGATTTCCCCGCGCGTGTTGATGGCGATTACCGCCACCTCGCCCGTCTTTATTCTGCGGGTCCGTCTTCACCATGTGCCGCAACAATTCCATGCAAGCGTCCTGGGGCGACGCTCCGCGCGCCATGAGGTGGACAATCGAAAGGCTGGTGCAGTAATTGGTCATCAGGTCGCCGTCGCCCGTGGCGGACGCCGCGCCCACGTTGTCGTCAGCATAAACTCCGCAGCCTACGAGCGGTGAATCTCCCACGCGGCCGGGAATCTTAAACGCCAGGCCGGAAGTCGAGCAGCCGGCAACCACGTGTCCTTTCCCATCCGTCCGCCACCATGCCGATGGTGTCGTGGTTTTCCGGCGTCACCCAAAACGTTTTGTGGTGGGGATCGGCTTTCCAGTCCTGCCATTTTTGCAGGCTCTGGGGGGTGAGAAGGGTTTGCGGCTCAAATCCCATTTTCAAGGCGAATCGAAACGCGCCTTCACCGGCAAGCGTGGTGTGGCGCGTTTTCTCCATCACCAGGCGCGCCACGGAAATGGGATTCTTGATCATGTGCAGGCTGCACACGGAGCCGGCGCGATGGCGGGCGCCGTCCATGATCGCCGCATCGAGTTCCACCACTCCCTCGGCATTGGGTATCCCGCCATAGCCGACCTCGTCACGTTGGGATCGCTTTCCGGCACGTTGATGCCTTTCTCGACGGCGTCCAGCAGGCTCCCGCCGCTCTTGAAAACTTCTGCCGCGCGTTCATTGGCGGCCTTGCCCCAGACCCAGGTGGACAGGAAAATCGGCCCGGCGTCGGGCGGCATTGCCGCGCTGCCCTCCAGGGCAGCAAACGCCGCAGTTCCCGCTACGGTTTTGATGAAATCGCGTCGATCGACAGGTTCCATGATGTCTCCTTATGGACGAAACTCGAAACTCGAAATTCGAAACTCGTCACGATTTTCGAGTTTGCGATTTTCGAGTTTCGGTTCTCTTCCCCATCCCCCGCCGCCGGGTGTTTCGATTTTCAGAACGCTGCCGCGGGGAGCGCTGAAGGCGGCTTTACCGGGCAGCTTGCGTTTCCGGCCTTGCACGGTGAGTTGGTTTATTCCCGGCCGCCCTGGTCCGCCGCCCGCCAAGCCGTAAGGGCCAAACCGGCGGCGGTCCGATAGGATACTACCGCGAACGTCGGTAAGGAACTCGATTTCCCGCACAATGCCTTCGCCTCCCCGGAACTTTCCCTCGCCCCCCGATCCTCGGCGCAGCGAATAGCGACGCACGCGCACCGGGTAGGCGGATTCCAGCGCCTCGATGGGAGTGTTGAGCGAATTCGTCATGTGGGTGTGTACGCCGTTCAGGCCGTCGGCAGAAGGCCGCGCCCCCATGCCGCCGGCGATGGTTTCGTAATAAGCGAAGGGCTCGCCAGTGCGCGGATCGATGCCCCCGAAGGAAAGGTTGTTCATGGTCCCGGAGCTGGCGGCGGGAATGCGCTGCGGCAATGCCTGCGCCAGCGCGCGCAGCAGGACGTCCACAATTCGCTGCGAGGTTTCGACGTTGCCCGCGGCCACGGCAGCCGGCGGCCGGGCGTTCACCACGCTCCCTTCCGGCGCGCGCACCTCGATGGGGTCCATCAGTCCGGCGCAGGCAGGCACATTCTCACCCAGCAAACATCGGAAGACATAAAACGCCGCCGAGTAGGTGATGGCGAAGACGGCGTTCACGCATCCGGCGCATTGGGGCGAGCTGCCCTGGAAGTCCACCGTGGCTCTGCCCCCGCCAATTTTGATGGCCACGCGCAAACGGACCGGCTCCGGGCTCGTGCCCGTCGTTGTCGAGAAAATCTTCCGCTGTGTACGTGCCGGCCGGAATCTTTGCCAGCGCTTCTTTCATCAGCCGAGCGGAGTATGACTGCAAGGCTTCCAGGTAAAATCCGGTCCGCGCGGCTCCATATCTTTGCAGCAGCTCTTGCAGGCGGCGCTCCCCCAATCGGCAGGCCGCCACCTGGGCCATCAAATCGCCCTCGCGTTCACGCGGCGTGCGCACGTTGGCGAGGAGGATGGCAAGGACATCTCGCTGAATCTTTCCTCCGCGCGCCAGCGCCACGGGCGGAATGCGCAGACCTTCCTGATAAATCTCCTGGCTGAGCCCCATGGAGGCGGGTTGCGCGCCGCCCACGTCGGCATGGTGGGCGCGATTGGCAACGTAGAAGCTGGGCCTTGGCTCGCCTTCTCGTTGACTTTGGTGAGACCCCCTCACCCGGCGGCACATAGCCGCCACCCTCTAACACAAGGGTCGAGGGTAGTCAATTACCTCTCCCCTCGCGCCCTTGGGGGAGAGGGGTCGCGGGTGAGGGGGTTCATTCGCCTTCCCGACGTTACGAATCACGCGGGAAGGGACACCTGGCCGGCTTCGCGCCCCGTGGCCCGCGCCCACACCGGCATGACCAGGGTGATGTCCGGCAGGTGAGTGCCACCCGCGTAAGGATCGTTCAGCATGGCGATGTCGCCGGGGCCCAGGTCCAGGGCATTCAGGGCGGCGGCGACGGACATGGGCATGGAACCCAGATGCACGGGCATGTGATCGCCCATGGCCACCACGCGGCCCTGCCCATCGAAAACCGCGCAGGAATAATCGCGGCGTTCTTTGATGTTGGGCGAAAAGGCCGAACGGCGCAGGGCCGCGCCCATCTCCTCCGCCGTCGAGTGGAAGAGGTTTTTGAAGATTTCGAGTTCTGCGGCGTCAACACGCATTATGTTTCAATTCCTGAGGAGCTGGCAAGCATCCGAAGCTGCGTAAGCAGCGTCGACCTGCCACCCCAGCTAGTGCAGGCATGCCGAAGCTTTGGAGTGCGGCAGCTAGCTGCCGCTTTTGCCCCAGCCAGCTTGCTGACTGGGAATCGTGCTCCGATTTAAGATTCGCGCGAGCGAACTCGCGGGAAGAGCGGCAGCGAGCTGCCGCACTCCAAAGCTTCGCTGCCGAATGCCGAGAAGGGAAGCGTTTTTCCGCAACCCGTATAGCCATCGAATTTACCAACTCGTGATGGGAATGTTCGGCTAGAGTCATCCGTCTCCTCTCCAAAACCAAGTTCAGATGTTCGTCAACCTTGCACGCGAAATCCGGCGGCACCACGGTGGTGGCGCTGTACTCAACGATCACGGCGGGCCCGCGCAGCCGAGCGCCGGAGGCAAGAAGCTGGCGCTCATAAATCCCCGTGGCGATGCGGTTTCGATTCGAACCATACGGGCTTGGTTTTGATAAGAGCCTCTCGCGATTGACGTCGCCGGGCCGGGTTTCCGCGCTCGCCCGCGGGATTTGGGCGTAGGAATCACCAGGCGAAGGCGCAGGTTGACGATTTCGAGCGGCCGCTCGGGATAAGCATAACCGTAAGCCTTGGCGTGCTCGCGGTGAAAAGCCTCGCGAAAGCCGGCGGTGAAAGGGACGGACAATTCATAAGATTGCCCCTGATAGCGCAGGTCCAGGCGGTGTGAAGGTCGGGCACGATCGGCGTCAAACCCCTCGCGGCGAAGTTCGGCAAGAGCCATGAGTTGGAGGCGCAGCGAAGTGGCGATCGAGCTGGCGAAAGCAGATCCCGTATGGTTGACTGGTCCACCGGCGGGCACGGGCAACAGAACAGACTGCGACACGTCCCGGACCACATCGGAGAGCAGGATTCCCAGCGCCGAGAAAGCTCCGGGATTTTGCGGAATGATGACCGCGGGCAATCCCAGCGCGCGCGCCAGATCGGCAGCGTGCAGTCCGCCCGCGCCTCCGTAACAGATGAGCGAGAAATCGCGCGGATCATAGCCGCGCTCGACGGAAATGACCCGCAGGGCTTTTTCCATGGTGGCATTCGAGACCGCCACGATGCCGGCGGCGAGTTCGTGCGCGGAGGCGAAGCCCGCGTGGCGCGCCGGGCCCGGCGAGGAATTTCTCAAACCCGCGCTCGGCGGCTTCGCATCCAGCCGGAACGTTCCCCCCAGAAAATGCTCGGGGTCGAGCCGCCCCAGGATCAGGTTGGCGTCGGTCACGGTCAGCCCCGTCGCCGCCGCGCCCGTAGCAAATCGGTCCGGGGCTCGCACCGGCGCTCTCCGGTCCCACGCGCAGCGCGCCGCCCGCGTCAATCCGCGCCAGCGAGCCGCCGCCCGCGCCCACGGAATGCACATCGAGGACGGGGACGGCAACGGGCAGCCCGGCCAGCGAAGTCTCATGGGTGGTGCGCGGCGGGCCGTCCAGCAGGCAAACGTCCGTGGAGGTTCCGCCCATGTCGAAACTGATGGCGCGCTGCGAGGCCGATCTGCTGCGCCAGCCACGCGGAGGCCACCACCCCGCCCGCCGGTCCGGAAAGAATGGTGCGGACGGGCTGCTGCGCCGCGCGCGCCGCCGTGGAAATGCCGCCATTCGACTGCATCACATAAATGCGCTGGCGAGGGAGCACGCCATGGCGTGTCCCGTACGGCGCAGCTGCGAATGCCGGCATCCGTTCCTCCAGGTTGCGGAGGTACGTGCCCATGCGCGGGGCGAGATAGGCGTTGATGACCACGGTGGAAAGACGTTCGAACTCGCGGAACTCCGGCAGGATTTCGTGCGAGATGGAGAGGGGAAGGCCCAGGCTCTTTGAGCGCCGCGGCCACTCGCTGCTCATGAGCGGGGTTGGCGAAGGCAAACAGGAAGCAAACGGCGAGCGAATCCGCCCCGGATTTTTTCACCCGGCGCAGCAATCGGCGAATTTCCGCGTCGCGAAATTGGCAGAAGGATTTTGCCGTCGGCGCGCGATTCTTTCCTTGATGCCGAAGCGCAAATCGCGCGGCGCCAGCGGAGGCTCACGCTGCACATTCAGATCGTAGAGGCGCGGGCGTGCCTGCCGGCCAATTTCCAGAAGGTCTTCAAAGCCCGCCGTGGTGATCAGCGCCACGCGCGCGCCACGCCGTTCCAGCAGACTGTTCGTGCCGACCGTGGTTCCGTGAATGACTTCCAGCACCGAAGAGGTGCGCTTTCTTTCCTCGCGGCCTCTTATCCTTGCTGCCGGCGGCTGGGAGGGATTCCATCTCCTGCCAGTTGCAGGACTCCTTCGACGATGGCGCGCTGGCATCCGCGGGAGTGGAGAAGACCTTCAGGATTTTGACCTGTCCGCCCTCCAGGACCACGCAGTCCGTGAACGTGCCGCCGGTATCTACTCCGATACGCATCGATTTGGCCTCTTTGCGCCCAATGGGAACGACGCGTGCGCGGTAAGGGTGATCCCGGCGCGCTCGCCCGCGAGGAGTTTGTAGTAACCGGCGGCGGCAATCATGGCCGCATTGTCCGTGGAAAGTGCGGGGGAAGGGAAGAAGACCTGGAATCCTCTGCACCGTTCGGTGAAGCGCTGGCGAAGCAGGGAATTGCACGCTACGCCTCCGGAGACGAAGATGTTGTCGACGCGCGAGTCCTCGGCGGCGGCGAGCGTGCGCTCCACCAAGTCCTGCACCACGGCATGTTGGAAGCTGGCGATGAGGTCAATCGTCGCCTGCGAACAATGGCTGCGAAGGTCGTCAAGGGTCGGCCGCTCCACCGTCTTGCGCCAGGCGCGACGCTCCTCGGCCTCGCGGGCAAGTTCCGTGCCGCGCACGCGGTAGAGCACGGCGGTCTTAAGTCCGGAAAAACTGAAATCCAGCGGATTCCCTTTCATTTTGATGTGGCCAAAATCCACCGCGTGGGAATCGCCAAAGCGGGAGAGCTTATCAATCACCGGCCCGCCGGGATATCCCAGGGCAAGCAGCTTGGCGACCTTGTCAAAAGCTTCGCCCGCGGCGTCGTCGCGCGTGTGGCCAAGCTGGGTGTAATCGAAGCGCGGGGAGTTTGGGGTGCGTCTGGGCGCGCCGGGCGTGACGTGAAATAAAGCTGGTATGGCCCCCGGAAACCACCAGCGTGACGGCGGGGAGCCGCGCTTCCGCCAGGGGCTTGCCGGCGGCGCGGTCCATTTTATTTTCCAGCAGCACGGCGTGGATGTGCCCTTCCAGATGATTTACGCCCACCAGAGGTTTGTTCAGGGACAACGCCAAGGCTTTGCCGTAGACCAGCCCCACCAGGAGCGAGCCGATCAAGCCCGGCCCTTCGGTGACGGCGATGGCGTCCACATCGCGCAGGGTCACGTCGGCCTGGCGGCAGGCCTCATCCACAACCGGCTCGATAGCGCGCAAGTGTTCCCGCGAGGCGAGTTCGGGAACCACCCCTCCGTATTTTTCATGCGTCAGGACCTGTGAGGCCACCACGCTCGAGCGAATCCGCTCGCCGTCGGCCACCACCGCCGCCGCCGTTTCATCGCAACTCGATTCAATTCCCAGGACCAACATCACATTGACGATTTTCGATTGTCGATTGCCGATTGTCAATTGCCGACGGCCGATTGATGATTGACGATTGTCGATTGCCGATTGTCAATTGCCGACGGCCGATTGATAATTGATGATTTTCGATTGCCGATTGACCGCGGAGGATGAGGTTTTGGTTGTCAATCGACAATCGTCAATCGACAATCGACAATCACAGAGTCTTTGACGGGCGGGAAGCGAAGGGATAAACTGAGCGTCACAAGGGAATTCTGTCGCATTGAAATCACAAGTCGAGCGAGGAAACATGCGAATCCGCAAAGCGGTGTTACCTGTAGCAGGGCTCGGGACGCGTTTTTTGCCGGCAACCAAAGCCCAGCCCAAGGAAATGTTGCCGATCGTGGATAAGCCGCTGGTGCAGTATGCGGTGGAGGAAGTGGCTGCTTCCGGCATCCCCATGGTGGTGTTCGTTACCGGGCGCGGCAAGCAGGCCATCGAAAACCACTTTGATGTTTCCGCCGAACTCGAGCAGGAGTTGGCAGGGAGAGGGAAGGAGGAGCTTCGCCGCCAACTCCGGACGATTTCCGGCATGCTGCGTTTTGCCTATGTGCGGCAGCAAATCCCCAAAGGATTAGGTGATGCCATCCTGACCGCGCGCGACGTGGTGGAGGATGAACCCTTCGCGGTGCTGCTCTCGGACGACATCATTGTGAATGAGATTCCCTGCTTGAAGCAGATGCTGGGGAGTCTATGAGCGCTTTGGGCACAGCGTGATCGCGATTCAGCGGGTTCCCCGAAAGTCGGTTTCCAGCTACGGAATCATTCGCGGGCGTTTGGTGCCGGACCGAGAGTGCCAGGGGCGGCTTTACCAGATCGAGGATATGGTCGAAAAGCCGTCGCCCTCAGAGGCCCCCTCCAACCTGGCGGTGATTGGGCGTTACATCCTGACCCCGTCGATCTGGAAGGCCCTGTCCAGCACGGTTCCTGGCGCCGGGGGGGAAATTCAACTCACCGATGGCCTGCGGCGGCTTCTCGCCAAGGAACCCGTTTACGGTTATGTCTTCGAGGGCAAGCGATACGACGCGGGTGATAAGCTCGGCTTCCTGCAAGCCACCGTGGAAATTGCCCTGCAGCGGCCGGACATGGGCAAGGCCTTCCGCCGCTACCTCAAGTCACTGCAGCTTTAGGTGTCAGGCGGCATCTAACACCTGTTCTTAGTTCTTGTCGGGACTGGCCTTGGCAGGTTCACTCGGCTTGCTGGATCCTTTCCTTTTCCTTTGCCTTTCCGTTCCCTTTTCTGTTCCCTTTTCCTTGCCCGTTTCCTTTTCTTCTTTTCCGTAGACGGGGAAGAATCGGCAGAGGAATCGCTGCCGGGGCCTGACGATTTCCTCGCGTAATCGTTGACGTACCAACCCGAACCCTTGAACCGGATGGCGGGCGAGGAGAGTAGGCGCTCGAGTTCCCCCCACAACTTTCACAAATCGTCAGGGGTGGGTCCGAGAATTTCTGGATTTTCTCCACCCTTCGCCCGCATTTCTTACACTCGTACTCGTAAAGCGGCAAGAAAGCCTCCTTGTTGGTGAAGACCTTAATGAATTATAGCGCGCCGTGGCGAAACCGTCAAAAACGCGAGAAGCGGGTCAGTTTGGATTCCTTTCCTTGCCGTACCGATCCGTAGGTTTCATCCGTCAGTTGACGGAGTAATCATATTTCTCCCTTACAAAACGTGTTGGGTTGAGGCTCCGCCGCGCCGTGCTACCCGCTGCGAACCCTATCAAATGTTCAAGCATCCCGTACGGTTTGCCGATAGACCCTATGAGGTCCGCCCCACTGCAAAGCGGGCAAAATGACTTATATGGGTCGCGGGATTTTCAAAGGGCGGAGGGCGCGGGGATTCCACGCGTGTCGTGAGGTGCGTGCTGCCAACCCTAAGGGTGGATTTTGGTTGCTCTTGGTCCTGCTGAGCGCTCTGCCCGGGGGATTCCTCCGGGGAGCGTCAGATAATCAACGGAGCGCCGCTTATGCCAAGTTGCCCAACGTGGGGAACTTGCCCACGCTCACGCACATCGAGCAAATTCGTGGCTTGACGCTGGAGGAGGCCCAGCGGGGCTATCCGGTGCGAACTCCGCGCGGTGGTGACCTACTGCCACGCTGCCGATGGAGATCTGTTCATCCAGGACTCGACCGCCGGCATCTGGGTTGATCCCAAAAAGTTCAATTTGAACTTGCGTTCGGGCAGATGGTTGAAGTGGAAGGCACCGCCGGAGTCGGTGACTTCTCTCCGGAAATTGACAGGCACAGGTCGCGGATTCTTGGCGAGGCTCCTTTGCCGGTCCCTCGCCGTGTCTCCGGCGACGAACTCGCCTCCGGCCGCCAGGACAGCCAGTGGGTGGAAGTGGAGGCCGTCGTGCGCTCGGCGGCCGAGCGCGGGACGGAACTAACCCTGAATGCGTCCGCTGGCGCCTTTCAATTCCGGGTCTTCGCTCCCGACTATGGGACTCCTCCCGCCGACCTGGTGGACTCGGATAGTCCGCATTCGCGGTGTGTTTGCGGGGACTTACACCCCGGGGGGGCTGTTCACCGGCTTCCAGATACTCGTTCCGAGCCGGAGTGGCGATTCAGATCGTTCGGCGACCATCGAGTGGGCTCTTTTCCTTGCCGGTGCGCCCGATCCATCTTTTCCTGCGGCTCACTCCGGAGGGTGCGTTCACCCACCGCGTGCGCGTTCAAGGCGTCGTGACCTACCAAGGCTCGGGGCTCCTCTGTATCCGCGATCAGGACGGGGCGCTATTAATCCACTGAGTATGCCCTGGCTCCGGGACCACAAAATGCCGTATCGCGCGCTCGAGTGAAAGCTTGACCTCGGTGAAGGTCGGCGATCTGGTCGATGTGGTCGGCTTCCCTGACCGGGGCGAGTACACGCCGGTCATGCGCGATGCGGTACTCCGCAAGATCGGTGTCAGCTCCGTCGCCTCAACCCGTAAGGATGAGCGTCCAAAGCAGCGCTCCAAGGCGATCATGACGCCGATTTGGTGAGGCTTTCAGCATATTTGCTGAACCGGACAGACCGCGAAGGCCAGGAAGTCCTGGAACTTCAGGACGGAGACACCACCTTCCGGGCGGAAATGGAAAGACCCATCGGCGCTCAGCCCTTGGGACTCTTCTGCGTCCCGGCAGTCTGCTGGAACTGACGGGCATCCGCCGGATCGAAGTCGGATGAGAACCGGGTGCCGCGGGCTTTCAGCCTTCTTCTCCGCTCACCGGAGGACATCGTCGTCCTCCAGCGCCCGCCGTGGTGGACCCTGCGCAAAGGGCTCGCGGCCTTGGCAATGCTCATGTCAGCCGTGTTCGCGGTGCTGGGCTGGGTCGCCGTTCTGCGGCGCCGCGTGCACAGCCAGACCGAGATTGATCCGCGAGCGGCTGGAAAGTGAAGCTGCCCTGGAAAAACGCTATCAACGCCTCTTCGAGCGCAACCTTGCCGGCGTCTGCCGGACCTCGCTGGATGGGCGTCTGCTGGACTGCAACCAGGCCATGGCCACAATGTTGGGCTATAGCCTCCGCGGGAGGAATTGCTGGGCCGGCAAGTGTCGGGAACCCTCATGGCCCCGGCTGACCGCGCCGCCTTCCTCGCGGAGTTGAAGGCCGACGATGAAACTCAGCAACCGGGAGACCCGCCTGCGAACGCAAGGACGGCAGTGGAATCTGGGTCATCGAGAACGCCACGCTTGTCGACGACGGCGAGGGGCCGTTCCCCTGTCATCGAGAGCACCTGCATTGACATCACCGAGCGCAAGAGGGCGGAAGTGGAGTTGCGCCAAGCGCAAAGGTTGGAGTCCGTCGGCCGCCTGGCATCCGGCATCGCGCACGAAATCAATACCCCCATCCAATTTGTGGGCGACAATACCCGCTTCCTTCAGGACTCCTTCGGGTGTTTGCAGGCTCTGCTCAACGAAGTACCAGGAGTTCCTCTCCGCCGCAGCCTGCGGCACGCCCGGCCCTGACCTCCTGGCCGAATTGCGGCGAGTGGAGGTGGAAACCGATTGCGCGTACTTGCTGGAGGAGATACCCAAAGCGTTGGAGCAGACGCTCGACGGGGTTACCAGGGTGGCCACCATCGTGCGCGCCATGAAGGAATTTGCTCACCCCGAAAGCAAGGAAATGGCCGCCGCCGACCTCAACCGAGCCCTCACGAGCACCCTGACTGTGGCGCGCAACGAGCTGAAGTATGTTGCCGATGTGGAGACCGACTTTGGCGAATTGCCGCCGGTGGTTTGCAATCTCGGCGACCTGAACCAGGTGTTCCTGAACCTCCTGGTAAACGCTGCCCACGCCATCAGCGACATCGTGAAGGACACCGGAGAGAAGGGTAAGATCCGGGTGCGCACGGTGGCGGAGGGCAGAATGGTTCTGATTGCCATCTCGGATACCGGCGGCGGTATTCCGGAAGCCATCCAGACCAGGGTTTACGACCCCTTCTTCACCACCAAGGAAGTTGGACGCGGGACAGGCCAGGGCTTGGCGATCGCGCGGTCGGTCGTGGTCGACCACCACAAAGGGAGCCTGACTTTTGAGAGCGAAGTGGGCAAGGGAACAACTTTTTTCGTCCGGCTGCCCCTCAATCCCGGCGAGGGTTCGAAGGAAATGAAGGCTGCTGAGACTAAATTACCTTTGCTTTGCGCGTCTGTTCCAGCTTCCACTCCACCTGGGACATAACTCCACCCAGAATGCGCACATCGTTGCAGGTGAGGTTCAAATCGAGTAACAAACGGCGTACTTGATCAAGGTGGCGGCGCGGCTCCTGGGCTGGAGATAACCCGAAACATCCAGGAGGCTAGCAGCACGCTCAAAAATGTGATCGAGAGCTTGCTGGTTGGCGGGTTCCGAGCGATGCACGGGAGCACTCGGCGGCCGTACCGCCACAATGCCTGAACGGGCCAATTCATACGCGCAGACCGCGACGGCCTGCCCCAGGTTCATGGAAGGGCAATCCGGCGTTGTAGGAATACGCACCAACGTGTGGCAGTGGCTCATGTCTTCATTCGAAAGGCCGGTCTTCTCCGAACCGAAAAGCAGGGCGGCTCTTCCGCTCGCCTTGCGACGGCGCAGCCAGGCGGCGAGTTCGGGCAGGGGCAGGGGTTCACGGCCAAGATTGCGGCGAGAGCCGGTGGTGGTACCGATTACCAGCGTGGCATCAGACAAAATGTCGGCGAGAGTGGGCACCGCGCGCGCCGAGGACATCACCTTGTCCGCCCCAATCGCGGCTTGGCGCGCCTCGTCCCACGTTGGCTCAAATGGCGCGACCACCGCCATTTCCAGCAAACCGAAGTTCGCCAGGGCGCGCGCCGCCGCTCCGATATTCAAAGGATTCCGCGGGCGCACCAGCACGATGCGCCAATTTATTTCGAGGGATTTCATGGCAGGAATTGTAGCAGCAACAGGTGGCAACTGGTGAACCGCGAATATCCCCTTATTTCACGTCAACGCCTCCATACCACCTGCGCTTATTTCTTTGGCGAAGCGGCCGCCGGGGTCGTCTGATCCTTCTTGTCGATTGATTCCACCTGGAGGATGCGCGAGCCCGATTTGAATTGCTTATAATCGGTGTAGCGAACGATTTCCTTCATGTGGACGGGCGTGGCATTGGAGAAGTAAAGGGTATCATCGCCCATGGTGTAAGTGGGAAACCAGAACTTGCCATCCACTTGCTCGCGCCAAGTCGTAAACCGGGGAAACAGATTCTCCTGCCCGTGGTGGGTCTTGTCCTGGGGCACCTGTTTGCCTTCACTTTTGACAATCTGCAAGTCCCGGTCGTCTACCCACACGATGCCCTGGAAATACTGCCGGTTCTTCTGGATTTCCTTGGGCCGGGTGGAGAACACGTACGCGGTAATTTGATCCACCTTGACGTGGCCCAGATACTTGATGTCGTAATCCGGCAACTCATCGGTGGTAAGGACAAAGGGCGTAATATTGCGAAAACCTTCGATGTCCTCCTTGGTGATAATCAAACCCTTGAGAGTGTTCAGGGGCGCATAGGTGACCTTCTCGATGCGCTTGCCGCTGTCGTCATAGAGGATGTCCCACTCCTGCTCAAAGGTGCCCACGATTTCGGTGCTGCCGTTGCCGCCGAATTCCTGAACCTTATTGATCTGGTGGTAGGTGTAATTGTTGCGGGCCTCGCGAAAGACCTTCTCCTTGGCGGCAAATTCCTGGATGATGTGTTGGATTCCTTGCGCGTCGGGATCTTTCAGACCCGGAGCGTTGGCCACAGTTGGCGCCTCGGTCGGAGCTTCCTCCTTCTTTGGAGGCTCATGCAAAACCGGCTCGGAAGATGATCCCGCACTCGCGGAGGCAGGCGCAGGGGAAGGCGCACTCGGCGCAGCGGCAGGCGCGGAGGTCGCCGCCGGCGCGCTGGATTGCCGCGTGTGCAATACCGGCTCCGAGGACGATGGCGCAACTGGAGTCGAGGGCGTAGCCGACGGCGGTTCCGCGGTCGTGGAGGCCGCGGGCGGTGGTTCCGCAGCCTGGGGTTCCGGCGCGCCCACGGCGTTCGCCTTTCGCCTGAGCGAGGGTCCCGGAGCAGTAGCAGTATTCGAATCACCCTGCGCAGATGGCGCGGATGCCGCCGGGGGTGCCGGCGCAGGCGCAGCCTGGGGTGGGGGCGCAGGTGCGGATGCCGCCGGGGGTGGGGGCGCACTCACTTTGTCCGCGGCGGCCTTATTCCCCGCCTTTTGCAAGGCTTCAATCAAATCGTCGCTGGCGCCCTGGTCGTGGAACTTCTTGGCCAAGTCCGGATTCATTTGGAAGTCCACGCCACGCTGCTCGACCATCTGCATGATCTTGCTGCTGGGTGAGCTTCCGAGCAGGAGCAGCGTGATGTCATCCTGCGACAACGGTGGGCCCGCCGGCGCCGAGGCCAGACTTAGCAAGCCGGCCATCATCAGCAGGCTTGCTCCCACCACAAGTCTTTTCCCAAGGTTGAAATTTGATTTCATCGCGGAGTACCTGTCATGGGTTGCGCTTCTCAGCCGGCGGAAGCATCACTATTTATAGAGTCGTTTTTGCCGGGAAAAGTTGTATGCCCTGCCCGTCAATGCGGGTGGGAATCGGCGGTGATTCTCGCCTGCCGGTCTTACGCCGAAAAGCTTGCGGCCGCGATGGAGGTGAGGAGTGCGCGGTGGGTACAGTGCCTGGGCAATATCAACGATGCTCTTCCCTGGGTGGGAAGGGCTCCGGCATCCTCTCCGCGGTCATTCCGTGGTCTGAATGTCTAGGTTACAACTATTGCGGCCCAGCGCCGCTCAGCGCGCGCGCCGACGATTCTTCAGGCGCATCTGGCGCAGCTTGCGGGGATTTCTCTTCGGCTTGGAGATTGCGAATGTCACCGTACCAACTCGGCGGACTTTCCACTCCTGACCCGAGGGGGTGCTCTGTTCCGTATCCATAGGTCCTTTTCTGATCCTCTCCGTATTACGCGTCACGACAATTATAGCGGATATTTTGATTTCATGCTCAGTGCAACGCGCGAACTAGCGCTTACCGCATGCCGATGGCGCGCTCGGAGCCTGATTCCCCAGGTGGTTAGTTTGCGGCGACGATGGAGGCGACCGAAATGGTGTCACCCTTGAGCGTGCCCGTAACTGTCACCTTGGCGCCGGCAAACTGCTCGGGCGTTTTCTGGTCGCTGAGTTGGTAAATCTTCCCGCTGGGGTCGATGAGGATATACTTGGCCCCTCCTTTGACGCACTCCAGCGTGCAATCCTTGTCGCTCTCGCCCGCCATCATGTGCTTGGCGCCGCACATGGAATCACCGATGCTCCCCACAAAAGTCTTGGCGTCTTTGCCGGACGCAGCGAGACTTATGCCCGCTGCCAGCAATAATCCCAGCCCGAAAAGAGTGAATCCTTCTTCATGCCAACCTCCGCAGAGAGACAAACGGCCACCCCCCGGTCGCGAGTGGCCGTTCAATCTTGAATGTTGTGGTTAATGTCTCGTGAGCTTAACTCGACTTCTCTGCCACGCTCGCAACCGTAATATTGTCACCTTTGACCGCGCCCGTTACCGTGACGCTCTTCCCACCCAATCCCTTGAACTTGTCTTGGGCGTCAAGCTGGTAGATTTTTCCCTTGGAAACCAGGACGTACTTGGCTCCGCCGGAAACACATTTCTCAACGCACTGCGCCGCCGCGTCACTAGCGGTCGCGTGTTGCAACCCACAACCCGAGTCACTGACTGTCCCAACAAGGGTTTTGGATCCCGCAAAGGAAAGGCCGGCAAACACCAAGACCGCGAAAACCAAGAGCATAAACTTCTTCATCGGAACTCCTCCTCTGGGGTCGCTTGGGTATCCCTCTCTAAAGGCCTTGCCAAGAAGCGCCGTTGGAATCAGTGTTCAGTCCCGCAGCCCTCCAGGCAATAACGCGGACACCAAAGCTCCTGCTTCGATTGGTGCTTTTGCAACCCCTACAGATAGATATTCTAATCTCAAAAGATGATATTTCGCAAGATGGTAGATGATATTTGGCAGATGATATTTGCTGGATGTTTTGGACTTCTGCCCATCCCGTCCACCCCCATGGTGATTAGTCCAGGTCTACTTCTGTTTTTCGCCTGCCTGGTTGGCTCTGTCGATCTGCTTCTGGAGTTCAGGAGAAATCGCGGTGACCCTGCGGGGTTTCGCCTGACGGGAGGCGCCAACTGGCCCAAGGTCCGCTCCAGCCAGCGTTGCATCGCGCCACTGTCCGCGTAGACCTCCGTCAGGGGACGCTCGTGATACTTTCTGCCCACACCTGATTGCACGCCCAGCACGGCAAACCCCCGGCGTTTTTTCCAAAGCAGCTTGCCGGTTTGGCTCCACAAATTCATGTCGGCGGTGGCGGCGTACACCCAACCACTTGCCTCCCAGTCCCGTTAAGGGGGAGAGGAAGCGGGATTTCCGGGAGGCCGCAGGCTCCGTCATGTCATCCCAGGAGGCTATGGAGGCGTGAACCTTGGCCTTCACTTTGATGAGCTTGACTTCCAGCACCGCGTCGGAGCGCGTTTCATTCGCAATCACCGTCACCAACGAGCGTTGAGCTTCCAAATATCGTTGCATATCGACATTGCCGGTATTGGGGTCGATCGCGTCCAGCGGCGAGGTGGAAGCCTTGTGGCGGTTGGCGATTTCCCGCGCCAATTCGGGCGGCGCCACATACCACCCCGCGTTGTCCGCGAAGTATTGGGAAATCGCGTTCATCAACCCTGGGGAATTTTCTACGCCCTCCGGCTGCGGCAGGATGATGAGGCGCTTGATGTTTTCCCCGATCAGGTTCGCGGGGACGAATGATCCCCCCGGCGGGTACACGATATCTTCCAGGTGGTTCACGCCACCTTCATTTGTGTACCAGACGGTCACCGGCGCGGCGATGGCGACGAGGGAAGTGTAGTCCTTGCGGGTAAGAATTTCGATGACCTGGTTTTTCTTAGCGAACACCGTGATGCTGGTGGGGGTGACGACCGTGGCGTAACCTTCCAGCTTGATTCCGGTGTGCTGAGGTTTTTGGGCGGCAGGGAGCGCGCCTGATCCGCAGATTGCACAGATTACGCAGATGATGCTGGCAAAAAGAACTTCGCACGCCTCGAAGTGTGAAAAATCCGCGTGTCGCCTGGTCTTCATACGGGCGCGGGGGGAAGAGCGGCTGCCGAGCGATGAATTCGGCGTTCCTTCCCCCATCCCTCGCTTTCAATCTTTTCATCTTTTGAATCTGCGCAATCTGCGTAATCTGTGAGCCCTTGGTTACTTGATTTCAAGGACGTACTTGCCCAGATAGACTTTGGTCGGCCCATCCTTGGCCGTGGTCACGGCCAGCGGCGTGGGTTGCTTAACGCTGTCATCTTTCTTGGCGGCGCATTCACCCACTTTTTCGCCGGCCTGGTTATAAATCTTGAACGGGGCGTTGGCGTTGCTGGTGGCGGCGGGGCGTTCCATTCCCAAACCGTAGCTGCCCACGCCCAGGGGATTACCGCAAACGGAGATCCTGGTTTCCGTAATCAACATGCCCAGGTATTTCTGCTGAATTTGAGAACTATATCCCGACGTGTCAAGGAGGGCTAGAACCACGCGCGCTCCCTTGGCGTTTTTCAAAACGTCGGCGTTCCGTTTCTGCACCGGAATATGGTTTCCTTCCAAGTAGAAATCCGCGGGAACAGCGTGATCAAAGGCGACGCCGGTGACGGGTTCAAACCCGCCTTGGGCGCGCGCCGTGTTGGGCCAGACTGCCAGCAGACAAACCATTCCAATGAAACCGATGATCATCAAAGTTTTCTTCATGGGTCTTCTCCCGCATTTTGCATGGATTTGGTGCGATGGCCTAAAACCATCCGAGACAGGCGAAGTCTATCACGAATGGCTCACCCGCCATAGCTGTCCGTCGATCGCTGGGGAAGCGCAACGGGATCGGGATTCGGGGTTAGGGGTTCGGGATTAGGTGCCCGGAGCTCCTACCAAAGAGCTGTCTACCTCCCTCGTTCCCCGGCTCGCCTGGGCTCGTAAGAGGCGCTCGCTGCCAGCCTGCTGCTTTCTGCCTACTTCCTGCCCGAATGCGGTTTAGGGCTTATCCGCGACCGGGGTCACGCTCTTGGCCACCGGGCTGGAAGGAACCGTGGTAGGGGGCGGAGTGGCGGGTGGCTTCGGGGTGGTGACTTCTTTCTTGGGAGGTTCGGGCGATTCTCCGGGAGGCGTGGTCTGCGGGATGGGCTTGCTCGCCGCAGGCTCGACGGCGGGGGGCGCTGCCGGAGCTAGCAGGCGTTCCGGCGCCGCATTCGCCAGAATTTCCTCGACCTGGTCGGGGGATTTCAGGAGGGGCGAGTGAGCGAAATCCTCCGCCGGCTTGTCCTTCAAAATTTGCCCCATGAAGTCCAGCCAGATCGGCAACGCCACGCGGGCGCCTTCTTCCTTATTCCCGAGGGTGCGATGGTCATCAAAGCCCACGTAAACTCCGCAGGTCAGCGAGGGCGTGAATCCCAGGAACCAGGCGTCAGTAAAATCATTGGTGGTTCCGGTTTTCCCCGCCACCGGGTACTTGGCCGCGAAGGCTCTTCCGGAAATGGCGGTGCCGGAGTTGAAGACCTCGCGCAACATGGAAACCATGATGCGCGCCGTCGAAGCGGGAATGACGTCGGTCACTTCCGCCGGAAAATCATCGATCAGCCGGCCATCGTAATTGGTCACCCGCGTCACCATGCGCGGGGCAATATGGACTCCGTCGTTGGGAAACGTGGTGAAGGCCGAGGTGTGCTCAAGCAGGGTCAGGTCGGAGGCGCCCAAGGCCAGCGGCAGATTGGGGACGAGCCGGGAAGTGATCCCGAATTTGCGGCAGAGCTTGATGACCTTGTCCACTCCGATCCGGGCGAGGGTGCGGACGGCGGGAACATTGCGCGACTCCGCCAGGGCGTGCAGCACGGTGATGGTTCCCTCGAATTTATCGTCATAATTGTGCGGCGCCCAAACTCCCGAGGAGGTGTGGTAGCTGACGGGCGCATCCACCACGGTGTCAAAGGGCGAGGTCCCGTCCATGATCGCCTGCGCGTAAACATAGACCTTGAAGGACGAGCCCACCTGGCGCTCCGCCTGCACCGCGCGGTTGTACTTGCTCTCCGTCCAGTCGTACCCTCCCACCATGGCCTTGATCTCGCCGGTGGAGTTGTCAATGGCCAGCACGGCGCCTTGCACATCGGGTTCCTGATCCAGGGTGGCCTTGGCGGTGGTCCCCTTGACCTCCTTGATCAGAAAAAGGTCAACATCCCCGGGAGCAAACAAGTCGGCGGCAAGGGTCTTTTTCGTCCAGGAAAAGTCCGGCGGGGTAATGCGCGCCGTCACGTTGCCGAAGCGCACCTCGGCGTGGTCAGCCTTCACGTCCATCACCAGGCCGTGGACCAGATCATCGGCGGCAGCGGGCCGTTTCCAGTCGTCGTCAACATAAGTTTCGAGGGTGACGGGTCTGCCGTCGGGAGTGAGCAGGGGGGTCTTCAGAATGTTCTTTTCCGGCCCTCGCCAGCCGCGCCGCTTGTCGTCGTTGCGCAAGCCCTTTTTCAGGGTTTCTTCCGCCACCTCCTGGGTCTTGATGTTGAGCGAGGTGTAAACGCGCAAGCCTTTTTCGCGCACGGCTTCCGGCCCGTATTTCCTCTCCAGGAACTGCCGGACCTCTTCCACAAAGTAGGGAGCAACCGTGTAATTCCAGCGCTGGATGTTTAACCCGAGGGGAGCCGCCGTGGCGTCGTGAAGCTGGGTGGAATTGATTTTTCCTGTTTCCGCCATGGCGAGCAGCACCTGGTTGCGCCGCCGCCGCGCCAGTTCGGGATGCACAATCGGGGAGTAAGCGGTGGGCGAGCGCGGAATCCCCGCCAGCGTCGCTGCCTCCGGCAGGGTCAGTTCATTCAGATGCTTGCCAAAGTAGAATTGCGCCGCGGCCTCATATCCGAAGTTTCCGTGGCCCAGGTCCACCTGGTTCGCGTACATGGTGAAAATCTGCGACTTGGTGAAGTATCGCTCAATCTGGATGGCCAGCAGCATTTCCTGAAATTTTCTGCGGAAGCTCTTGTCGGGCGTGAGGAAAAGCATCTTGCTGAGTTGCTGGGTCAGGGTGCTGGCGCCCTGCGTCTTGCGCCATTCCAGCAGATCCTTGCCGGCGGCGCGGATGATGCCGAGAATATCCACTCCCCAGTGGCTCTCAAAGTGCTGGTCCTCGATGGCAATCACCGCGTTGCGCAGGACGGGAGGAATCTGGTTGTAGCTCACGATGACGCGGTGCTCCAGGGCAAAACTGCCGATGGCCGTGCCGTCGTCCGCGTAGATTTCCGTCATCACATCGGGGCGGTAATCCTCCAACTCGCGCACCTTGGGGAGATCGGAAGAGTAAACAAAAACCAGTCCCGCCCAGCGCGCCAATGCCGGCGGAGAGAAGGAGCAGAATCAGGAAAACAAATTGGCCGAAGATCTTCCGGCTGCTCACGTGACGGTGGGGGGTCACGACGCGGCGGCACGGAAGTGATGGAATAAAAATCAGGAGCCATCTGTGGTTTGTCCGAAACTCATTTTAGGCGCACCCGCGCGCAGCAGTCAAACCCGCGATGGAAAGGGCGCGAATGATAAGGGCCGGCAGAATGTGGCCCACGGCGACCGCCGTGCGGAAGCCATGAGTAACATCCTGCCAACGCTGCGCGGCTTGCCTCCAGGGACCCACCCGCTAAAAGAGGAGCATCACGCCGCGGGCGGCGAGGCTGATGACGATGGCCAGCGCCAGCAGCGCGCCGGAGGCGGCGAGCGTCAGACGCCAGCCGAGTTCGCGCATCATCGAGGCCAGCGTGGCCATGCAGGGAAGGTAGAAGGTCACGAAGAGGGTGAAGATGAGGATTTGCGCCGCGGTCATGACGCCCAGGACGTGCGTGGTGCCGAGCGCCTGCATCAGCATCAGCAGCGACAGTTCTTTGCGCAGCACGCCGAAAATCAGCGTCAGGCCCACCGAGCGCGGCAGTCCCAAAAGCGCGGTCAGGGGCGAAAGCGCGGCGTTGATGCCGTGTTGCCAGCCGTAAAAATCCACCAGGCTCAGCACCACGCTGCCCACCACCAGCAGGGGAAACGCCACCAGCACGAACTCCCGCAGCCGCCACCAGGTTTTGAGCGCCACCACGCGCGGGGCCGGCACGCGATAGGCGGGAACTTCCATCAACATGCCGGGTGAAATCTCCGGCCAGATGCGCGCCAGCACGTGCCCGGCGATGGCGACCACGATGATGTTCAGCACGTAAATGCCCAGCGCGTAATTCGCGCCCAGGTAGAATCCCACCAGCGCGAAGATCACCGTCATGCGGGCGGAGCAGGGCACCAGGACGGCCAGAAACGCGGCGATAAAGCGGTCGCGCCGGGTGGTGAGAATGCGCGTGGCCATCACCGCCGGAACGCTGCATCCGTAGCCGACCAGGATGGGCAGGGTGGCCGTGCCGTGCAGTCCCAGGCGGTGCATGGCCGCGTCCATCAGGTAGCCGACGCGCGAGAGGTAGCCAATGTCTTCCAGAATCGCCAGGCCCACGAGAAACGGCAGCAGGTAGGGCAGCACAATCGCCACCGCTCCCGCCGTGCCCAGCACCGCTCCCTTGGCGCCGGCAAACAGCGCGCCTTGCGGATTCATGTGCTGCGCCAGCGCCGCCACCAGGGCGTCGAAAAGGTTCAGGATGCGATCCTCGCCCAGCTTGCCCACGTCGAAAATCAGCCGGAAGAATCCCAGAAAGACTCCCATCAGCACGGCGTAGCCCCAGACGGGATGCATGGCCAGGCGGTCCACCTGCTCGCGCCAGTCCGCCTCGCGGCCGGGCTACGCGCGCCACACGCTCAAACAGCGTCAGGCAGGCCGCATGACGCGCCGCGGAGATCGCCGCATCGGCCGGCTGCCCGGTGCGCACGGCGATTTCCGCCTGCGCCCATTCCACAAAAGATGGTCGGAGTCCGAAGTCCGGAGTCCGGGTCGGCGGCTCCTTTTACGCGCCGGATCTGTGACGGGGATCGCTCTGCACCCACTGAAGAGCCCGGAAACGCGCGGGAGGGAAGGCTGATATTTGCGATTGGTGATTGGCGATGGGTGATTGAAACTGCGAGGCCTGGGAATCTGTGGGCGGCAATACTGTCGGTGGCAGAACAGGAAGCACCGCCACCGCCGCCGTGACGCGCGGGCCTTGTTGGCCTTCCATTGCTGGGGGATGTCCGCAACACGCCGACGAACAATGCCCTGCCGCGCAAGAAATTGCGCGAAGCGCCTATCGAGGGCGGCGTGAATGTCCTGACTCCTGGCTTCTGACTCCTGGGCCTTCACTCCAACTCCTGACTCCTGGCATCGAGCCGCCGGTCGCCCCTGCGCGCCGGCGGCGATCTTTTCCGCCAGCTCTTCCACCATGCCTTCTGCTTCCGGCGCATAAATGAAGGCGCGCGGCCGGTTGCCCGCCGCGGCCACCTCCTGCGCCGTGCGGAAGGTTTCAATGATGCCGCGGCCGCGGGCCCCAATCGCCTCGACCACCGGCACACCCAGGGCGATTTCCAGGGCGTGCGTGTCGATCGTCATGCCTTTGCGCGCCGCCTCGTCCATCATGTTCAGGCAGACCACCATGGGCGATTCCAGGTCCAGCAACTCGAGCGTCAACTCCAGGCTGCGGGCCAATTGCGAGGCGTCCAGGACATTGACGATAACGTCCCAATCGCCCCCCAGCAGATAGTCACGACTGACCTCTTCCACGGGGGAGGTGGGCGTAAGGGAATAAAGGCCAGGCAGGTCAATGAGTTCCAGCACCTCTCCGCCCACCCGCGCCTGGCCGTGGGTGTACTCCACCGTCGTGCCGGCGAAGTTTGAGGTGAGCGAGCGGTAGCCTGCAACCGCATTAAAAAGGGTACTTTTGCCTGAATTGGGTTGGCCGACCAGTGCGACTTTCACGGTAGGACTTCGACGCGGATCTTCTCCGCCAGTTGCTTGCCGACCGCAACTTGGGTGCCTTGATTGTCGATCATCAAGGGGCCGCCAAAGGGGGCGCGGCGCAACACGCGGACGCGGTCGCCGGGCTGGATGCCCATTTGGTTGAAGGAACGTCGAACTTCCCAACCGCCGGTGATTAAAAGGATTCTAAGCTCGGCGTGGTCGCCAGCTTCGTAGAGGTTCATCGGTGAGTCAAAGTTCGCGGTGTCTCGCATAGCACCCTTTACTAGGGCAAGAGGGGTTCCAGACCGGCAGCGAATCTTCTGGAAAGTGGCTGAGGCCGAAAGTGGCTAATTGCAAATGGTTTGCAACTAACCCTGGCCCCAATCGGCCGTTAAGTTAGGCCTTTTTAACGGTCTACGGTGAGGGGGATTTCACGCCATGAGCCTTTCCGGGGCGGGGTAGCACCCGCAATAGCGGGGCTCGGGGCTAGAGACACGGGATTCGGGAATCGGGTTCGGCCCCTGAGCTTTGCCCGAATCTCCGGTCGCTAAAGTTCGATGGTCTGGGGCCATGGGCACAGTCAGCACAAAGCTAACCCCGTGTCCCGAGTCTTTCAAGCCGCGCCTCGATGTCCCGCAGCCAGGATTCGTCCCGAATGCCGGGAAGGTTCGCCCGGACGTTTTCGATTCCCCCGCGCCGCGCTGTCTCCGCCAAATTCGACGCCACGCTCAGGTCGGACGCGGCTTGCGGAATGGTAATCCCCGCCAGGCTCGCAAGCTCGCGCGCCACCTCCGCCGCCAATTCCGCCGTTTCCAGAGGCACGACCGAAGCCTGCTTGCTGGCTGCCTCAATTGCCTGGTCGCGGGCGGTTTGCTCCGCCTCGGTGGATTTGGGCAACTTGAACGCGCGCATGACGGCTTCATAACTCTGCGCGTCGCGATCGACCGTTTCCATCAGCCGCTCGCGCAGTGCGGCCAGGCGCGCGCGTGTCAGCTTCCAGCGCCGGATGATGGGCGCTGAGCGATTTCCGTTTCAGCGACACGCCGCAAACCATTTCCCCCAAGCCCGCCGCCAGCGCCCCTGCCAGCGCCGCGACGCTGCCGCCACCGGGAGTGGGCGTGGGGGCCGCCACCGCGTTCACAAACTCCTCCACCATCGCCCGCAGCGGGGCTTGCAGGTATTGAGCGATTGACGATTGTCGATTGACGATTCGGCTGAGTGTTCGAGTTTCGAGTTTCGAATTTCGAGTTTCTGTCGCTCCAGCACCTGTTCCAGGCGATTCTCCACGATCAATTCCGGCCGGAAATTCTCGACCCGCAAAAAATGGACGGCGGCGTCGTCCAGCGCCTGGCGCGGAACCAGGCCCACAATCTCGCTGCCCACCACCTGAACGCCGAGCGCGGCAGCTTCCCGGGTCACCGCCTCAAAAACCGTGGCCAGGGAGGTGGTTTCAAAATCCGTCAGGTTCATCGACACCTGCGCCAGGTTGCGGGCTTTCAATTCCACTCCCATCGCCTTCACGCAGGGGAATCCGCCGCTCGAGGCGCGAATCTTCTTGGCGATGGCCTTGGCCGGCGCGACGTCCGGGGTGTTCAGGTTGATGTTGTAAGCAATCAGGAATTTGCGCGCTCCCACCACCGTGGCGCCCGCCGTGGGGTGCAGCGCGGCCTCGCCGAAATCCGGCAGGCGCGCCGGGTTCGAGCCGATCTCCTCGCGCACTCCTTCAAACTGGCCGCGCCGGATGTTCTCCAGATTGACGCGCTCCGGCTTGCGCGCCGCGGCTTCGTAGAGATAGGTGGGGATTTTGAAGCGCCGCCAGGTTTCTTCCGCCACCCATTCCGCGATGCGGACGCAATCTTCCAGCGTGACGCCGGCCAGGGGCACAAAGGGTACGACGTCGGTGGCTCCCAGGCGCGGGTGCGCTCCCTGATGATGGTTCAGGTCGATCAACTCCGCCGCTTCGGCGATGCCGCGCAACGCCGCTTTGCCCACGCTCTCGCGGGTTCCGACAAAGGTGATCGACCGAGCGGTTGTGGTCAGCATCCATCTCCCGGTCGAGCAGGTAAACGTCCGGCCCGGCGAGCAGAGCGCGAACGATCGCTTCCACCACCGCGGGGTCGCGGCCTTCACTGAAGTTGGGAACGCATTCGATGAGAGTTTGCATGGTGTGAATGTAGCACGAGAAAACTGTCCGTGGTCAGTCGTCCGTTGTCCCTTGATAGTCGTCTACTGCCTTTCCTGCCCTGACTCTCGCTCCATTCCCGCACGGACCGCAAGCGGAGGGCCGTCGCTGAGGTGGTCGCTGCGGCATCAATTTGAGGCCATACTGGCAACCCAAATCCGCACGTAAGAATGGCAGCGGCGACGTTGACGCGATTTTCTGTGCGTCACGAGGCGGGCGCGTTGTGGGTGGCAGGTATTATTTGCACCCAGGAGCGGCCGGCTACGCGGAAAGGGGATTGGGTCGGTGAGGGAAGGGGCGGCGGGCACTGCTTGGCAACGGCCAAGGAAGAAACCTGGAGGCCGTCCGAGGAGGACTTACGCAAGTTGACAGGGGGATGAGGTGGGGGTGGACGCTCGGCGTTTAGGTGAAGGCGGTGGCTTGCGTGGGCAGGGCGAAGACGGCCCAAACTTTCTGCACGCGAGCGATGGCTTCCGGGCGGGCGCAAAAGCGCAGGCGCAGCTTGCAGCGGAAGCGGCTCATCCGCCCCGCCAGATGCACCAGCAGCAGCCGATACTTCTTAAAGCGCGCGGTCCGTTCTTCCGGCGAGAAGCACAGCCCCTTGATGGCGCTGGCCAGATTGTAGGTCAACAACGCTAGCTTGAACCAGGCGGCGTTGACGGCGAAATGTTGGCTGGGCAGGTGGCCGCCGCCGGTTTCGTTCTTGACTTCATCATGCACGTGCTCGACCGTGCCGGCTTTCTCCCGATGCCACTGCGAGCAGCCGGTCCCCGGCCCATTCCAGATTGGTAATCACCGCATGATGATGGCGGTCCGTGCCGTCGGCGAAGAGCACCCCTTGCGGCTTGAGCAGGCGCAGGCCCACATAGCGCAAGGGTTGGGTGTCCTTCTTTTCCCCACGTTCGCCCGGAACGAAATCGACTTCCGCCCATTGCCGCAACGTGCCGTCGGCTTCCCCATCATAGGTCCGCCACTGCGCGTCAGGAACTTGGGTGAGGGCGGCGGTCAACTCCACGCTGCGCTGGGCGCTGACGGCAAAGCCAATGCGGCCCCCCGGTTCCTGGGCGCGGTCCGGATGCCGGAGCCAGCCCAGCAAGCCGTTCTCGTGGCAGGCGGAGTCGCCGCGAAAATAGCGCTCCTGAATATTTTCCGGCAGCGCGGCAAAGGCCAGCTTGGCGCAGGTGAGCGGGTCCTGCTGGGCGGGCACATTGCCGTCGCGAAACTCGTCGGCCAACACCAGATCGGCTTCCGCCCAGACCGCCACCATGGGTTGGTAGCCTCGCCCGCCTTCATAGTGCGCCTGCGCCGCCGCTTTGTGACTCTCGATAATCGTCGCGTCCTGGTCCACCGTGGCGATGCGCAAGGCGGTTTGCTGCTCGGCGTAGAGCTGGGCGATGCGGCGCACCACGCCGGCTTGCACCGCCTGCAATCCCTCCACCGGCGCACTGCTGGGCACAATGAAACTCTTCTGCACCGCGCGCGGGGGGCGGGATTCTTCCAAGGCCTCATCGTGAAAGCGCTCGAGAAAACCCCGCACCGCACTCACCTTGGGAAGCGGGAAACCCAAGCCCCGTTCCAGGCAGGGGTCGTTCCCCAGCAGTTGCATGTCCTCGGGGCAATCGCCGCCGGCGGTCTGCAGCAGGACGATCGCTTCCAGGTATTGCGCCTCGTCAAACCCGCGCTGGCGCTGCTTGAGTTGGAGATGCGCCGCGGCCAGAGCGGGAATGCCGAGCGAGCGAAAGGCGCGAGAGGTGGCCAGCAGCCCGGCGTGGGGACTGGACATCTCGTGCAAGGGCCGAGCGTCGATTTCAAAAGGCGACTTCTGTTGCGTTGGGATGCGTGCGGACATAGACATAATATATACATATTATCTATAACATGTCAAGAGAAAAATGCACTCCCCATAAGATTTTTTCGCCCTTTCACAAAATTACGTGCGGATCAGGGCCTGCTCAAGCACCTTTTATTCTTATCCACACAGTGCTATGATGATGCTATTAGGATTCAGCAGCCAGACTCTTAAGAACCTGGGGCGGACAAAATCTTGGTCAAAACCATCCTCAAACTGATTAATTGAATAATGGATGGTCAGCGGTGGATTTCCGAAGCATCGGAGTCGTAGCGGGTAGGAATGACGGCCTGCTTGCAGGATCGGCGGGGCTCGACTTTTTGGTTCCGGCTTCCAACTTCTTTCCCGGAGGAGACAATGAGAAAGGTTTTTGGGATGCTTTTTCTAACGCTGACGCGTGACGTCAGGAGCGTGGGCGCAGGACAAGAAGCTCGTGGCAGTTTTGGATTTTGATTATGGCACGGTGCGTTCGGCGGTGCAGGCGTACTTTGGCACCGACCAGGACGTGGGTAAAGGCATTTCTCTCCTCCTGGAACAGAAGCTTGTTCAGGACGGCAAGTATCGGGTGATCGACCGCAACGCCATGGATAAGATCCTTAAAGAACAGAATTTCTCCAACAGCGACCGCGTCGATCCTACATCCGCCGCCAAAATCGGCCGCATTTTGGGCGTGAGTGCCATCATTACCGGCAGCATCACTCAGTTTGGCCGCGACGATAAGCACATAGGGGTGGGCGGTGGAGGCTATGGTCTGGGAAAGTTTGGCCTCGGCGGAGTCGGCAAGAATGAGTCCAAAGCCGTGGTGAATGTGACCGCCAAGCTGATCGATATCAACACGGCGGAAATTCTGGCGGTGGTGCACGGGCAGCGGAGAATCGAAGCGCGGCGGCTTTAAGCTCGGTGGCGGAGGCGGCGGCTGGAGCGGTGGCGGAGGCGGGGGGGTCGACATGGGCAGCAGCAATTTTGCCAACAGCATCCTCGGCGAAGCGGTGAATGCCTCGGTCGCCAACTTGGGCCAACAACTTGACGACAAAGCTGACTCGCTGCCCACCGTGAAAGTCGTGGTCTCGGGTTTGGTTGCGGATGTTACCGGTAATACCTTGATTATGAACGTGGGCACCAAAGCCGGAGTCAAGGTCGGCGACCACCTGGGGGTTTTCCGCAAAGGCAAGGAAATCCGCGACCCGGCGACGGGAAAGGTTCTGAAGACCATTGAGACCCGGCTGGGCGATGTGACGATAACCGAGGCGGATGAGACTTCTTCCACGGGCACGTATTCCGGGCCAACGCCTCCCAAGGTGGGCGACGCCGTGGAGACGGTGCAATAGCCGGATTCTTTCCAAAGAGGAGGCAGCGATGAGCTTTCAAGTCGGCGACACAGTCGGGGATTATCAGATTATCGGCCTTTTGGGCGCGGGCGGAATGGGAAAGGTTTACAAGGTCAAGAACCAGATTTCCGACCGCATCGATGCCTTGAAGGTCTTGCTGCCCGATCTTGCCGACGACCCGGAGCTGGCCGACCGGTTCATTCGCGAAATCAAGGTGCTGGCAAGCTTGAACCATCCCAATATCGCGGGCCTCCGCACTGCGTTTCGCCTGGAGAATCAACTCCTGATGGTCATGGAGTTCGTCGAGGGTACGACCCTGGATGAAAGGACCAAGGCGGGGCCGATTCCCCTCGACGATGCCATCAGCTACATTACGCAGGTCCTGGCGGCGCTGGGTTACGCTCACAAGCACGGCGTCATTCACCGGGACATCAAGCCTGCCAACATGATGCTGACCCCCGACAACGTGATCAAGCTCATGGACTTTGGCATCGCCAAATCCAAAACCGACAAGAAGCTGACCCAGACCGGCACCACCATGGGTTCGCTCTTCTACATGTCGGCCGAGCAGGTGCAGGGGAACGAGTTGGATGGCCGCTCGGATCTGTACTCGGTCGGGGTTTCGCTCTACGAGTTGGTGACGGGTTCGCGGCCCTTCCAGGGCAAGAGTGATTTCGACATCATGGTGGCGCAACTGCAACAGACCCCCATGCCGCCGATCCAAATGATGCCCGACTTGCCCAGAGCGCTCAATGACATCATCATGATCTCGCTGGAAAAGGACCCCGCCAAGCGCTTTCAAACCGCCGAGGCGTTCAGCGCCGCGTTGGGAAGCATCATCCCGGCGCTTGGATCGACGCCGGTGCAGGCCTCCGCCAGCGGTGCCATGGGAAGTGTCCCCCCTACGCCTTACGCGACCCCGGGGCAAGTCTCGGCGACGGGCATGATGGCAACGCAAACCGCGCCGGCCCCGCTGACGCCCGCGCAGCCGATGGCGGTGGGCGGGACGTTTTCCGCTCCGGGAAGTTACATCCCCACCGGCGAATCAGCCCACGGTGATGGCGCCGCAACCGCCGGCTCCCGCGGCGACGACGCTCCCTCCGCCTGAGCCCTCCCACGGCGTCCCGCCGCCCAACGGCTCCAAAGGCTATCGCGGGCTCTACATGACGCTGGGGGCCTTGATTGTCCTGGCGATTCTTGTCGTGGCCGCGATCCAGATTCCGCGCTTCCTGAAGACCCATGCCAGCGGAGACCAAACTGCGCAGATGACCCGACCGCTACGCCCAGTACCGGCAGCGCCGAGCCTTCCAACCGCCGACACGAGCGCGCCGCCGCCCACGGGCGCGCCGAGTTCCGCCACCGCTTCAACCTCTCCCAACACCGGGGCAACCCCGCCACCAGTGCATTCGGCGCGGGTAATGCCAGTGCCCCGCCGGGGGGATCGGGAGCTGCTGCGACCCCGGCTTCAGGATCGCCTTCCATGCAGAATCCCGTCAATTCAGGCGGGAGCGCGACGCCAACTCCGAAGAAGGCCCCGAAGATCCACTACACTCCTCCTAATCTGTCGGCGGGGGGAGGACAGAACCCTTCGCCCCCCGACGCAGGGGGAGGAGGCCAGGTGGCGCCAACGGCGGGAAACAGCGCCGCCAACGCGCAGGAACTTGAGCAACTGGAAGATCTTCATGGCAAACTGGCAGTCCGTGCCCAGGCCGAGGACAACAAGTGTGGAGAACCTGCGCAAGCAAATGGCCGCCGGAGGCAACAACTTGCGATCTGATATTTCCGCCTCGCAGACCCGCATGAAAATGTACATGGATAAGTTTGACGCCGCGATGAACGCCGGGGACCCCGTGGCAGCGAACAAGTACATGGAGATGGCGGAGCATGAGGTTGAAACCCTGGAGAAATTCTTCGGTAACTAGCCCCATTTCTCACCGCGCTTGGATGGGTCTGGAACGGCGCGGCTAAACAGGCTACGGAAGAACTCTCCAGCGCTGTCATTCTGAGGTCAGGAGGGGGTCGCCTTCGATCATGCGGTCATGGAACCTAGCAGGAGCAGCCCGTCTTGGAGTACGGAAGCGCCAGCCACCGCCTTCCCCTCACAATACCCCTCCAACCCTGAAATACGATGGCAATAGGCGTTGACGCCGACTACCTTTCACTCCCGCCGCAGCGATCGCGTCGCGGGTTCATACGATTCTGTAGCCGCGAGTTTATCCCACCCCATGGCAGCGACAAGCCTCTACGCAATGGACCCACCACCCTGCAATTGAATTCAGAAGTCATCTGGAAGTATGCTGGCAGTCTGTCGAGAATGGAAAATAACAATCCTGGCGTTGTTGACGGCTCACCGCGGTCGGCTCGTAGAATTGCACGCTGCCGGAAAATATAGCCGCGCCGATGCCGCGCCACAAGAATTATGCTTTGGGGGGTGCCAAGCGTTGGACATTTATGTCATCAACCTTGACCGCAGTAAGGACCGAATGGCGGCGTTCGAAACCTATAACGGTCGCTTAAAGCTGAATTTCCTGCGCTTCTCGGCACTCGAAGGGAAGAACGTCGCGCGAGGGCCCCTGGTCGATCGCGGCATTATCACCGCCGACCTTTGCTACGGCGATGGAGCGCTAGGCAACGCCCTGTCGCATCTCGCGCTGTGGGATCTTGCGATCGAGAAGAATCAATCGCTCACGCTCTGCGAAGATGACGCGATCTTTAATCGCGGCTTCGGTCCGGCTGCCGAATCGCTGATCAAGGCGCTCCCGCGGGACTGGCACGTGATTTTGTGGGGGTGGAATTTCGATTCGATCGTCTTGTTCGACATGATCCCGGGAGTCTCGCCCTGCCTCGGCATTTTCGACCAGGATCGCATGAGGATGGGAATCGACGCGTTTCAGTCCGCCCGTTTGATGCCGCAGCCCTTCAAGCTCCTCAACACCTTCGGAGTTGTCTGTTATTCTGTTTCTCCGCTGGGGGCGCAGACAATGAAACAGCACTGCTTGCCTTTCCGAAATTTGGAAGTCTTCATTCCTGGCCTCGGACGGGCGGTGCCAAACCGGGCTATCGACATCATGCTCAACGGCGTGTACCCGCGTATCAATGCTTACGTGAGTTTCCCGCCGCTGATCATTACCAGGAACTTTCACAGCGATTCGACTGTTCAACAAGCGCTTTGACCACCCGGGTTACGATCCGCGGAATGTCGAGCGTGCCCGTTCCCTATATCGGGGCTCGACCTTTACAAGACAGACTCACGCTCGTCTCCGAGATCTGACTTGGACGCTTACGCCCTTGGCGGGTCGTCCCGCAAACCGGCCATCGAGGTCATTCCATGTCGCGCATCTTGTCTACTCAGCACCGCCTTCAGAAGCTTCTCAAGAAGGGATTAAAGCATCACCAGGAAGGCCGCATGGAGCTGCTCGCGGCGTGCTACCGCAAGATTCTGAAGGTCGACCCAATGTCTTCCGAGGCACGCCAGATGTCGCGCTGGTTGGAAGCGAAGGCAGGTCCAGTGCAAGAGTTAAACCCCTCGCTCAGCGCAACGGTCGCCGACGACCCAGGTACGCTGAACAACCGCGCCAGTTCATACCTTGCCGAGGGCAAGATTCAGCCGGCGGTTGATTGCTTCCGGCGAGTCGTGGAGCTTCGCCCCGAGTCTGCCGAAGCCCACCAGCATCTCGGCGCAGCGCAGGAACAGCTCGGGGACCTTCAAGCCGCAGCGAATTCCTATAAGCGCGCGGTCGCTCTCCAGCCTGGTTCTCTGGAGCTTCACTGCCACCTGGCAAGGGTTCTCTATCAAAGTGGGGCCCCCGAACTGGCCGCCGAATGGTACCAACGCGCCTTGGCCCTCGATCCGAAAAGGTACGAGATCTATAACGACCTGGGTCTGGTTCTCACCAATCTCGGCAACTTTGGGGCGGCTATCGAAGCCTTCCGGCGCTCCCTCCGACTTAATCCCCGCTCGGCCAAGACGATTGCCAGCCTCGGATACCTTTTCGAATGCAAAGGCGATCTCATCTCCGCGGCGGACGCTTACCGTGATGCTATAAAGCTGGACCCTCAACTTCATGCCGCCTATGGTGATTTGGGATTCGTCCTTTTCGGACTGGGCGAGCTGGCCGAAGCCACCGATTGCTTTCATCGCCTTCGCGCCCTGCGGCCCGACTCCCCCGAGGCTACTGCCAATCTGGGATTTATCCATCTGATACAAGGCGATCTCGCGGCCGGCTGGGCCGAATATGAATCCCGCTGGAAGGTCGGCATTGGCGATGACCGAAGCTTGGTCCAGCGCCGATGGAAAGGCGAGACACTGGGCGGTGAGCGCATTTTGCTTTATGCTGAACAAGGTTTCGGTGACACGCTCCAGTTCGTACGGTATGTTCCGCTGGTCGCGGCTCGCGGCGGACAGGTGGTGCTGGAAGTTCAGCCGTCGTTACGTCGCCTGCTCTCGGCAACCGAGGGTGCGTCGCAGGTGATGAGCCGCGGCGAGACGCTGCCGGAGTTCACCTGGCAGTGCCCTCTGCTCAGTCTACCTTTGGCCTTCGGAACCGAATTGCAGACGATTCCGGCGAAAGTCCCGTACGTCTACCCGGACTCTCTACAGGTGGCGGCGTGGCAACAGCGCCTCCAAGGGAATACGCGCCGCATCGGGCTGGCCTGGGGCGGTAACCCCAGCATGCATCGCGATCGCTTACGTTCCATTCCATTGGAACTGCTTGTCCCTCTGATGAAAGTGTCCGGTACGACCTTTTACTCATTACAGTTGGGCCCGGGAAGCGAGCAGGTGAGGCAGATGCCCCCGGACGTGCGCATAATCGATCTGGCGCCCGAGTTGAAGGATTTTGCCGACACGGCGGCAATTGTCGCTAGCCTCGATCTGGTGATTTCCATCGACACCAGCGTTGCGCATCTGGCCGGCGCCCTGGGTAAACCCGTATGGATCTTGTTGAACAAGGGCTGCGATTGGCGCTGGTTTTTGGATCGAGATGATAGTCCCTGGTATCCAACCGCACGGCTGTTTCGCCAAACCACTGCCGGGGGATGGCAGGAGGTGGTGAATCTTGTCGAACGGGAGCTTCGACAGAGCGACATAACTTGTAACGGCGCTCGACGCCTGCCCTAACGCGGGAAGGGAGCGCCGAACGGCGGGCATAGACCGCCGCCTGGAGTTTCTCCATTTCGGGCCGCACCGCCATGCATGTGGGTGGTTGCCGGTCCCCGGACCCCAAACCACGTGATGTAGGGATGAACGGCGTTCGGCCCAGGGCCAGCGGCGCGACGCCGAGTTATGCTCGCCTGGCCCTCCGCCGACGTTTGAAGCGGCCTGGGGACAAAACCAGAGCTATCTTTGGCGCACGCACTCCTCTCCATTTTCGATCTTCGGTTTGAGCCAACTCCCTTTCTTTTCATCAACATAATGGATAAAACGATTTAACTGGCTTGTTTTCATCAACATAATGGAAAGGCGAAAAACCGACATTTTTTCTACATGTGTTTTCAATGACTTACAGAATGTCAGCCTCATTTTTTAATCCCCTTTTTTTTCCATGACCCTGGCCAGCGAGGACAGGCTAACTATTTTAATTTCAATAATATAGATTTTTCCCCAATTTTCGCTCATCACGGCTAATTCCTTCTGTTTCTAGTACATAATGGAAAGCCGCGCCCGGTTTTTCTCCCCGATTCCCGTATTTCAAGCTAACTGTTTTCATTTGAATGAGATAATGGTTCTAGACATTCTGGCGCTAAACTGCTAACCTCATTGGTTTCTGACACATAATGGAAAGGATCGGGTTTTTCTAACGCTTGCATCTGACGCTCATAGCGTTTAATCCTCAGCAGCAGGTTGATGAGCCGGCGGACTTCCCGCATGTTGGCATCTTGCGTTCGGCGCATCAGCAAGGCATCGGCGTGGCTGGGCGCGATTTCCCATCGGTCTCGAGTTTCTACATTTGAAAGCGAGAGGTCCGTGCCCCAGCGCTCCAACCGTGACAAAAAACGATGATTTCAGCAAAATATGTGTGCTTCGGTAGAAAATGTCGCTCCGTTGTGTAGAAATGTCGCCTTTTTCCTCGGTAAAAGTGTCGTAGTTTTGTTTGTTTTCATACACATTCCGGCTTCGTTTGTGATTTATTAACATCTTTTTTTCAGTGCTCGCTCCCCACGCGACTTTTCCCCTCCACCGCGATGATGGAAAGTCCCTTGCTTCGGATAATTTGTCCTGCGTTTTCCGCGTCGGTCTGGGCATTCGTCCTTTCCTCCCGGCGACCCCGTGGGGGCGCCGCGCTCCTCACCCCTCTAAGGCTAGCTCAAAGACAAGATATGTTGTCAACCGAATTCTGGCGGAATTTCCTACCGGTAGGAAAAGATTTTACAATTCCCACCGGCTATTTCCTACCCGTAGGAAACGGGCGGCGAGACTCGCCGGCGATAGTGACAAATTGTTAGGATGGCGGGGGATGCCGCACACCAGCATGGTACGGCCGTTTTACGGCCAATTGGATTGTTGCGGGGTCACTTCCGCGGCCTGCCAGCAGGTAGCGAGGAGCCATGCGCACCACGCACCACCCGGCGGTTCGAAACTTCACCAGCGTATACAAGCTAATCAACATGCAGGACGAAGCGCCGCGGACCTTGGGAAGCAGGTCTACTTGCTTGAACCCTCATTGGTGCCCGGGACTTATGCCAGCCCAATTTGTGGTGTCGATACCGCCACTAACCTGGTATTTCGATTCGGGCCGAGCTCACACGCTCAGGCATATGTAGCACTCCGACGGGAAATTCATGCGGCGCAGGAAATCCTGAAAGCGCGAGCCGGAGCACAGGGATTATTTCAACTTTGCGTATTCCGCCTTGGCTTGCTTCAACACGGGAACATCGGGGTCTGCGTCTTTCCAGAGGGTGAGGAAATCCTGATAGGCGACGCGGGCTTTGGCGAGGGCTTCCGGCTGTGGCACGGGCGTCCCGCCCGTGGTGCTCCCCTGGTTTCTCACGCCCGGGACGGCCATGCCACATGCGCCGGCTTCGAGGGCGTAAGCACGTGCCAGTCCGAGGCGAGCCAGCGCGCCCCAGGGAAAGTTAATCACCAGTCCTGGGTGGTCGATGAACTTCTGAAATTCCGCTGCCGCTCGGTTCCCATCCCGGAGCATAAGATAAGCTTGCCCACGCAAATAAACCGGGCACAAGAATATCGCCACGTTCATGGGTCCGCCAAATTCGATCGTGCTCGGCACCTTCAAGAGTTCGATTGCCCCGTCCGGGTCCTTACGCGTCAGGGCGACGCCTGCCTGGATGGTGGGAAGCCAATACCTCTGGACCAGGGTGCCCAGTGGGAAGGCCATGTCGAGTTCGGCCGCCAACTTCTCCGCTCCTGCGGTATCGCCTGCCCGCGCCAGGGCTAGTGCCGCTACGGCCCGCACATCGCGGTTGGGAGCCAGCCTCAACGCCGCCTCGGCGTCGGCCCGCGCCTGCTGACGGTTTCCCGCCTCCACCTCGCGAAGGGCTGCCGCTGCCTGATAGGCTGCCGCGCTCTCTTTGGCGTCGTTGTGCAGGGCGGAATCCGTAGCTCGCCCGGTCAGCTCGCGCGCGTTCTTAATCTTGCCGTACCAACCTTCCGTATCCGCTTGCGCGGCCAGCAACAGGTCTTCCGCGCCCGGCTTAGTCATTGCGGCTGGGACCAACTGCGCCATCTGCGCGGCATCGCCCTTCAGAAAAGCCAGCCAATAGCGGCTCAGGAGCAGCAACTCGTGCTCCATCTTGCGGTCCTCCGCCTGCTTCTGCACCGCCTCCGCTTCATCCAGCCGGTCGAGGGCGATGTAAGCGAAGCCGAAGTTAACATAGTTAATTACACGAGATGGCCCCAGACCTATCGCCTCTCGAAATTGCTCCAACCCCTTTTCTGAGTTTCCCAGGGCCATGGAAATAAATCCTAACTTTCTGTAAGGTAAGTCATCTCTTGGGTAGGTCTGCCGCCACAGTTCGTAGGTCTGCGCCGCCTTCTCCAGCTCTCCCGTCGCGGCCTGGTAGTAGTTCCCCTCGATAAAGAACCGCTCCCGTTCGCTTACCTTCTCCCGCAGGTCGTAAGCCTTGCGTGCATTCTCGGCCCCCCGCCCCACTTCGTTTAGGGCCAGGTAGATCAACCGACATCCAAGCGTAGGCCATGGCAAAATTCGGGTCAAGGTCCACCGCCCGTTTGAAGAAGGGCAGCGCGGCTGTGCCCCCTTTCGCATAGCCCGTCTTTAGTCCCAGGCTGTAGGCTTTCAGCGCCTCCAGCGATGGCGTGGTCGCTTCCTCCACCGGCGTGGCGTATTTCTGCACCGAGCTGAGCGACTCGCCCAGCTTGCTCCGCAAGCTGACCGCCGCGGCGTCCAGAGCCTTGAGCACCGCTTCCTTGCCCGCCGCCTGCTCCTGCGCCTCCGCCAGCACGTCCCCCGTGTTGCAGTTCACCGCCTTCAGGCCAATCACGTACTGGCTGCCCAGCCCCGCAATCGAGCCGGTCAGCATGGCCTTGCTGCCCGTGCGCTGGCAGACCTCGCGGGTGACCTCCGGCGTCAACCGGTCACCGGCCGGACGGCCCATCAGCTTCAAGGTCTCATTCACTCTTTGCTCGGAAAGCAGGGCGAGAAAGGGCGATTGCTCAAGCTGTACCGAGAGCCCCTGCTTCAGCGTGTCGTCAAATACGCTGTCGCCGGTCTTGTTGTCGAAATCGGAGAGGACGATGGTGTCCTTGTCGGTCAGGCGGGTCATGGCCTGGCGCGAGCGGAAGTACAGCGTTCCCCCGATGGCAGCAGCGACAAGGATCACGGCGCGGGAACAAGAACCTTCCAACGCCTGCTGTAGCGGCGGTCTCTGACCACCGTATCGCCTGGCGATGGGGACATCGCCGCTACAGAAATCGGCGATGAGGACACCGGCGCTACAGCGGGCGGATCGCCTTGCACCTCCTTGGGTTGACCGGCGCGATAAAGCGATAACCCAGGCGCGGCAGGGTTTCGATGAAGCGTGGATGCTCGGCGTTGTCGCCCAACGCCTCGCGCAGACGGTTTACTGCGGTGTTAATGCTGTGTTCGAAGTCAACAACGACTCCGTCCGGCCAAAGTCGCTTTTGGAGTTCCTCGCGGCTGACAACTTCACCGGGATGCTCAAGGAGAAGGGTGAGAATCTGGAGTGGCTTTTCTTGCAGCCTTGTTTTGGAGCCCGACTTACATACCTCGGCTGATCGAAGGTCAACTTCCAATGCACCGAAGGACACTGAGCGGGGAAAATGGGAAGAGGGGTCCACGGCGAAGCTCCGCTATAGCAAACACATCACATACACCCTGACGAGCAGAAAGTCAACGACCGGAATCGTGAGGATGACACAATGTCTTCATCTGTAAACAATTTCTACAGTCAGTTTATCGCGTCACCAACGTTTTACCTCCGCGTCACCTTCAGGGCATTGAAATCCGCCCGTTGCTGCACCATCGTAAGCGGTTATAAGCCGACATGGGCTGGGTGAGGTTGCCTCACTCTGGCGGGGGGAGGGGCTATGTGCCGTCCCGCAGAGATTTGCGTGCGCGACCGGAATTACACGTTTTTCCTCACCCGCCACGAGCCGGTGCTCACCTTGCGGAAAAACAACAGACACAAGTCAGAAGCTCGAATTCAGGAGTTAGACAGCGGCAACTGCCGACTGAGAACGGGAAAGCAACGACAAGTGACAGGTGGGCAGTGGCAAGCGTAAAGCCAGTAGTCAGGAGACAGTAGCCAGAAGTCAGAAAATAGGAGCGTCACCGTGGCGGTGAATCCCGCCATGGCGCATGTGTTGGCGAGGGGAGATGGCAAAGTATGCCCGGTGGTAGAGGACCGGTAAACAGAAGGGCCGCGACGCGGACATTGCCGCTCCAAGAGCAAACGGCAGACAAAAAGGAGATTCCTATGCGCCGAATTTATTCGAGTATCGCTATTCTATTGTTGAGTGCGGTAGTCCTGCTTGCCGGGGCGTCGGCCCTGGCGCAAGTCGTCACTACGACGATCAACATTGGGTATGGGGGGCCGGTGGGCGTGGCGGTGAACCCGGTGACCAACCAGATTTATGTGGCGAACACCGGTAGCGCCTCGGTAACCGTGATCGACGGGACCACCAACGTCGTCACGGCTACCGTCAATGTGGGAGCGAATCCCGGCAATCTGGCTCCCTGATCCGCACGTAATTTTGAGAAAGGGCGAAAAAATCTTATGGGGAGTGCATTTTTCTCTTGACATGTTATAGATAATATGTATATATTATGTCTATGTCTGCACGCATCCCAACGCAACAGAAGTCGCCTTTTGAAATCGACCCCCGGCCCTTGCACGAGATGTCCAGTCCCCACGCCGGGCTGCTGGCCACCTCTCGCGCCTTCCGCTCGCTCGGCATTCCCGCTCTGGCCGCGGCGCATCTTCAACTCAAGCAGCGCCAGCGCGGGTTTGACGAGGCGCAATACCTGGAAGCGATTGTCCTGCTGCAGACCGCCGGCGGCGATTGTCCCGAGGATATGCAACTGCTGGGCAACGACCCTTGCCTGGAACGGGGCTTGGGTTTCCCGCTTCCCAAGGTGAGTGCGGTGCGCGGTTTTCTCGAGCGCTTTCACGATGAGGCCTTGGAACAATCCCGCCCCCCGCGCGCGGTGCAGAAGAGTTTCATCGTGCCCAGCAGTGTGCCGGTCAAGGGATTGCAGGCGGTGCAAGCCGGGGTGGTGCGGCGCATCGCCCAGCTCTACGCCGAGCAGCAAACCGCCTTGCGCATCGCCACGGTGGACCAGGATGCGACGATTATCGAGAGTCACAAGGCGGCGGCGCAGGCGCACTATGAAGGCGGACGAGGCTACCAACCCATGGTGGCGGTCTGGGCGGAAGCCGATCTGGTGTTGGCGGACGAGTTTCGCGACG
>CAWELY010000029.1:0-279586 GCA_963810005.1 uncultured Acidobacteriota bacterium
CAGAGAGTAAACATCTTTCGCTAGACAGCCGTCCAGCCGGCCGTCCACGGTGGCGGGCAACTCCACAAGCGTAATGCGTAGACCCTTCACGAAAACACCTGGACCGTCCAAGACAACGACGGCGGCCTGAGCGTGGCTCTGAGTGTAACCCTCAAGAACGCGAAGTACCGAGCAACCGTCATTATCAAGTCTCCCATGTCCAGGACATTAAATCTACTCAATATTGCTCACTTTTCCGATACGGGATGGGAATCAACTCCGGAGGCGATTGTGCTGAAGGATTCGCGAGTGGCCAATATATTGTTATGTATGTACGCGCCCCACGAACACGCGGTGCGCTCCCGACAGGCTTGCGGCGTGGTCTTGCCGTTCGCAATCGCCACTTCGATCTGTCGCAGCAGGTGCACAATCTGCTCCGGCTTGCACCTCTTCGTCGAAATGATCGGGCCTCCCCCTCAGGTGAATCCTCTCTCATTCAGCCTGGGACAAAAAAACCGGTCACGTCAAGCTGGTGCGAAATCCCCTACCCACAATCAACGGCTTTCATCTTCGCGTGATCGGTCGAGATATCTTTCCAAACGGCAACCGGTCGCCCGCCGTCATAAGGGTAGATCCTGCCTCGTCAGCAAGGGCAACGGCTCAGTGATCCTTCCTGTTCATTGTTGTCCCTTTCAAACGGCTTTCGGGTCCGCGAAAGGGACTGGTCCGGAATGGTTTCCGGGTACGCCGTCAACCGCCCAGGGTCTCGCAGTGATCCTCGCGGAATCGTCGGTAGACATAGGGCGACATTCCGCGGGCAATCTTGATCGGCTTCCACGTCGAGAGCTCAGAAAGACCGGTGAATCACACCTATCGAAAGGCGACGATACCGTCAACAGTCTGTTTAGAATCTGGTCCGTCAGAGGTCTGGCCAAGTATGCAGAAGCATTCATTGGTCCACTGCATTCGGCAGCCTTTGACAATTGCGAGCCGCGAGAGTCGATCGAGGTTAGAATTCATTTTCAGGGACGCACTACACCAGAGAGGGCTCGGAGGTTTGCGGGGCTGGCGTTCGAGAACAGACATCTTCCTTGATGTTTCTGTTGGCGGAACTGTCGTAAACTGGGTGGAAGGCAATGGTTGGGAAGATTGTTGAGCAAGAGGTGCGCTGCGAGCGGTGGTCAAGAATGGGGACGCTGCGATGATTGACACTGTCCTCCCTGGCAAGGGCAAATTGATCGTGCTCACCGCTCCGCTGACGGAGATCATCGATCATGCCGGCTACTTCATCCAGATGGCCTTGGCATCGATGCCGAAGCGCATGGAAGCCGCCATCGATCAGAAGTATCCCAAGTGGCGCGAAGTCGAGCGCAACCCGGACGGGTCGGCCCGGTACATGCCGGCGGGCGTCAGGCTGTTGGAGGCATCGCTCCTTCGGGAATTCCCCGCTGAAGACGTGGGCTGCTGTTACCCCGATGACCTCTCCCAGTTCATCGGCCCGCGGACGCGCGTCGTAGGGGTCTCCACACACAATCCCCTGGGAGTGACGTTCGCGGCCGGTGTGTACGCCTCGGTCTTTGGTTCCTCACGGGAGCCGATCAATGCGCATTACGCGAAACAGTTATTTCGTGCGCTGCGAGAAAACCCGTACCGCTCTACCTTCCAGGTGATCGTCGGTGGGTCCGGCGGCTGGCAGATTTCCCAAACCGACAGCTACCAGGACCTCGGGGTCGATTGCGTTGTGGAAGGCCGCAGTGAATCGGAGCAGACGCTGGAATTGTTTCACCAGGCGATCCGGGGCGACGCACTGCCCCGCTTCGTGGAAGTGAGCCATCCGAAAACCCGCGAGGAGCTGCTGACCCCTACAAGGCGCACCACCTTCGGGGTGGTCGAGATGACCACCGGATGCGGTCGGCGTTGTCAGTTCTGCCTGCCGGACCTGAACCCGCAGATTGATTTCCCGAAGGACAAGATTATGGAAGCCGTGCGTGCCAACGTGCGCGAAGGCAATGACCTGATCTCGCTCGCCACCGAGGACATGTTTATATGGGGGCAGGTGCGCACGGGCACGCCGTTCTATTTTCCCCATCGCGAAGCGCTAGTCGACCTTTTCACGGATGTGGTCAACGCGCCGGGCGTCAAACACCACCTGTTCAGCCACAGCACCATGGCGCCCGCGGTGGTGGACCCGAAACTGATCGAGCAGTTATCGGCGGTGCTGCTCGACAAGAGTCCCGTCAAGCTGCCGCGCCTGAGTACCCATCCAGAAGGGCGAATCCTCTCGCCGCTGATCGGCATGGAGACGGGCTCGGTTCGCATGGCAAAACAGATCATGCCGGGCAAGTCGGCGCCGTTCCCCATCGAGGAATGGCCCAGCGTGGTCATCCAGGGTCTAAGCATTCTCAACCGCAATAACTGGTTCCCTGTGCTGACCCTGATGATCGGGAACCCGGGGGAGACCGACGCAGACTCGATGGCCACGCTCGATCTGATCTACGAGGTGGAGCAACGCGGGCTTTTCGCCTTCTTCGTCCCGTCGATCTTCACACCGCTGCACGATACCCGGCTGGCTACGCAAAAAGGGGTGATCGAAAGCCACGAAATGACCCCGCTGCAGTGGCAGATCCTGATGAAGTGCTGGAAGATGAGCGTGAATGCGGCCCTGCATAGCTGGTGGGGACCGCCGGCATGGCGCCTGGGCGCGTTTCTCCTCTGGCTGTGGAAGTTGCGAAAAACCAATGGGCCGGCTTTCACCTGGCCGTTGCTGATGTTCACCAGCACCTTCCCGGAACGGCTGATGGAGAAGATGGGGAAACTTTACCGCGGCCGGGCGCTCGCAGTGAAGAGCCGGAAGGAATTGCTGGCATCAATCAAGCCGCAGCACTGGAAATACCTGCGGGAGGACAACGGCGACCTCCCCGACGGTTGGGATGCAGCGGTCGGAGCGACTCCGCCTCTTCCCGATTGAATGCCGACGGGGCCTGGCCTCCGCCGCATTCCGATCGGATGGTCAGGCACTCGGAAAGTAAGCTTTGCGTGGTCCGCTGGGCGGATCGTTGTCCCGAACGGGGTTCTGGGAAATCGGGGAGCGGCGGACGCAGTATGGCTCAAACTCGTGACGGTCGCTCCAGAAGGCCGCAGAACATGAAACGACGGATTTGGGTTGCGGTAGGGACGACCATTGCTGATCGCCCCCCGCACAGATCCGTACGTGCGCTGCTAGCGCATACGGCTCCTACCTAGGATGCCTAGCGAGGAAGCGTTCTGTGGGATAAGGATGCAGAACACGTGGGACGGGAATCCAGCGATCCAGAAGCGGATTGAGCCGCTCCCAGGGCATCCGCCTCTTCTGACTACGACGCACTAAGACTCGCCGCCATAGTAGCCGGAGCCGATGCCGAAACAAGCGTAACCGATTGAGGTTCCCCGGAACCGCATGGTATTGGTAGTAACCCAAGGTTACCCTCCTTAGCCACTCACCGACTACCGAGGTGGGCGCGTGCATTTGGCGGCGCAGTTCTGCCTGGACTGCATGCAGCTTTGCCACCAGCCGCTTCTTGGCCGTTTCCCGCCAGACGATGAAGGCCCCATTGCTCCGGCGCTTCCCGCAGTAATGCGTGAAGCCCAGGAACGTGAAGGTTTCGGGTTTTCCCTCTCCACGTGTCTTCCGGTACTGAGCAGCGAACCGCCCGAACTCAATCAGCCGCGTTTTGTCCGCATGTAATTCCAGACCGAACTTTGCCAGACGTTCCCGAAACTCCTCAAGAAAACGTTCGGCTTCCGCTCGGTTTTCGAAGCCCACCACAAGATCGTCAGCGTAGCGGACGACAATGACATCGCCCTTGGCTGTTCTCTTGCGCCAAGCCTCCACCCAGAGATCGAACACATAGTGCAGGTATACGTTGGCGAGCAGTGGTGAAGCAACTGCTCCCTGCGGCGTACCCATCTTGGTCTCCGACCACTGACCGTCCTCGGAAACTCCCGCCTTCAGCCATTTCTGGATCAGGCGTAGTACCCGACGATCGGCCACGCGGTGCTCAACAAACTTCATCGTCCATTCGTGGTTCATATTGTCAAAGAACCCTCGAATGTCCGCATCGAGCACCCAGTTCACTCGCTTCCGTTGTATACCCACGGTCAGCGCATCCAGCGCTTGATGCGGGCTGCGACCTGGCCTGAACCCGTAGGAAAAGCCCCGAAAGTCCACCTCGTAAATCTGGTTGAGGATGGTCACTACGGCCTGTTGAACAATCTTGTCCTCCAGCGCCGCAATGCCCAACGGACGTTGCCGCCCGTCGGCCTTCGGTATGTAGACTCTCCGTGAGGGCTGTGCCTGATACGCTCCACGGTGAACCCGGCTGTGAAGATCCATGAGCCGATCCTCCAGGCCGGTCTCATACTCCTGCCATGTGACGCCATCGACTCCCGGCGCAGCTTGCCGCTTCAATGCGAAGAAGCTGTCCCGAAGCAGACCAACTGTCAGATGATGGAGCAGAGCGGTGAACCGTTCTTGCTTCCTTTCCTTGGCTGCTTTTCGCACACCGCGCAATCCCTGGGACACTCGTTCCCCGCTCTGTGTCGGGCTCGTGTTGGACTGAGCGATGTTCTCCTTGGTCCGCACCCTTTCCTCCTCAACCTCCGCCGAAGGTTGCCCTTCTTTGTTCGGCTGATTCATCGGTAATACGGCGCGGTCCGACCCCTCCAGAGTGTGCATGTCCGACGTTCGGCTTTGCACCTTCTCGGACCGGCCTCGATCTCCACTAGATCGAGGCACCCCAGAGGTCTCCCGGTTCTCGTGCATGTTGTTTCTCAGCGTGCGCAGGTTCTTCGACTACGCAGGGCCGGCTGACCACTCGCGTCTAGCGCAGTCCGCCGTGTTGCCTTCCCTCTATCATTACGAGGTCAGCACCCTGATCCGCGTTTTTCGAAGCTCAATAGCCCGGCCCACCGATACCCCTGTCTACGCTTCGGCCGACGCCTCGCGACGCCGTCCGTAAGACTCGGGGCCAAGATGGAGTCGCTTTCTCCTTTCTTGTAGGACTCTTGCATTCCCAACAACATGCCGGTTTATCCCGGCGCACAATGATAAACGCCCTTCCCGTCAGCAATCACGGAAACTCCCAGGAAACCTTTGAACTGAGAAGGTGTCAGTGTCCTGCTCGATTCGACTCACCATGTGCTGGAGTGCCCTGGAGGGAAAACCAACTTAATTCCGGCTTTCGCGCGGGAAAACCGATGAATGTGATTGGGAGGACGGCCGTGTACAATCTACGTACAATCCACCCCGTGTTTGATATCATTTGGTGGCGTTAGGCGCGACGTAATATCTGTAACTTACGGAAAATTAGGAGTCGTTCGAAGTTCGAGTCCCCCCTTTCGCACCAAGCCTATCAGAACGATGGCAATGGTCCAAGGGTTCGGACCCACAGCTAAAAATGGAAACGTAGGGTAATACCCAAAAGAAGGGGTCTCCCGATGGAGACCCCATTAGCAATGCCTTTGGACCTTCCAGGCACCGCGGGCGGGACGAGAGGAGCCCCTCAGCTTTACTCTCTTCCCGCCCACCTGCACCTTGGAAACCTGCCGAGGACTGTTCCTGTGGGGGGATCGATCGCTCCATCTGGCCGGTAAACCTTTGGGGACTGACCAGATCTCGCATTGGCCACAAGAACCATTTTCCTCTTAACAGCGTTCCGTTCGTACATGGCACGATTCACGAAGTTTCCTTCGTCGGGGGCATGCACCCACACCCCGGTTGTTGACGATGATAAAGAGCGGGTGATATCAGGTCAAGGGGTGAAGCGCACGAAATTGAAAACAGTTCCGCAGGATATACAAGCTGTTGGCTCCATTTTGCAAGGGCCACAAGATATCGTATACGCAGGATTTTCATACGTTGGGTAGTGGTCCGGGAGGCTCACAAAATTCCTTTCGCCGCCCCCGTCGCGCCTCATTGGCTCACGCCGCGCTTGCCCGCTACCCAATCATCCCACTGACCCAAACCCTTCATCTGCTCGTCCAGTCTCGCGCCGCGCAATAGTTTTTCCACTTCCGCGCGCGTCTGGCGCGGGGCGGGACGCTCCGGGCTTTCGGCCAGTCCCCACACCAGCACAGCAGCAAGGGCGGCATTGTTCCTGGCCTCTTGTGGATTCACGGCGTCATAAACATCTGACTCTGCATGATAGTTCGGCAGGTAGGGGGCCCATTCCTGCCTGGCGATCAGGTTAGGAACGCCCGAGAGGAGGAAATCGAAGTTGTCGGTGCCATCGATGGCCTCCAGGGAATCCTCGGTCGCTCCCAACCCCGGGACGGCACCGAGAGCCTGGTCGACAGGCCGGTGAAGGTCCTCGCGACCATTCAGGTAGAACCCGATGGTATGTCCTGAGCCCGTGTCAAACGTGATCATGGCCACGTGGCGGCCGATTTCCGCAGCGTGGTGCATAACATAGGCCTGGGAGCCGAACATGCCTTGTTCTTCGCCGGTGAAGAGCACGAAGCGCACGGTGCGACGCGGCACCACCCCCAGCGCCTTGAAACTGCGCGCGATGTCGATCATCATGGCCGCATTCACGCCATTGTCCTCCGCCCCGGTGCCCAGGTCCCAGGAGTCCAGGTGCGCGCCGATCAGCACGATTTCTTGCGGCCGCTCGCGGCCCCGGATTTCCGCCACAACATTCCGGGCTTCATAAGGACCGCCATTGCGGCTGGGAAGGTCCAACCGCACCCGAACCTCGGCGCGTTCGGAAAGGCGCGCCAAGCGTGCAGCATGGACGCGCGCCACGATGGCGGCGGGAACGGGAAGGGTGTTACCGCCCCATCCCATGGGCTGGCGATAGAGGAGCACGCCCGGCTGGGCGGATTGCACCAGCACCGCCGCCACACCCGCCCGCTGGGCCGCCGCGAACATCCCGCCATCGCGCCCGTATTCGGCAAACAGGTCGGCCTCGGTTTTCATTTCCGGCGAGAGCACCAGGGCGATCGAGCCGCGCGCTCTGTCGCCCAGGCGGGCAAACGATTCCGCGCTCCCGTCGCCCGCATTGACGACAGGAGCCTCCAGAGCTTGCCCTCCGGGCGTGGGGGCGGTAAACGGGCCGGCGGCGACGCGGAGGGGGAACTTGGCGGGAGCCAGGCACTCGGCGTAATCAGCGCCTCCTACCCAGGACCCGGGGATCGTGTAGGTTTCCGTCCAGGTGGACTCCACGCCTGCGGCGCGGAAGCGGGCGGCAGCCCAATCCACGGCGCGATCGCAGGCCTTCGAACCCGTCGGCCGGCCGCCAATGCCGTCGCAGAGTTCGCGTAAGTCGTCGAGGAGCGGCGTGGGCCCCCGTTCGCGCGCGGCGAGGAGTTCGGCGGCGTGGACTTGCGCGTCCGCCGCCGTGGCAGCGGCTTGGGGTGGCTTTGCTTCCGTCCCCAACGAAAGCATTGCCAAACTGCAAACCAGTGCGAGATTGAACAGGATTTTTCCAGTGGCGGCCTTTGGCATCACTCTCCCTTTCGTATTTCGTGAGCGCCCCTCCAGTGCATCATAGCAACTTTTGGTGGACTTATGCAGCCACCTGGCCGGGATGGGTGAATTCCGGGAGTGCGGTAGCTCGCTCCCGCCCATTCTGCCATCGACTCGTCAGCGGTCGCTGCGCCACCGCGACAAGTCGCGGCAAGCGAAAGCGGCGACGAGTCACCGCACTCCAAATTTTGGACTGCGGGAGCTTGCTCCCGCTTCTTCCGCCGCTGACTCGTCAGCGGTTTCGGTGTCGCCACGACAAGTCGCGGCAACAGAAAGCGGTGATCGGTCGCGGCGGACCGCATTCCGAAATCTTTGCTCGTATGCCCGCGGTGAGAGATCATGGTTAACACCCTTTCTTTTCATACATATCATGGGTTCATCAATATAAGGCATTGGTTTTCATAAACATCACGGCATAGGCAAGAACTGACATTTTTCTATATTTGTTTTCAATAACATCACGGGATATCCCTTCATTTTTTGATTGCCCCTTTTTCTGCCCCCCCGTCACGCCGCGAGGCGATAAGTATCATGAATTCAATGAGATACATTTTGGCAAGATTCCTTTGAATTTTCCTAAGTCCTCGTGTTTTCATGTACATCGCGGCATAACGGGGGCCTTCCAGGGCCTTACGTTGGCCTCGGCGCGCCCCTTGTCACCCTCGAAGGCTAGCTCAAATACCAGATATGTTGTCAGCAGAATTCTTGTGGGATTCCTACCGGCAGGAAAGGATTTTGTAATTCCGCCGGCGATTTCCTGTCGGTCTCGAGTCTCCACATTTGGAAGCGAGAGGTCCGTGCCCCAGCGCTCCAACCGTGACAAAAAAAACGATGATTTCAGCAAAATACGTGTGCTTTTGCATAAAATGTCGTTCCGTTGTGTAGAAATGTCGCCTTTTTTCTCGGTAAAATTGTCATCTTTTTGTTTGTTTTCATACACATTCCGGCTTCGTTCGTCATTTATTAACATCTTTTTTTCTCGGCTCGCCCCCCCGCGCCACTTTTCCCCCTCCGCCGCGACCATGAAACCTTCCCTGCGTCGGATGATTTGTCCTGCCTTTCCGCGTCGGTCTGGGCATTCGTCCTTTCCTCCGGGCGACCCGGTGGGAGTGCCGCGTTCCCCCCCGTCCCCCACCCCCCAGGCTAAGCCCGAGCCCAGGTGACTTGTCAATAGAATTCTGGGCCGTTTTCCTACCGGTAGGAAAAGATCTTGCGATTCCCGCCGGCAATTTCCTACCCGTAGGAAAGGAGCTGCAAGACTCGCCAGCGATGGTGGCAAATCGGCACAATGACCGGGGACGCCCGACACAAGCATGGTGAGGCCGTTTACCGGCAAGGTGAATTGCTTAGCTCCTGGCTGCAATGGGTTTCGTGCTGCGTTTCAATGGGAAAAGAAGTGTAGCGCGAACCCAAGTCTGGCGGAGTTGGTCGCGGTCTTCGAGCCCCAAGAGCCTGCCCTGAGCAAAGCGAAGGGGGGCGATCTAACGAAGCCCAGGTTTTTGAGCCCCAAAGAGGCAATCTAACGAACCCCCGCCGGGCCAAGTCCGCCGTGGTCTTTGAGCCCCAAGAGCCTGCCCTGAGCGAAGCGAAGGGGGGCGACCTAAGGAAGCCTAGGTTTTTGAGCCCCAAAGGGGCGAAATAACGAAGCCCAGGCCAACGGCCTGGGTTTCGGGATCAGGTTATACGCCAAGCCCTGAAGGGGCGACCCACCCAATCCCCCAGACCAACCTTCACCATCCGTCAGTAGACGGATCTGGCGACAGAGGCACGGAGGCACATGGGAAGAGGGAGTGTGCTAAAATCCTTTACGGGTGCCGTTAAGGCCTCTGCATAGCACGCGGGATCCGGCATTGAGCGACCGGCAATTTCAGTTCGAATGGGACGAGGGCAGGGCTGCCGCCAACATCCGTAAGCACGGTGTGAGAGTACCATCAACGACGATCCGATGCCCGAGGAAATCGACTTCCGCAAGGGAGTCCGGGGATTGCACTACATTCCCCCGGACGCGAAGGTCTTTCTGCCAGCCTCCATCGAGCAAAGTGTATGGCAGTACTTTTCCGCCAGGGCCGAGCAGAAGGGTGTGGGCTTGTCGGAACTGTTGACCGATGTGCTCAAGCGGGACATCGAAATTAACGAAGCGCTGAAGTAACCCACGCCATCCTCCGGCCTTCTTTCAGGAGGGGAACTGTTCGTGGCGCCGTTTCCCTGGCGCCGTTTCCCTCCGTTTCTCCCTTCTAGCGCATCATTACCTGAAGGAAAAAGGTACTGGAACGTGTGAAAAAATTGGTTTAAGCGATTTCAGCACCATGCATGTTCAATGCTTTACACTGTTGATAACGGGTCCAAATTCAATTTTTTCACACGTTCCTGGTACCTATTCTCCCCCGCCCCGCAAATGGGCGGGCTCAACCGCCCCCCATACGGAGCGAAGCCTTGGAATGCGCGCAGCTTGCTGCCGCTTTTTAACCCGCCAGCTTGCTGGCAGGTCTGAAGATTCCGCATTCCGTACTATTTTTGCAAGTAATCCCTGAAGGATTCCACCTTATCTCTGCCGATGGCCATGTAAAATCCATCCGATTGGATATTGTTTTCGAAGGTTATCTGAAGGTTACCAAATTGTTTGGTCGCCAGCATTCCGCCGGCAATTTCAGTCGATGCCAAAGGTATCTCCTTCTTTTGCCCTGGCCTTTTGCCAAGAATCCAGCAGGACACCCCTTCAACGCCACCATTTGTGTTAAGTGTCTCTCCGTTCCTTCCGACTCCCTGCACGTAGTGATACCCTTCATGCGAGCATCGAATGTCATCCGGTATTGGGACCATCGAACCGGCTAACTCCTTTGCGCCACCTTTGTCATCAGGTACCTTTGCGCCCTGCCCTTTTTCGTACCGTGCTGCGAAAAATACAATATCCCTATAAGGATGAAAATCAGGACAACCCCAACAATGTTGACGAAGTTGGCGAAATTCAACCCTCCATGTGGCTTTGGCACCTCTACTCCCTGGACGCCGGCTGGCGCAGACACCTGACTTGTGGCATCTGCGATCCCGAAGGGACATTTTCTTCCGGCGCCACACCCTTCTACCACCGCGTTTACAGTCCGGGGGAAAATGGTGTCATGCCCTTAGCCTGTGGCGCGGCGGCGTGCCGAAGCCCGCTGGCGGTCGCGGACGACGTGGCCGAGAGCCCTCAGGGCCGTGTTGACCGACTTGCGGTCGGGAAATATCGCGGCGACGTCAGGGTCAAGTACCACCATGATCGTCTCTTTTGTAAACCGGTCGGCATATTTCCCGCGTACCCCGCGGGAAAAGTCATATTCCGGCAACATCTCTTCGGAATTCCGATTAGAGCGCCCCTTCCTCATAGTTGCTCCGTTCCCGTGGTGTGGCAGTTCTTGCGCTGATGATTCGAATCTCGTCCTCAACTTCTAAATGTACCACAACTAAGGTTCTGTTCCGGGCAGACTGCCCAATGGTCACAAATCGATCCTCCTCGCCCGAGTGCAAAGGGTCGGCAATCGTGACCGAAAGGGTGTCTCGAAACACCGAGGCGGCCTCCTCAAACGAAACACCGTGCTTGCGTAAGTTGGACCGTGCTTTCTTGGGATGCCAGCGAAAAACGGGTTCCATGTCCGTCGTGCCGCCCTCCCCCTAGCAAGGATGAAACGGTATAAGGTACCATTTCTCTCCCCCAAAGATGAATGTTAAGAACCGGCGGAGCAGTGCCGTCACGGTTCCTGCGGTTTCCCCAGCCAGCGCAATAATCCATCAAAAACTTTGGCAAAAGCTACGGGTGGAAGAGCTCCAAGGCGATGGAGAGCGCGAACCGTGGGGAACGTCGTTACTCCCTGGACGAGAAAAGCGCCGGGGAGGAAACGGTGTCACAGGAAACGGTGTCAAGTACCCTTTCTCCTCCCCGGGGTTTAGGTGCTGCTACTTGGGTGGCGGCTCGACCCTGCCGAGAGCCTCGTCGGTGGCCAGTTCGAGTTCAGCCGTTTCCTCTTCGCTTAAGTCCCCGGTTTTTTTCTGGAGAGCGAAGAGCCGCAGACCGCAAACCCGGCGGTCTGCGCTACGGACTTGGGAATTGCACGTAACTGATTAGCGATCCTCGGCATCGAGGTTCGCCGCCCAGCCCTCCAGGCCCTGCTCGGCGAGAACCGCTTCATCGGCCGCGGGGCTCTCGGCCAGACGGGACAGGTCCCATCGCTTCGGATCCGGCTGCCGCATCACGATCAGATGGACACGCTCTCCAGGACGAAGCGTCAACGGCGTGCTCGGCTTGAGCATGCCCTTCTCGTATTCAGCCTCTACGACCCGTGATCCCATGGCGCCAGTATATCGGGTGTGCGAGGCGTAAACAACCTGTCATGGGTTTTTTCCGAGCGGTTAGCGCACGGGTATCTATCCGTCCGTCAGAGGACGGGTCTCCGCGACCCGTCGGTTGCCGGGCCTAGCGGCAACCGTCCTTGAGCCCCAAAGGGGCGATCTAACGAAGCGCAGGTTTTTGAGCCCCAAAGGGGCGATCTAACGAAGCCCAGGCCAACGGCCTGGGTCAACGGGACCCAAACCGATACCCGAGCCCTGAAGGGGCGGAACAATCCTTTCAATCCCACACGTACCGCTCGTCGTAGGCAATTCCGTGCGCGTCCAGCAGTATCCCGCCCTTTCAGGGCTGGGGGCAAAATTGGGGAATAATCTAAACCCAGGCCGTTGGCCTGGGCTTCGTTATTTCGCCCCTTTGGGGCTCAGGAGGAGATTGCGGCATGGGGAAACACGTATCTCGCCCTTTCAGGGCTGGGGGCAAAATTGGGGAATAATCCAAACCCAGGCCGTTGGCCTGGGCTTCGTTATTTCGCCCCTTTGGGGCTCAGGAGGAGGTTGCGGCATGGGGAAACACGTATCTCGCCCTTTCAGGGCTGGGGGCAAAATTGGGGGATCATCTAAACCCAGGCCGTTGGCCTGGGCTTTGTTATTTCGCCCCTTTGGGGCTCAGGAGGAGATTGCGGCATGGGGAAACACGCATCTCGCCCTTTCAGGGGTGTCGGCAAAATCGGCGGATAATCAAAACCCAGGCCGATGACCTGGGCTTCGTTATTTCGCCCCTTTGGGGCTAAATCAACGCCCCTCTGGGGCTGAACCAACAGCTCCCTGAGGGCTCAAAATATTGGCAGGTTTCTCCGCAACCAGCAAGCACCTGGCCGTGTAGTCGAAATTAACCGGCCAATCTTTTGAATGAGGCCTGTAAGAGCTGAAGCTGAGAAGCGTTATTCTTCTCCAGTTGGGTTTTTTCTGTTCAGGAGGAGGGGCTCCGCTTCCGGCTGCGATCTTGGCGGGTCAACACCAGGAGGGAGCCCCCATGAACTACGATTCTTTTTATCCCACTTTCTGCCCCGCCAGACAAGATCGAAACCGATTGGGCTCGCGACAGCGAGAACGTCCTGCTGCGGCAATGTCCGGTTTGCGAGCGCGATTCCATCATTGGTCACGGTCGCCGTCGCAAGCAGGCACACGATGAACACCATGACTGGATTGGGATTCGACGCGGCCTTTGCCAGGTTTGCGGAAAGACTTTCACCCTGCTTCCCCTGCTCTCTCTCCCCTACACCCACTACAGCTTGCTGGCTCGCTGCCAAGCACTGCGGCGGCGTTGGGAGGAGCACTGCGCGTGGGAAGAGGCGAGGCCTACGCTGAAGGACCCCGATCGGGTGCCCGATCCCTCCACCCTCCGCCGTTGGTCGGTCGGCCTGGACCGCTCCCAGGCAGCGTCTTCGTTTCGACGCCAAACGTTCATCCGTCTGGCGCATTGGTTGGGGTGCGGTGACGCGGCCGATCCTCGGGCTGGTCCGTTATGGCCACTGACCCCAGTTCTGCAGATTCTCTGGCCGCTGCGGCGCTGAGAAGTTTTCTGTTTCCCCCACCATCCTTGCCTGGGAACGCTGCCCCCTTTCTCTTAGGCTCGTCTCCAGAGGCAAAAACAGCGCCATGGGTGAGGATCTCGAAAAACTCAAACAGCGCCTGCCCCTGCTGGAGTATTTACGGCAGCAGCATTGGACCGCTCGGCCGACCGGTCACGGCGGCGAGTTCGTGGGACTCTGTCCGTTACACCCGGAGACCCGGCCTTCCTTCTATGTCAACGCCCGCAAAAATCTCTTCTACTGTCATGGCTGCGGCCAGGGCGGCGATCTGATTCGCTTCGTCGAGTTATCCCAACACTTGTCCTTTCACCAAAGCCTCACCTATCTCGAACAGCACAAGGCTGCGGCGAAGGCGGGCGCCATGCTGAAGGAGACGGCGGCTTTCTATCACCGCCAGTGGCCGCATTACCCGGAAGCCCTCCGTTATCTCCAACACCGAGGAGTGCACGATGCCGCGCTCCTGCAAGAACTGCACATGGGTTATGCCCCCGGCGGGAGCTTGCGGAGTCATCTCACCGCGCAAGGCTATTCCCTCGATCTGCTGCGGCGCATCGGCGTGGTTAACGCGCAAGGCCACGACGCCTTCTACCGGCGAGTAATTTTTCCCTGCTACCAGGAGGGGGGTGTGGTCAACCTCTACGGCCGCAGTCTGGACACCGCCTTCGCCCATCGCTTCCTCCCCGGCTCCAAGGGCGGCTTGTTCGCCTGGGAAGCGGTTCGTCAGTTCCCCAGCGTGATTCTCGTCGAAGGGATGTTCGATCTGGCGGTGTTGTGGCAGGCCGGTTTCCGCCACACCACCTGTGCGCTGGGCACGCATCTTACCCCGGACCAGTTTCGCCAACTGTGCGACCGCCCGCGCACCGTTTATCTCACTTTCGATGTCGACGCCAACGGCAGTGGCCAGCAGGCCGCGCAGGCCTTAGCCCCTCGTCTCCGGGCGCAAGGCATCACCACTCGCCGCGTCATCCTGCCCTCTGGCCACGATCCTAATTTCTTCTTCGTCCAGGGCGGTGACGCGCGACAGTTCCACTCTCTCTTGGAGGAAGCCCTACCATGAGGTTCCATGTCATCCGCTCTCAGACCCCCAACCCCGCCCAAAGTCCTCTTCGCGTGATCGAGCACGAAAGCGGCCGGGAGGTCGGCTGGGTCAATCGTTACCTCGACCGCGAGTATGTCCGCCGCCTGGCGGACACCACGCTGCGCAGTTGCGCTTACGCTCTGTTGCACTTTGTGCGCTGGTGGGAGAGTCTTCGTCATACCGGCGACGTGCTCGAAGGTGACCTGACGAAGTCGACGCTCCTGGATTATCTGAAGTTCCAATGCAGCCACCAACCTGCGTTTTCCGGTTCCACCATCAATGACCGCATTGCCGTTGCCGAGCGCGCCCTGCGCAACGAGTTCCCCGACGCCCCCGACCCGATGGCACCGGGCTTTCAGCAAGCCTATCTGCGGCGTGGACCGCTGGGGGTGGGCCGGTCAAGGGTAGCGATAAGCCGGTTGCGAGTCAGAGTGCCCAAACGCCAGATCGTCCCGCTGTCCGTGGAGGAGGTGGCACGTTTTTGGTCCAGCTTCCGTACGGCGCGGGACTTGGCCATCGTGGGCTTGATGCTCCTGCACGGACTGCGGTCCGCCGAAGTCTTGGGTTTGAATGAGGACGACGTGTTGCTCGCCGAAGCCCAGTTGCGCGTGCGCGGCAAAGGTCACAAACTGCGTTTTCTGCCCCTGGCCCCGGAAGCCGTGCAACTCCTCGATCACTATCGGCGGCTGGAGCGGCCTCATCCCTGCACGGCCGCACTCTTCGTCTCGCTCAAGGGACCGGCGCGCGGAACCCGCATGACGCTGCCGGGACTGCGCTCCTTATTCCGCTACCATCGCCAGCGCACCGGCATCAAGCTCGCGAACCCGCATCGCTTCCGACACACCTTTGCCTCGGACATGGTACGCGGCGGCATCAGTCTGCCCGCGCTGATGCAGTTGATGGGTCACGCCGACATCCAAACTACTCTGCGCTATGTGCAGATCACCCCGCAAGACATCTACCAGCAGTACACGCGCGCCGTGGCGCAGCAAGTTCGGCCCCTCCCGAGGCTCTCCTCATGAATCGCGCCCGGCACCCCCCGCTCCTGCATCCGCTGGCCGCCGTCTTCGACCGCGCCGTCGATTCTCTCGGCGCGGCGCTCGGCCCCGAAAGCCATCGTCACTACCGTGGGACCGTCCGCAACTTCCTGCGCTATCTCGGCGCCGCTCACCCCCAGGTGAACTCCCTCGAGCAACTGCGACGGGATCCTCACCTCCTCGGCTGGATGTCCTGCCTGCGCTCCCAGAAGCCGCCGCTCGCCACTTCCTCCTATATCAACCGCCTCATCGCTCTGCGTCCCCTGCTCACCGAATTGGCTTGGACCGAACAGCTTCCGCAGCTCGCCCGTCTGATTCGTCGCGAGGACATCCCCCACCCTCCGCAAAGACTGGCACGCCCGCTCACCGCCCAGCAGGATCAGCTTGTGCAGCAGGAGTTCGTCCGCCGCAACGATCGGGAGAGTAACGCCTTTCTGCTCATCCGCCATACCGGCCTGCGCATTGGCGAGTGCGCCGATTTATCCTTCGATTGCCTGCGCTCGACCGGCCCCCAGCAATGGGCCATTCACGTCCCGCTCGGCAAACTCAAAACCGAGCGGATGGTCCCAGTGGATGCGTTGGTGGTGACGGTCGTTCAACGCTTACGATTCTTCCGCTTCCTCGATCCGCGGCCTCCCGATGGCCAACTCCTGGCCCGGCGCAGCACCCGCGATGCTCTCGTTCGTCAACTCCGCCGCTATCTACACGAGGTCTGTGAATCTCTGGGCCTGTCCACACGCATCGTCCCGCATCAGTTGAGACACACCTATGCCACGGAAATGCTTCGTGCCGGGGTTAGTTTTCCCGCGCTGATGAAACTACTCGGCCACACTTCTCCCGACATGACCATGCTCTATGTGGAAGTAGCGTTGAATGATCTCCAGAGGGAATTCCAACAGGCTCGTTCCAAGCCTCGGCATCTGGTTCCCCAGCCGAAAGCGCCTTTTACCCACTTTCGAACTGGCCTCGATGGAGTTATCGATTCTGTGCTCGCCGCCCAGCATGCCCTGGAGATGTTCCGGCGGTCGCTGGCGGTCGGTCCTACCCGCCGTTGCCTCGACCGGCTCTCCAATCGCCTCACCAAGATCGCCGCCGAAGCCCGCAAACTCCCCACCCCCTGAGAATGGGCAGAGATTGGCCGGTTATGTCGCCAAATCGGATAAATGGCCCATCACTTTCAGTTTCCCAAACGGGGGGTCGAGGAATCAGAGCCTGCCATGTCGTTAGGTGGCGATCGATGGGGGCGCCAACCCGCTTCCGCAGCGCTCGGACTAAGGGTTTCTTGGGGCAGGGTCGTTGGGCTTAGGTGCTATTTGGTGGGTGGCCGCGGACCGCGCATTTTGGCAGTTGGCGCGGGCCGCGGCTGGCACTGGGGGCAGAAGTGGCTGCTGCGTCCCCCGATCACGATGCGACGGATGGTGTGGCCGCAACGCCGGCAGGGTTCGCCCGTGTGCTGGTACACCCGCAACTTCTTGAGGAACGCGCCCGGCCGGCCCTCGATGTCGAGGTAATCGCTGAAGGTCGTTCCACCCAGCCGCACGGCGCGGTCCAGCACCTTGCGGACGGCCTTGTAGAGTTGGTGAGCCTTGCCGGCGGAAACGCGGCCGGGCTGGGAGAGGGGATGGATGCGCGCTTCGAACAGGGCCTCATCGGCGTAGATGTTTCCCAAGCCCGCCACCAGATTCTGGTTCATCAGCCAACTCTTGATGGCGCCTTTGCGGCCCTGCATGGCGGCCAGGAATTGCGGCTCGGTCACGCGTTGGGCATCCGGGCCGAGCGCCCCCAAAACCTTTTCCAACTCCGGCGGCGTCAGGGAGCGCAATCTGCCGAAGCGCCGCGCATCGCGGAAACGCAATTCTTCGCGGCCATCGTCCAGCAGCCATGAAGACGTGCGTGTGCGGCTCGATGGGCGCTTCGCGCGGGGTGACCGTAAGCTGGCCCGTCATTCCCAAGCGCACCAGCAGAAAGCGCGGCGCTGAGCCGTCATCCGCTGCCAATTCGACGGCAATCGCCTTGCCCTTGCGCGACACCTTGGCCAGCGTTCTGCCCTCGAGGGTGGAAACGAATTCCTCCGCGGAGCCCGGCGATGACGCCGGCATGGCGAACCTCCACGGCCGCGATGCGGCGTCCGAGCGCGCGCCGCCGGAGCCCTTGGGCAACGGTTTCAACTTCCGGAAGTTCGGGCATAGCTAAGAACTCGGGGTTAGGGGTTAGGGATTCGGGATTAGGGACTCGGGAAACGGGATTCGGGATTCGGGGAATCTCGGCCCGGTCCTTGGGGTCAACGGATCGCGACGCGAGTCCCGAATCCCTTCCCGTCCCTAATCCCTGTCCCTTCTTTACACTCCCACCTTGATGTCGGTGCCCTCAACCTCGACGGGATACGTCGCCAACTTGAGGGAGCTATTCCCGACTTTTTCGCCCGTGCAGACGTTGTATTCCCACATGTGCCATGGGCAACTTACGACTTCTCCCTCCAGGATGCCTTCGCCGAGAGGGCCGCCCTGATGGAGGCAGGTGTTATTCGTGGCGTAGATCTTTCCTCCGACGTTGTAGAGGGCGATGTCGATGCCGTTCACGACCACGGTCATCGCCGCTCCCGGCTTCAAATCCGACATGCTCGCGACCTTCACAAAGTTGGGCATCTCCACCTCCTCGGTACGCGATCACTATCCGCAGATTACTCAGATTTCACCGATCGATTATACGAAGTCGGCAGGGACAGAACTGTGACGGCCCGCCGCTGCCATTCCAGCGGCGCAGGTCCTGTTAAATTTATCGCGTGATTCCCCACCCTGCAATCGGACTATGACATCGTCACGCTTGCTTTTAAATCCCTTTCGCTTATCTAGTCTGTGAAATCTGACAATCTGTGGATAAAATAAGTTGGCTCAGCCAATCTGAACAAATTCCGGTGTCCCCGCCTTGCCGATGCGGACGGATTTCTTGAAATCCTCAATCATGCTCTGGTCCAGGCGAACGTCGGTAGGCCGCTTCCCCATGGTCATGCCGTCGATTTTCTCCTGCAGCTTCAGCAGGGCATAAAAGAGGTTTTCCGGGCGCGGCGGGCAGCCCGCCACGTAGACATCCACCGGCACGATCTTATCCACGCCCTGCAACACGGCATAAGTGTTGAAGGGCCCGCCCACGCTGGAACAGGCGCCCATGGAGATGCACCACTTGGGGTCCGGCATCTGTTCCCAGATGCGCTTGACCACCGGCGCCATCTTCAGCGTCACGGTGCCGGCCACAATCATCAAGTCGGCCTGGCGCGGGCTGGGGCGGAAGACCTCGGCGCCGAAGCGCGCCATGTCAAACCGCGAGGTGGTGGAAGCGATCATCTCGATCGCGCAGCACGCCAAGCCGAAGGTCAGCGGCCAAAGGGAAGACTTGCGCGCCCAATTGAAAACATAATCCACAGACGTGATGATGAAGTTTTTCTCGAAGCGATTCTCGATGAATCCCATGCCCAGCCTCTTTTTTCCCGCGATGCCCGACGGACTGTTGCCGGCCCTGCGGCAGGGACCTATTATACCCTGACGCGGCGATGGTTCGAAATATTTCCCCGCCGCGCGCGATCTGCAGGGGTGGTACATTTGCAGTCCCCGCCGCCGTTATGATAGGGCTTACGGCAGGTGGCGCCGAAGCGTTTGTCCAATCGGCGAGAACTGGTACGGCAAGGGGGTAGTTACACAGTTTATTATAACGGCAGCTTTATGCCGCCACGTGGCGAGGTAAACTCGCCGCTACAACATCAAACTGTACTACCACCGGCAAGCCGGATAGTTCACGGACACAGGCTGGAAAGTATGGCGAATGAAGCAAACTCTGACGCACTCGCATCGGAAGGAAATGGGAATCCGGACCAGGGGACTCCATCGCCAACGTCCTCGTATTCCTGCATGGTGGGGGATTGTCGGCTGTCCTGGCCCTGACGTTTGCGGTTTATGTCCCCACGCTCCGCTACCAGTTCGTACACGACGATCGGGGGCAGATCGTGGAGAATCCCGCGGTTCATTCCTGGCATGCCGTTCCCACCTACTTTACCGCTCACGTATGGGCAGCGGTAATGCCGGAGGAGTGGGTGAACTATTACCGCCCACTGTTCCTGTTGTGGCTGCGAATCAATGAGGCGGTATTTGGAAATCAGGCCTGGGGTTGGCATCTCACCACCATTCTGGCCCACGTCCTCACCACGCTTCTCGTGTATCTTCTGGCGTGGCGATTGGGAATCGGCCGTGATGTGGCGCTTTTGGCGGCACTGATTTTCGGCCTTCATCCCGCCCACATTGAGGCCGTCGCCTGGATTTCCGGCGTCACCGAACCGCTGCTGGGAATCTTTTTGATTGCCTCGCTTCTTGCCTACGTGCAGTCGCGCGTCGAGGGAGCGCACGCGCTCAAATGGAAAGTCATTTCCCTGGTCTTGTTTGCTCTCGCCATGCTGGAGAAAGAGAACGCCCTGATACTTCCCGGCCTTTTGCTTGTCTACGAGTGGGTCTTTGGGACGGAGTGGGGAAGACCGCTCGAGGTGAGGGGAATTCTCACCTGGTGCGGAGAAGCTCTCGGCAGAATCTGGCCTTACTTCTTCCTCGTCGCCCTTTATGTTCCCGCGCGGATCTACGCTCTGAAAGGGTTCAGTCACGTGGTGACGCCGCTCAGCACGGCGCAGTTGGTCTTTACTTGGCCGTCGCTTGATGGCGTTTTGGATTCGCCACCTGATCTGGCCGGCCGGCCTCAGCACCTATTATAATTTTCCCGCGGTACTCCATCCGACGCTGAGGAATTTCATTCTCCCCGCCATCTTCGTTGTCGCTGTGGGGCTCGGTGCTGTTCGCCTGCGTCCGAAGTTCCCGCCCGGCGGCCTTCTTCGCGGTTTGGCTGGTGCTGCCTTTAATCCCTCTCCTCAATCTCCGCGTTTTTATTGCCAACGACTTTGCCCACGACCGGTACCTGTACCTACCCTCGGTGGGTCTGGCCGTCCTTGTGGCGATGCTCCTGAAGAAGGTGTGCTGGGGACCGCCGCGATGGCTGGGCATCCCCGCTTCACTTTTAGTTGTTGTTGTGTGCCTGGCCGCGGTGATGAGTTATGGAACCGTCACCGAGAGCTTCTACTTCAAAGACAATCTAACTTTTTACGCCTATAACCTTACGAGGGCGCCTCACAATCCCGACGCCGAGTCCAATTACGCCTCCCTCCTGGCGGAGGGCGGCCAGTACGGCCCTGCTCTCGATGCTTTCCTCGACGCGGTCAACCACAATCCGACCTACTGGACCCCGACTTACAACCTGGCCCTCACCTACTACAAAATGGGAAATATGCCGGAAGCAGAAAAGTATTTTCTCCAGGCCATCCGCATCAATCCCAACAAAGCGGACGAATATTTTTACCTGGGCATGACGCGCTTCAAATCCGGCCGGACCGCCGAGGCCATTGCTTGCCTGCGGCAGGCCATGGCGATTCACCCCAACGGGTTTGTTTATCATCTTGCGCTGGGAGTGATGCTGAAAACCCAGGGCGACTTGACCGGCGCTCTCCAGGAATTCAAGGAGGAACTGGCAAACAATCCGGGGGAACAGGGCGCGGCTGCGCAGGTAAGGAGATTGAGAGCCAATTGCCAGCGCCGCACGGAACCGCGCCCCCGTCATGGCACCCTCATCCTTCCTTGCGGGGGCGAGGGCGCCAAATTCAAATCATCGCTTCCCGGCAGGAAGGTGGATCACCTGCGACTCACCGCTTGGCCGCCGCGTAAAAATCTAATGAGAGGTTTTTTCGCTGCGGACGCGAGCGGCGCCGGCTCTGTCGCCCGCAGCATCCAATGCTTGAGCCTCAGCCACGTAGGCCTGGACATTATCAGGGTCCACTTCCCGCGCCGCGTGGAATTGTTCCGCCGCCTGCGTCGGCTTGCCCAGTTTCATCCAGCAGGTTCCCAGAAAGAATCGTCGCCCCCATATCCTGAGGGTTCACGCGGACCGCTTGTTGAAAGTATTCCGCCGCGCGCGCGTAGTCACCACGCGGGAAATAGACGGAACCAAGAAGAGCATAGGCCCCGGATATCACCTGGGCGTGACTCAACCGCCCTCTGAAAATAACCTATCGCCTCTTCGGTGCGCCCCTGCGTGTTAGCGATCTGGCCGAGCCCAAGCAAGCTGCTGTAAGTGACGGTGGCCGATTCGAGAGAACTCCCGCGGGCGAGCTGGATCGCCAGGTCGTATTCGCGCGATTGCTCCGGCCGGGTCGTTTTCGCGAAATTGCAGGTCGAGCGCCCGGTGGACGTGTACCAGGGCCGACTGGGGAGCCACCTGGTAGGAATAGTTCCACAGCGTATCGTTGTCGCGCCAGCGCGGCACGGCGCGCAAATCCTGGACACTTAAAAGGACCAGGGCGAGGCCAAAGGCAGGAGCTAGCACGCGGGCAGGACGGCGGTCGCCAAACCATTCGGGAAGAGCATGCAGGGCGAAATACGTGACCGCCAGGGAAAATCCCATCGAAGGCAGATAGGAAAACCGCTCGGCCAGCAGCGGGTAACTGAGCTGCCGCACATCAAGACAAGGAAGCAGAGTTACCGGCCACCACAAAGTCAGGAAACACCACGCGGGGTCGTGCTTGCGTAGGAGGACGGCCAGCCCAAGCACCAGCAGGGTGATCCACGGCCAGGGCGACCGCAAGCTCGCGGCCAGGTTTAAATTCCGAAAATCATTCAAGTTGGTGGGCCAAAAGAAAAGTTTGGTGTGCTGCCCCAAGAGTCCCACCGCCGCCTCGGCAACGCCCGGAGAGATCTTCCAAAGGTGCGGAGCGTGCGACAAATGGCCCAGAACGACAATCCGGATCCCCAGGTAAGTGGCCGCCGCCGTCACATACGGCAGCCAGCGAAGACCCTTGCGCCACCAGCTTTCCGCGTCCGCCATCACAAACCAATACACGGCAAGGAGCAGCGGCATGCTGATGGCCATCTCCTTAAAGAGGAGCGCGAGGAAATATACCGTTGCCCCCAAAGCGTGCCACGCCCAGCGTCGCTCGGGCGACTTCTCCGCGCGAAGAAAAATCACGAAGGCCGATAGGAAAAAAAGCCCGCAGCCACATTCGGGGACACCGGCGATCCAGCACACCGGCTCCACGTGCAAGGGATGCAAGGCCCAAAGGAGTGCGCCGGCGAATGCCGTCAGGTGGTTCGGTAAAAGGTCCCGGCCCAGCCGGTAAACCAGCAGGACAGTAATGACATAGAAAATCAGTTGATAGAGATGAAACGCTACGGCGCTAGCTCCGGCTGCCTGCCAGACGAGCCAATGGGAGAAAATGTGCAAAGGCCGGTAGAAATTCGTCGCCACCGCGGCCCCTGCGAAGGACGAGACCGATCCGGTGAAGATGCGGCGCCACAGGTGGGGATTGTACACGAAGGGATTTTCCAGAACCTGCTTTTCGTCGTCATAAACAAACCCGTTGCCCAGCATGCCGCCAAAAGCCACCACGGTGCACAGGACGAGCAGCCACTTCGCCACCACCGGATGATTTCTTAGCAGTTCATCGCCACGATTCAGCAAGGGCAGCCTCCCCATACCGGATCCGCGTCATCCGGCGCTTGCCCGGTCCCGGTCAATGTTGCGGAATAAGCGCGCGGACGCGCGCAGCCCCGGCCTTGTCCCCCGCTGCCTCCAGTGCCATCGCTTCTGCAGGGTAGGCTTGGGAATAGTCGGGGTCCACTTCTCTCGCCGCATGGAACTGTTCCGCCGCCTGCGTTGGCTTGCCCAGTTTCATCCAGCAGGTGCCAAGAAAAAATCGCGCTATGACATCCTTAGGATCAACCTGAACGGCGCGGATGAAGTATTGCGCCGAGCTGGCATAGTCACCCTGGGGAAAATAAAGCGTGCCGAGCTCCCGGTAACCCGCGGCCTGGGTGGGATCCACACGCACCGCGGCTTCGAAGTCATCAACGGCCTCCTGCCTGTGCCCCTTCCTTAGGGCGATCCGTCCCAGACCCAGATCGCACCCGTACGACGTCCCCGTCGAAGGCCGGAAGCTGGTTTGATTCAGGCGCAGCGCTGTTTGGTACTCGCGCTCGGCGTTATCGAGATCCCCCTTTTCAAGTTCCAGAGACATGGCATTGAACATGTGAGCCAAAGCCGAACCGGGGGTCGCGGCGGCAGCGTGGCGCCACAGGGCATTCTCGTCGCGCCAATTGGGAATACTTCGAATGTCCTGAAGGGCCCACACGGCGGGAATCACCAGCAAAACAGGGAGCAGGACGCGAAGCGGTTTGAAGCCCGGCATGGTCTGGGGCAAGAGCACCACGGCGCCGAACGCGATCGCCAGGCACGGTCCAACTGAGGGCAGAAACGAAAAACGGTCTGCCACCGGGTAGCCCACGAGTTGCCGAATGTCCAAACACGGCAGGAGTGTTATCCCCCACCAGGCGACGGAAAAGCCCAAAACCGGCTGCTGCCGCCGGAAGGCGAATGCCGCCAGGAGTGCCAATAACGCCAACCATGGCCAAGGCGAGCGCAGGCTGGCAGCGAGAACAAAATCGCGTGCCAGGCTCAGTTGGAAGGGCCACACCAATAACCCGGCGTGTTGGCCAAGCAAGCCCACTGCCGCGGCGATGGTGCGTATTGATAACCTAAAAGGCTGTGGGGCGGTGGGATACTTTCGCAATGCTGAAACCCGCAGGGCAGCATAGCCAGCGGTGGCGAGAGCGTAAGGAAGCCACCTCCAGGCGCGGGAAGACCACGATTCCTTGCCGCCCTGGAAAAACCAATACACGAGAATGAGCAACGGAAGACTGAGCGCCATCTCCTTGAATAAGAGCGCGGCGAAATACACGCACGCCGCCAGAGCGTGATCCGCATTCCGTCTGCCGGGCCCGTTTTCAGCCCGCAGGAAGAGCCAAAGGCTCACCATCACCAACAGTCCCGAGCCCGCATCCGCGAGCGCGGAGATCCAGGCCACCACCTCCACGTGCAAGGGATGCAACGCCCAAAGCAACGCCCCCATAAAGGCGGCCAAATCGTTGCTCAGCAGCCTTCGTCCCAACCAGAAGACCAGGCACACCGCGCCGCCGTAAACACATAACTGAAAAAGGTGGTAGGGCGCCGGGTTCGGACCCGCGATTCGGTACAGGATCCAATAAGCGAGGAATTGCAGCGGGCGATAGTAATGGCCGGGATCGGTGGGGCCGTGAAAAGACGAAATCGAACCAAAGAAGAGCAGCTTCCAATGGCCGGGTTTCGTGATATAGGGATTTTCCAGGATCAGCGGACCATCGTCAAAGTTGAACGTGCCCCCTAGCGCTCCTTGAAAAACGAGTGCCATAAGAGCGCCGAGCACTCCACTCGCAAGCCCCGGGCGCCTCCCGATTTGACCGTTCCACCGCGCAAGCAAAGTCCAGGCCCCGGCTTGCTCCGGGAAAAGGCCTTCCGGGCGCGGTCGAGAAGGGGAGGATTCGAGCGCTGGGGAAGGATCAGGTTGCAGGGAATGGTTCAAGTGATTATTGACTCGCCTGCCGCGACGTTGGCATCATTTTCTATTCATTAATTCACGGACCCTGGCAGCGCCCCCTGCATCACCGGCAGCGTCCAGCGCCGCCGCCTCCGCAACGTAGGCTTGGGAATAGTCGGGGTCCACTTCCCGCGCCGAGCGGAATTGTTCCGCCGCCTGCGCCGGCTTGCCCAGTTTCATCCAGCAAGTTCCCAGATAGAATCTCGCCATCGCGTCCATCGGGTTCACGCTGACCGCTTGTTGAAAGTATTCCGCCGCGCGCGCGTAGTCACCACGCGGGAAGTAGACCGAGCCCAGCACATTGTAGGCAAAGTTGAAATTTCGCAACAGGTGGGTTGCCTTGTTAAAGTATTCGAGGGCCTCCGGCTCGCGACCCTGAAGGAGGGCCACTTGGCCCAGGCCGATGTAGGAGTTGTAGGTCACCATGGGAATGGGCTGGAGGCTTTGCGCATTCAGCCGCAGGGCGGTGCGGAATTCACGGGCGGCTCCCTCCAGGTCATTCTCGCGGAATTGCAAGACCACGGCATGGGAGGCATGTACCTCGGCGGCATTGGGCGACACACGGAGCGAGTAATCAAACAGCGCATCATTGTCGCGCCAGTGAGGAATGGTGCGCACGACTTGGGCCGCCCATAGCGTCGACACCGCCGTAACCGCTACGACCATCACCCAGGCGTACGAGGCCTTCGGAAAGTGCCGGGGCAGCCAGCCGAATGCCACGTATCCGAGTGCCAGGCAAAGACCCACGGAGGGCAAATAGGAGAATCGATCCGCGACGAGCGGGATACTGAGGTGGCGATAGTTGAGGCAGGGCAGGAGGGTAACCACCCACCAGAGCACCAGGAAGCTCAATCGGGGATCGTATTTGCGCCATACGCAGGCGGCAGCGATAACCACCAGCGCTACCCACGGCCAGGGCGAACGCATGCTGGCCGCGAGATCGAAAACACGGAATTCACTGAGGTTAACCGGCCAGAAAAAAACCTTGGCATTCTGGCCCAGCAAACCCGCCGCCGCCCAAGCCACCCGCGGATTGAATTCCCGGAGAGGGGAGATTTCCGAAAAGTGGCCCATCACTTTCACGCGGATGACCGCGCAAACCGCGGCGGCCGCTACATAGGGGAACCAGTGGAGCGCCCGCCGGAACCAGGACTCCGCGGAGGAATGGCAGAACCAGTAAGCCAGCAGGAGAAGAGGGAAACTGAACGCCACCTCCTTGAAGAACAACGCGGGAAAATAGACCGCCGCGGCCGCAGCGTGCCATCGGAAGCTCGCCGGCGAGTGGTCCTCCGCCCGCAGAAACATCCAGAACCCCAGCAAACAGAAGAGCGTACACCCGATTTCAGGAATCGCCGCCGCCCATGCAACCGCTTCAACATGCAGCCGGGTGCAACGTCCAGAGCAAGGCGCCAGCAAACGCCGCCAACTCGTTTCGAAGGATCTTTCGGCCAAGCCGGTAGACGATCCAAATGCTGAGGGCATAGAGGGCGAGTTGGAACGCGTGGTACGCGCCCGGATCAAAGCCGGCCACCCGGCAGACGAGCCAATACGTGAAGATGTGCAGCGGCCGGTAAAAACCTGCCTGCGTACCATGCCCGACAAACGACCACACCGGCCCCAGAAAGATCCGCCGCCACAGGTGCGGATTCTTGACGAAAGGGTTTTGCAGGATCTGTTGAACGTCGTCATAAACAAACCCGCAAGCCAAGACTCCCTGGTAAAAGACCACTGGCCACCAGGATCAAAAGCCAACTGCCCAAGGCATGATACTTCTTGAGCAGATCATCCAGACGGGTCAACAATGTTCAACTCCCCTGCTAACTCCGAGGACCCACCATAGAATAATCCACATTCCCCTATCGATCAATCAGTAACATAGATATTCCGCCGCCTTGCCGCTCTCCTTTCCCCGGTCGCCGCTAGCGTTTCGGGACCAACGCCCGGACGCGCGCCGCCTCCGCCTTATCTCCCGCCGCATCCAGCGCGCGCGCTTCGGCCTGGTAGGCTTCAATATAAGTCGCATCGACCTCGCGCGCGGCATGAAATTGCGCCGCCGCCTCGCGCGGCTCGCCGAGCTTCAAATAACATGTCCCCAGATAAAAGCGCGACTCCTCCTCTTGGGGATCCAGTTCCACCGCCTTCTGGAAATACACCTTCGCCTGGGCATAGTCGCCGCGCGGGAAATAGACGATGCCCAGAGCTTTGTAGGCGAGGCTGTAGCCCGGCACCGCCCGAAGTGCCTGGTTGTAATCGTCGATTGCCTCTTGCATCCGGCCCTGGAGGCTGGCAACTTGGCCGAGCAGCACGCTGCATTCGGCGGTAATCCCGGGCAGCGGCCGTTCACTGGCCTGATTGAGCTTGAGCGCGAGCCGATACTCCTCGGCCGCCGCGTCCAGTTTCCCGTCCCTCTGCTGAAGCAATGCGCCTCGCAGCATGTGGGCCACCGCGGAGTCGGGTGAGGCCACGTAGGCCTGATCCCACAAGGAGACATTATCGTGCCAGTGGCGGACCGAACGCACGTCCTGAACAATCCACAGGGCCATCAGAACCCCCACACCCAGAACCAGGGCAGGAGTGGTTTGAGGACGCGCCAGCGTGGCGTGGTAACCAATCAAAGGCGAAGTACGCGAGGGCCAGGCAAGGGCCCACGGTGGGCAGTAACGAGAAGCGGTCTGCCACCGCGGCGCTCACTTGGCGAATATCCAGGCAGGGCAATAGGGTTACTCCCCACCAGATAACCAGGAATCCCAGCATCGGTTCCCGCCTGCGAAGGAAAAGCGCCGCCACCAGAATCAGCAGAGCGACTACTGGCCACGGCGAATGCAGGCTTGCCGCCAAGTCAAACGAACGGAATATCGAAAGGTGAACGGGCCAGAAGAAAAGCTTGGCATGCTGGCCCAGCAGGCCCGCGGCGGCGGCCCCCATGCGCCAGGAAGCCTGAAACAAATGCGGCGCTTCCGAAAAACGGCCCAACACCGCGATGCGGATGGCCGAGTAAACCCCCACGGCGCCCGCGTAGATCATCCAGTGAAGAACCTTGCTCTTCCAGGAACGTTTGCCGGGAAAGAAGAACCAGTAGACCAAAATGAGTAGCGGGAAGCTGAGCGCCATTTCTTTGAAGAACAATGCGGGAAAGAAGCCGGCAGCGGCAAGCATGTGGCGGCCTGCCGGCCCGGTCCTCCGATCGTTCGGCGCGGACAAAGAGAAGAAAGCCGAGCAAATAGAAGAACGCCGCGCCCAGATCAGGGAGCGCCGAAATCCATGCGGCGGTTTCCACGTGCAAGGGATGCAGCGCCCAAAGCAAAGCCCCGGCGAAAGCCACCAGGGAGTTCGCAAACAGTTGGCAAGCCAGAAGGAAAACCAGCCACACCGAGGCGGCATAGAAAAGCAATAGGAACAGATGGAAAACAACGGGATTGGGGCCCTTCAGACGGTACAAGGCCCAATAAGTGATGAACTGGAGGGGCCGATACATGTTGTCGTGCTGTGCCGGTCCGCGGAACGACCACACTGATCCCGTAAAGATCCGTGTCCACTGGCCGGCGTTCCGGAGGAAAGGATTTTCAAGAACCTGGGGAATGTCGTCGTGAACAAACAAGTTGGAAAGTGTGCCGCAAAAGACCACATAGGTGGTGAGAAACAGCACCCCCCCGGCCAGACGCGGATGATTTTGCAGCCACTGGTTCCACTGTTCAAGCAAGAGTTAGCCTCACGTCGAAACTTACCGCAGGAATGACGCCGGGCTGGGGCACTTGGGTCCCGCGCGAGATGACCGAAAATCCAGGCCGATTATACCCGAATTCGAAAATTGGGGAGCGCGGTTCAGTTCTAATCCATTAGATTGAAGTTGGGTGGTACACTTGCTGAAGGCCGCAGATAGTAAATAGTAGGCTGAACGCTGACGGCTGAGCGCGTCCGTTCTCCGCCGGGCTCTTCCGGGAGGGAGATTCCCATGTCGGAAAAACCGGAATAGACACCGACCAACCCGACTTTTTCGACAAGAATTCACGGGTTGCCTGTTAATCGGAGCGCAACTGAGATTTTGTTGAAGGGTAAGCAGATAGGCTTGGGAGGAGAGGTAGAGAGAAGTGCGAAGGAATCTGTGCAGTCATCCAAGTGAACTCCGGTGTCCGCGCTTCATCAGTGACTTGGCAGAGGAAACCCTTGGCATTTCTTCCCGGTAGAACATTATGAGTTGGCCCACACCTCAGGAACTCGCCCACTACACCTGCTATCGCACGGCAGGCCCTCTCACCATCGACGGCAAGCTTGATGAACCCTCGTGGAAGCTGGCGCCGCGTTCGAGCCGTTTTGTGGATATCGTCACCGGCAAGCCGGCGTGGTTTGACACGCGCGTGGCCATTCTGTGGGACGACACTTGCCTTTACTTCGGGTTCACGGCCGAGGAGACCAACGTTTGTGCCACGCTCACCGAGCGCGACTCCAGAATCTACGAAGACAACGACCTGGAAGTGTTCATCGCCGGCAGGGATGCCTACTACGAGTTTGAAATCAATGCCCTGAATACCGTTTATGAAGTCTTTTGGATTTGGAAGGATATCTTCCGGCCCGGCAGCCGTTACTATGGCCGGCCGGAGTTCAATCCCGCGGCCCACCCTACCATGGAGATTTCCGGCATCGGCGGCCACGTGCACCCGCGGGGCGAGCGCTGGGGATTTCTCGATTGGGATTTTCCCGGCCTGCGCCACGCCGTGCACGTCGACGGCGTCCTGAACAAGCGCGCCGGAACCGACAAAGGCTGGAGTGCGGAACTCGCTTTTCCTTGGAAGGGCCTGGAATTGCTTGCCGATGGCCGCTCGCTTCCGCCCCAGGACGGTGACGTGTGGCGCATCGATTGTTCGCGCTTCCAGCAGGCCGGCCCGGACGGCAAGCGCCTGGACCCCAGCGCAGGGTGGACCTGGAACCGGCACGGCCACTACGACTCTCACATCCCCGAGACGTTCACTTACGTTCACTTCTCGACGGAGGTAGTGGGAACGCAATCGGAAAAATTCTGACCTGAACCCGCGGCGTAATCATGATATAACCTCATTCGGTAAGATTAAGGCTATGCTTTGACGTACCCTCAGGACCACGATCCGGCAGGGGCAGCCATCATAATTGAAGGCTCAGCATCTAAAACCAGCGTTGGGAGGAAGTAGGTGTTCCTTTTCTCAGCTGAAGAGATATTGCCCGGATGTGCCAAAGCAGGAACGTCCGCAGATCCATGCGCAATGGGAGTTATCGAAAATTGCGTTTCTTCCTTTCTTCTGTTGCGTCCTTTTCGCTGTGAGAGATGTGACTCCCGTTACTTCGGGCTGTTCTTTGCTGCTCGGATCAAAGCTGAACGCTCCAAGAAACAACTTCAGGGTGACCAAGCCAAATCGTGAAGAAGCCCAGGAAACCCCGATCTGGCCCGATCGGTAGAAATCCAGGCTGCGTATGGGCCCCGCAAGTTACGCGGAAAGCTTGGGGGCTAGCTTGAGCTCTGCTCCCCTAACTTGCCGCAGCGCTTCGCCGCTCACCCGCATGGTGAGCCACTCCTTCATCACTTTTGCTCCCAGGGATTCGTAGAACCCAATGGCCGGAGTGTTCCAGTCGAGCACCTGCCACTGGTACCGCCCGCAGCCTTTCTCCACGGCGACGCGGGCGAGATGCACGAGCAGCGCTTTGCCGATTCCTTTCTTGCGAAATCGCGGCCGCACGAAGAGGTCTTCAAGATAGAGTCCGGGCTTCCCTTGCCAGGTGGAATAATTGAAAAACCAGAGCGCGAAGCCCGCCGGCTCGCCGTCCCACTCCGCAATTTCCACGTAAAAGCGCGGCTCGATCGGAGAATCCATCGCGCCGCAGATCTTCCGGCGTTGCGACGGCCTCTTCCGGGGCGCGCTCGTATTCGGCGAGCTCGCGGATGAATTCCAGAATCAGGGGAATGTCGTCAAGGGTAGCTTTTCGAATGTTCAGCATGGAAGGAATTGTAACCCAGGTCGAAGAGCTTGCACCTCTCATCGCGTTGGGGCTTCCGGCCTTCCGCCCACTGCCTAACCCCCACTGCCTTCTTTCCTTTTTGCGGAAAGCCTGGCCCATTTCAAAACCGGTCATTGCACGGTCTTTAATTCATGGAACCCCGCCCCCGGCGAAGTTGGAGAGTTCACAACATCACCCAGCGGGCTGATCCAATGGGCGCCGCCCGACCCTGTCCAGACTTCGCGTTGGGTGCCATCCACGGTGTCCGTGGTGAGATCGACTCCCCGGAAGGCACGCGTGAACCCAATCACTTGGCTTTGGAACTGAGCGGATTGCCGCGTAAAACGGTCATGTTCCACTGCCATATTTCGTTTGAAGTCGCCGTAAGCAGCATCGGCCGCGGCCCCGCTAAGACGAATTTGGGCGGCCTCCCAATCCTGGTTGATCTCAAACGTGCCCAAGGAGTGAAGGATCGTCTTCATGGCTTCCGGGGCTTGGGCTTCGGGAGTGATGAAGCTATAGAGCCAAGTAACCAGCCACTGTCCAGCCGACTGCACATAGGTCAGTTGGGTTTCCGCGAAGACGTAGGCAACCTTGGGTCCCGCGGCAGTGTCGCAGGTGTACAGGACTTCGCCGGCCGTGACCCGACCCTGGGGATTCTGGTGGATGGCAGGGACTTGCTTCATTTGCTTCAGATTCAGGCTCCGGCAGACGGGCGAGAAGCGAGCTTGTCCGTAAAGGTCGGCGAAAACCCACCCGGGACGATAATTCGCCACCACTTCCTTCGCCACACCATTGGGACTATACGGTCTACCTTCCCGCCACCCCAGGGAGAGCATGGACTGGCTCAGGGTGGCAAAGGGAGGCACGTTGGCATCGCCGAAGCGCAGGTTGGTTTTGCCGTCGGGAGCGGTCATGTCCACCATGGCGCGGGGGTCAAGGGGACCGAAGCGGTAGGCGCCTCCCACCACTTTCCAGCCCCGGGGAACCTGCATGACAAAGGCGTGCTCGGCGGGATCCTCAAATTGCATCCAGGCAATCCCCGAGGCCGTCCACGAGGCCCCAGTAGCCAGTGCGATGGAACCGTTCGGGGTGCTGCCGAACGCGCATAACACCAAAAGAGAAACGAGGAGGATGGTCCGCCTCATATGCCGCCTCCTTGGCATTGCCAGAATTTACCCGAGTCTAAAGGTTCGATAAGCCCAATCTATAATGCGCCCTGGATCGAAATTATTTTAACTGTCTTCAGGGGAGATTGGCAATACCCACTACCCCCCAAGCAGAGCTCCGTCAAAGTCCGAGGGGGTTGAGGGATCTCTCGGGGGGTGATTCATTGACAGCTTTGGAGGAATGCGACACCCGGGACTTTGACGGAACCCTGGGACAGAGGCCATCGGATAGCGGAACTTCGAGTGTGTGGGCAGCCGTTGCGCTATTCTAAAGTAAGAACTTAAGCCCTGCAATCTTCGAATTGCCGGACTCATCTTCCCGCACCCAAATCACGCGAGCAGGGACGGTCTGGGTGAATTGCCCCTTGATGACGATTACCACCTCTTGTCTTGGAACCAGCGCGAGTGAGGTTCGAACCCCCACGCCGGACAAGGAAACGTCAATGGTGGCCGTAAAGGTGTCCGATTTTGACTTATCAGCCTTCAATACGAGACTAATGGGGATGGCGGCCGGTTCGCGCTCCCACCGACGGAGATCAACGGCACTCATCGTTTGCATCGCCACTCCCTCCTCTCATCTCGCCGAGTCGCAAAACCAGAGCCATGTTAGCTCTTTCGATCGGGATTTCCCTTCTCGGTCAGAGATAGTAGCTCCGGCCCCGCGATTGTCTGCTTTCGCGGTGATATTAACCGGAATTTCCATTGCCATTTTCCGAGTGCCCCCATGATACTCCGGACCGCCGCCGAATACAACTGCGAGTCGAGTGAATGCGAGTCGAGTGAAACGGGAGTATTATTAATCCCCCATTCACCTGTTATGCCCGACACGCCTGAGGATAAAGCGCGCAAAACGATTGACGACCTGTTGTCGAAGGCGGGTTGGACCATCCAGGACCGCGACATGACCAACCTCAGCGCGGCCCGTGGCGTGGCCATCCGTGTCCTGGCTGTGCAACAGAAGACACAGGCAGGAGTGCCTGTGCCACCGAAGCCAAAGCACAAGGAGGGCATCGCCCCGGACATGGCAAACCTGCCAAAGTTGCCGGAGGGCTGGACGTGGGCCACAATTGACCAGCTCACGAGTTTGATAACAACCGGTTCGAGAGGGTGGGCCGGGTATTATTCGGATTCGGGACCGCTTTTGATCCGGGCACAGGATATCAAGACTGACCGATTGGAATTAGGCTCGGTGGCCCACGTGCGGCTGCCCGCCCGGATAGAAGGTGCTAGCACCTTGGTTTCACGGGGAGACTTATTGATAACCATCACGGGCGCCAATGTGACGAAGACTGCAATTGTCCGCGAATACCCAGGAGAATCATACGTAAGCCAGCATGTGGCCTTGGTTAGACCCGTGGACTCTTCGCTTTGAGAATACATGTATTACTGGATCGTTTGCCCCTTCTATGGACGTCGCGAACTGGAACGGGTAGCGTATGGTGCGGGAAAGCCTGGACTAAACCTAGATAACGTTCGCGAACTTCTGCTCGCTTTGCCGCCAATGAGTGAACAGGTCCGCATTGTTGCCGAAGTCGAGCGCCGCCTCTCGGTGATCGACGAGTTTGAACTACAGGTTGAGGCCAATCTGAAGCGGGCCGAGCGGCTGCGCCAAGCCATCCTGAAGCGCGCCTTCGAGGGCAAGTTGGTGCCCCAGGACCCCAACGACAAACCGGCCAGCACGCTGCTGGAACGCATCCGCGCCGAGCGGGAATCCGTAGGGGCACCCCTCGTGGGTGCCCGGCGTCGGCCATGCCGACCTGGGAGGGCAGGCACGAGGCCTGCCCCTACGACGCGCATCGCCACCTCGGGGTATTCGCAACGGAAACCGTAGGGGCACCCCTCGTGGGTGCCCGGAAACGAGGGGGTGGAACCCCGGAACGGCCAGGGCAGGCACGAGGCCTGCCCCTATGTTGCCGTTATCTGGACATCATGTATGACCCTAAAATCCATCACCGGCAATCGCTGCGGTGGGATAAACACAATTATTCGTCCCCTGGCTTCTACTATGTGACCATCTGCATTCAGGACCATCGGAGCTTACTGGGGAACGTCCAATCGGGGGTGATGAACCTGAACGATGCCGGCGAAATGGTGGACGCCGCGTGGTTTCGAATTCCCATGCAATTCTCAACCATTCGATTGGACGAACACATCACGATGCCCAATCATCTTCATGGCATCATCCAAATCGCGGGTCGCGAGACCGTAGGGGTACCCCTTGTGGGTACCCAGCGAGGCGGCCCGGCCGCATCCAGGGCACCCACGAGGGGTGCCCCGACGTTGGGGGATGTGGTGGGCGTGTTCAAATCCCTGACCACCGACGAATACATCGCCGGTGTCCATCAAGTCGCTTGGCCCAGATTCCAAAAGCACTTTTGGCAGCGGAATTATTACGACCACGTGATTCGGGATCAGGACGAGTTGGAGAAAATCCGAGATTATGTCCGGAAGAACCCGCTGATGTGGACTTTGGACAGGTATAATCCCGAGAACCCGGTGTTGGTCGCGGATGATACCGGAGCGCTGGTGCGGTGGGACGAATCGTAGGGGTACCCCTGGTGGGCACCCGGTGGGGCCGGATCGGCCCCAGGGCAGGCACGAGGCCTGCCCCTACGGAGCAACGCGTTAGGAGATTTGGGTAATGTCAAACGGCTCGGCACAGATCGTCCAAAAGCTCTGGAATTACTGCAACGTCCTGCGCGATGGTCGAGGTGATGCGCCCCCGACCGGGTGACGCCATCCACGATCCGGCTTGCGGCACGGGCGGATTCCTGCTGGCCGCGCATGAATATCTCAGCAAGCACTTTGAACTCGACAGCGACCAAAAAAAGCACTTGCGGTTTGACGCGCTCAGCGGTTTCGACATCGTGGACGGCGTCACCCGCCTCTGCGCCATGAACTTGTATCTGCACGGCATCGGTGGCGATAACTCTCCCGTCACGACATACGATAGCCTGGCTTCCCCTCCCAGCACGAATTACGAAATCGTGCTGACGAATCCTCCTTTTGGGAAAAAATCCAGCATCACGGTGATCAATGAAGAAGGAGAGGAAAGCAAGGAAAAGGCCATCTACTATCGCGACAACTTTTGGGCCACCACCAGCAACAAGCAGCTCAATTTTCTTCAGCACGTCAGGTCATTGCTGAAGATTCATGGGCGCGCGGCCATCGTGGTGCCGGATAACGTGCTTTTTGAAGGCGGCGCGGGTGAGACGGTGCGGCGCAATCTGCTCCAACAATGCGATGTCCATACCTTATTGCGGCTGCCCACCGGCATCTTTTACGCGCAGGGAGTGAAAGCCAACGTCCAGTTCTTCGACCGCAAACCCGCCAGCGAAAAGCCCTGGACCAAGACCCTGTGGATTTACGATTTCCGCACCAACCAGCACTTCACGCTGAAAACCAATCCGCTAAAGCGCTCCGACCTTGACGATTTCGTCGCCTGCTATAACCCTGAAAATCGGTTCGAGCGAAAGCCTTCCGACCGTTTCCATTCGTTCGATTACGACAACCTGCTCAAACGCGACAAGGTAAACCTCGACATCTTTTGGCTGAAAGACGACAGCCTGGAAGATTCCGCCAATCTGCCCGACCCTGACATTATTGCCACCGAAATTGCCGAAGACCTGGAAGCCGCCCTGGAACAGTTTTCGCTGATTGCGAATGATCTCAAGTAGCGGCGGGTTTACGTTGCCACCGACGCCTTTCAGGCGACTTAACCTGTGGCGGGATAATCCCGCCGCTACGTCCGTTTGGCGAGAGAAACTCGCTGCGTTGCACCTTCTCCTCGCCGCGCGGCCCACACTCCCCCACATCGATATCGGCAGTTGGGGTCAGGAGGGTGAAGAGATTTTTAGGGCCGAACGCCGTTCGGCCCTACAGCGGCTCCCGAATCCCGAAAACGCCGTGACGAGTGACGAGTAGGCAGTTCAATGACCCGATGACGCGATGGCAAGATGGCCTGATTCCCTGGTCCCTAAACCCCAACCCCTAATCCCTAATCCCCCGCCTCTGCTACAATGACCCCACCACTATGGCGGACTCGGACTTGACGCATCGAACGATCGATCCCTTCTCCCGCGACGTGCTGGAATTCCCGGCCGTGCTTGAATTGCTGCACAGTTATCTTTCCGGCCCGATCAGCGAGCCGCTGCTGGAACGGGTTTCGCCGCATACCCATTTGGAAAAGATTCGGCGCGATTTGGAATTGGCCGGCGAGGCGCGCGAGTACTTGCGGGAGAGCGCTCGCCCCAGCCTGGCGGGGGTGTGCGAGCCCAGCCCGTTGCTCGAAAAACTGCGCGTGGAAGGGCTGGCGCTCGCCGCGCTCGAAATCGTGGCGTTGGTGGAAGTGGCGCGGGCAGGGTTGGACCTATACCGCACGTTCGCCCATGGTTCTGCACAACGCGCCGCCCAACCTGAGGACACAGGGGGCCGAACGCCGTTCGACGCTGCCGCGCCGGCGGCAGCACCGCGCCCGACGGAGACGGTGGCGGTGGGGGGCCGAACGCCGTTCGGCCCTACAGTGCCGTCGGCCAAGGCGTCGGCCACGCCACGCCTGTCGGAACTGGCGCGTGCGCTGCCGGATTTCCGCAGCCTGGTCGCAGAGTTGGCCGGCAAGATCAATCCCGATGGCACCGTGGACTCTTCCGCCAGCGCGGAGTTGGGACGCGTTCGCCGGGCCATCGAGCGGGCCAAGCTGGAAATCCAGTCGAGCCTGGAGCGGATGCTGCGGCGCTATTCCCAGGATAACGTGCTCCAGGACGCCGTGGTGACCATCCGCAACGATCGCTTCGTCATCCCCGTCCGCGTGGAGGAAAAACGGCGCGTGCAGGGCGTGGTGCATGGGGCCAGTTCCTCCGGCGCCACGGTTTATATCGAGCCGCTGGAGACTCTGGCGCTCAACAATGAACTGGTGGAATTGCAGGACCGCGAGTTCGCGGAAGTTCAGCGCATCCTGGGCGAGTTCACCCGCAAACTGCAAGAGCGCCGCGAAGACCTGAGACGGGCGGCGGACATTTTGGGCGAAATCGACTGGGCCTTCGCCAAGGGGGAGTTCAGCAGACAATTTGACTGCTGCATTCCGGAGATCCACCCAGAGCGGGCAATTTGTCTGAACGGGTTTCGCCACCCGCTCCTATCTTTAGCCCTCAGTAGCGGGCATTCGCGGGTTATCCACCTTGACCTGGAACTGAAAGCGCCAAAAACGCTGATGATCATCAGCGGACCAAACGCCGGCGGCAAAACCGTCGCCCTGAAAGCGCTGGGCATCGTGGTGCTGATGGCGCAGGCAGGAATTCCCGTGCCCGCCGGCGAAGTCAAGCTGCCGCTGTTCGGGCGCGTGCTGGCGGATATCGGCGACCAGCAATCCATTGCGGCGAACCTCAGCACCTTTTCCGCGCACGTGACGAACATCGAGGCCATGGCAGAAGTGGTGGGGCAAAACGACCTGGTGCTGCTGGATGAGATTGGCGCCAGCACCGAGCCCAACGAAGGCGCGGCGCTGGCCGTCGCCATTCTCGAACACTTCCGCCAGCGCGGCGCCATGACGATGGTAACCACCCACCATTCGCGCCTGAAAGCCTACGCCGCCGAAACCGCGGAAGCCGTGAACGCCGCGATGGAGTTCGATGAAGCGACGCTGGAACCCACCTATCGCCTGCTCGTCGGCTTGCCGGGAAAGTCGAGCGCCCTGGACATCGCCGCGCGGCTGGGCTTGGAACCCAGCATCGTGGAGAAGGCGCGGTCCCTGCTCCATCCGGCCGACGCCGAGGCCGCCGCGCTGGTGGCGGGCCTGCACCAGCAACGCACCGAGATGGAGGGCAAACTGGAGGCGCTGGAAGTCCAAAAGCAGGAACTGGAAAAACGCCGCGAACAATTGGAGCGCCAATTCCAGCAAGACCGCCGCGCCAAGCTGCGCGAGCTCGATTCCCGCTTGGACGACACCTTGAAGCAGTACGCCAAGACGTGGGAACAATCCCTGGAGGAGTTGCGCCGGCAAGCCGCGCCCGCCAAGGTGGTGACGCGGGGCGAGCGGAAAGCCACCGGCTTGGTGCGGGAGGCGCGGGAGGAATGGAACACCCAGGTTCTGGAAGCGCTGGGTGAGCCTGCCCCGCGCCTCAAGAGTCTCCGGTGGTGCGGCTGATGGCGGTCGGTGACCGTGTGCAGGTGATGAATGTATCAACCCCCGGTACGGTCATGGCTCTGCTTGAGGCGGTCAGGTGGAAGTGGCCGTGGGGCAATTGAAAATGCGCGTGGGGAAGGAAGAGGTGAAGACCTCTGATGCCGGGAGGCACGGCGGCTCCGGACGTGCCGGTGGCTACATCGCGCAGCGAAGAAGTTCCAGAGGAGTTCAACGTCATCGGGAATACGGCGGAGGAGGCCCGCGAGCGCGTGGACAAGTTCCTCGACCAGGCTTTTCTGGGTGGACGCTCCCGGGTGCGCATTATTCACGGCCACGGCAAGGGAATCCTGCGCAAGACCCTGCACGAGATGTTTTCCCATCACCCCCATGTTGAAAAATTCTACTTAGCCCCACCCCAAGAAGGCGGCGGCGGAGCGACGATCGTTGAGCTGAAGACTTGATGTTTGGCGGGGAAGTTTATGGGAGAAAATTAATTGTGCGGAGGCGGTCAGGCCTGCCCTAAAGCAACCATCGCAGGTGAATAGATTCCCGCGGGGGTCGCGAGGGAACCACTCCCATGCCAGCCTAATTCCCATCAATACGCTCAGTTCCGTGCGTCTTCACGCAGAGAGTGTGGGTGGAACCACGACTTACGCGGAAAGGCTGATGTTGAAGGATGGCACTTTAGCCGTTAGTTGATCGTTTGGAGGTGCGGCGGTGGTTGCCTTTACGGAGGCAGTTGCGGACAACTTGGACTAGTTCATCTGACTTAATGGGCTTATTCAGATACTCCGTTGCCCCGGCATTCATGGCTTCCAAGTATGTATCCACCTCACCATAAGCGGTGAGAATAATAACCGGAATTTCGTTCCCAGCGCCGCGAATGGCCTGGAGCAGGTTCAGACCGTCGCAATCAGGCATCCGTAAATCGCAAATGATCAAATTAAAATTGCTGGAACGCAGAAGCTCGACGGCATCGCAGGGATTTGAGGTCGCCGTGACCACGAATTTCTCACCGGACAATATCCGTTGAAGGACGCGCAGGAAATGGGGGTCGTCATCAATAATCAGGATGCGACCGCTGATTTCCTCGCCCGCAGACTCCCCCGCTCCTGACCTTGCCTCCTGCCCGGAATGTTCGACCGCGTCCCACATCACACAAACACCCATATAGCGTGATTTTCGTCATGTCCACGCTCAGACAAGCATGAAGCACGTAAGGCACCAATTTTAAGGAGACATCGTAGAGGGCCCGCAGGTGCCCTGAGCACGTGACACTCTGTCACCGGCGCAAACCGCACCCTTGGATTTAAGATGCGGGTGCGGGGTGTTAAGGGGAAAGGCGAAAGGGGGAACCTCCTCGAAAAACGAGGCGCGAGCCGTGCTTATGAGAAGGAAACGATATTAGGCCGCTCGCGTGGTGGAACCGGCCCCGTCCTTCTTGCCCAAACGACGACGGATTGTCCGGGGATTGATCTGCAGCAGTTGCGCAGCGCGCAGACGATTGCTACGCGTGTACTGCAATACCGTACGGATCACCGCGTCATGAATTTCCCGCATTGAGGTTCCAATCGAGAAAGTCAGGGTGAAGGTAGGTTGCATTTCCATGGGAGTAACCTCCTTAAAGGGAGTTACCGGCCTTGGACCAGCAACGAATTCCTTCACGTCGGCTGGACCACGAACAGTAGTAAAAGGTTTCATCATTGCCTCCTGTGATATGAAAGCGATTTTCACACCTGCCCTTTTGTCAGCATTTTGAGTTCCTTTCTGTCCGTCTGGATGTTATTCAAAGTAAGCGGATGGGATGCCACCGCAGACGGAAAACGGACAAATTGAGTATCCACACACAATTCCATGTGGCTTTTGCCCCAAAATTCGGGCCTAAGGAGCTTCCTGTTGCCCCAAAGCGAGGGGCGTTCCTGCCAATTTCTCGCCCATTATCAAGGGATTATGGAGCCCGGACATTTTTTCCGGGCTGGCATCAGAGATGCCGATTAGGGTGACGTTGGAACTGCAAGACTCGGGGATGCCTTAAGAGCAGGAGCACTTAATGGCTAGTCGTCAATCCAGTTTCGATAAGTTTCTGCAATTCTTCAGCTCGCTGAAATGCGGATTATTGTTACTCGGCTTGTTAGGAATATCGATGATCTTGGGCACGTTTATTCTGCAAAGACCCATGGCCCAGGAAGGGCAAATCGAGCAGGTCTACGCTCCGCAGATCGTCCGTCTTTTGAATGCGGTAGGGCTGTTCGACGTCTTCCACACGTGGTGGTTCATCCTTCTCTTGGGTCTCCTGGGAGCCAACATCACGCTGGCGTCCATCGAGCGCTTTCCCCAAGTGTGGCGGCTGTATGTGCGGCCGCATTTTCTGGCCGACGCGGCTTTCATCCGGGCACTGCCCTTCCAACGCGAGATCCCCTTAGGTCCGCACACCCCCAAGGAAGCGATGGCGCTGGCCTCCCTCAAGCTTGAAAACCTGGGGTACCCGCCGCGACCGGATATCCTTCCGAAGGGTACGCTTTACGTGGAAAAACACCGGCTGGTGCGTCTTGCTCCTTACGTGGTCCACGCCAGCCTGTTGATTATCTTCGCCGGGGCGATCATCGACGGGACGCACGGCTACAAAGGATACATCAGCCTCCGGCCGGGGACGAGCACTGACGTCGTCGAACCTCTGACCATGCCGGGAGCACGCCACCACCTCGATTTCACCCTGCGTTGCGATGCGGCGGGCATGGACGCTTACCCTGACGGCTCCCCGCGGCAATACTGGAGCCAACTGACGGTGTTAGAAAACGGCCGCGAGGTGGCGCGGAAGAAGATCTACTGTGAACGACCCTCTCACCTATAAGGGAGTGCGGTTTTTCCAGGCAACCTACAGTCCCACGGGGACGCCGCGCAAGCTCGTCATGGAAGCGAGTTGGCAGGAAAACGGCGTGGAGAAGCACCAACTGCTTACCATGGCTCCAGGGTCGCCCGCGCCGCTGGGTGACCAGGGCTCGACCGTCGAGCTGGCCGATTTCATTCCCGACTACGTCTTGCAGGGCAACCAACTCACCTCGCGGTCGGATGAGCCTCGTAATCCTGCCATCCATCTGCAAGTGACGCGGCCCGGCAATCAAGTCACCAATGCCTGGATACTGGCCAAGTCGCCGGAATTGAATCCGCCGAACGACACCGGCATCAACTTCCGTTTTGTGAGCGTGGAAATGGACGCCACGACGGGTTTGCAGGTCGCGCGCGAACCCGGGCAATGGCTGATTTGGCCGGGGTGCTTGCTTCTGACCACGGGATTGATGATGGCCTTATACCTCTCCCACATCCGCATTTGGGGTATCGTAGCGGCAGACTGTAAGGGGCAGCCGGTACTCCTGCTGGGCGGGCAGCCGAGCAAGTATCGCGAGAATTTTGAGCGCAAGTTCCACGAATTGACGGATGCGGTCGAAGCCGCTTTAGCGCCGGCGCGGGAAGAGAAAAACGAGGCCGCCCCAGCGGCGTAAGTTTTTACAATATATTATAAGGCATTACAAGGCGTTAAAGTGGGATGCCACGCGCCAGGGAGCGAAAGCAAGGGACACAGACAAAATGTCGCAGCGCCGCCCCACCCTGCAAACGGACACTTTGGACTAGGTAAATAAAGGAGGAGCAAATCATGGCGAAAGTGATTACCCACACCACGGAGCGCAACCATCTCAGCGCCGCAAGTTGGATCTTGCTGGTGGTCAGCGTGGCATCGTTCACGGTGCTGGCGATCTCCGTCCCCCATCTGATCAGCGCTGAGGGGTGGCTGGTGGGGGCGAGGGCGGGCGAAAAATTCTTGTTCGTGGCGCTTATAGCATATCTTGGCGCGTCGGTATTGTATGGCTCTTCCGTCGCCTTGCGGCAGGCGGAACTATTGCAGGGCGCGGTGTTGCTTTCGCGCAGCGGCCTGCTGCTGCACACCATGGCCATCCTGGCCCGCTGGTCGAGTTCCGGGCACGCGCCGCTTTCCGACATTTATGAGATGGTGCTGGTGTTCTCGTGGGCCGTCGTCGCGTTTAACGCCCTGGCGGAATGGCGGCTCAAACTGCCCTTCCTGGGAGCGATCACCCTTCCCATTGCCGCCCTGGCGCTGATTCTGATGCAAGTGCTGCCGGGAGAAATCCGTCCGCTGGTGCCGGCCTTGCAATCCACCTGGCTGCAGATTCACGTGACGCTGGCCATGCTGAGCTACGCGGGCTTTACGATCTCGTTTGCCGTGGCGCTGCTCTATCTGGTCAAGGACGGCGTTACGCCGCGAAATTTCCTGAGTTGGTCCGCGGCGCTGGTGGTGGCTGTGTACGGAACCATCGTGGCCACGTGCGTCAATGGCGGCATGGCGCTGTCGATGGCGGCGTGGGATCCCGTGGCGCGTGAAAAGGTGATGCTGGCTCCCCGCAAGGCGTTGATGGTGCCGCTGGAGACGCTGGGCTGGCCGTTCGTCATCGCCTTGGCGCTGGCCGCCGCCACCCTGCTTTTGAATCTCCAGGCAACATTCTCCGACCGGCCCGAGCGCTGGGACAAAACCGTGCGCTGGGCCTTCCTCGGGGCACTGGGCGCTCAAGCGCTGGCTTTGATTCTCCTGCTGGTGAAAGTGAACGGCGGTCCCCACTACCTGGCGGAATATTCCCAGGGTTTCGAGGTGCGCCTGGCGGATAGCCCCTTCCTGCTGGCGGGCGTAGCGACGGCCTTGTTCGCTTCCATCGCCTGGGTGGTGCTGGACTGGAAATATGATTCGATTGTCGGTTATCTGCCCAGCCGCGACTCCCTGGACAGTTTGATTTACAAGACGGTGGCGATTTCCTTCCCCCTGCTGACGTTCATGATCATCGCCGGCGCCTACTGGGCCAACCGCACCTGGGGATCGTATTGGAGCTGGGACCCGAAAGAAGATTGGGCGCTCATAACCTGGCTCACCTACGCAGGTTACCTCCACATGCGCCTGACCCGAGGCTGGCGCGGAAGGCGCTCCGCCTACTTCGCCATCATCGGCTTCGGCATCGTGATGTTTACGTTCTTCGGCGTCACCTACCTGCTGCCCGGATTGCACTCTTATGCGTGAGAAGGGGTGAAAAAATCTCAGGACGAGGAAAAGCATTTCACGCCAAGGCGCAAAGTAGGAGAAGACGCAAAGAAAGCAAAGCAGTTGTTCTTTGGGTGGTGTCCTAATTTGCGAAAGAGCCCCAAAGGGGCGGCCTATCAAAGCCCAGGCCAACGGCCTGGGTTTGACGGATCGTTTCCCGGCCCAAGCCCTGAAAGGGCGATTAAAGGAACCTACCGTTAAGTTCTACAGTTTGAGATGAATACGGCGGTGGGAAGGTGATGGAGGCGATTGTTAGCACGCCCCTTCAGGGCTTGCGGAGGGAAACAGGTTGGGTTTCCCTGACCCAGGCCAACGGCCTGGGTTTGACGGATCGTTTCCCGGCCCAAGCCCTGAAAGGGCGATTAAAGGAACCTACCGTTAAGTTCTACAGTTTGAGATGAATACGGGGGTGGGAAGGTGATGGAGGCGATTGTTAGCACGCCCCTTCAGGGCTTGCGGAGGGAAACAGGTTGGCTTTCCCTGACCCAGGCCAACGGCCTGGGTTTGACGGATCGTTTCCCGGCCCAAGCCCTGAAAGGGCGATTTAAGGAACCCACCGTTACGTTCTACAGTTTGAGATGAATACGACGGTGGGAAGGTGGTGGAGGCGATTGTTAGCACGCCCCTTCAGGGCTTGCGGAGGGAAACAGGTTGGCTTTCCCTGACCCAGGCCGTTGGCCAGGGCTTTGCTAGGTCGCCCTTTCAGGGCGAGGAAGTCCTGCCCTCTATTTTGAAATCACTCCGTCGAATCATGGCACTACCGAAAGCAAGAAGGCATTGACTTTCTGTCGTTACATGAGCACTATTGACCTTCGCCTATAGTCTCATACCGGGACGCTACTTCATTTGTTCCGGACAAAACCGCTCACCGCGACTCATAGCGGTGAGCGGTTTTCTTTTGCGCCACGTCAACTTACGGGCGTAGCCCGCCTTGGAAGGGGTAGCCATATCTGAAACCGCGATGCCGTGTTAAGCGGATTTTGGGTGCCGATTGACACAGCGGGTAGCGCCGAGTCTCGCTGTTCAGAGACTCTGCGGCTTTTCGTTTCCGGATGGGCTGGGTGGCGGTATAATGCGCGGGCAGGTCACGGCTGCGGCGGTTGGTTTTGTCGGACCGGTATTTCTTCTTAAGCGGGTAGTGCAGAGTTGGGCGTAGTTTGCCCTACTCTGCTTCTACAACCCGCACTTGCAGATGGCGGCGGAACTCGGCACCGCGGGCACGCACTCCGCGGATTCCTGCCGGGTGTACAATTACTACGCGGGTGCCAACAATGCCAGCACTTGCTCAGAGTCAACCTGGCCGCAAGGCTCCAACAATGACGGGGACGTGGCGGGTTACTATTATACGGACCCGGGCTGGACCAACGACCTGTGCCATTCGGCGGCTTACGTCTACGGCGCAATCAACCGGCTGGAAACGGCCACGGCAGAGGATTGCAGTTCGAACACGCTCTGGAGTCAGAACACCGCCTACGATCAGTACGGAAACATGACCTGCACGCCGGCCAGCCCCGGGTGCGGGAATTTCAGCTACAATGCTGCGAACAACCAGATTGTGGGTTACACGTACGGCGGCAGGGGCAACGTGTTAACTAATGACGGGACGAACACCTACAATTGGCTCTCCGATGGGCGGCTGAGCTCGGTGGTGAACGGGGCGGGAACCACGATTTCCGCCAACACCTTTAATGCTTTAGGGCAAAGGGTGCGGGACGTAACCCAAACCGACACCTTCGACGAGGCCTATGGCGCCGGGGGCGAGCTGCTCTGGCGCTACACGGGCAGCTCCACGGACCCCAATCAGCGCGCCTTTGTGCCCTTTAACGGCGGCATCCTGGCCGAGTATTACTCCGGCGGCACGCTCTTCGACCATGGGGATGAACTGGGTTCGATTACCGCGAGCACTTCCTACAACGGCAGCGTATGCCAGGAGCGGCTCTTCTATCCCTGGGGAGAATTATGGACGGGAGCCGGCGGGAGCTGCGGCATGCACCAAACCTTCGCCCAACTGCCCGATTACGACGCCGAAATCGACGAGTACAACACCCTCGCCCGCCACTACTCCCCCATGGGCCGCTGGATGAGCCCCGACCCGGAAAACGCCGGCGCCCACCCGAGCGACCCGCAGACTTGGGATGGGTATGCCTACGCGAGAAACAACCCCACCACCCTGACCGACACAACCGGACTCGATGTATGGCTTCAGGGAGGGAACCAATGCGGACAGGGTGGCGTGACCTGTAATGAGAACGGCTATGTCACGGACGAAAGCGGTAACACCGTTCACCTGTCAGGTGATCTTACTGATTCTGCGACACTTGGCGAGACCGGCCTCAGCGTAACTTACAACGGACAGACCTACAGCGCCGTGTGGGATACTAATCCGAACGAGAACGGCGCGGTCGAAGTGGCCGGGGCGCCAGGGACGGGGCTAGAGGGCTACACGGCTACGGTGAACGGAAACTGCTTTGGCTCATGCGTAGCCAGCGGATTTCTGAATGACACTTATTCATCGGCTGGATATTTTGAAGTGCGTAGTTCGCTTGCGGCACCCGGAAGTGGGTACCTGCAAAATCCGGGTGCCGATTTCGCGGATTTCTTCCACCCGGGATCGACCAATTTTCGCGGCTACGACCCGTCTCAGGCGGAAGGCCTTCCTTCAACGCATGTTCCCGTCCCGGAAAAATTGAAGTATGCCAAGGCGGGAAAGCCGGAACCCGTGTCGTTCCACGTAGACTCCCGCTATCCATACGAAGATGCCTTGGGAATGGCGATCCACGTCGGTAGCACGACGCACTCGATCTGGAACAGCATCGTCCGACTTTTCGCACTGAGTAACCAGTGATGCGCCTAGGCAAGCTGCGCATGGCTCTCCTCCTGTCGGCCGTTCTGACCGCACTGAACCCGAGAGGAGTGTGTGCCCAAGCTAACCAGTACCCAGCTTGTGGAGCCGTCTCAAGCGATGGCCGGTTCGCCGCCGCACTTGCGACACCGCATAGCCTTGACCTGGAGATATCCCGCCTTGATAGCACTGCTCAGACGACTCGGCTAGCCCTCGAAGGCGTTACTGACGAGTGTCGATTGGACTTCGACCGGGGAGGCCAATACGTTGTTGCAGGCGTAAAGCTGTTTGACCAGGGCAAAACGTGGCTTCGCATCGGGGTTTTCGACACCCACGCAGGCAACTGGATATCTTCGTTTGACGTTGACCCCGGACCCGATCTGCCCTTTCCAGTCCGTTTCGAGGGCTTTCTCAGCGATGGCTCCAATCTAGTGGTCACAGGGTTCGCCCATGGGACCTATCATAAGCCCGAAAAGTCGGCAGTGTCCGTGGGGGTCTTTTCGCTCGGTGGACATTTGGTTAAGCCGGTTCTGGTAAGGACAATTACAGATAGCTATTTCAATTGGAGTGCTGACTTTGCAGATGTAACGCACAACAGACTCTGGTTCAATCATGATCCCCACTTCTGCCCGCTGAGATCGACAACTCTAACGGGCCCCTTAGCTGATGGCCCGACCGTGAGCCAAGGCATGCTCGACGGGGCAGTCTGCGACCTAGCGGACGCCATGGGTTTCCCTGACGCTGACACGCTTGTGGGATCTACAACACGCTCCGACCAGACCTGGGTCTGGAGGGTTGACTTGGCCGAGCAGAAAGGAGATAAGTTCGAGCTGCCTGACGCCCCACGTCGGTTTGGGACCCGATGGAACCAGTATCACGTCTCGCGTGAACTCCCGGTTTCAGCCGATGGCCAAGTCTTCGCGGTGGCGCGTGCGTTCATTGCGTGGAATCTTCTTGACCAGGCACATTTTGAAGAAGGTGCAGTTTACGTTATCCAGACCAGGCCTCTACGGCTGCTCAGCGTTGTTAATCCCCGGAACAATTGTGGCCCGGTGGCAGTCGCCGTAGACCACAGGAACGGCCAAACGAGCGTTCTAGCTCATCAGTGCGGTGGCGGATGGAAGCTCAATGAAGTGCCGCTGGTTGATCCAAAATGACCCACCCGACAGCGGGATCGGGATAGCGGGAGCGGTTGCCTACCCACCCCTCCCACACCACCATACGGGCAAAAGGTGTCAGGAACATGTGAAAAAATTGAATTTGGGCCTGTTATCAACTGTGTAAAGCATTGAAAATGCGTGGCGCTGAAATCGGTAAAACCAATTTTTTCACATGTTCCAGGTACCTTTTCTTTCGACAACGCATCCCGGAACCTTGGCAACCGTCACCTATACTCCCTTCGGCGCGGTCCAGACGCTCCAGAATGGCTGCGTGCCCACGGGGAATTGTACGAACCTGCAAGAGAGGTACTTCTACAACCCGCGCTTGCAAATGGCGGTGGCGGAACTCGGGACTTCCGGCTCCCCCACAACCCGCTCAGCGGATTCCTGCCGGGTGTATAATTACTATGTGGGTGTGGCGAACGCCAGCGCTTGCTCGGAGTCAACTTGGCCGCAAGGCTCCAACAACGACGGAGACGTGGCGGGTTACTATTACAACGACAACGTAAATAGCGGCCTCAACCACGTGGCGACCTATACCTACGGCGCCATAAACCGCCTCGACACCGCCGTGGCGACCGGCAATGTGACGTACAGTCAGACCACCGCCTACGATCAGTACGGGAACATAAGCTGCACGCCGACCGGCCCCGGGTGCGGGAATTTCAGCTACAATGCTGCCAACAACCAGATTGTGGGTTACACGTACGGCGGCAGGGGCAACGTGTTAACTAATGACGGGACGAACACCTACAATTGGCTCTCCGATGGGCGGCTGAGCTCGGTGGTGAACGGGGCGGGAACCACGATTTCCGCCAACACCTTTAATGCTTTAGGGCAAAGGGTGCGGGACGTAACCCCAACCGACACCTTCGACGAGGCCTATGGCGCCGGGGGCGAGCTGCTCTGGCGCTACACGGGCAGCTCCACGGACCCCAATCAGCGCGCCTTTGTGCCCTTTAACGGCGGCATCCTGGCCGAGTATTACTCCGGCGGCACGCTCTTCGACCATGGGGATGAACTGGGTTCGATTACCGCGAGCACTTCCTACAACGGCAGCGTATGCCAGGAGCGGCTCTTCTATCCCTGGGGAGAATTATGGACGGGAGCCGGCGGGAGCTGCGGCATGCACCAGACCTTCGCCCAACTGCCCGATTACGACGCCGAAATCGACGAGTACAACACCCCGAACCGCCACTACTCGCCCATGGGCCGCTGGATGAGCCCCGACCCCGATAACACCGGCGCTGACCCGAGTGACCCCCAGACCTGGAACGCTTACGCCTACGTCAGAAATAACCCCACGACACTGACGGACCCTACGGGTGAAGACTATAGGATATGTGTCACGGGGGAGGACAACAGCCAGACCTGCACGACATACCAGAACGAAGGAGCTTTCCTCGACACGCTGCAGAACCCTGGGGCGGGGATAACCGTGCAAGGGAACGAGTCCGCAGGAGCCATTTTCGGCACGGATGCGAATGGCAACTCAGTGCAGGTCGGGACGTACGAAGAAGTGCCGGGGCCGGGCACGGAGGGTTCGGGAATAGAGAGCGACCTCGGCGCGAACATGGCCATAGGCGGGCTCTTCTCGGTAGGAGTTAGGGCTGGAGTTGCGGCCATCGACTGGGCAACAAACGGCGTACGGGACCTCTTGGGACTTGGTTCTGAGGAAGCGGCGGAGGAAGGCAGCGCGGCCACTACCCCCGTAGGACAGCGCGGCAGCCCCATGAAGGTTGCTCCTGGAACAAATGCTGGAGCGGAAATCGGTGGCATCCGATATTCCGGGCACGCGCTGGACCAGATGCAATCTGAGGGGATTCCGCCTTCGGCTGTGAAGGACGCCATCCAAAATGGCTCGCACGTGCCGACCTACGGCGACCGAGTCGCCAATTTCGGTGACGGGCTCAAGGCGATCACGGCGAGGGACGGAACCGTAGTCACAGTGATGCTTCAAGCGAGGTAATGAGCCATGAAAGGACAAATCAGAGTCGCGGGGCCGGGAGCCCACATGGACATTGCAGTACTGGGCTACGAACGCGCGGAGCGGTCCGACGTCGAGCCAGATTGGCTATCGTGCGAGGTCCGCTGTGCCATAGGCTCATTCGGCGCAGCACTTTCGATACCGCTGGCGACGGAGGATCTCGCCCGTTTTAGGGACTCGTTGGCTGTCGCATTGGTGCGCCTCACTGGAAGTGCGCGGATGGATACAATCGAGGAGAGAGTTACACTCGCCGTGGAAATGGGGGCGCGGGGAACCGCCGCGGTTTCAGGAACTATCAACAACCATTCGGGCCCGTATGCCAGCCTTAGCTTTAGGTTCGAGACGGACCAGTCCTACTTAGGACGAACCTTGTCCGAAATCGAGGCTACACTGAAATCCTTCCCCGAGCGCCTCCCGTCACGTGGGGCAGGCCAGAAATGACCTGGCAGGAAAAGAAGCCTGTCTCCCGCAAGGCCTGACGACAGGTCAGGTTAATGTGGAGGGAAGAGTTCTTCAATACAACGCCTACAAACTTCCAGACGGGACAATCAATGTCGGACGTATCACAGTTCACTAAATCGGTTCCAAGAAGACCCTTGCGTGAAGAAGAGCGCGAACTTATTTGTTCGCTACTTTCTGGGATTTCTGTCAGTGCGGCGCTGGGAAACACGCTTTCGGCATCTTGCGTCACAGATATGGACGATGGTGGAATGGGCAGCATTCGCTTTGTTCAGCCCGAACCAGGGACCTTTGGAAAGGAATTGGCGGAAGCTGAATATGTGGACAGCGACGGAGTGCTGGTAAGCATTGCCCTCAATGCCGACACTAATGGCCAACTGCTTGAGTTGGATTTCTGGAAAGTAGACTTTTCCCCGCTGAGACGCTATCCGAAACCTTCGGACCTTGTCATCAAAGGCTAGGCGCAGGCGGCGGGCTGGCGGAGGGAGAGCCGTTCTCCCAAACGATCCATCCACCTGGAGCGGGGTAGCCACGGTCAGTGCATTTCTGACCGTTCTATGAAAGCGGGTAGCGCATCTCTGAAACCGCGATGCCGTGTCAAGCGGATTTTTCTTGAGTTTCATCCGCGATTGACAAACTCCTCCCCCGGACTTCAGAATGGCCTCCAGCCGGTGAAGCGGAGGCGGGCTCTGCTGGCGAGCAACCCGCTGAGGATTAGCCGGTCGGAGGCTGATCGCAACGATGGGGGGGGCGGCCGCGGGTCACCCCTCCTCCTCTTATATCCCGACAGCGGGTAGCGCATCAGAGTTGGGCGTAGTTGGCCCTACTCTGCGGTTCGTAAATTGGTAATAGATCTTTGAGGATGTTGTGAAAAGATGAAAGCCGCAGAGTAGTTCCAAAGGACGGAACAACTCTGCGCTACCCGCTACCATCAGACTACCATAACCAGACCACAATTCGTGCGCCTCGTTTATGGTGGAAGTAGGCCTTATGATAAAACGAATTGCCATCCCATCGGTTATCGTCCTCTGCGCTGCGGAATTGTTCGCATCATGGTGGCTATGGGCCCGTTTTCCGACGGATAGTGTTCGAGTCTGGTTTTCAGGGTACTGGAGTTATGAGGTCGTTCGTTTTGGGATATGGCTTGCGGTTCTGACGGCTGAATTTGCAGCTCTCGTGATGTATCGTTGCAAGAAAGGCCGTGATGCGAATGAATATAATCCGATTCACGGTTTTCGAAGATGGGTATCGGCCCTCTGCGGCGGTTTTGTCCTCGAGAGCACTACATCCTGTCTCTATTGGCTCACACCCCGGTCAACTCCTATTCGAGACATCTATCAGAGCGACTGGTATTGGGACAGGGTTCCGCGAGCTACAGATTTAGGATGGCCAAGCCTTGTAGGTTACTGGAGGGACCATGCCATCGCTTGGGCCGTAGTAGTCATCTTAGGATCATTAATCTGGTTTGCATGTTCGAAGCTTCGTCGGAAAGGCCATCGAGTTGGTGCGGATTCCATGTCGTGAGCCCGCAGGCAGGTCGGCATCCTTGTGAGCGGAAAAGGCGGGCAAACGGAAAAGGCCATGTTCGTGATTGCGGTTCATGCTTGAAACGACCAAGCGGGTAGCGCAGAGTCTCGCTGTTCCGAGACTCTGCGGCTTTTCGTTCCGGATGGGCTGGGCGGGGTATAATGCGCGGGCATGTCACGGCTGCGGCGGTTGGTTTTGTCGGACCGGTATTTCTTTTTAAGCTGCCGAGTTCTTCCCACCCGGCAGAATCTGAGCGAATCGGAGTTCGCCCTCCTGGCCCAGGTGATACGGGAACGCCGGAAGCAGCACGGATTCCTCCTGACGGCGTGGGTCTTCTTACCGGATCACTGGCACGCCATCGTTTATCCGAGTTTTCCCCTCACCCTCTCGCGCGTCCTGGAAGCGATCAAGGTGGGGGCCACGCTGCGGCATCCGGGACCGAAATCGTCATCGCGGGCACGTGCCGGACTGAAGCCCAGCGCTACACCCGAAATTAGGACACCACCGATCAGCGGGTAGTGGGTCAAATTGATGTAGCGGCGGCGGAACCTGTCCCGATCTTATCGGGACGCCGCTATTGGGCGGGGTAAACTCGCCATTACGAGTTCACGAGGAAGGCAAAGCACGCCTCCCTCGGCGCTTCCGCCGTACCGGCCGCCGGCGGAGCTAATCGCTGTTTCGATTCCCAGCGCCTACTTCGCGGAATTTGCCTTGAGGCGTATCAGGCATACGGAAGGGACATCCACATCTTCCGGAAGTACCACACTTGTGCCCGCCAAAGTTTCCGTCTTGACCAGGTCAAGGTCGTGGCTCTTATCCAAGGCATACTTTTCGTAAATGGCTCCCTCTTTCCAAGGCAGGTTGTGCAATCGGATGTTGTAACGGCTACATTCTGTTCCATAATTGCTGATCAACACGGTAGCTTGAGCCTTGTCGGGTGACAATCCGGCAATGGCCGCTACGCCGCTCAGGTCCGAGCCTCCCGTTGCGACACGCCCAGGAGTATCAAGGAGCAATTTGAAGGCCTTAAACGTGTAGTAGGTCTTCTTGGGCACACCATGTTCATTGAAGAGGCCAAACATAAGGGTGGTATTGCCCTCATAGAAATTAGCAATATTCAGGGTGCTATCTTGGAGCAAAATCAAGACGGAAGCGTCGAAAGCTGCCCCCGCGACACCTTGGACCTCCTGCGCCACACTGTCGACGTACCTCGGGTCGGCTAGCGCCTTGGCGTCGCCGGGCATCAGACCCCAATTGCCCGGGAAATAGCTCCATTCGTTCAAAATGCTCTCGGCGTTGGGAAAGCCATATTTGTTCATGAGTTCGCGGACCTTCGCCGCCTTTAAGTAAACGGCGGAGGGCTGGGTGGAATACATGTGCCAGGAAACAAAGTCCAAAGGAACCTGGTGATCCCGGCAATACGCCAGGAATCCTTCCAGGAAGGATAAGTGGACGGCCAAGACGGGTCCTCCCACTTTCACCTTGGGATCGTAGCTCTTGATGGCTTTGGCCGTGGTCTCGTAGAGTCGATAGTATTCCTCCGGCGTCCCTGTCCAAAAATTCGGGATATCCGGTTCGTTCCAAATCTCCCAGTATTTTATGTTGTAGTGGTAGCCGTTCGCCCAACCACTGTTGTAGTGCTTGATAACGTTTACACAGACCTTTGCCCATTTCTCAAAGTCTTGGGGGGGATCGACATGCCGGGGAGGCAGCTTGGGATACTCTGCCGTGGGGCCGAGGCCGTAAATGATCCCGATCCCGAGAGATTCGATCGACTTCAGGTACCAGTCGGTCTGAAAGAAGTCGTAACTGTCGGGCTGGTCCGGGTCAGCGTCAAAACGTGGAAAAATATAGTTAATATTAGCGGCATCATCAAACGACCAGGGGACATCATGTAAGCGGACATACCTTATTCCGAGTTCCTGATAATACGGGCTCAAGTCGACCCAACCCCTCTCACAAAGAGGTCCCTCATTCACGTCATTGAGGTGTCTGATCGTCCCCGCTGCTTTGGAAAAATCCACTTCCACATCGAAGGTTTTGGTTTGCGCCATCCCCGCCTGCACACAGCCGAAACCCGCCATCAACAACCAAACCGCAGCCGTTCTCTTTTGACCGTTCATGCCAGCCTCCGCGAAAGCATTCCCGCTTCTCGATGCCCGCCAATAACTGTCAGGTGGGGGGCAAGGGTTCGCAGCGGGTAGGGCCGCTCATTTCTTCACACAATCAAAAACGAACTTGAAACTATCGACGCCCCCGCCCGGGGCGACATCGGCGCGCTCCACTTGCTCCACGCAGCCGCGCCGTTTAAGCGATACGGAACTGCGGCCGGGAAGCAACTCCATCGCCACCGTGCCGTCGTCACCGGTAACGGCCTTGACGTCGTCGATCACGTCCCCGTTGGAAAACGTGGCATCGAGTTCAATCCCGCCGGCGGGTTGGCCGCCGGCATCAAAGACCCTGAGCAGCACGGGTTTGTGTACCAGCTTCTTTGCCTCGTAAATCTCGGGCGGATAAAAGACCAATTGGGTGTTGGCGGCGGAGGACGGCGCTGGTCAGTTCTTCATGATGAAAGGTCACGGTATCCCCGGTGGCAACCTCGCGGCGCCCGGTAACCCAGTAGAGGGCCAGGGGCAAGTGGGCAAAGGAAAATCGTCCGTCGGGCCCGGTGATTTGCTGATCGATCAACTGCCCTTGCTCGGTCGCTGAGCGAAACGCGGATGCCGGCGCGCGGCTGGAGATCCTGACCCAGCGTTGATCCACCCAAAACGCCTAGGGAGTCGGGCAGGGCCGGCCGCAGTTCGAGCGCAATCGTATTACTCGTCACTTCACCCTGCCAGAGCGTGGCGCGGAGGTTGCGCTGGAATTCTTCCGCATTGGAAAAACTCGCCCCGTAGACCACGGCCAACCGGTAAGCTCCCCAAATCGGTTTTTCCCCCTCCGCCAGCGCCGGCTGCAAGTGCACGATCGACGTCTCCTCGTAATCACCGCCGGCCGCCAGCTTCACCAGCCGGGGCTTGGGCATATCGACATACTCGAGTACCGTTGCCTCTGCCGGCGAAATCACCGCCTGCGCGGCCTTGGCATCAACAGGCTGAAGCTTGACTTCCACCGTCGAGCCCCCGCTGGTTTCGGCAGGCCGATTTTCGTCGTAAACACGCTCCTCCGGCGGGCTGCTTTCCTTTGGCGCGCCGATAGAGCCAAAGGGTTTGTTGCGTGGGGTTGTGGAGGTGAAGTTGGATGCGCGCCGCGTCCGGTTCGGCCACAAACGGCTGCCTGTAGGGAAATGAGAAGCTGAATTTGTAGCGCTGTTGCCGCCGGGGCGTTCGTCTGGCCGCGCGCCGGCGCCACCGGCAGGAGCCACAAGGCCCAACCCAAGCCAATCATTACGATCCGCCGGCATCGTACCCGCATTTCCATTATCCTCAAACTTGCCTACTCATCATAACTCGTAGATGCTATACTTGTATAGCGAGGTGATCATGCTGGCGGTTCGACTTCCGCAGTCCATTGAAAAACGCCTGGAGAGGCTGGCCCGGCGTACCGGACGCACGAAGACCTTCTATGTTCGCGAAGCCCTCCTGGAGCACCTCGAAGATCTCGAGGACATGTATCTGGCCGAGAGTGCGCTGGAACGCATCCGCACCGGTGAGGAGCGGACCATCCCCCTGAAAGCCGTAATGGAACGTCATGGCCTGGAACGTTGAGCTGTCTGTCGAGGTTGACCGGGCGCTGAGCAAGCTCGACGCGCAGCACACCAAGCGCATCCTAAAGTTCCTTCACGAACGAGTGGCGAAGCTGGACGATCCGCGCAGCGTCGGAAAAGCGTTGCACGGATCGCGCCTGGGCGAGTTCTGGAAATACCGCGTGGGTGATTACCGGCTCATCTGCAAGATCGAAGACGACCGACTGCTTGTGCTTGTTCTCCGCGTTGGACATCGCAAAGAAATCTACCGGTAGGAAATCATCGGTCGGCCTTCAGCTTCTGCCAATGTGCGCGTGGAGCGGACCGCGCCTCGGAGTTTCCGTAGGCGATCGTAGGTCCGCGACGCCGCTAGCAGACGAAGGCCGGTACGAACGGTCTGGGTGATACCGGCGCCGCTCGCTCGTTGCGCCTTCTCGAGAAGATCGAGCGGTACCTCCACAGTGATCTTACGCGATGTTCTCATAATGTCTCATCATACCGTACTCAAGACCAGCTTCGTGTATGGCATTCCCGGCTCAGCCTTCTCACAGCACTCTCAGGATCAGGCACTTCAAATAGTGCGTTTCGGGAACGGTAAGCAGAATGGGATGGTCGCGCGACTGCGTGCGGCGTTCAACGACGCTGACGGTGCGGTGGGCATCCAGCGCGGCGCTGGCGACCAATTCCAGCAGGTCAGCCTCGCTGACGTGGAAGGAGCACGAACAGGTGACGAGATAACCGCCGGGGTTCAGGATTTTCAGTGCGCGCAAATTCAGTTCTTTGTAACCACGCAGCGCCGATTCCCGGCTGTTTTTCTTCCGCGCGAAGGCGGGAGGATCAAGCACCACCAAGTCGAAACGCTGCTTTTCCTGGTCGGCGGCCTTAAGAAAATCGAAACAGTTGGCTTCCTTCCATTCCAGGTTGGTGAATCCGTTTAGACCTTGGCTGCGCTCCGCCTGTCGCAGCGCTTCCCCCGAGGAATCCACGCCCAGAACCGAATCGCAACGGGGCGCGAGCGTAAGGGCAAATCCGCCCGTGTAGGTAAAGCAATCGAGCGCTCGCCCGCGCGCATAATTCGCGGCCGCGGCGCGATTTTCGCGCTGGTCGAGAAAACCTCCGGTCTTCTGCCCGTGAAGCAAGTCGAAGCACATTTTCACGCCGTTTTCTTCCACCACAACTTCACCGACTTCTTCCCCCGCCAGCACGCCGATCTGCTCCGCCAGGCCCTCGAGTCCCCGCACGGCGGCATCGTTGCGTTCAAGGATTGCACGGGGTGCGAATTCCTTTTGCAATATCTCCACCACCGTGGACTTCAGCCGGTCCATGCCCTGGCTAAGAGTTTGAATGACGAAGCTATCGCCGTATCGGTCAATGATGAGTGAGGGAAGCAGATCACCTTCGGCAGCGACCAACCGGTAAGCCTCAGCCCCGGCCGCCACCTGCCGGCGGAAAGCGGCCGCGGCACGAATTCGCTCGGCGAGGAAGGCGGCGTCAAAGGGCCGCTCTTCGCGCGTCAGAAAGCGCAGCGCGATTTGCGATTGGCTGCTGTAAAGAGCTTGCCCCCAGAAGTGGTTCTTTTTATCGATGAGGCGCACCACGCCCGGCTCGGCCCCCTCCGAAGTGATCACGTCCGAGCGGTAAATCCAGGGATGCCCGGAGGCGAGCCGCTCGACACCGCGGGAAGTAATGATGACAGTGGGCGCGATCATTTTGTAACTTTATCACATAGGAACAGTGGCGAGTGCCAAGTGACGAGTGACTAGAAACCGAGTCCGAGGTCCGAACCCCGAATCCGGAAATTGCCAGCGAGGAATCAAGAAACATATTCATAATTCAGAATTCATAATTCATAATTGCTTCCGCATGCTTCTCGAAGAATTTGACTACACGCTTCTTAGCGAACTCATTGCCCAAAGGCCGCTGGCCGAGCGCGATGCTTCGCGCATGATGGTGCTCGACCGTGCAGCAAAGCGATGGGAAGACCGGGCGTTTGGCGAGATCTCTCAACTCCTCCAGCCAGGTGATCTTTTGGTCTTTAATAACACCAAGGTTTTTCCCGCCCGCTTGCTGGGCCGGCGGCGGGGAATTACCGCGCAGCCGGTGGGAAAGAATAATCCCGCCCAGCGCGGGTTCCTGACCGGTGAAACCGAACTCCTGCTGACCCGGCAGGAGAGCGAGGACGTCTGGCAGGGATTGGTCCATCCCGGACGCAAGGTGCGAACGGGTGAAGTGCTGGTCTTCGGCGACAACGAGTTGGAAGCGGAAATTCTGGGCCGAGGCGAATACGGTGTGCGCCGCGCGCGGCTGCGGGCGCGCACGGGAACGATTGAAGAAGCCCTCGACCGGCTGGGCCACGTGCCCTTGCCGCCCTACATTCATCGCCGAGACGAAGCGAGCGACCGCGCCACTTATCAGACGGTCTACGCCAAAGTGCGCGGGGCCGTGGCGGCGCCGACCGCGGGACTGCATTTTACCCAGCGGGTTCTCAGCGCGCTCGCGGCGCGCGGCGTGGAAACCTGCGAAATCACCCTGCACGTGGGACTGGGAACTTTTCAGCCGGTGCGGGCGAAACAAATCGAAGACCATCACATGGAAGCCGAGCGCTACGAGATTTCAGAAACCGCTGCGGCGGCCATCAACCGGGCCCTCGACGAGCGCCGGCGCGTCATCGCCGTGGGCACAACGAGTGTCCGCACGCTGGAAAGTGTGGCGCGTGAACACGGCGGCAGCATCGCGCCCGGCGGCGGCGAAACGCGCCTGTTCATCTTTCCGGGCTTCCCGTTCCGAGTCATTCGCGGACTCCTCACCAACTTTCATCTTCCGCAATCGACGCTGCTCATGCTGGTCTCCGCATTTGCGGGAAAAGACTTCGTGCTGCGCGCATACCGCCATGCGGTGGAAGCGCGCTACCGGTTCTACAGCTACGGAGATTGCATGTTGATTCTGTAGCGGTTATTAGTTTTCAGCCGAGCCTCGTAACCCTTCCGCCCGCTTTTGCATCCAATAATCTTGACTGCAAATGTTCAGCCTTTGGGTAACCAAATTTAATGTGACACGTCAGATTAAGTGTGGGGAGTTCGATTTCAGAATTTAGAATTCACCAACAAGAAAACAAAATCCAGTTGATAGAGAGTCATGAAGAATAAGCGAGTTCTACCCATCCCGTTTCTAATCCTAATCCTGGCGGGCGTGGTGTCACTCTTCAGCATCGTTGCGGACCGCGCCTCGGGGGCCAGCACGGTCAGGAATGATTCCCTGCAAATGCAAACGGTTGAGCAAGAACGCATGGCGGCATTCTATTTTCGCATCCTGTCCTTGCTTTCCGACGTTATCCCCCGGGCGGCGGAGCCCGTGAAAGCTAGTCCCCAACCTGCGCCCATTCCGCAGTCCACAAGAGCCCCGCGGGGCCACGAGCACCAAGGCAGAATTAAGCTCTGCGCGCTTCCATCCGGCCAAAATCTTGTCTCCAGTAATCGCCGCATTCGCCACATTAATTAATTCCGCTGATCCCGATCTTTGCATTCCGTCCCACCGCCAAAAGAGAATGTCGCCGCCGGCGGGCAAGTGCATTTGACATCAAACCTCCCAAGTGTTAACAAGCTTGTCCCGGTTGAGGTGAAGAACTGCGCAAGGCGGAATGAGGCGGAAACCCGTTTCGCCGGGTGATTTAAATTGCAAATTCCCCAGCATTACCTCGGGAGGCTTGGCATGAACAACGCAAAAATCTCACGTAGAGAGTTTGTAAAAATCACCTCCGTCGGGGGTCTCAGCGCCGCATTGACTTCCCCCTTGAGCAATCTCCTGGCGCAAGTGGCGGGCAAGCCCGAGGGCATTTGCATCACGCTCTGCAATCACTGGAGTTACATCGGCATCGGCTGGCAATTGGGAATCGAGTCCTGCGTCCTCTCGGCAATTGACGCGATGGGAATGGCCGACCTGGCTCCTCACGTCAAAACCTGCCTGGAACTGGACGCCCGCGCCTACGAGTTCATGGCGGAGAAGTTCCCGGAGGTTGCGGAGCGGCTGAAAAAGTATCTCGCCGAAGACAAGGTGGAGTTGATTGGCGGCACCTACGCCCAGCCGATGGGAACCATGTTCAGCGGCGAGTCGAACATCCGCCAGCTTGTGTATGGGCGGGAAACCATACGCAAAGCGCTGAACTACGAGGTCGCAACGTTTCTGGACGAGGAAGAGTTTTCCCACCCGCAAATCCCGCAAATTGCTTTGGGAGCGGGCTATCAATATGCCAGCCTCGCCCAGGTGGACACGTGGGGGCGGGCCGGAATTCCCTACTTGGAGGTCAATGCCTTCCACTGGAAAGGAATGGATGGCGCGACCATCCTGAGCACACCGAAGAATTCGCTCTTCGGTTATTCCCCTGACCTGATCAAACTCGCGACCTCGGAGGCCTTCAAGAAATTGCAAGTGCTGGGTAAGCCGCTGCTCTTTACCTGGGAGGAGTTCGGGTGGGAACCTCCCGAACAGCCTTCCTACCTCAAAACCTCGGAAAAATACGCGCAGATCGCCAGCCAGTTCCCCGTGGAGTTCGTCACCCTGAAGGATTATCTCGACCGCCACGGCAGCGGCGCCGCCCAAGAACCCGTTTACTTCCGCATGGACGACTGGAACAAACTGCTGACCTGGGGTTTGGGCGGAGACCAACTGCGAATCATGGACCGCAAGGTGGAGGGAACGTTGCTGGCCGCGGAACGCTTCGATGCCATCGCCGCCAGCCTGGGCGCGAAAGACCACGCGCGCGTCTCTGGAGAAGGCCTGGAAACACTTGCTGGCCTCGCAGAGCCACGATGTGGGGCTTTGCGAGTATTCGCGCTGGCAAGGCGACCGCATGGCGCCGCTCGATCGCATCGAGGACCATCACAACTTCACTTGGGGAGCGATCGGTTACAACCATTTGGATGCCGCCGAGGAGCAAGGGCAGGAGGTGCTCGCCAATTCGCTCGGGTTCGTCGCCGAGCCGCATCAACTCGCGAGCCGCCCAGCAAGGTCAACTTGGCGGTCACGGTCTTCAACCCCGCGGCCTGGGAGCGCACCGATTTGGCAACGACGGGGCGCCTCTATCCGATTCCTGAGCAATACCAGAGACATTGTGGTGAGGGATCGATCGGGCCGCTTGGTGCCTTCCCAAATCATCAAGAGCGACAAGGACGGCCAGGGGAACCTGCTCGTTGCTGACGTGGCCTTTCTCGGCCAGGAAGGTTCCCAGCGTGGGATACGACACCTACTATCTGGAGTTCTTGCCCGCAAGCCGCCCGCCTCCCGCCACGGATCTGCGCATCGATGAACCACAGTTGCTGCTGGAGAACGAATACTTGAAAGTCAAACTGAGCCCCAAGTACGGCGCCATCCTCAGCCTGGTCGACAAGCGAACCGGGCGCGAGATGCTCGACGGGGACAAGGGCGCCTTCCCGGTGTTCCGCGGCACACCCAACCAGGACTACAATCTGCTGAGCGTTTTCGTTCAGGAGAAGTATCACCGGCAGGGGTTGAAAATCCCGGCATCCTTCGACAGCTCCAAGTCCGAAGCAGCATACGAGGGCACGGAGAAACGGGCGGCGTCCGCGGGGCGAAACAGATTGGCGCGCCACGATCAATTCCTCGATTCGCTGGATCGAAAAAGGCCCCCTGCGAGCCACGGTTAAGACCCATCACGATTGGCCGCTTTTGAAGTTTGAGACTTACGTTACGCTCTGCGCGGGGTTGCCATGGGTGGAGGTAACCAGCCGGGTGCTCGCGCAAATTCCGCCTGCTCCCGACGCGCTCGACGCCGACGGCCGGTTCCCCGCCGATATTCAAAGCGGCTATTGGCTCTCCTTCGCGCCCGGTTTCCCCCCAGCTTCGGTGATCCGCGATTTCCCCCTAGGTATTGAACCTTCCGTGCGCCCAACTTTCCAAGGCCGCACCTTTGTTGATCTGGTCGGGCCGGATGCGGGCTTGCTGGTGCTGCACCCGGGCACCCAGTATTTCAAACGTGAAGCCGACGGCGTGTTCTCGAATTTGATTATGCGCGAGTGGGAATCGTACTTCACCGCCGAATACGGCTGGCCGCGTTATGCGGAGTACCGCCATGCCTTGTGGCCCCACGGCGAGAAGCTTCACGCATGCTGATCGCGTGCGGGCGGCCGAGGCATTCAGCCAGAAACTCGTCACGGTAGTCGGCAAGCGGGTAGAAGGCAGCTTGCCTCCGCGCCAAAGCTTTGTCCGCGTGGAGCCGAAAAACCTTCAGGTGCTGGCGTTCCGGAAAAAAGAGGGACCGGGGGTTGAAATCCGTGCCGTGGAGGTTGAAGGCAAGCAGGTGCCCGCCTCCATTGAAATCGACATGCCCGCGACACGGGCGTGCGAAACAGATCTCCTGGGAAAGAAAATTGCAGACGTGGCTGGCCGGGCTGGGAAAACCAATTTTGAATGTAAACCTTGGAAGGTCCAGACCTTCGAGGTCACTTAGCCGAAATAGAATTGCGTGAGCGGCACGGCGCTAAAGAGGTTTAGAAAAAGGCTTCCTTGCTGTCATCCGGAGCATCGCTTTGGAGTGTGGCGTTTGGCGCAAGCCGCTCGGCCCGTACCACCGTGAAAATCACAGCCGCTTACGGAAGGCATGTTGGGTTTTGATCTGCTCAAACCCCTGCGCCGCATAGAATTTGTGCGCCTCATAGCGAATGACGTTGGAGCGCGCGGAGACAGTGCGGCACCCCTTTTGGCGCGCCCACTCCTCTACCTTCTCAAGGAGCTTTCCCCCCACGCCTTGGCCGCGATGGGATTCATCTACCACCAAACCTCCGAGTTCCACATATGCGTCGCTCTCCACCAAGCAGCACACATAGGCGTGCGCCCAACCCACGACACGGCCTCCCGAAACGGCCGCAATGATGAGATGTTTCGGATCATCCAGCAAGGTGTTCATGCGCTCCTCAACCTGGCGTGGCGAGGAGGGGTACCCGAGTTGGGTCGCGAGGCTCGCGAACGCCGGCAGCGTCCGTGAGCCTCGCAGGCCGAAGGGTAAGCGCCGCCAAGTCAGGGGGGAAAGGATTGCAACCATGGATGCCGCCCGCCTCCTTCTCTACCAATGAATCCGCACGCGATACTTGAGTTGCGCTTCGCTATTGGCCGCCACCGGCACGGTGAAGCGCGCCGCAAAGGCGGCGGTCTTTTCAAATTTGAAGGTCGAATTGAGCATCGTCCAATCACCCCCGATGGGTTCATTGACGAAGACCGTGATGGGATCGGGCTTGTGGTTACGAAGCGAAACCTCGTACTCCACCTCCACATTGCGCGGGCCCAGACGCTGGAAATCGGTCTGCTTGCGCTCCGCCACCACGTCGAAGGCATTGCCGATGTGGAGGCTCACCGTTTCGTCCTTGGGGGTGTGATCGATGCGATCTTCGCCGATGAATTGCACGCGGCCTTTGGAATCCCCCTGATAGACGCGCACGGTTCCCGCCGGCAGCGGAACTCCCAGCGAGTTCGCTTCTGCATTCTTGAATTTGATAAAAACTTTGACCGGCTCTTTGGTGGGCTGGCCGGGGCTCTGGGGGTTTTGGTAGTAATACGGACTGGCCGTCAACCTCAAAGACCTTCTCCACCGCCGCGCCGGCCGCGGCCAGCAGGCTGATCTGCTTGGTTTCATTTTCTTGAATATTCGTGTGGCGCTGGAGCGTGTAGAGGTGATACTCGGAAATCGCTTCCTGTTCGAATTGCGGCGCGGCCGCGGCCTTTGCACTTCATGGCCATGCATGCGCATCATCGTGCCGCCTGACGGCGCGACGCGATTCAATTCCCCTGCCACCAACTGGAGTTGAGCGTTGCGGAAAGACGCGCCACTCTGGTTCACCACGGTCACCCAGCCGTTCAAATCCGCCGACTTCTGATCGGAGTGTACGGTGAGCACGTAATCGGCATTCCAGTTCACCTGATTCGTCAGATAGGATGCCTCCACCGTCTGTTCACCCGCCTTGCGATTGTCCAGCAGCCAGACGAGTGTCGGCTTGCTGTAGAGGTTCTCCGGCAGGTCGGGGAAGACGTAACGGTCCGCTCCCATGCCGGTGATAATCTCATTCCCCACCTTCCAAACGGGCCCATCGTTGTCGGCCAGGAGCACGGCCTTCACCGGAACTTCCTTGGTGGAATTGTTTTCCGTGATGACGCGGACCAGCGTCAGTTCCTTGCCCACGTATTTTTGCAGAAGCTTCTGCGGGCTCAACAAATCGTACTCGTAGTCCTGTTCGAGCACATTGAGTTCCTTGGGCGCGGTCAGGGAAACGATGTGCACCGTTGCCGGATTCACCTGCGCGGCAATATCCATGTAGCGCAGATCGAGGGTGCCGTCAGGCAGGCGCACGCGGCGGACGTCGCGCACCAGGGCGACGTTGGAGTTATAAACGGTTACAGCCAATTCCTTCTGGTCCTGCTCGGTCGAGGTCACCATGGTCTGCGCCTGAGCCTCTCCCGCACAGATCCAAGCTACCAGAACGATTGCCACCATCAGTCGCACTGCGGGATGTTGCTTCATCATGATTCACCTTCCCGATCCGGGGATGCCTGCATGCCCATTTGGGAAACTCTCAGCCTAACGCTTGTCGGCCCGAAAAGAAAGCCGGGCCGCCCTTCGGTAGTGGGTCAGTTTGAAATCGACGGGCGTCCGATCTGTTCCCCGAAGGGGAACAATATCATTAGCCGTGGGTGAAACCCACGGATAGAGACCCTAAGCAAGAAGGCCCCCCGACCCTGACAGGGGTCGAACCCCATCTAAACCCAGTCAGCCCCGGACCAAATTCAACCCCTCCGGGGTTGGTATATCGTCGGGGCGCGCCATTTCCGTGGGTTTCACCCACGGCTAATGACATTGGACCTCTTCGAGGTCCAAAATGCAGAAACTCCAGAGACCTCTTCGCGATTCCCCCTCAGACAACCGCTAGTGCAAACTGACCCACTACCCACCCTTCCCTCCAAAAGCTGAACGCTCCCAAGCATAGAACGGGCGGCATGTGATTTCTTGCACCCGCCTGAAATCGAGCCTATCCCCATGGCGGTCGAGCCGATAAGCCCCGCCTTGCGGATCCGCGTGCCTGAGCCAGATCCCCCGCTGTGCGTCGGCAAGATGTGTAGTAGCGCTGAGCTTTAGCTTAGCACCGGAGTTTCTCCATTTCGGGCCGCACCGCCATGCATGTGGGTTGTTGCCGGTCCCCCGACCCGCCGCGGCGCAACGCCGAGTTATGCTTGCCTTGTCCTCCACCGCAGGGTTGAAGCGGCCGAAGGGGCAAAACCAGGGCCGTAATTGGCGCACGCTCCCCTCTCCGTTTTCGACCTCCGGTTTGAGCCAAGTCCTTTTCTTTTCATGCATAGCGTGGGTTTATCAATATAAGGCATTTGTTTTCATCGACATCGTGGCATAGGCAAGAACCGACATTTTTTCTCCATTTGTTTTCAATAACATCGTGGGATATCCCTTCATTTTTTGATCCCCCCTTTTTCTGCGCCCCGTCGCGCCGCGAGGCGATAAGTAGTACTTGCGCAGTGACTTCCATGGGCTCAGGCCACCAAGCAAGTGTATCCAGGCGACTTCCCCTTGCACCGTCTTCCCACCACCAGCCATTGCCCAATCCGGGAATTTGATGAGATTGCCACGAACTTGCCCGTAGCCTCCCGCGGGTCATAACGGCCGGGGCCGACCAGTCTCGGAGTCTGATCTTACGGGCGATCGCCAACTCCCGGCGAAAATGGCCGCCAACGTGCAACGGTGTGCCACGAGGCGAGCAAGATAGCTCACGCATTGCCATTTCAATAGCCTAAAGCAACATCGTAAATACCGGCTACCTCGCTCCCAAGTTCCACATGGTAATAAAGTTCTCCAACTTTTGTCTTGAGCGCCTTCCCCTTGGGCTTCGCCTGGATTTCTCCGGAGTCGCCGACGCAAGTCAAGTTTGGGGGCTCGCGCACCCACTCCTCGGGTAATTTTTATGAGAACCGGAATTTCGCCCCGCACGGCATTCATTTCTTTGATAACTAATGGTGTACTAACCACTTATTCTCGCCGGCGTATTGCCCAAACCTCGCTCCGCGAGCACTTATCCCCGCGACGGCCCGACTCGCACGAGTTCGGGCCCTACCCGCCGGCTCGTCGCCGACAAGACTCTGCCCATCGCTATTGCGCCGGGAATTCCCCCCCCTACCCCTCGTCAACTTCCTTATTGCGTTTCCCGTCGAAGGGTGTGGAGGCTATAGAACTTTTCAAACCACCGACAGAAGTCCAATTCGTTGAATTTTTGACGTTTCTAACCCTGCCCTCACTCCGCGCGCATCGCCATGTCCAAGGCGGCAAGCGAGGGCGCCGCCCCCTCTCTAGCCGGAATTCGCCCCCTGCCTGCGCTGTTCGAATCGATCCGCCGTATGGCTGGGCCATCCGAAACTTCGTGAAAACGCGGAAGCTTGAATCTCTTCGTAGGGGCGGTCTACAGCTCGCCGCCCCAATCTTCAGGTTAAGTATCATCAAAGACTCGTTTCCGCCAAACGGCCTCTACGTTTGCTCGTCGATTTTTCACGCATCCTCTTTCGCGCGCCCGGTGCGGCGATACATCTTTTGTCCATCTCGCGCCCGATGTAGGCAAGCAGGAGGTTTATGAAACTTCTGATTCTGGAGGTTAATTTATCCCGCGGGGAGATCACCGCCGAACTCCTCTACGGCCTCGACAGGCATGTGCAAATGCTTTCCGCTATTACACTAGCCTCTGATTTGCAAATGGCGGTCCTTTGCCTCCCCGAGCATGATGCGGTGCTCTGCGACGGCACGTTCCCACCCGCGACTCGCCCTTCGGGGTGGAGGAGTGGGACGTGGTGCGCCAGGAAGCGAAGCGCCGGGGCATTCACTTTGTCCTCGACAGCGGCTCCGCGCGCGGGCGGGACTGCGCCCGCGAGAGCCTCCCCCCGCCCTCGCCAAGCCTGCCGCCAGTGAGGAAATTTCCGCAGCGCTAACCCATCAGCGGTTGTATTGCCCCAGTAAAAGCCCTGGGGAATCGGCGCGGTGGGCGGAATCCTGACAAATCGCAGAGGTGATGATGTCGCAGACCCTGACCCTGAAAATGGTCAAATAGTCAGGGACGAACACCCACAGGCCGAAGCGCCGATCGAACGCTAAATCGGCGTCGTGCTAAAGAAAGGAAAAGACCATGAAGTGTCCCCAATGTGGCGCCCGCACCGAAGTCACCGAGACGCGCGGGGCTTTTCGTGACCGCCGTTGCGTGAACGCCGCTTGTCGTCTGGATTTTACGACGCGCGAACAGGTTATGAGCCGGCGCGACGACAACCGCCTGTGCGCCCGCACACGCGCCTCTCAGATCGAGACAAGCCGTCCTCCTGCCGCCGGTGTAGAGGCGGGTAGAACCTCTTCCCCCGGCCCTTGCGCCCCATCCGCTGCGGAGGAAGATGCGACCGAGGTTCAGGAGGCGCCGTCACGTCGACAAGCGGCGGTGGCAGTATGACGGGAAGTCTACAAGTGGAAGCGACGCAGCGCGGGAGGACTCCGCACCCCCAAATCCGCACGTAAGAATGGCAGCGGCGACGTTGACGCGATTTTCTGTGCGTCACGAGGCGGGCGCGTTGTGGGTGGCAGGTATTATTTGCACCCAGGAGCGGCTGGCTACGCGGAAAGGGGATTGGGTCGGTGAGGGAAGGGGCGCGGGTACTGCTGGGCGACGGCCAAGGAAGAAACCTGCAGGCCGTCCGAGGAGGACTTGCGCAAGTTGACAGGGGGATGAGGTGGGGGTGGACGCTCGGCGTTTAGGTGAAGGCGGTGGCTTGGGTGGGCAGGGCGAAGACGGTCCAGACTTTCTGCACGCGAGCGATGGCTTCCGGGCGGGCGCAGAAGCGCAGGCGCAGCTTGCAGCGGAAGCGGCTCATCCGTCCCGCCAGATGCACCAGCAGCAGTCGATACTTCTTAAAGCGCGCGGTGCGTTCTTCCGGCGCGAAGCACAGCCCCTTGATGGCGCTGGCCAGATTGTAGGTCAACAACGCTAGCTTGAACCAGGCGGCGTTGACGGCGAAATGTTGGCTCGGCAGGTGGCCGCCGCCGGTTTCGTTCTTGACTTCATCGTGCACGTGCTCGACCGTGCCGGCTTTCTCCCGGTGCCACCGCAGCAGCCGGTCCCCGGCCCATTCCAGATTGGTAATCACCGCATGATGATGGCGGTCCGAGCCGTCGGCGAAGAGCCCTCCTTGCGGCTTGAGCAGGCGCAGGCCCACATAGCGCAAGGGTTGGGTGTCCTTCTTTTCTCCACGTTCGCCCGGGACGAAATCGACTTCCGCCCATTGCCGCAACGTGCCGTCGGCTTCCCCATCATAGGTCCGCCACTGCGAGTCGGGAACTTGCGTGAGGGCGGCGGTCAACTCCACGCTGCGCTTGGCGCTAACGGCAAAGCCAATGCGGCCCCCCGGTTCCTGGGCGCGGTCCGGATGCCCAAGCCAGCCCAGCAAGCCGTTCTCGTGACAGGCGGAGTCGCCGCGAAAATAGCGCTCCTGAATATTTTCCGGCAGCGCGGCAAAGGCCAGCTTGGCGCAGGTGAGCGGCTCCTGCTGGGCGGGCACATTGCCGTCGCGAAACTCGTCCGCCAACACCAGATCGGCTTCCGCCCAGACCGCCACCATGGGTTGGTAGCCTCGGCCGCCTTCATAGTGCGCCTGCGCCGCCGCCTTGTGACTCTCGATAATCGTCGCATCCTGGTCCACCGTGGCGATGCGCAAGGCGGTTTGCTGCTCGGCGTAAAGCTGGGCGATGCGGCGCACCACGCCGGCTTGCACCGCCTGCAATCCCTCCACCGGCGCACTGCTGGGCACAATGAAACTCTTCTGCACCGCGCGCGGAGGGCGGGATTCTTCCAAGGCCTCATCGTGAAAGCGCGCGAGAAAACCCCGCACCGCACTCACCTTGGGAAGCGGGAAACCCAAGCCTCGTTCCAGGCAGGGGTCATTCCCCAGCAGTTGCATGTCCTCGGGGCAATCGCCGCCGGCGGTCTGCAGCAGGACGATTGCTTCCAGGTATTGCGCCTCGTCAAACCCGCGCTGGCGCTGCTTGAGTTGGAGATGCGCCGCGGCCAGAGCGGGAATGCCGAGCGAGCGAAAGGCGCGAGAGGTGGCCAGCAGCCCGGCGTGAGGACTGGACATCTCGTGCAAGGGCCGAGCGTCGATTTCAAAAGGCGACTTCTGTTGCGTTGGGATGCGAGCGGACATAGACACAATATATACATAATCTCTATAACATGTCAAGAGAAAAATGCACTCCCCATAAGATTTTTTCGCCCTTTCACTAAATTACGTGCGGATCAGGGGCACCCCGAGCGTCTTGATTTTTTGACTCGGGAAAATGTCGGGACTCACGCCCGTCTGGATCTTTCGGCCAACGAAAATCCCTGGACTCGCGCATGTCTGGACTATTTGACTAGCGAAAACGTCCAGACTCGGGTCCCCAAAGCCTCGTTTGGGGGTTGCCGCGACGGCAAAACGGCGCGACTCGAAACCCCATTTCCTACCGGTAGGAAATTGGACAAGAAAATTTTCATTTTCTTTCCTACCGGTAGGAAATTGTGCAAGATTTTGCTTGACAATGTACTAGTGGTTATTATAAGATGTTCATGTGATGAGCGACGTGTTCAAAGATCGTAGCGAGCGAGGCGGAGGGAAGGCCGCTGGGGGTGAAAGCACGCCCAGGAACCACCCCGGATTCGCATCGACGTCGCGATGGGCACCTCGTACTACGAAATTCAGGAGAGCATTTTTCGCCAGGCGTGGCAACTGGCAGGCTCCCAACTCCGTGCCGCCATTGCGCTGGGCATCACGCCGGAAACTATCTCGCGTTTTTTGCGGCGTTGCGATCGTAAGATCGGAATCGGGTCATCGCGCCATCAAATGATCGGGTTATCGGCTCATCGGGCCATCAACTGATCCGGGGATCGGGAGATCGGGAGATCGGGTGAACAGACGAGAAAGCCAGTCACCTGTGGCCTGCACACCCTCCTCCGAGAACGAAGAGGATGGTTGGTTATCAACTCAGCAAGAACTGAAAACGGAAGACTGATGACTGATAACTGACGACGGATTTTGTAAATCCAGCTTAGCTCGCGTCTGATCAGCGCGAGTGAGGGCGGCGGCGGGTGCACACGCTGCCGCTGCCCTAAGTGCAAACTAACGCAAATCCCAACACGAAGCCAGCACCAAGCGAAATCCCTCATCCCCTAAGAACAGAGGCCATGGGCCCGGGACTCGAAACGCGGAATCCCGGACGCGGAATTCGGGATTCGGGCGGCAAAGCCCTAACCCCTTATCCTCAATCGCGGGTATCCAGCGCCCAGCCCCCCACCCCCAGCACCCAGCACCCAGAACCTAATTCCCCGCATCTGGCGCCCGCTCTTCCTCCTTTGACCGCGCAGCAGTTGCAATTCCTTTTGCAGGTTGCGCCGCCGGCGTTGGAAGGCCAGCGCGCGTACGAGATTCCCGCCTGCGTCACCATTGCGCAGGCCATTCTGGAGAGCGCCACGCCCAAGTTTGGGTGGGGAAGCAGTGTGCTTTTCCGCCTCGCCAATAATCCGTTTGGAATTAAGTATTGCCACTACATAGAAAGCTCACAGCTCACAGCTAACAGCCCACAGCCAACGGCCAACAGCCCACAGCTCACAGCTAACAGCCCACAGCCAACGGTCAACAGCCCACAGCTCACAGCTAACAGCTCACAGCCAACGGCCAACAGCTCACAGCTCACAGCTAACAGCCCACAGCCAACGGCCAACAGCCCACAGCTCACAGCTAACAGCTCACAGCCAACGGCCAACAGCTCACAGCTCACAGCTCACAGCCCACAGCCAACGGCCAACAGCCCACAGCTCACAGCTCACAGCCCACAGCCAACGGCCAACAGCCCACAGCTCACAGCTAACAGCCCACAGCCAACGGCCAACAGCCCACAGCTCACAGCTCACAGCCCACAGCCAACGGCCAACAGCCCACAGCTCACAGCTAACAGCCCACAGCCAACGGCCAACAGCCCACAGCTCACAGCTAACAGCCCACAGCCAACGGCCAACAGCCCACAGCTCACAGCTAACAGCCCACAGCCAACGGCCAACAGCCCACAGCTCACAGCTAACAGCCCACAGCCAACGGCCAACAGCCCACAGCTCACAGCTAACAGCCCACAGCCAACGGCCAATAGCCCACAGCTCACAGCTAACAGCCCACAGCCAACGGTCAACAGCCCACAGCTCACAGCTAACAGCTCACAGCCAACGGCCAGCGGCTCACAGCTCACAGCTAACAGCCCACAGCGACCAGCCATCAGTGGACTGTCACCTGTCGGCTGTCGGCTGTCAGCCGAAGATTACGGCGCTTTCGACGCGCCGACCTGGGAAATCGAGAACGGGCAGAAGAAGGCGGTCATGGCCCAGTTCGAGCGTTTCCCCAATTTAGACGAAGCTTTTCGAGCGCACGCCCGGCTGTTGCGAGCGCCGCGCTATCGGCCCGCCTTTGCCGTGCGGGACGACTGGAAACAGTTTGCGGAGCGGCTGGGACCCAAAACCTCCCCACTGGACACGGAGCATTGTGGATATTCCACGAATCCCAGCTACTCCGCAGAGCTTATCACCCTGGTCAGCCGCTACCGGCTGGACGATTCCCGCGCCCTCGAATGGTACGCCACGGGAACGGACCCGGGTTATCGGGTCATCGAGCTAGGGGTAGGCAGTAAGCAGTAGGCAGTCGGCAGTCGGCAGTAAGCAGTAAGCGGTAAGCAGGAAGTTGGGGGCCGAGCTTTCCACGGCGAAGAACCCACGGTCAGCAAAGCACTGACCGTGATGGCTACTGGCGAAGAACCCACGGTCAGCAAAGCACTGACCGTGGCTACCGCGGAAAACTTTTCAAGGAAGGAATAAGAAAGAACCAGCGGTCAGCAATCAGCTCGAGCTGACCGCTAAATGCTGATCGCTGAAAGCTAATGGAGGACTTATGAAGTCGCGAACATTAATTATGGTTGTTCTCTTGGCCGTCGCCGTGGTGATCCTGGCGTGCACCGTGCCGGCGTGGGTCAACACCGTGGAAGCGGACGCGGAGATCGCCGCTCCCATTGCCGCCAGCTTGGTTGAGGCCATCGACCCGGCGCTGGCGCCGCTGGTGACGATCATCGAAAACGGTTTCACGGCCCTGGTCAAAACGCTGGACACTTACAAGGCCACTCCCACTGCCACGAATCTACAAGCGGTGCAGGCCGCGTTTAACGCCGTGGATGCGAATGTCACGCAGCTTGAATCGGCCGCGCAAATCAAAAACAAAACTACCGATGCGACGGTGACGGCCATTGTCACATTACTGACGCAGGCGGTCACCGAAATCGCCGCGCAAGTGCCTCCGGCAACCGCCCCGGCGACGTTGGGGGCGCACGTGAAGGTCCAGGGCCAAGCCAAAGGATGGAAGGCCAAGGACTTCAAGAACCAGTTCAACAAAGTTATCAACGGTGATCCGCGGTTCAAGCCGCTGAAATAATCGGTTCATCGGCTCATCGGTCCATCGGAAGGGCAAAAGCACAATCAACCGATGGGCCAATGGACTAATGAATCGATGGCCAGATGGTCCGATGAACTGATGAACCGATGGTCCGATGAACTGATGAACCGATGGTCCGATTTCCTCAACTCTAGGAGAAGCAAATGGACACTCAATCATTGCAAGTGCAAGCCCTTATAACTTTCATCATGCCGCTTCTCATTCAGCTCGCGAAGCGCAGCCAGAGCGCGGCGTTCGCGTGGATCGACCAGAACAAGCCCAAGGTCTGCATGATGGCCAGCGGCGTGATGGCGCTCGCTGACCTCCATGGGGATTGAGTTTGCTCACGCCCCGCACAGCCTGACGGTAAGCTGGCCGGACGCGGCCACGCTGGCGCGCGGCTTGGTGACCTTCCTGGTATCCGCCGTCCTCCAGTTCGCCGCCCAGCACGCGTTGTATGACGGGTTTTGGCGGCAGGTAGTGCCCAGCCCGCGAAGCGGGCAAAGCCAAGAGCTAACAGCTCACAGCTAACAGCCCACAGCGGACAGCTTACAGCTAACAGTAACTGCAAGCTGATCGCTGCGAGTCGCACCTCCTCTTAACTGTAAGCTGTTGGCTGTCCGCTGTGGGCGCTTTTCCTGTGAACTGTCGGCTGTTAGCTGTTAGCTGTGAGCTGTTAGCTGTTAGCTGTGAGCTGTTAGCTGTGAGCTGTGAGCTAAAAACATGATTTCCGCCAACGAAATCCAAGCGTTGTTGCTCGGCTCGGGTGGTTTTATCGGCACCTGCATGGCAGGGGTCGGAGCTTACCGGCTTTTCTCCGCCGCCACGCGCGGGGTGATGCGGGTTCCGGCCAGCCTGGAAAAAGGCGCCGAATCGCTGGAGCGCGTGGTGCGAGCCGTGGAAACCCAGAACATGGTATCGGACCAGGTGATGGAGCTGAAGGGTCTGCTGATGACCACGCGCGAGGAGATCCTGAAAATGGGGAACGAGCGCGAGCAAATCGGCCGGGAGCTTCGGCTGATGTCGCGAAAGATCGAGGGCTTTTCATGTTACGCGCAGGATGACGGTAAGTACCAGGTGACAGGTGCAGGTGAGCGGTGGAGCTTCAGCTCACAGCCGACAGCTTACAGTTAAGACGCCAGGTGCGGCCCGAAGCCAAGTCATCTTGTGGTTACTGTTAGCTGTTAGCTGTCGGCTGTCAGCTCCGACCGAACCAGATGTCTCAAACCAATCGCGAAGAAGAAGGCAACCAATGTCCAAGGTAAAAACCAAATCGGAGCAAGAGTTCGACCGCACGGAGATTCTGCGCTACTTGAACGAGTGCGGACTTCAGCCGGTGACCCCGAAAAGCATCCTTATCTATCTGGACGATTGCCTTCGTCCCGTGAGTCTGCCCGGCGGTGGAATTTCACTTGCGTTACATGCGCGATCGCGGCTGGGTGGAACTCGGCATCGAGAAGCGAGTCGGCCTGCCGGAAGTCATCCGCTGGACCCGCATCACCGCCAACGGCGTGGATGAGTACGACCGCCGGTGCGCGGCCCTGGGAGAAGCAAGATGATTGGCTCATTGAGTCATCGGGTCATTGAAACGCTGTCCGTCGTCCGTTGTCCGTTGCCAGTTGCCACGGACCACGGACTACGGACTACGGACACCGATCGATGACCCGATTAGAAAGAGGTCCATTTCCGTGCGACGACGGCCCATCGGCAAAATGCAAACGCTTGACGCCCGGCACCCCGGTTTGATCGAGAAAGTTCACGCCATGTTTGCGGAGTTCTGGCCCACGGCGGAGGTCCGGCAGATGGTCCAGGCCCACTACGGCGAGCGCCTGAGCCTGTCCTCCCTCGAGAAGTACAAGAGCAAGCACTGGCGCGCGCAGCGGGAGATGGTCCAGCAAATGACCGAGGCACTAGATGATCGGGTGATCGGGAGATCGGGTGATCGGGTGAACAGCGAAGAACCAATCCCTGGGATTCAGGATGAGGATTTGAAGATGGTGGCGTCGGCTTAAATGACCAGGGGATCAGATGATCGCATGATCTGGTGCGTACTGTGTTCACCCGATCACCCGATCACCGGATCACCCGATTAGAAATGAGGTCAACATTCCATGGGACGACTCGGCGTATCAAAAGTGCTCGTTCTTGATACCCGTCATCCGGGATTGGTTCAGAAGGTGGATGCGATGTTTGAGGCTTTCGCTAGCATACGGGCTGTCGAGGCAATGATCCGGGCCGAATATAGCGAGCGCATAAGCCACACCACCATTTGGAATTACAAGAGGCAATCTTGGAACGTGCGGCGCGAGCGCGATCAGGCGGCCCGAGCGGCCACGACCGCCTACCAGGAATTGGTAAGCGAGGGGAGAAACTAAGTGGCCAAAGATCAGGCATGCAAGCTCCAAATCCTCAGCGCCAAACACCCGGACCTTCTCCAGGTGGTGGATACGATGTTCGAGAAGTTTGCCACCGTCCTGCAAGTCCGGCGGATGATCGAGCGCAAGTATCACCAAGATGCCGGCAAGACCGCCGTCAGTACCTACAAGAAGAAACATTGGCAGGTGCACAAGGACGCGGTCGTGGAGCGGCTAACAGCCATGAAAGCCGTCGCGCAACTGGTTGGCGAAGACGGCCTGACCGCCGGCGTGAACGCCTTGCTCTGGGAAAGTCTCCAGGAGATGACGGCGCCGCAATTAATGGCTTTTAAGAAAGTCTTGAACGACGGCCAGAAGGTGGAATTGCTGAAAAAACAGTTCGCCCTTTTCGCCCAGGAGCATCGGCAGAAGATGAAGGAACGCAGCGCACAAGCAGCCAAGGGCAACATCGAGATCGTTGAGGATTTCGACGCGGCCCGGCGAATGGTGGAACAGGCCAAGGAAATCTTCGGGATCGGGACAACGGCAATCAACCCGCCCAAGCAGAAGTTCCTCGGCCCGGGGGAAGAATTGCGGTCACCGGGGGTTCCTGCCGTCGCAGGTAGAGGGTGAGTAGCGCGGACCTGTTTTGTAGGTCCGCGGCCCTTCGGCAGGGTCGGCAAGAAGAGCCGCAGACCTTGAAAAACAGGTCTGCGCTACGCCGCTTGGCAATGATTCCGGGCGCGCCCCTTGGGGGCTCGAACGCGCCATCGCCCAGAGAGACAGGCAAAAAAGAGCAAGGCAAAAGGCAAAGCGCCAATGGCAAAACGTAAGGGTTCGAAAAAGTCGATTAACGGATCACCGGATCTCCCGCCTGCGGACCAAAGCCCTTCGGCGGGCGCAGGCCCGATCGCCGCATCGGAATCCCCCGATCAACCGGTCGCAGGATTAGTGGATGGCGAGCCTCTGACCCCCCTTGCCCTACTTCGGGCTCTGGCGAAAGAGTCGATCCCCGTTCTCGCTTACCAGGACCGTTGGATCAAGGACGACTCGCAACTGAAGATCGCGGTTTGGAGCCGGCAGAGCGGCAAGAGTTTTGCCGCGGCTTTGCGGGCCGTGATCAAGTGCATGGAGAAGCCGCACGCAGTACATCATCCTCTCCAAGGGCGAGCGCCAGTCGCGGATGTTTATGGAAAAGGTCAAGGACTTCTGCGCGGTCTTTAAGGGATTGAAGGCGTTGCCGGCGTTCAACGAGTTGGAGACGGACGAGAAAACCATGGAAGTGTATTTCCCGCACAACCGCTCGCGCATCATCGGCCTGCCCGCCAATCCCGACACGGCGCGCGGTTACACCGGCCACATCGTGCTGGACGAGTTCGCTTTCCACGGCGACGCCCACAAAATCTATGCCGCCTGCTTTCCCTATTATCACCCGCGGCTATTCCATCGAGGTTATTTCCACGCCCAACGGGACGGCGGGAAGTTTTATGAGATTGCGAAGGCGGCGGGGCTGGTCGGAGTCCGGAGTCCGAAGTCCGAAGTCCGAAGTCGCACCGTCGGGCCGCCATCAGGCGACGAGGACTCCGGACCTCGGACTCCGGACACTCGGACGCCCTTTGGTCCGGCCACCGCGTGGACATCTACGATGCCGTCGCCCAGGGCCTGCCGGCGAACATCGACCTGCTCCGCTCGGGTTGCGACGACGAGGAAACGTGGCTGCAAGAGTACTGCTGCCAGTTCCTCTCCGACGCGCAGAACTACATTCCCATGGAGTTGATTTCGACGTGCGTGCATGAGGAAGCGACCACGGAGTGGGTGCGGAGTCCGGGGTCCGGGGTCCGGGTCCAAGACGACCGCACCGCGGCCAACTAGGCCCACTGACACCGGACCCCGGACTCCGGCACTCCGAGCTTATACCTGGGCGTCGACATCGGCAGCAAACGCGACCTGACCATCGCCTGGCTGTTTGAAAAGGTGGGCGGGGTGCTTTGGTCGCGGCGGCTGCTGACGCTGAAGGGCGTGTCGTTTGACGAGCAGGAAAAGGCGATCTGCCGCCTGATCGAAAGTCCGGTGTGCGGTGCCCGGAGTCGGAGTCGGAAACCCGTGACCCGGACTCCGACCGGACTCCCTCCGTCCGCCGCTGCTGCATCGACCAATCCGGCATCGGCATGATGCTGGCCGAGCACCTGGTGCAGAGATACGGCGCGATGGTGGAGCCGGTGCAATTCACCGCCGCGCTCAAGGAGCGCCTGGCGCCCATGGTGAAACATGGCGTTCGAGGAGCGCACCGTGCGCATTCCCGACAATCGCGAGGTGCGCGCCGACATCAACTCCGTCAAGCGCTTCGTGACCCTGGCGGGCAACGTGCGCTTTGACGCCGAGCACACCGACCGCGGCCACGCCGACCGCTTCTGGGCGCTGGCCATGGTGGTGAACGCCGCCAGCGAGCCGCGCGGCAAGCTTTGCCGAGCAGGCGTTGTTGGTGGGATCGCCGGTGATGGCAGGGTTGTTCGACAAGGTTTTGTAGCGCCGCCATCCTGGCGGCACCAGGCCGGCTGGAAGCCGGCGCTACGTCAGTAGAGCCGAACCGTGTTCGGCGATGTTGTAGGGCCGAACAGCGTTCGGCCAAGGGCGAGCGCCGCTCGCCCCAACGGAGAGTAGGGGCACCCCTCGTGGGTGCCCTTGCGGAGGGCAGGCACGAGGCCTGCCCCTACGAAACGTATTTAGTTGCGGCCAGAGGCCGCGCTACGACACTCCGAGAACTGAAAACTTATGCCTAAGTCACACAGTTCGGGAAACGGAAATCAAATGCGGCAGCTTATCCGCGAAGGAAAATCAGCTTCCAAAGTGTTGCAAGCCCAAATCGACCGCGCGGTGGCTCTGGCAGATACAGAGGTCGGGATTGGCCCATTGCCGATGGCCGATGGCCGATTGTCGATTGCCGACCCGCTTTTCAATCGTCAATCGGCAATCGAAAATCGACCATCCCCCGGTCAATCGACAATCGGCAATCGGCCATCGGCAATTGCTGGCGGTCTTCCCGTTGCTCCCATGCACGCGGTTCCACCCACCCCTCCGCCGGAGCCGATTTCGGTGGCGGCTTATACCGAGCGCATCCGCGCCGGTTGGGTTCCCGTCATGGGCCTTCCGGGAACGCCCATTACCTCGGGCTTTGTGCGCGACTTGGGCGAATACAACCCCAAGCTGGAAGGCTTGAACGGCATCTGGACTTACCAGGAAATGCGGCGTGGCGACGGCCAAGTGGCGGGCACCCTGCGGGCTTGCAAGCTCCCCATTCTCTCGGCGAAGTGGGAAATTGTGCCCGGAGACGTCCGTGGTCCGTCGTCCGTCGTCCGTGGACCACGGACAACTGACAACGGACAACGGGCAAAAGAGGTCTCCGAGTTCATTCGTGCGAACTTGTTCAGCGGCCTCGAGTGGCAGGACCATCGCGGCTCCTGGCACACCCAGAGCTGGAAAGAAGTGGTGCGCTACGCGCTGCGCATGCAGGATTTTGGCGCCGCCTGCGTGGAAGAAGTCATGGCCGTGGACGGCGACCGCATCCGCGTGCGCCGCTTGTGCGACCGCCAGGCGCTTACCTTCTATCGCTGGCACACCGACCCGCATTCCGTAGACCCTACCCTGCCGCCGTTTGTTTATGACGATGGCGAAACGCTCTACGCCCTGGAGCAGTGGGGGTATCGCTCCAACCGCTTCGAGTACGTGATGCTGCCCACCGATAAGGCGTGCATCTTCACCCACGACCAGGAAGGGGCGAACTTTTGGGGCATTCCGCTGACGCGCGCGATGTACCCCCATTGGTTTGTAAAGAAGCACCTGGAGCGGATCGACGCCATCGCCTGCGAGCGCAACTCGCTGGGCGTGCCCATGATCATGCTGCCGCCCAACCCTTCCAAGCAGGACGTGCAGACCGCGCAGAATTGGGTGACGCAATTGGCCGCGCACGAAAAGACCGGCCTCTCCCTGCCCAACGGAGCGGAGTTCAAGCTGGTCGGCATCGAGGGACGCATTCGCGAAATCCTGCCCTCGCTCCAGTACCACAAGCAGCAAATCGCCACCTCCTGCCTTGCCATGTTTATGGAGCTCGGCCAGACGCAGAGCGGCTCGCGCGCGCTGGGCGAATCGCAAACCGATTTCTTCCTGCTGGCCACGCAGAATACCGCGGACTACATCGCGCACCAGATCCGCAACGCGACCATCCGCCGGCTGGTGCTGTGGAATTTCGGCCCCGACGCGCCCGTGCCGTACCTCGTCCCCGCCAACGTGCAGGCGCGGTCGATTGAGACCATGTCGGCCATCATTGCCCAACTTGCCCAGGCGGGCGCGTGGATTTCCGACCGCTCCAGCGTGAACCAGGCGCGGCACGAACTGGGGTTCAACGACTTTGCTGACGATGACGTTGTCTCTATACGCGGAGAAACGATAGCCACGACGGGCGGTCAAATCAGCGGCCGCGGAGGCGAGCCGATCAGTACTGGGCCCCCGGAGGATTGGAGCACCCCGTCCTCAAGGGAGCACAACCATCGGGAATACGGTGAAGGGTTGGGCGCTCCGAATGATGAGGAGTAGGCAGAGCGCATGGACGGCTCCTGTTAGTTGACTCACGGCTTAGGCCGCCGGACAATGCGAATCACTCGGAGGCCGAATACAAGCGCCCCGGACGATAAGAAGGAGAAGCCACATGGATAGAACATTTCTGGAGAAGCTGAAACATGACCGCAACGAGTCAACCAAGGAATGGTATGCGCAGATAAAGAAGTTTGAGCCAGTCCCAGAACGAAATTATGACTGGATCTGGGAATACGCCAAATTTCGGTTCGATTGGTCAATGGAAAAGACGCGGTACGTGGAAGAGAAAGGCACCGCCCTTCTGAAATTGGTTTTCGCGATAACCGCAGCGCTCTGGGTTCTCTTCGGAGGAGTTCTAAGATCAACTGACCACATCTCCATCTTCACGTTGCTTCTAATCGCTGTGGGCGGGTTCTGTCTGATTCTGTCAGGTGGTTACGCTCTACGAGCATCAGGACCTGCTGAGCATGTGTATCCGAAATCGGAGGAAGAGGCCGTCGGCTACGCGAACTTTTACCACGAGCAGACGGCCGCGCTAGGAAACTTCTGCCTGCAGCTCGCTGACAGCACAGAGCAAGAGCGCTTCGTCACGATGGAGAAGGGCTATTACGTAATACGAGGGACGCGATACGCCTGCAATGCTGTACTCCTATTTACTCTTGCTCTTCTGTGCGAGGTCTGTCATCGAACAGGCCAATTTTCCGCTTTGTCGGGTCTGGTACGGGGCGCTGCGGCTTCTGTTTACCACCTTTTTCTTCGGGTGGGTTAGTAACCAATTTTACTGATCCAGACTTGGGGGAGTCTTCCATGGCTGCCTCCAGACGTAGATGAGCATCATTTTGCACGATTATGAGGTCAGTAGCCAAAAAGTGCAAGGCAATGGCGACTGACGGGGAGACTATATGAAAACGCTACGAAACTCTCTGCTGATTTCCTTCTGCATCGCCGTTGTGATAGTTCTGCTGGCGCTTCCGAGCTTGCGCCCGCCCCAGGTGAGCGCGGATTCCTACAGCTCGCACCGTTTCCCGGCGTTCAGTTACATTCTGGATAATCCCATTGTGTCGATTGCCGGAGCGACTACGACCACCAGCCCCACGTCCACCACCGGGGCCTCAACCGCGCACGTCACCTGGGTCTTCGGGACCGTCTCGGGGACCTACACGACTTGCACGGTGCAAGCGAAAACCAGCTTTGACGGCGTCAACTTTCTCAACCTGGGGAGCGCCGCGGCGGTGAGCGTCTCGACCAACGCCGTCAATGCCTGGGATATCTACCAGCAAGCGCCCGTAACCACCGGGGTGACCACCACCACGGTCAGCAGCTCCGCCGCGGCGGGGTTCGGCCAGTGGAGTGAGTACACCTTCGCTTGCTCCGCCTACGGAACCAGCGCGCCGGTGACGATTACGGCGATTTATAAGTAGGTGTCAGGTGCCAGGTGTCAGGGGAAATCGGTTCATCGGCCCATCAGTTCATCTGCCCATCTAAAACCAATGCACCGATGGGCAGATGAATCGATGGATAAGCCGATGGACCGATGAGCCGATGAACCGATGAGCCGATTTACGAGAGGAACATAGCGATGTCAGACAAGGATCAGTTTCACTTCATCTCCCAGCTCAGCGCCGTGCCGGCGGAAGGATTGGCGCGCATTCCCATTCTGGTCACCGGCAGTTGGGTGAAGGGCGGCCGGGATGTTTCCTTCACCCGCGACGAGCTGAGCACGGCGATCGACAACTTTCAGAAACTCGCCAACCACGATCTGAATGTGGACTACGACCATGCCTGCGAGGACCTGGAGCGCGCCGCCGGCGAGCCCACCCCCAGCGCGGGACGAATCCTGGCGCTCGATGAGCCCGAACCCTTTCGGGCAGATGGGCAGATAGGCAGTAGGCAGGTAGAAGACACCACTGCCCACCTGCCCATCTCACCACCTGCCCGATGGATCTTGTACGGCCGCTATGAACCTACTGACCGGGCGCGCAAACTGATCAAGAACCGCGAATATCGCTACGTGTCGGCGGCTTTCGCCAAGGATTACCCCGATCGCAAAACGGGCGAGTCCCAAGGCTTGACGCTCACCAGCGTGGCGCTGACCAATCAACCTTTTCTGATGAATTACCGGAAATTTGGTTGTCTACCGGCAGATGGGCAGATGGGCAGATGGGCAGATGGGAAAACCCCCAACTGCCCAACTGCCCCCTGCCTACCTGCCCGAATTTAAGCCGCCATTCGGCGGAACAAGGAGGAAACATGGCAAAACTGACTCTCAAGTGCTCCGCCGACGGCACGCACGAAGCCTGCGACGGAGACCGTAAAGTCGGTGAAATCGAAAACGACCACCTCTACGACTACGCGATCAAACACGTGGGCAAGGAGGGGGTTTCCGTTCTAAGCAACCTGAGCGCGCGTGGTGCGGGCTTCCCGTCCCTGAACGCTTTGGGGCCGGAGGCCTATGCGACGTTCGCCAGTGAAGTCGGCGCGGATGGCCGGAGCAAGGAAGAAATTCGCGGCTTGGTCACCCTGGCGCTCCATCCGCTCAAGGCCGAGGTCACCCTGCTGTCGGAAGCCATCGGCGCCGACGGCAAACTCGACAACAGCCGCCTGGACGCGCTGGACGATACCGGCAAAATCAGCCGCTCCGCCTGGCGCCGCGCCAAGGACGCCGAACAGCGCGTACAGAATGCCTTCAGCCGCGGCCAAATTACTCCCGCCATGATGGCCACGGGCGCGCCGCTGCGCCTGGCGCTTTCCGACGGCGCGGCCTTCAAAGCCCTCGTCGAAGACCGTCCGCCCTTGGTCAAAACCGACTCCGTGATCGGCCTCGGCGGCTCGGGCTCGGAAACCGGCGAATCGCCCCGGCAGCTCTTCTCGCGCCTGGTGGAAGACAAGAAAAAGCAACTCATGCAGACGGACGTGCGCCTGGGCGAATTGGAAGCGCATTGCCGGGCCAGCGCCTTAGTGGCGAAGGAAGATCCTGAGCTGCTGAGGAACTACCGGGGGGATGCGAAGCCGGCGTAAGGGCTGTCCGTCGTCCGTAGTCCGTGGTCCGTTGCACGCGACGTGCGGTGGGCCACGGGCGACTGACAACGGACAACGGACAACTGACAGCTTTCAAAAAGGAGAAAAACTATGCTTGGAAATCAAGGATTGACGGCCGCCAAGTTTGACACGAACATCCGCGCGATTCGCGGCACCGTGATGGGCTTGCCGGTCACGAATCTCTCGACGGAATCGGATTTCTATGTGGGACTGCCGAGCGGCGCGAACGTCCAGGCCGTGGGTGTCCTGGCGCAGGACGTGGTGGAGCCCGGCTACCCGATGACGGCGGAACTCTGGCTCGACCCCAACACCGGCAATCCCATCAACGGGACGACTCCGCCCTCGCCTTTCATTTCCCAGGGCCGCGCCTGGGGATTGATTACCTCGGCCCCCGAAGCCGAAGTGATCGCGGCCGATACCACCATCCAGGCCGATGACCTGGTCTATATCGCCGATGCCTACGGCCGCGTGACCTCCATTCGCAACGGCTCCGTCGGCACCATGTACTACTGCGTGGGGCGGGCGAAATACCCGTCCACCGCCATTAACCAGCGCCTCCGCATCTCGGTGACGCTGCAACAGGTAAAGCTGTAAGAGCAGTGACGAGTGACAAGTGACGAGTGACGAGCAAGCCGCACACCCGCCACTTTCACCGTTCACTGGAATGAAGGTGCCCGGCGGCGAATCCACATGGACTACGCCGCTGCGCACAGAGACTTGGGACGCGAGGGGTGACAGGCTGGCTCGTCACTCGTCACTCGTCACTCGTCACTTGAGGTTTTCATGGAAGTATCTCTAGCCCATCTCGACCAATTTCTGACCAGCTATTCCGTCGTCTACAGCAACCAGGATTTCGTGGGGGGACGGCTCTTCCCCGATTTTCCGGTTTCGAAGCAAAACGATCGCTACCCCATCTTCGGGTTCGAGCGTTTCAAGTCTTACAACACCGAGCGCGCCCCGGGGAGCGAAGCCAACGAAATGCCCGGCTGGCGCATGTCCAACGATGAGTACTACTGCGACGGCAAAGGGCAGAAGCAACTCATCCCCGATGAATTGCGGGCCAAATGGGATTTCTCCACGGCCCCCGAGGTCTTTACCACCGAGACGCTCGCGGACATCATCGACAAGCAGCGGGAAATCCAGATCTACAACCTCATTATGAACTCCACCACGGTGCCCAGCACCACGCTGGCGGGTACGGCCCAGTGGAGTGATTTCCAGAACTCGGATCCCGTGGCCGCCATCACCGCGCAGCGTTCCACGATCCTCCTGAGCTGCACCAAGGAGCCCAACACGCTCCTGATCGGCTATCCGGTGTGGCTGCAGCTCATCCAGCACCCCATCATCCTCGACCGTTTCAAGAACCACGCCCTGCCCCTCGGCTATCCCACCGACCAGCAGTTGGCCGGCCTCTTCAATGTTGACAACTTTGTGGTTGCCAAAGCTCTGTATGACACCACCCAACAGGGCATCGCGCACAACCTCAACTACATCTGGGGCAAGAACGCCATCCTGGCGTACGTGCCGCCGGGGCAAGGCCAGTTGATGATTACCCCCGGCACCACTTTCCGCTGGCTCTACGGCGTGCCCGCAGAACGGCGGCATGCTGGTGAAGCGCTATCGCGTGGAAGAGCGCAGTGGCGACATGATCGAGTACCAAACCTACTACTGCGTGAAGCTCGTCGTACCGGGCGCCATGTACGTGTTTAAGAGCGCCGTGGCGTAGATGAAGGTCACAGGGCACAGGTTACAGGGAATAGGAAGACCAGCTCTGTAACCTGAGCCTGTCACCTAATACCTGCTTTGGAGGTTTTCAATGCCCAAGTACCAAGTTTTCCAGCCCATCGAAAAGAACAGCGTCATGTATGTACGCCAAGGGCGCGGCCGCGGCGAAGTTGTCGCCCAGCGCCTGTCACGGGAAGTTGATCCCGGTGGATGCCTCGGGCGAAATCGAACTGACGCGAAGAGGAAGCCAGCATTCTGATCTACGGCCAGGTGCCGTTGTTTCAGGGCAAGCCCGATCCGATCGGCGGCGCGGAAGCCCGGGAAAAGAAGGCCAAGGAAGATGCGGACGCAGCCGCCGCCAAAGCCGCCGCCGAAAAGGCGGAGTACGAGGAGTTCGTGGCGTTCAGAGCCGCGAAGGCAGCAAAAGAAGAAGTGACAAGTGACAAGTGACGAGTGGCAAGCAATGGCATCAGCTCTTCACTCGTTACGGCAAGTGGCGAGCTTGCTCGTCACTTGTCACTTATCACTCGTCACGGAGGTTTTCATGGCAGCTTCAGCAACTTACACCACGCTTTACACCTTCCGCCTGGACCGTCGCCAGCTTGTGCGGCGAATCCGGGTGGACATTACCGGTCTCGCGAGCGGGGCCAACACGATTCCCCACGGCATCGTGGCGCCCAACAATCAGTCTGTCGGGCAGACGCCCAAGGATGAGATGGTCCTGCTCACCTCGACCGTGGCCGTGCATCGCACCCAGGCGGCGGACGCGACCAATCTCTATTACACCGTCGATTCCGGAAGCGGGACGACGATCAGCGTGTTTGTCACGGTCGTAGTAGATCGGCCGATCAGGTGATCGGTTCATCGGCTGATCGAATGATTTGCTTTCCAATCTGACTCTTGATGGCCCGATGACCCGATGGCCCGATGACCCGATTAAGGGAGCCCTATGTCTTACACCACCATCACCCAAGTCGCCGGCATGTTTCCCACGTTTACGCGCAATGGGCCGAAGGGACCCTCCGACACGCTCATTCAGAACTACATTGATGACGTAGCGGGGGAACTGGATGCCATCTTGCAGCGGCGCTTCCAGGAAGCTTATTCCAGCCTGGGATTCACCGCCTGGCAGGGAGCCTTTAGCACTCGACCAGTTGAATCTGCTCGAAAAGATCAACCGTTATGGCGCCTGCGCGCAACTCGCCGAGGTGTTTGAAACCTCCGGGATTGCCGCGGCGGCCCGCGTGGCGAAGAGCTTTGAGGACGAATTCCGCGAGCTGTGCAACAAGCTCAATGCCCGCGACGCGGACGGCAAGCCGCTGGCCCAGGGCGGCGACTACGACTACCTGTTCGACCCCCTCGCCAAAGTGGAAACGCCGCGCCCGCAACTGGGCGGCGTCGCCGGCGGAGACCAATACCCGAGCGAGACTTCGAGCGAGGATTCGACGAACGTGTTCAAGAAGTGGGACCGAAGGGAATTCTAGGATCGGGTGATCGGGAGATCCGGTGATCGGGTGAACAAAGGCACCGGGTGACCTGGTGATCCGAAGATCGTGTGAAACAAATCAGGCGGTCGGGTTTTCCCTTGCTCACCCGATCACCCGATCTCCGATCACCCGATTTTCGGATGGGCGGATGAATCGATAACTCTATGACCTGGACTCAAGCTTATCACGCACAATTCGCCAAGCCGCTGGTTAATCAACTGATCGCGATTATCCAGCGCGACCAGGCCGCGGCGCTCGCCGTCATCAACGCCGCGCGCGCCGCGGATGGGAATCAGCCGCTCGTCGCCATTGCGGAATTCCACAAAGGCCCCGGACCGCGGACGGGTTGGCCCTGGCTCTCCCTGGAAATCGGCCCCACGAACTTCGAGCGCGGCGATGACAAGGCCACGCGGCATCACGAAGTTCGCATCAACCTGGCGCTCGATACCGGCCAGTACGATCAGGAGATGGCGCAGGAGGACGCGCAGGATTATGCGCGCCTGCTCGACATGATTATTACCAGCGCCGGACCGTGGCCCTCCCTCGGCGACTGGACCACTTCTCTGCCCATTCAGCACGAGACCGTGCCCAGCGGCACGACCGTGCCGAACGCCGCCGGGACCGTGAACGATGTTTTTGTCGAGTCGCATGTCCCGGGCCAAGTCCCGGTCCCCGGTATCGACGTTCCCGTCATGCGCATTACGCTCACCGTGTTGTTTGAGCTGGAAGAAATCTGATCGGCTAATCGGTCCATCGGATCATCGGATCATCTAAGAGCACCGGGCCGATGGGCAGATGAGCCGATGAGCAGATGAACCGATTCATTAAGGAGGTTTTACCATGGCTCTCGGAACCGCAACACCGACCCTGATTCACCAAGGCCCCGGCTGGGTTTATTTGAATGTCTGCGCGCCCGCCAGCGGGAAGCGGCACATCATCGGCGCGGACGGCACGCCCTCGCAACCCGCGTGGCCGGCCGCGCAAGCCGTCACTCCCGGACAGATGATCGTGGACTCGAACGGCAACGTTCAGGAGTGTACGACCGGCGGCACCACGTTTGCGAACGCGCCCGGCACTTGGGGCAGCACGCTCGGCGCGATGACCTCCGACGGTTCCACCGTGGTGTGGACCTGCGTGGCGCTGGCGCCGGCATACCTGTTCGCGGGAGCTCTGGAAGGCGTGACGGATCTCGATATCGGCGCCAAGGTGGAAGAAACCACCGCCGACCAGGAAACCCTGCCCATCGATGCCGTGATGACGGGGGAAGTGGACTCGATCGCGGTCACGCTGAAAGAATCCGACTGCGCCAAGCTTCAGATCCTCATTCCCCACGGCACTTACGCCACGGGCACGGACAGCGCGCTGCCCGCCGGAGCGCAGGCCTATGAAGAAATTGCCTTCGGCGGCTTGAAGCCGGTGCCCAAGTTCAGCGTGCTGCTGATCTCCAAACGCAAGGACCAGACCGCGAAGTTCGTCATCTCCCAGATCTACCGCGCCTATCAAAAAGAGACGGTGAAGCTGCCGTTCCAGCGCGGCAAAGAGACAACCTACAAGATCACCTTTCAGGCGATCGCGGACCTGAACCGGCCGGTGGGAGATCGCGGGGGAAAGGTCTACAGGCAAGTGTGAACGGGTAGGTGGTAGGTGGTAGGTGGTATGTGGGAAGGATCGGTAGGTGGTAGATGGCATGTGGTATGTAGGGATTCTCGCTATCAACCGCCCGCCCCCTACCCAGAATCCCGATGTTTCGGGGAAAGCGTGCAGGTGGCAGTGGCATATGGCGTGTGGGGTTTTCCCCCACCTACCACCTACGACCTACTTTAGGAGTGAGAGCAAACCCCATGAGCAATAACGGTATCGCCAAAGCGAGTGATTTTAAGGCGGCAGTGGAGCGCTCGAACGTCGAGCAGGTGGTGTTGCCGGCGAGCGGCTTGGCAGTGCTGCTTTGCCGGCCTCCGGTTTTCGCCGCCCTGGCCATGGGACGCGCGGGCACACAACTCCAAGCCAAGATCACCGACGCCAAGCCCGAGGAAATCAAGGCGGAAGATATTGAGGCATTTACCCAGTGGCTCAGCGAGACGCTCACGCGCTTGTTTGTGCAGCCCCGTTTCGCGGCGGCTCCCGAAGCAGGCGAAATCGGCCTGGCCGACATTCTGATTGAAGATTTGAAATTCATTTTCCGCTGGCTGCGAGGCGAGGTGTTCAGTGCAGTGAATAGTGAACAGGGAATGGTGACTAGGGAGGGCTCTGTTCACTATCCACTGTCCACTGTCCACTGTACTGAAGACCTCGGGCGATTTCCTGGAGGACAAAGAGCGGCTTCTGTACTTGGCGGAAGTGGCGAAGCGCAGCCACTGCCGTCCGAGCGAACTCCTGGAACTCACCGGGATGCCGGCTTATCTGCTGGATTGCACCGCGGCTGAGGTGCTCGCCGCCCGCGACCATGGCGAGTTGGACAAGGAAGAGAATGTACTCGAGTGGTGAGAAAGAAGCTAACAGCTAACAGCCGACAGCTCACAGCGAGCGACACGCAGTTACTGTTAGCTGTTGGCTGTCGGCTGTCAGCTCAAGAGCTACCTGAGAATTCCTATGGAACAAAGTCAAAACAACATCCTCAGCTTGCTGCTGCAACTGGGCGCGCACCCGAGTGGTGAGAAAGAAGCTAACAGCTAACAGCCGACAGCTCACAGCGAGCGACACGCAGTTACTGTTAGCTGTTGGCTGTCGGCTGTCAGCTCAAGAGCTACGTGAGAATTCCTATGGAACAAAGTCAAAACAACATCCTCAGCTTGCTGCTGCAACTGGGCGCGCACCCGAGTGGTGAGAAAGAAGCGAACAGCTAACAGCCGACAGCTCACAGCGAGCGACACGCAGTTACTGTTAGCTGTTGGCTGTCGGCTGTCAGCTCAAGAGCTACGTGAGAATTCCTATGGAACAAAGTCAAAACAACATCCTCAGCTTGCTGCTGCAACTGGGCGCGCACCCGAGTGGTGAGAAAGAAGCGAACAGCTAACAGCCGACAGCTCACAGCGAGCGACACGCAGTTACTGTTAGCTGTTGGCTGTCGGCTGTCAGCTCAAGAGCTACGTGAGAATTCCTATGGAACAAAGTCAAAACAACATCCTCAGCTTGCTGCTGCAACTGGGCGCGCACCCGAGTGGTGAGAAAGAAGCTAACAGCTAACGGCCGACAGCTCACAGCGAGCGACACGCAGTTACTGTTAGCTGTTGGCTGTCGGCTGTCAGCTCAAGAGCTACCTGAGAATTCATATGGAACAAAGTCAAAACAACATCCTCAGCCTGCTGCTCCAACTCGGCGCGCACCCGCAGCGCGCGAATTCGGCGCTGAAAATTCTGGACGCATCGTCCGCCGGGCTGGAGAAAAACGCCAAGACCATGAGCGAGCACACGGCGGAAGTTCTGAAGGCCACAAAGGCTCAGCAGGACGCGGTGGCGGTGTTTTCCCGCTTGCACACGCAAAGCCAGATGGCCGTGGAGCCGCTCCGCCAGATGCACGAGGCGTTCCGCGCGCTGGCGCCGGAAATCACCACCACCACGGCCCAGACGGATCAGCAAGCCAATGCCGTCCAGCGCTCGACGCTCGCCCTCCGCTCGCAATCGGCGGCAGGCGTGGAGTTGGTGAGCAAGGGACTGGCCGGCCTGATCGCCGGCCGCAAGGCGCAGGCGGGTGTGGAGGCGGTTTGGGAAACGGCGCGCGGCATCGCCCTGCATCGCGGAAGGAACGTGGCCGCCCAACCCCGCCGCCATCATGGCCGCGGGCCTGCACTTTGAAGCGGCGGCGCAATATGCGCTGCTGGCCGGCTACGGGCAGTCATCGTCACAGCGCCGGCAGTTCGGGGTACGGGACACGGGACACGGGACACGGGCTCGGAGGCCCGGATTCCGGATCCCCAACTCCGAATTCCGCATTGGCGCCGGGCGCGGCGGGAGCCTGCGCGCGGTTTAGTGGCTCGGGCGTGGTGATCATTCGCGGCACGCAGGATTTTGAAAACTACGTGGCGGGCGCGGTGAACGGCGCCGTAGCGCGAGGAGTGAACGTGACGGCCACCAGCGCGCAGCGCGGGAGCCCGGTAGGGCACTGAGGAAAGATGTCCAGTTGTCCGTGGTCCGTAGCCCGTTGCCACTGACAACTGACAACGGACAACTGACAACGGACCAAACATGGCAAACCCAGCAATCGTTTATCCCTACGGCACTGGCTCGGCGACGCTGATGTTCCTGCGGCCGCCCACCAAGGTGCCCGCTTACTCATCCACGGCGGTGCGGCATGACAACGTGGCGTCGAGCGGCGTGCGCGAATCGGTGCTCGAGCGCATCGACAATTACCTCGACTTCGATCTGGAGTGGGTGGGCATTGGCTCGGACGTGCAGGCCTGGGCGCAATTCATGAGCTATGCGCTCCAGGGCGGCGTCTTTGCCTATTATCCCGATAGTTCACAGTCCAGCTTCACCAATTATTGGCTCGAGGACACGAACTGGACCGCAGCGTACAAGGCGGCGGGACAGTACAGCTTTCATTTGAAGTTTCGACAGGTGGTGACGTGAAGAGGACATTGATCCGTCGACACGTGGAAAATCGCCGTATGTCAGTGGCAACGGTCTACAGACTCACGTGTCTACGGACGAAGGACATGATTTCACGGAAATCAAACTTGGCAGTCGGGCCTGAACGCTCCGCAGAAGCAGCCCTTGTACGTTCTGCAGATCCCGCAGTTCGGGATCGTGCTCGCCAGCTTCACGCAGTCGCAAATCCAGTCGCTCACCCAGTCTGGGTACGGGGTGATGACGTGGGGGATTGGCGGGTGGGGAACCTAGGAGATCGGGTGATCGAGTGATTGACGATTGTCGATTGAAAGCAAAAGCGGATTTCCGACTGTCATCTGATCACCTATCATCGGATCAATCGTTCATGATCGACAAATCGGCAATTACGACAAAAGGAATTAAAGAAGATGCCCAACTGTTTCCCAATACTGGCCCGGCGACTTCTGGCAAGCGATGAACCAATCGCTCGCCTGGCTTTACGGCCGGCAATCGAGCCCCGCTGGCAACTGGCTTGGCAACGCCCTCCTGACGCAGGGCGCCACGAGCTCCGCAGTTACGGAAGAGCCCGCCGCGGGCCTGGTGGAGTGCGGCCTCAGCTCGCAGATCAATTTTCTGACGGGCCTCACGGTGAGCGGCGCGCAAGAAACTCCCTTCGCGATGTCGCAAATTGAATCCATCGTGGCGGCGATGCCGCCCGGCCTGTGGGCGGACAATCAACTGGGCCCGGACGGGTACCCGGTGAATGAATCGGGCAGGCGCTCCCCTGGGGCAACCTGCTGGTGAACGGCTACGAAGTGACCACGGCAATGCAGCAATCCATCGGCGCGCTGCTCTACAACGCCAATTCCACCTGGATTACGCCGGGGCTGCCGCAGACGCGCAGGCGTGATCGCCAAGTGGACGGCCAACGCCAATTATCCTTTCGGTTCACTGATCGTGGACTCGAATAACAACGTCCAGATGGCGCTCTATAACGGCGTCACCGCCAACACCAGCAATCCTCCCAATTGGCCGACCACGCTCGGCGCGCTGACCGGCGACAACACCCAAATCTGGAAACTCATTGCCCTCGGCTATCAGAATACCTACTGGGTGGCGACGGGCTACGTTTTCAATTTGCTCAACGCGCCGAGCTCGTACCGGGTGGATGTGTTTGTCCACACCGATGTTTGGTACTACCAGGGCAGCTCCGGGCTGCAAACCACGGTTCCCCCGGGGAGCGGCGCTTACGCCGGCGGTTACACGTGGAGCCTGGCGGGCGTGCGCCCGGGCCTGCTGCTCGCGGCGCTCTACCCCACCAGCGTCGCGCCGCCGGCGAGCGGCTGGTACGGCCCCGCGATTCCTTCCGGCTGGGTGGCGCACACCAACACCGGCGTTTGCCAGACGCCGCAGGCCGGAACCACGCTGGGCGGCAAGCTGACGAATTACAAAGCGCAGATTTACGTCAAGACCGACATCGAATACTTACTGGAAGACAACATCCCCATCATCGTGCAGAGCGACGGCTTCCACGCGCGCGCCGGCTCGAGCGTCATGGCCACGCCCGGCACGCGCGGCCGTCCATATCCTCTACAACGACCCGGTGGTGGGATGGACGGAAGTTTTCGATTCCCTGGGATCGGAGCTGGAGTATTCGGACCTGCCGCGCTCGTTCGACGTTCCCACCAGCGATCCGCTTTTCGTTCCCGATCCCGGCGCCGACGGACATCCCCGCGATGCAGAATCGCGGGTACATCTACGATTCCGCCCTGGCCATTCTGGCCTATACCTCCGCGGGGAATTTCACCGCGGCGGAAAAGGTCATCAATCAACTGAATGCGTTTCTCGCCGCGCCGGGTTACCTGGCTTCGACCGTGCTCGAAAACGCCGAAGACGGCTCAACCGCGCGGTGGTCGGAAACGCGGCGCCGGCGCCACCGTCTCAAACATTGCGGCCAACTCGGTATCACCCCAGGAGCCGCCTTACGGCACGGGCAACATTCTGGATTTTCACGCGGGCTCCGCGAACGACGTTTTCACTTACATCGGCAGCGGCTTCCCTGACACCACGGACACTTACGTAAGCTTCGAGCACATGGAAGCGCCGGGCGCGGGCTTTGTTTTCGACGTCAGCATGGTGACGGCGCAGGGCCTGGTGACCGATATTCAGGTCACCAGCGCCGCGGCCGGCCCGGCAACCCTGGCGGGCACGGTGATCACCCTGCCGATCGGGCCGGGGACCACGATTTGGCGCACCACCCTTTTAAATCTCCCATCTCAAATCTCAAATCTCGACCGGCGACACGCTGGTCAAGATCACCGGCTTCAAGCTTACGCTGACGGCGGCGAACACCGACCTTTACTTCGATAACCTGAGCGTCGGAACCCTCCAGCCGGCGAATTCCCTGAGCTTCAGCTACGACACCTACAACGGCCAAGTGGACCAGGCCTACATCCGCGCCGGCGCGATGGCCTGGGTGGTTTATGCCTACTGCGTCTACATGCGGCTTTCACTAGGACTTCAGTCCCGCGCTGGTCCTGCAAGGGATGATCAACTTCCTGCTCACCTTGCAGAGCACTGCGGCGGACCTTACCAACGGCCTGTTTTACCTGGGGTATGGGAGCTACCAGAATCCGGGCTACCAGTTCATACCGGGATTGGTCCTCACCGTTTCCACCGAGCACCAAATCGACTTGTGGTTTGCCTTCCAGCGGGCGGCGAACGCGCTTCCGGTGGCCGCCACCAATCTGACCAAGACCGGGCAAATTACCTCCGCGCAAGCGAGTTCGCTGCTTGCCACCGCGGCGGCTGCCAGCGCCGCCGCCGCTAGCATCGATACCCATCTGCTGGCGAATCTCTACATTGCGCCCTCGGGTCTCGTGCCCGGGCACTTCGCCCAGGGCGTGACGGGAAGCACGCTCGACACCAGTCAGGCGCTCGACGCTTCCGGCCACTGGGCGGCGCTATGGGCCCACGCCACCAACCGCGACGACATCGCCCTGCAATGCGCGGAATTCGCTTACCAGAATTTCCTTTTGACCAACCAAACGATGGCGCTGTCCAGCGCGGCCAACTCCTACAATGAAGCCTATCAGCTCACCACGCCGTTCAGCGGCATGAAGCCTTACAACGATTCCCCCGGCGGGTACTCCGGCTCGCCGCTTTCCGTCTGGCAGGAGGGCACCTGGGGCATGATCCTGATGCTCCTCGACCTCTATAACATCTCCGGCCTTGCCGGCTTTTTCACCGGCCTGGGCACGACGATCGATGCGGTGCTCACGACCCTGATCAGCGGCCAAGCCACAATTTTGCAGGCGACGGGCAATGGATCGCTCGTGGCCTATTCGCTGGCGGCGCGTGGGCTGCCTTATGAATTTGAGGTGTGGCCCGCCCTCGCCCCGACCGCGTGGATGTGGCTGGTGGCGACCAATCCCAGCCTGCTGCTCACCGTGGCGGGCCTGCCGCAATTTTTACCCTACATGTACGTCCCCGCCGGCGCGGAACAATCCATTGACGACAAGAACGGCTCCAGCTCCGTCGGCCAGATGGAGATTCGTTGCATCGATCCCGGCGGGGTGCTTCACACCCTGGCGGCGCAGGAAGAATTGATTGGGCAGGTGGTGACGTTCAGCATGGGTTTTCCGGGCAGTTCGCTTGGTGACTTTGTTCCGCTGCACGTGATGCAGATTTCCGAAATCGGTTTCGACGCCGATGGCCGCGTCATTCTCAAGGCGGATGACCTGAAACGCTTCGCGCAGGGTGCTTTCCTCTGGGCCAACGGCGGACCGGAAGAGTACTTGCCGGGACAAAAAAATATCTGGCAACCCAGCGGCGCGCAGTGGCTCGCCAACAGCTATTCGGTCTCGAACGACAACCCGCGCTGGATCAGCGGCAACCCCCTCGACATTTTTCTCGCGGCCATGCAGAACGAGTTGGGCGTGGGACAGGACTTGGCGCTCAGTGCGACCGTGGAAGTGGGCGGCACGGGCGAACTGATCGCGGCCGTGAATCCTTTTTGGGCCCAGTACGTTCCCGGCTCTGAGATTTCAAATTTGCAATTTGGAATCCCGCCGGTGGCCGGCAACCCGGCCACCCTCATTAATCCCAACCCGTATCTGGACGTGCCCGGCATCACGGCGCTTCGCGATGCGATGTTTTCGGGAGACTGGTTCGAATTCAAGATCACCTCGCCGCAGCAGGCGCGCAGTTGGCTGGAAGATCAGATTCTGAAACCTCTGGGTCTGGTCATGGTCGTCACCTCATCCGGCCAGCTCACCCTGAAAGCGATGAAGAACCCGGCGAACCAGACGCCGGTGCTCGGCTTTACCCAGGGCAACATCATCGGCATTCCGGAAGTCCGGCTGGCGCCCGTCATCAATGCCCTGGCCTATCGCCTGGATGCGGACGATTCCGCCACCAACACCAGCGCGCGCACTTACAACACTACCGTCACCATGCTTCAGCAGGCGAGCTATAATCTTTTCCGCTACCTCTACAACCACCAGGTGGAGGCCGCCGGCCTTCGCACCGGACGCGGGGGCACGCTGCGCGCCTTTCTGCTGGGCGACCAGCTTTTCCGGCGCTATGGCTTTGCCACGCCTATTTATCAAATCGTAACGCAGCTCGGAGCGCTTCAGCCCGAACTAAAAGATTGGGTTTCGCTCACCCACCCGCTGGTTCCGGACTATATCGGCGGCGGGCGCGGCGTGACCAATATCCCGTGCGAGATCATCGGCCGCTCGCCTGATTATGCCAACGGGCAAGTGCGCTTCACGCTCCTGGATATGCGCCGGGCCAGCACCACCTCGCCTTACGAAATCGTGCCCTCGGCCTCCATGGTGCTGCCCCCGTACTCGCAAGCGACGGAGGCTGAGCAGGAGACGTACTTTTTTGTCACGCCGTCCACGAATGGTGTTTATACGGAGGCGCTTTCGACAATCTTTTGATCGGTTCATCGACTGATCGCTGCATTGGTTTTAGATGGCCCGATGAGCCGATGGCCCGATGGCCCGATTGGAGCTTTTCCCCATGTCCCAAATGCTGATGTCTTCCATCCCAGGATTTTTTGATTTAGCCGACTCGACGATTGCCGGCGGCCAGCCGTTGACGGATTACGCGCTGGCAAAGATCTCGCACAATGCAAAGTTTGGGGCGGTACGTTGCGAGATCATTTACATGGGTTTTTATGGGCCGGGTGACACCGTTTCGCCCCCCGTTTCGCCCGTGGATGGCTACGGCTACAGCTACGCGGAATGCCTTTTTATCCCGATTCTCTACTCCTCCCGTTCGCCGGCGGCGGGCTATGTTCCGGGACAGGCAACACCGCCGACGCTTGCCAATAACGATCCCGGCCAGGGCAACCTGATTGTCTGCCCCTACCAATTCGACGTGAACGACGCCAATGGCAAAGTCATGATCCAAACCTATTGGTCTGGAAGTGGCGCCGAAAATCAAGGCACCGCGAAGGTCATGGCGATCTGCCAGCGGCTGAGCGTGAACTTGCCGGCGGGAGTCAGTGGTGATTGATTCATCAAAAAGCTGTCCGTCGTCCGTTGCCCGTTGTCAGATGCCATGGACCACGGACCACGGACAACGGACTAAGGACTAATCATGGCTATCGTCAGAACAGTGCTGCCCCGCAAAGGCTTTGTCCAGCCGCAGCATGGGATCACTCAATACGAATCGGATATGGACTCCAACATGGCCCTGCTGGACGCCAATGTGGCGTTCCTGAGCGATCTTGCGTCGGTGGCGGACACTCTGGTGGGCGACCTGGGTTTAAACGGCGTGGTCAGCGGCTTTCAGCTCGCGACCTCCAATTCCCTTTATCCCAGCGTTACCAACGGAATCCTTTACGCGAACGGTTTGCGCTATGCCCCCACCAGTCCCACTCTCGGCGCGGCCCCCGCGAATGCCACCTCTTACCTCTTCTATCAACAGGAAAACTGGCCCAGCAGCTACTATTACCAGCCCGTTCTTGCCGCGCTCGAGCCCGGCGACGCCTTCCTTGGGGTCATCGTCACCAATGGGACCCAGGTCACGAACGTGACCCAAGCGACGACCCTGTTCGGCCAGATCTCCGTGGCGCCCTCAGCGCCCGGCAATTTTACGGTTCCGCATCTGTTAGGGCGCACTCCCATCGGTGCGCACGTCCGCATGACCAGCCCGGGAGCCATCTGGTGGCAATCACCGACGGACGTGGACGACGTAAACCTCTATCTCGTTGCCTCAGACGCTGGGGTGACCGCAAAGGTGCAGGTATGGTGAAAAAACTAGGATCTAGGATTCAGGATTTAGGATTCAGAGCTCGGGGTGCGGGATTCGGGGTTGGGGGTTCGGGCTTCGGACCTCGGACTTCGGACTGCGGGCTCCGACTGTCGGCCTTGCTTTTCCTGCTCGTCACTTGTCACTTGTCACTTGCCACTGCACTTCACGCCCAACAACCGCAGGCACAGGCAGGCCAGCAGATCTTCCCCGTCAACGCGAAATATGTGCAAGGATTTGGGCCCGGTTACTGGCCCACGGCCGGGTCAAACCTGACGTTGAATCTCGCCCCGGGGACGGCCGTTTGCAGCAATGTTGTTCGGACCTACGCCGGTGGCACACTTACCCTTGCGGCAAGTGCCACAAATTATGTGTATCTCAATACTTCAAATAATTGCGCACCGGCGTCGAACACGACGGGCTTCACTTCGACGAGCATCCCGATCGCGACGGTCATCACCACCAGCACGACGATTTCCTCAATCACGGACGTGCGGACCATGTTTGTTTCGAATGGCGCGACAAGCTCCGGGGGCGTGGCCAGCGTGGGAATGGCCGGCGACGGCATCATATTCAGCCCGACCGTTTCCGGCTCTCCGATCACGTCGAGTGGAACGCTCACGCCGCAACTTCTCACCCAAACGACCAATACGGTTTTGGCGGGGCCGGCCTCGGGACTGGCGGCCACACCCACTTTCCGTGCCTTGGCGCCCGCAGACTTGCCCGCCACGATTTCAAGCAATACAACTGGCACCGCGGCCACCGCCACCGCCCTGGCAGTTACCCCTACGCAGTGTGCAGGTTCAACCCTCGCTCAAGGCATCGCCCCAAATGGAAACGCCAACTGCATTGGCACCCAGGCCGGGAACTCCGTTTATGCGGCGCCCAACGGCTCGAGCGGGAATCCTTCTTTCCGCAGTCTGGTTGCGGCGGACCTGCCCGCTTCCATTACCAGCAGCACCTCGGGCAATGCCGCCACGGCTACCGCCTTGGCGGTTACACCCACTCAGTGCGGTACTAGCAATTGGACCACGGGCATTTCCGCCAACGGAAATACCAACTGCCTGCAGCCGGGGTTCAGCAACCTTACGGGTTCGTTGGCGCTTGGGCAGACTCCCCTCACCGCGGCGGGGGATCTTCTTTTCGCCAACTCGACGCCCGCTCTTGCCCGTTTGCCCATCGGCTGAACCAACCGGTTTTTGGGAATCAGCGGCGGACTGCCCGCCTGGACTCAGCCGACTTTCAGCAACCTCAGCGGAACCGCAGTAATTTCACAGGGCGGAACCGGACAGACCACGGCGCTGGGAGCCTTCAACGCGATCTCTCCCCTGACCACCGAGGGCGATCTGCAGTATTATTATTCCTCGTCCAATGCGCGCTTGGCGATCGGCCCCGCGAACACTATCCTGACCTCGACCGGCACCGACCCTTCATGGGGTGCTCTAACCGGAGCAGGATTCGGCAGTCAGACCGCGAATAGCTTTTTGGCCTCACCCAACGGCTCGAGTGGGAATCCTTTCTTCCGCAGTTTGGTTGCGGCGGACCTGCCCGCTTCTATAACCAGCAACACCTCAGGCAATGCCGCCACCGCCACGGCCTTGGCCACGGCGCCGTCTCCGTGTGCGGGCTCGGCCTTTGCTCTGGGGATCGCGGCCAGTGGAAACGCCAACTGCATTGGCAGTCAAACCGCCAACACTATTTATGCCGCGCCGAATGGTAGTTCGGGGGCCCCGGCTTTCCGCACTCTCGTCGCTTCCGACCTTCCCACCATTGCCGTCTCCGGGGGTGGTACCGGACAAACCACCCCGTCAGCCGCGTTCAACGCGCTCTCTCCCCTGACCACCGAAGGCGATCTACAGTATTACTCTTCCAATTCCAATACGCGCTTGGCGATCGGCGGTCCCAATACTTTCTTGACCTCGAACGGTACCGATCCCTCCTGGGGATCCTTAACCGGAGCGGGATTCGGCAGCCAGACCGCGAATAGCTTTTTGGCCGCCCCCAATGGCAGTTCTGGGGCCCCGGCTTTCCGTGCTCTCGTCGGGTCCGACCTACCCACTATTGCCATTTCCGGGGGCGGCACCGGACAGACCACCACGGCAGCCGCGTTCAATACTCTTTCGCCGCTCAGCGCGGAAGGCGACCTTCTCTTCTACCATTCTTCCGCCAACACTCGTCTGGGCGCTGGTGGCAATGGCCAGTGCCTCGTCTCCAATGGCACCGACCCTTTGTGGGGTTCGTGCAGCGGCAGTAGCAGTTTTGCTTGGAGTTCTCTGCTCAATCCGACGGCCAGTCTTACCCTCTCTCTGTCCGCCTACGCGACAACGTTCAACCATACTTCCGCCGCCAACTGGACTTGGGCGAACACCACGGCCGCAACCTCCGGCGCGGCCCAATCGAGTCCATTGTTTAATTTGTCGGGCACATACTGGAACGGTTCGGCTTCCGCAATCGATAGTTGGTCGCTTCAGGACGTCGTTGCCAGCGGAACGAATGGAAACTCGACTCTCACTCTAGCTCATAATGGTTCAACCGGAACGGCGACACTCAGCGTGCCGAATTTGACGGTTGCTGGCACCACCCAGTACGGCGTTTTGTACGGCGGGGCATCATCCAGCACCATAAATTCGACGGCGGCGGGAGCGACCGGGCTTCCCTTGTTGGGCCAGGGGTCTGCTCCTCCGGTATTTGGTACGCTGGGGATAGCCGGGGGCGGTACCGGTCAGATCGCCGCGAATGCCGGGTTCAACGCCCTCTCGCCCCTCACCACGGAAGGCGACCTCGTTTACTACCATTCCTCCGCCAACGCCCGGCTGGCCCGGGGCAGCAACGGCCAATGCTTAACCTCGAATGGCACAGATCCCGTCTGGGGTTCGTGCAGTACGGGGAGCGGAACCGTCACCAGCGTTGGATTGTCGGTGCCTTCCCTGTTCTCGGTCTCCGGTTCGCCGGTGACCGGGTCCGGCACCCTGACAGCGGCTTTGGCAAATCAAAACCCTAACCTCATTATGGCCGGCCCCGCTTCCGGCAATGCCGCCGCGCCCTCCTTCCGCTCCCTGGTGGGAGCCGACCTACCCACTCCTACTGCCGGCACCTTGGGTGGGGTTGAATCCTCGAGTTGCGCGAACGGCCAGTTCCTAAGCCAGATTTCCACCGCGGGGGTTCCATCGTGCACGACTCCCACGGGAATCACGGCTTTGGGCAATGGAACAACGGTAATCGATGCCAGCTTGCAGCCGGGAACCGACTTGGCCTCAAAGGTTAATGCGGCGATTGCCGCCTGTTCGCCAGGGCCATGCACGTACGATCTGCGGGGTTTTACGGGGACTCAAACCATGTCGGCAAGCATCTCGTTCCCCCCCAATAGCGATGTCTACATGCCCGCCGCCACCATCAACCGTGCATCAGGGGCTCAATTTATCCTCTCGAACTACCTTCACATTCATGGTCCGAACAACCATGCGACAATTAACAGCGCCAACGTCACGAGCGATTATTCGGCGGTTTTCTACGCGGCATCCAATGTCGCCTTTGTGGAGTTAGACCATCTTACGATTGGTCCTACCACGCCCAGCGGTCCAAGGCTCACGTTGACCTCTGTGGCAAGTTCATCGGGCGGGACGGCAGTTTATACAGGAACCATCACGGGCGGCGGCAGCAATGCCTATGCGGGGTACTGGTTTGGAGTGTTCGGGTTCGCCGGCCTGAATAACGAAGGGTACTTTCAATGCACCGCGTCCACGACAACGGCCCTCACGCTTTCCAACGCGCAAGCCTCGGCTGAAACCCCGAGCGGAATTGCCGGAGGAAGTTTTGCCACGCAAATGGGCGGGTGGGGAATTAATGCCCCCTTTGGCAATAGTAGTATTCACGATATTAGCATGACCTCCGATTTAGGTTTACAGTTTGCTCCTAGCGGATGCACCTGCTACAACAATTTCTGGAACCTCACACTCCAGACATTGCACGGGGCGCTTTATTTCGGAACGACCGCCAATTTCAATCAGGGGAATGATATAAAAGCCTGGGGGGGCGATGAAGCAAGTGCGGGCTTCGCCAACGCCACGGGCTACGGCCTTCGCATCAATAATGGGAACCAAATCGAGATCAACGGCCTTGACGTGGAAAATACTTTGTACTCAGCGGTGGTGCGGGGCGACTGGATCAAAATAACAAATTTCGGTTTTGAGAATGATTTCGCCTACGGGCAAGGCCCTTTGGCTGCGGTATCACTTCCCACCATTGAACAGGGGTCTACGAATATTGTGTTCGACCCTTCACTGCCGGTCGCTGATAATACCTCCGGCACCAACAGTATCTACAATACCTACGGTTATCTCGGGACTAGGAACTCACTCTACGGCTCCATTTCGTCAAACCCCATAGACCCACCCGGCAACAAGTATGCGAATGTTGGACAGGGCAGCGGCGCTACAGAGATTCAGTACTGGGCCGTCCCGGTCGATTACAACGGCAACAAGGCTTTGCCGATATCGCTCGGCACTCCCCTCAACCAGACGCTTGGGCCATATTCACTCACGCTCACGCAAGCTGTGTCCTCGGGGTCATCGACGGTTTATACCGGGACGATCACGGGGGGGGCATCGGGAGGCCTCAACGGCAATAGTTTCACTATTTCCGGTTTCACCAACGCCGGCAACAACGGCACTTTTACCTGCCCAACTTCAACCGCGACAACCCTGACCTGCAATAATGCCAATGGGGTGAACGAGACCACTGCGGCATCGGCGGCGAGCGATGCGTACAACGCGGTTAGCATAACAGGCCAATTTGGCACGAAGTGTTATGACATCCTTAAAGGGGACCAAGCGCATTCGCTTGCTTTGTGCCTTAATGCCTCGCTGTTTCCGTATAACGACAATGGGACAACCGCGACAGTAGGCGGGTATTCAGCGCCCACCCGAGATGCCACCGGCAATGCCCACTTCACGGGCGCGCTATCCACGACGAAGAACGTGCTTGACGATGGTAACGGCAATATAACCGCGAGCAGTAAAATGACCGCCCCGCAGTTCTGTGCCGGTTCGAGCTGTGTGACCTCGCTCTGGGCAAATCCCCTGACTTCGCTGGGCGACCTTCTTTACGGAGGCGCGAGCGGAGGGGCCACGCGCTTGCCGGGGAACACCTCCACGACCCCCATGTACTTCAAGTCGGTTGGAGCTTCCGGCGTGGCGTCCGCGCCCACCCTGGCGCAAGTTCAATTCAGCGACCTTGCCGGAACATTGGGAGTGGGCGCAGGGGGAACGGGCCAGACCACCGCGGCGGCGGCCTTCAACGCGCTCTCTCCTCTGACCACCGAGGGCGATCTACACTATTACCATGCCGCTTCCAATACACGCCTGACAGTCGGCGGTGCGAATACTTTCCTGACTTCCAATGGCATCGACCCCTCCTGGGGTTTCTTAACCGGACCAGGATTCGGCAGTCAAACCGCAAATTCCTTTTTGGCGGCGCCCAATGGTTCGAGCGGGAATCCTTCCTTCCGCAGTTTGGTTGCGGCAGACCTGCCTGCTTCCATCACCAGCAACACCACGGGCAATGCCTCCACGGCTACCGCCTTGGCGACAACGCCCAGTCAGTGTTCAACCGGCCAATTCGCTACGGGAATCGCCGCGAGTGGAAATGCGAACTGTGGGACACCAACCGGAGGGAGCACGACATGGCCGTCTGCGGCGGGGATTCCTAATTACTCCGGCTCGTCCTCTTGGGGAACTTCTTACGGGGTGAGCGGCACGGGCAATGTTTGTCTCACGACGAACTGCGTGATGACGACGCCGAACCTGGGGACGCCGGCGGTGCTGACGCTGACTAACGCCACGGGTTTGCCTTATAGTGCCCTCACGGGTACGGCGCCAACCTGGAACCAGAACACTACCGGCAACGCCGCCACGGCCACGGCGTTGGGGGCCGCTCCTTTGCAGTGCTCGGGGGCTTTTGCCACAGGGATTGCGGCGAACGGCAACGCCAATTGCACGGTTTTGGGGCAGACGAGTACCCGGGCTGTTTCTGGGACAACGGACCCAGTGGCCGCGAGTGACGCGGGCAATTGGGTTATTTGGACGGGCTCCAGCAGTGGGACCGAGACGCTAAACACGGCGGCTGCGCTCGGCGTGCCGGGATTCAGTTTTAACATCTTGAACGCCACGACGGGCTCCGCGACCACGGTAACGGTGAGCGCGACGTCATGGCTAATTTACCAAAACGCCAACGGCAGCGGGGCATCCACGCTGAGCGTGGCGCAAGGCCAGTACTGTTTTATTTTCGTCTCTCCGGTCGGGGGAGCGTGGGGAAGTGAGTGCCACGAGACGCAAATAACGGCAGGCAGTAATATCGCTTTCTCGCGAAGTGCGTCGGGAGGGCTGATCGTCAGCCTTCCATCATCGATCAGCAGTAATACGACCGGCACGGCGGCGGCTCTGGGAGCCACGCCCACGCAGTGCTCGGGGGGGCAGTTCGCTACAGGGGTTGCGGCCAGCGGGAATGCCAATTGCGCGCAGCCTTCGGCCTCAAACCTTTCCAACGGCGTCACGGGTAGCGGAGCGGCGGTCTTGGCCACCTCGCCCACGATTTCATCGGCAACGCTGTCAGGGACTGCCACGATTCCTGCCGCAGCGTCACTGTCCGCCGCAGCAGGCGGCGCAAACGTGGCAACCTGCGAGCTTTTGAACTGTATCAACATTACGTCGGGCCCCTACTACGCCTCCGGCGCCGGCGCGACGACGACCACTACGTCGGGGAGCACGACGGCGGGATCAACCTCGGTTACGGTGGCGAGCGCCTCTACTTTTGTAGCCGGCGAAGGAATTTATATTGCGGGCGCGGGGCAAGGGATCAGCGGCACTTATACCTACGTTTCGGGAGGATCGGCTACCGGCACCGGAACTTGCGTGGCTGTTCCGACAAGTGGAGTTAATGCCATCGCCACGGTGAATGTGACTTCCGGCACCATCACGGGCGGCCTGACCATCCAGTATGCGGGAACAACTAACGCGTCATCCGCTCCCGCTTCCTGGACTCTTTCCATGGGCACGGCAACCACGACCTTGGCGACGGCGACTACTTGCTCCGGCACTATCACCACAACAGGCGGCTCTTGGTCCACGGTTCAGTATCTCGGCACGATTGCTAATGTGGCAGGCAACGTGCTGACGGTCAGTCCGGCGACAGCGGTCACCGTCTCGAGCGGAGCCCTCATTCAGCATGATGAGACTAACGCCTTCCAATCGGCAATCAACTCTCTCGCCAGCACGGGCGGCGTGATCAAAGTTCCCGATGGTGATTACCTGATCAATGGTCTGGCACAGAATCTTTCCACGGCAAACGCCATCATCCAAATCCCGAATTACGGGACCGGAACCAGCGCCAATTACCCGCTTATAGGAATTACTATTGAGGGGTCGACGACGCCCTCCCTGAATCAGAATTACCTGACGAACACCAACATTGTTCCCACGCAAGGGGCCATCATTCAGACCTCAGCTACTTCCGGAAGCTTAATCGGCGCCTACAACCCTGTTGGGCCTTGGAGTTTCACGAATTATTTACTGACCCTGGAACGTCTATATTTTCGGTCGTACAGCAACCCCTCGGTGACGATGGTGAATGGCGCATACCTGATGTCACTGGTCGCGGAATATGTGACGTTCGATACGGGAGTCGTTACGATTCCGGCACAGCCGACCAACGCCAACGGGGTAGGCTTGATCATGCCGAACGTCAATAACAACGGCTTCGACCGCGTGAAAGAGGTATCCTCGGTAGGTTACTACACTGGGCTGGAAATTGCCGAGCACTCCCGGGTGGACAGTTATTGGGCATTCGCAGACCTGTACGGTATGGGGGTCAATAATGCCATTTATCCCATGATCGTTGACAAAGTGGTTTTCAACGGTTGCACCCACGGGATTATTGCCAATAGCTCGGCGCCGATCAAAATTCACAGCATGGTTGCCGAGCACCAGCAGACCGCAAGCTGGATGACGAGCGTCGACAACATCCACGACCCCAGTAACAATCTGAATGGGCGAGTCGATTACGAAGTTCATAACAGTTCCGGCGCCGAGGTTGCCATTGGTCTCAGCGGAGCAGGGAATCTGGTGCTTACCCAGTTAAACACCCTCCCCGTGGAGATGGCCACCGCGACAAATTATGGATACACGAGGAAATTCGTCAACAATGCGAATGACGAGAGCTTCGTGAATCCAGTGGGGCTGTATGCCCCAAGCATTTCGACGGGGAAGTACGCCTGCTTTGACCTTAGCGGCGGCAACGAAACGGGGACCAACGCCGGGTTCAGCACCTGTTTTTATTATGCCGGAAACAATAGTACCTCCAACCGATGGAATTTGGTCCCGTTTGGAGCTGCCGGTCCAGTTGTCAGCGTTCTGGCTTCCGGGAATGCGGGCATCGGGACGACCAGCCCGGTTTCCAAGCTCACCGTGAATGGAGCGGTCAGCAACGGCGTGGCGACATCGACCAATACTGATAATCGAGGCCACATTACCTTGGTGTCCGGGACGGGCTCCTATACGTTCACTCAGGGGCCGGGGACGGGGGGAATCTGGACGACAGCCCCGGTCTGTATCATTCAGGATGACACGACGATGACGAACATTGGCACAAGCACCAAGACGGTGACGACGAGCACCCTGACGATTACAGGGTCAGTCGGCACAACGGATACCTACAGCTATATATGCTGGCCAGGGAATTAAAGAGGGGTTGACTGGGCGCATGAACTGCGCGGAAGATAGACATGGGTATCAATACCATTGTCATCATCGCGCGCGCGGAAGAGGAGGACAACCCATGGCAGAAATCCGGACGGACTGGGTCACTTTGCAGGTTGCGGACGGAACCACCATGCGCGCGTACGTAGCTCGGCCGCAAGACGGCCACGCGCGCGCCGGGCTTTTGGTGTTTCAGGAAGCCTTCGGCGTGAACGCGCATATCCGTGACGTTGCGGAACGCTTTGCGCGCGAAGGATACCATGCCCTTGCCCCGGAACTCTTCCACCGCACCGCGCCGGGATTCGAGGGGGCTTACAACAATTTCGAGGCGGTCATGCCCCACGTGCGCGCCCTGAAAGACCAGGACCTCGAGGCCGATGCGCGCGCCGCCTACGCCTGGCTGCGCGAGGATCTGGGCGCCCCGGAGACGCCCATCGCCTGCATCGGGTTCTGCATGGGTGGGCGCGTTTCCTTCCTCACCAATTCCATGCTGCCGGTCAAGGCCGCCGTCTCCTTTTACGGTGGCGGCATTGCGCCAAACCCCATGGGCCCCGGCTTGCTCAGCCGCGCTGGCGATTTGCACGCGCCGCAACTTTTGTTCTGGGGTGGCTTGGACAAGCACATTGGCCCGGAGCAGACCCAAGCGGTGGCCGAAGCTCTGCGCAAAGCCGGCAAGCCTTTTGTGAACGTCGAGTTCTCGGACGCCGACCATGGATTTTTCTGCGACGCGCGTGCGAGTTACAACCCCGCTGCCGCCCAACAGGCCTGGGCGCTGACTCATGCCTTCCTGAATTTCTATTTAGGGGGTTGATGCCGCGAATGTGAGGTGAGTCATGCCGTCTCGGCGGTGGTCAGCTTGGGTTCGAGGGCCTTGCCCGCCGGCTTTCCGCGCCGCGCGACCAGCCAAAATCCCACCCGCAGGGCCAAAAGCAGCGCCACCAGCGCACCGTAAAACAGCGGCTTGCGCACGTCCGACTTCACCAGCCAGTAGTAATGCACCACGCCGGCAATGGCGGTAACGTAAATCAGCCGATGCAGGGCCAGCCAGCGCTTGCCCCCCAGGCGGCGAATCCAGCCTGCCGTGGAGGTCAACGCAAGGGGAATCATCAGCGCGAAACCCGTGAATCCCGCCGTGATGAAAGTCCGCTTGCGCACGTCGTGCAGCATTTCCGCCCAATCAAAAAACTTGTCCAGCCCGATCCAGGTGCTGAAGTGGAGGAATCCGTAAAAGAAGGCAAACAACCCGAGCATGCGGCGAAAGCGAATCAGTTCCGGCAGCCGCAGGAGCTTGCGCGCCGGCGTCACGGCCAGCGTGATGACAACAAAGATCAGCGTCCAGTCGCCCGTCTGGTGCGTGATGTACTCGATGGGATTGGCAGTCAAGGTCGTTGTGTAGCGCCCGCCAGGCCAACTGGCCCAGCGGGACCAGGCACAATGCGAACACCGGCAACTTGATCCATTTGCTGCTGAGAATTTTTCGCAAACGCTCACCGTTTCTTAGTAATTCTTCTTCAGGTCCATGCCCGCATAGAGCGACGCAACCTGGTCATAACCATTGAACATCAGCGTGGGACGCCGGAAAAACTCGCCCAGGCGGCGCTCCTTGGCCTGGCTCCAACGCGGGTGATCCACATGGGGGTTGACGTTGGAATAAAATCCGTACTCGTGGGAGTTGGACATGTTCCAAGTGGTGTCCGGCTGCTTTTCCACCAGCTTGATCTTCACCAGTGACTTGATGCTTTTGAACCCATACTTCCACGGCAGCACCATGCGCACCGGCGCGCCATCCTGATTGGGCAGCGTTTCCCCATACATGCCGAAGCAGAGCAGCGCCAGCGGGTGCATGGCTTCGTCCAGCCGCAGCCCCTCAACGTAGGGGAACGCTATTCCCGCGTGACTCCCCAGGGGCATCTGGTCCGGGTTGTAGTAACTTTCAAACGCCACGAATTTTGCCTTGGGCTGGGGCGACACTTCCTTCAGCAGCACGTTGAAGGAGTAGCCGATCCACGGCACGACAATCGACCAGGCCTCCACGCAGCGGTGACGGTAGATGCGCTCCTCGAGCGGCGCCAATTGCTGCAACTCCTCCACGGTGAAGGTGCGAGGCTTGTCCACCAACCCGTTTACTTTCACGCTCCAAGGCGAAGTGCGAAAGTGCGTCGCATTCTTGGCGGGGTCTTCCTTTCCCGTACCAAACTCGTAGAAGTTGTTGTAATGCGTCACGTCATCGTAGGGTGTCACTTGCTCGGTGGTGCTGAACGGACTCTTCGCTGCCACGTTCAGCTTGGTTCCTGCCAGAACTTTTTGCGAGGGCCAAGCCAACTCCTTCAGCGTTCGCCCCGCCAGCGCTCCTGCCGTCACTCCGAGCGCGCCCGCCAGGAATTTTCGCCGGTTCAAATAGAGCCACTTCGGAGTGATCTCCGACGAAGGAATTTCCGGCGCCTTTTTTATTAGCATGTTTCACCCTCTCTGTCTTCGCACGGGTCCATTACAGCTTTTCGGACGGACCCTCCTCACGCGCCCGCCAACCACTCTCCAGTTTTGGGTTCGCCCCTACCCTTAACTATTCTATTCGACGCTTGACGAATTCCCAAGGATGCATTAATCGCATATTTCTTTTGCCCCCGGAGGGGAGCGCGCGCTGTGCCCCGCATGCCGGATTTTCCAGGTGGGTGTTGCCAATTCTCCTTTGAAAGGTTAGCTTGGTGAGCCGTCCTGAGCCGTTGCGCCCGGGTCAGAAAATACTGGAGGATGAAATACAGGAGGCTGTCCGTGAGAATCGTCAGCATCGGTGAAGTCTTGTGGGACGTAATCGGAGAAAAGGAATACCTCGGCGGCGCGGCGCTCAATTTCGCCGCCCACGCCGCGCGCCTGGGGCACACCGTATTCTTTGTGAGCGCCGTCGGCAAGGATGAGCGCGGCCGGCGCGTGCTCGAGCGCATGGCGGAAATAGGCCTCTCGACGCGCTACGTCCGCGAGGTCAAGACGCACCCGACGGGCGTCGTGACGGTCGAACTCGATCCGGCAGGTGTGCCGCGATTCACCCTTCATCACCCCGCGGCTTATGACGCTCCGGAACTTACCGATGGCGACGTCGCGGAACTCTTGTCACCGAAACCTGATTGGATTTATTTCGGAACCCTCTTTCAGATGAGCCCGCAGGCCAAGCAATTGACCTACCGGTTGATCGATTCCCATTGCGGCGCGCGGCTTCTGTACGACGTCAACCTGCGCAGGGATCATTACACGGCGCCGCTGGTGCGGGAACTGATGGCACGCGGCCAGGTGGTAAAACTCAATGAGGAAGAGGCGGCGAGGATCGACCAGATGTTCGGCCGAGGCTCACGTTCTCTGGAAGATTTCTGCCGCGTCTACGCCCACGAGTTTGGCTGGCAATCGGCCTGCGTCACGCGCGGCGAAAAGGGCTGCGCGATGCTGGTGAAGGGGGAATATGTCGAAGCCCGCTGGCTATACCGTGCAAGTCCAGGACACAGTGGGAGCCGGCGACGCTTTCGCCGCCGCCTTTGTCCATGGCTTGAGCTTGCAATGGCCCCCGGCGGAAATCGCCGACTTCGCCAATCGCGTCGCGGCCCTCGTCGCCAGCCGGCCCGGAGGCACCCCGCCTTGGACCCTCGAAGAAGTGCGGGCTCTTTCGAAGTAGGATCGAGACATTAAATTTCCAGCACCTTCTCCAGTTCCGGCAGTGACGTGATGCGCGGGCATTCGGCGTGGGGGTAAGCGTCGACGCGGTCGATGAGCACGCCGTGCAAGCCCGCGAGTTGCGCGCCGCCCACGTCGGTGGCATTGGTGTCGCCCACAAAAACGGCCTCGTTCGCCGCCACTTGGGCGCTGGCGAGGGCCAACTGAAAAATCTCGGGATGCGGCTTCTCCACCCCCACAATCGCCGAGTCAAAAACGGCCTGGAAGTAGTCGCGCAAGCCCACGATGTCGCAACTGATCTTCGATAGTACCCATGGAATTGGAAATGACTCCCAGAAAGTAACCCTGTTCCTTCAGCGATGCCAGGAAGCCCGGCGTCTCCGGCATCACCACGGACCAGGTGCGGATGTTGCGGAACCCGTCCGCCACCAGGCGAATCAAGCGCGCGTGCTCGGTTTCCGGCGCGCCAATCAAACCCATCAACGACGCGAGATACTCAGCCCAGTAGTAGTGATCGATCGTGCGCGGAACTTCGCCACTGCGAATTTGCGGCCACAGCCAGGTGTCGAGCTTCTGCTTGGCGGCGCGCTCCGCCGCGTGGAAATCCTCCACGCGAGCCGGGAAGCCCGCCTCCGTCAAGTCGCGAGCCCGTTCATCGAGCCGGGGATAAAGCAGGGTGTTCCCCGCGTCAAAGAAAATGGCGCGAACGTGTGATGATTTCATTCCCTCTCCTTGATTCTCCGGAAATTCCGCATTATACCAGCGGCTCGCCACGCGCTGGGGGAGGGAAATAACCTTGACCCCTCACGGGCTTGCCACTAGATTAGGTTCATCCGCCGTTCAGGAAGGATCGCGTGTGAGGAAGGCAAGCAAAGTACCGTGGCTGCGAATCGTTTCACCGTTTCTCCTCAGCTCCTGGCTGCTGGGATACTGCGGGTCTCTTCCTCTGCGCGCAGCGCAAACTGCGGCGAAGCCCGAAACACCAGTCTCCGCGGACGCCGACGAACAGAGCGCCCTGAAGGATGCATTGCAGTCAGCGGGAGACAACCCTCAAATCCTCATCAAGAATTTGGAAGGTTTCCTCGCGCGCTTCCCCCAATCCTCCCGGCGTGAACGGGTTTTGCGCACCATTTGCAGTTATGCGCTGCAAAGCAACGCGCCCGGCGCCCTCTTGCAATACGGCCCGATGCTCCTGGAGATAACGCCCGACGACCCAAAGCTGCTGACTTTTCTCCTTGATGCGCTAGCCCGGCAAAACGACCAAGCCAGCCGCACCCGCGCCATTGACTACGCCTCGCGCTTGCTTGAGATCGCGCAAAGCCAGCTTGATCGGGCCGCTACCTCGGGGGGTGACAATAATACTCGCGAGGAATGGACGGAGCGCATCGCCGCCATCTATGCCCAACGCGCCGGGTTTTATCGAGATTCCGGCGAGCTCGGCAAGGCTATAGCGGATGATGAAAAGAGCTACGCGACTTACTCCACCGCTGGTGTCGCCGAGCAATTGGGAGATGCCGCATTGAAAAAAGGGGATTCCGCTCGCGCCCTGGATTATTATCTCAGCGCCTTTATCTTTCCCGAAAAGAGCCCCGACCTCGCCCGTCGCCAGGAGATTCGCCGCAAGCTCGGCAGTCTGTATCTGGCGCAGCACCATTCCGAGAAAGGGTTGGGAGACCTTGTGCTATCGCGCTACGACGCCCTCCTGCCACAGGTCGCTGATCGCATTTTCATCGACCAAACTCAGAACACCGGCCGCCACGATCCTTTCGAGTTCGTTCTGGAGCGGATGGATGGCGCTCCGCTGCCCCTGGCAGGATACCGCGGCAAGGTCATGGTGATGGAATTCTGGGCGACTTGGTGTGGTCCTTGCCGAGTAGAAGGCAAACTCATCGATCAAGTGGCCGGAAAATTTTCGCACGGATTCGAACGCCGCTTTCCTATCGCTAAATGTGGATCAGGATCGTCGCAACGTACCCGCCTTTCTCAAACAAGAAGGCTGGACCGTACCCGAGGCCTATGCCCAAGGCCTGGATCAACTGCTCAGTGTTAGAGGCCTCCCTACCGTGGTGATTTTCGATCGCCAGGGCCAGATCGTCTATCGCCAGGAAGGTGTGGACCCCGGAAGCTTCGTGGAGGAACTGAGCAAGCACGTGCGCGAAACGCTCCGGGAGTCAGCAGGCAGTAAGCAGTAAGCAGAAGGCGGTAGGCAGAAGTGAAACCGCTTGTGACTTTTATCTATCGACTTTTAGCTTTCGACTATCAACTGTTCTTCCAGTTTCTGCTTCTCACCTTCGCTCAGGAACGAAGCGTGCACGGCGTTCCGGCATAACCCCGCCAGGGTCTCGCGGCTGAACTCAAAGCAGCGGGCGGCTTGCAGAAATTCCTCCTGAAGGCTCGTCCCGAACATGGCCGGATCGTCGGAGTTGAGCGTTACCACCAATCCTGCCTCCAGGAACTTCGGCAGCGGATGATCTTCGAATCGCGCGATCAAGCCGGTGGACACGTTGCTGCTGGGGCAGACTTCCACGGGAATACGCCGCTCACGCAGCAAGGCCATCACGTCGGCATCGCGAATGGCGGTCAGGCCATGGCCGATGCGCTCCGCGCCCAGCAATTCGACGGCGTCGCGAATGCTTTCCGGCCCACAAGCCTCGCCGGCATGCGCCACGCCGTGAAGCCCCAGGTCGCGCGCCTCGCGAAAAATATCCGGAAAAAGTCTTGCCGGACCGCCCGCTTCGTCGCCGCCGATGCCGAAGCCCACGACGCCTCGCGAGCGGTAGCGCGCCGCCCAGCGCATCACTTCGCGCGCGTGGTCCGTCCCGAAGTGCCGGGTGGCGTCGAAGATCCACTTCACCCGCACTCCCGTGCGCGCTTCCGCCTCTTCCGCGGCGGCGGCCACCGCCTCAAAAACCGCATCCACCGGTTGTTTCTTCCACAGCACCACCCCGGCGGCAAAGATGATTTCCGCGTACTGCACGTTTTGCTCGGCCAGCCACTCGATCAATCGCGTGGTCGCCAACGCGTAATCCTGCGGCGTCTCAATCAGCAGGGTGACAATCTTAAATGCCACCAGGAACTCCCGAAAGTTCCCGTAGCGGAAACGCTGCGCGCGCCGTGCGGTGATCCACTCGTCCACTTTCTGTCTCAGCCCGCTCTTGTTCTGCGAGAGTTCGAGCAAAGTTTCCGGGCGCACCGCTCCCTCCAGGTGCAGGTGCAGCTCGACCTTGGGCAATCGAGCGATGAAAGACGAAAGAGAGGGTTCCAGTTCAGGCATGAGGATTGTTCCATTTTGGATTTTGGATTTGCGATTTTGGATTGAAGGAAGGCGAGCATGTCAAGCGTTAGCCCCACAATCAAATCTAAAATCCACAATTCAGGGGTTCATCGCCCGGGGAGTTGAGGCCGGCCGGCGTTCAGCCACGCCGTGTACCAATAGGAGCCGGCGTCGTGCGCTGCCGCATTGATCTCATGAACCACGGTCGGCCCCACCTGGTTGTAAAAGCGGTCGTAATACTCGTCGTTATAATCCGTCAAGCCTTCCCGGGCGCGCAAATCGGACCAGATGATGAGATTGACCCAGACGTTGGACGCCAGGCAGGTTTGAAAAGCATATTCCGTCGGATCATCGATCTTCTCGGCATTTTCAGGGTGCATGATGAAGAACTTCGAGTATCGATCAAACAAGTGGATATCAAACCGGGCTGATAGGCCCGTTTGCTGAGTCAACTGGCCATCGAAATTCTGCGTGGTGTGCAGAGGGTCATGGGCATCCGCCAGGTAGTGCGCCAGCACGGCAGCATCCAACTTCACTTCTTCCCAATTCCCGGCCTTCATCGCCTTGGTGAGGCGCAGACTGAATTCCCCGATCTGCCAGGGCAGCACGCCATCGCGACTGATGCGCCAGGAGACGAATTTTTCCTTCGCGCGCGCGTAATCATGCGGCAGGGTCGGGTAGGGGAATACCCCGTACTTGTCCAGGTAAATGTAGTGCCGCATGCGCTCGTAGCGGTCCTTCTTCATCAATTCATCGGGGTCATTGGCGTGCTCAACCAGGAACTGGCGATTGTTTTCAAAAAAGGGGCGGATTTCCGGAGGCAGGGTTTGGATAGCCCAGGTATTGACGATATCGTGCGCGGTCGGACCCCAGGCCAGGGCGAGGCACGGAAGGGTCAGGCACAGCGCGAGTATGGCGAGCAGTAAGACAAACGGCCTGGGTCTCATCCCCATTTTGCGAGGCCCCCGAAGAACTCTGCTCCTGGCAGGCTCCATCGGTCGAGGTCCTTCCCCTATCCGTCAAGCCCGCTTGATTCTATCGCAATTCCTCCTGCCGTCCTTCTCCAGCGGTGGAACGTTGGGGATAAGATTCCGCGCGGCGTCTCCCTTGCCGCCGGCAGCCGATTAGGGCGTAGGATGCGCCAGCGATCCTCCCCCCGCCGGCGTGCGCGGCGCCCGGCCAAATTCCGAATGATGCCGGCTGTACGTCAGGTAGATGCCCAGCCCGATGACCAACCACACCAGGAATCGCACCCAGGTCTCCAGGGGCAGGCTGGCCATCAGGATAACGCACGAGACGATCGAGAGAATCGGGACCACCGGCACCCACGGCGTGCGGAACGAGCGCCGGCGCTCAGGTTGCTTCCGGCGCAGCACCAGCACTCCCAGAGAAACCAACACGAACGCGAACAGGGTTCCGATGTTGGAAAGATCCGCCAAGGTGCCAATGTCGAAAATTCCCGCCGGAATGGCGACGAAAAATCCCGCCACCCAGGTGCTGATGTGCGGCGTGAGGAAGCGCGCATGGACCCTGGAAAAAACCTGCGGCAGCAGGCCGTCGCGCGACATGGCGAACCACACGCGCGCCTGCCCCAATTGAAAAACCAGCATGGAGCTGATCATGCCCGTCAGCGCGCCGATGGTGACCCACTTCATCACGTTCGGCAATCCCAGCGCCATCAGCGCGTTGGCCACGGGCGCGGCGTTGCGCAAGGTCTGCCAATGCTGCACACCCGTCAGCACCAGCGCCACCGTCACATAAAGCGTGGCGCAGATCACCAGCGAGGCGATGATGCCAAAGGGCACATCTTTCTGCGGATTCTTGCACTCTTCGGCGGCGGTCGAGACGGAATCAAATCCGATGTAGGTGAAAAAGACAATCGCTCCGCCGGTCAGCACCCCCTGCCAGCCGTTGGGCATGAAGGGCTTCCAATTGGAAACGTGGATGAAACGGGAAGCGGCGACGATGAAAATCAGGATCGCCAGAATTTTCACGCACACCATGAAATTGTTGGCGCCCGCGCTCTCGCGAATCCCGATCACCAGGACCACGGTGAGGATCATCACGATCATGAAGCCGGGAACGTTGAAATAGGCGCCCGTGTATTTCCCCGCCACAAACATCGGCTCCATGAGCTTACGCGGCAGCTCAATCCCGAATCCGCGCAGCAGGCTGTCAATGTAAGCGGAGAAACCCACCGCCACCGCCATGTTGCTGACGGCGTATTCCAGGATCAGGTCCCAACCGATGATCCAGGCCACGATTTCGCCGAGCGTGGCGTAGGAATAGGTGTAAGCGCTGCCCGCGATGGGAATCATGGAGGCCAGTTCCGCGTAGCACAGTCCCGCCAGCGCGCAGGCAATGGCCACCAGCAGAAACGACAGCGCGATGCCGGGCCCGGCGCCCGGCCGGCCGGCGGTGCCGAGCGCCTTCGTCCCGTGCAGCAACACATCCAGCAGCGGCGCTTTCAGGAGCGAATGCACTTCCAGGACTTCGCCCGCCGCCGCCGTGCCGGTGAGAATGAAAATGCCGGTCCCAATGATGGCGCCGATCCCCAGCGCGGTCAGCGACCAGGGTCCCAGCGTCTTGCGCAGCCGGTGCCCCGGCGATTCCGCGTCGGCAATCAGCTTGTCGATACTCTTCTTCTGGAAAAGTTGGCTCGCCAAGGTCCTCCTCTGCTCAGAATAGCGGTGACTCGTGCGGAGTGATCCGCGACGAGCACGCTTGTCACTCGTCACTCGTCACTTGTCACTGCCTTTCTACTTCCGGCGTGGAGGCGCGCCCGGTCCCTTCTTCTTGACCTTGGGCTTGCGAGAGCCGCGCGGTTCCGTCCGCTTCGGTTTGGCCGCCTGCTTCTTGCGCGCCGCGCGCTTCAGCTTCTTACGTTCTTCTTTATCTTTGATGTTTTTTGTGTTCATCCTAGATGACTCTTTCCAGCCCGGCAAAGCGCTCCACCATTTTCTTCCGGCCATAGCCCGGAAAGCTGATGGTCAGCTTGCTGTCTTCGCCGTCATCTTCACATTCCAGAACCGTGCCGATGCCGTATTTCGCATGGCGCACTTTGCTGCCCAGCTTCCAGCGCTGGGATTGCCGCGCGCTATCTCCCCGGCCCTTTCCCAGCCGCCGGTCGATGCCGCGCTCGCGCAAGAAGCGTTCTGCACCGGCGATTGAGTTTACGGCATTTTCCCAAGTTGTGCGAGCTTTTGACGCCTGGGCGCTTACAGGCTCCAGGAGGTTGGTGGGCACTTCGTCCAGAAAACGCGATCGCCGGCTTCCTTCCATCGAGTCCCGCCCATACATGCGCCGTTGCCGCGCCCAGGAAAGCACCAGCCGGTCGCGCGCGCGCGTCATGCCCACGTAGCAGAGCCGCCGCTCCTCTTCGATGCCCGCGTCATCATCCAGGGAAAGCTTGTGGGGAAACAAGCCCTCTTCCATCCCCACCAGGAAAACCAGGTTGAATTCCAGGCCCTTGGCGCTGTGCAGCGTCATCAGCGTCACGCGCGCGCGTTCGTCGTAATCATCGGCGTCGGAGACCAGCGCCGCGTGGTCCAGAAATTCCGCCAGCGTGATTCCCTGCTCTTCCGCCTCCACCGCGGCGTTCACCAATTCCTGAAGGTTCTCGATGCGGTCCTGCGATTCCGGCTGATTCTCCTGCTTCAGGATTTCCACGTAGCGGGTGCGGTCGAGAATGCTCTTGAAGAATTGCCCCATCAACAATTGTTCCTGGTCGGCCATCAGTTGCTTCATGAGCGCGTGGAAAGCCGCCAGCGCTTTGAGCGCGCGCGCCGGCAGCCGCCGCGCGGCCAGTTCGTCCTCCAGCGCTTCCCACAAGGTGAGCTTCTTGCGCGCGGGCGGTGGCCTCGATCGCACCCAGCGTGGAACCGCCGATTCCCCGCGCCGGGGTGTTGATGATGCGCTGGAGCGCCGTGACATCGCGCGCATTGATGCGCCAGCCGCGCATAAGCCAGCACGTCGCGGATTTCCGCGCGCGCGTAAAAACTGAACCCGCCCACCAGGCGATAGGCAATGCCGTTGCGGCGCAGGGATTCTTCCAGCACGCGCGACTGGGCGTTGGTGCGGTACAGGACGGCCACACTGCGGGTGGCATCCTGGGCGAGGGCTTTGGTAATCTCGCCCGCCACATACAGCGCTTCCTCGTCGTTATCCCACGCTTCATAGAGGCCGATGCTGTCGCCGCCGGAGCGGTCCGTCCACAGGGTCTTTCCCTTGCGCGCCAGATTGCGGCTGACCACCGCTCCGGCCGCGTCGAGAATCTTCTGCGTGGACCGGTAGTTCTGCTCCAGCCGAACGGTCCGGGCGTTGGGGTAATCCTTCTCAAAACTCAGAATATTTTGAATGTCCGCCCCACGCCAGCGGTAAATCGACTGGTCCTCGTCGCCCACCACGCACAGGTTCTGGTGCATCAGCGTGAGTTGCCGGATCAATTGGTATTGCGTGCGATTGGTGTCCTGATACTCATCCACCAGGACGTACTGGAAGCGCCGGTTGTACCGCTCGCAGACTTCCGCGGCCTTATAGAACAGCTCCACGGTTTTCAGCAGCAGGTCGTCAAAATCCAGGGCGTTCGCCTGCCGCAGTTTCGCCTCATAAAGGCCAAAGAGCGCGGCGATTTTTTCCACCGGATCGTTCTCCGCCTGCTGGTACATCGCCTCGGGCGTCAGGCCATGATTCTTGGCGTAACTGATCCGCGACAGCACGCTGCGCGGCGAGGTGACCTGCTCCCCCAGGCCCAGTTCCTGGATGCACGCCTTCATCAGCCGCTGCTGATCGTCTTCGTCATAAATCGAAAAATCGCGGCTATACCCCAAGTGGTCGATGTGCCGCCGCAGCACGCTGACGCAGAAGGAATGGAAAGTGGAAACATGCGGCGCGCCCGCGCGCAGTTCCACGCGGCCGTCCAGCAGCTTGGCCACGCGCTCCTTCATCTGCGCCGCCGCTTTGTTGGTGAAAGTGACCGCCAGGATGCTCTCCGGCGGGACTCCCTGGGCTTCGATCAGGTAGGCAATCCGGTAGGTGATAACGCGCGTCTTGCCGCTGCCCGCGCCCGCCAGGATGAGCAACGGCCCCTCGGTTTGTTCCACCGCGGCGCGCTGCTGGGTATTGAGCTGGTCAAGCAGATTCGACATGCAGGTTTGTGAGAGAGGCAATTTCCCTCGCGGGCGAAGATTCGTATCGAGCCCGAACATTCATTGTACACGATGCGCGGATTCGCCAACAAACTTTGGACAGGTGCGAAGTCTCCTCCTGAAACCTCGCGGGCGCAGCCCGCCCTCTTCCGCAAACTGTTACACTGGGTATCTTGCGGGTAACCTGTTTCCTTCGGAGAAGCCATGCGAACCAGCGCGGTTGTCGGTCTGTCAGTTTTGATGTTCACGCCCCTGGCGGCCAGCGCTCGCGACGCGGAGCACAACTGGGTTGTCTACTCGGCCACGGAACTCGACGAGCGCATCGAGCGCCAACTCAACGTATTGGCCGGGCAGGATCAGGCGCTGATCCGCATCGTGAAGGGTGCTGCGGAGCGGTCGCGAGAGGTTCCCGAGGCCGGTGGCCTGGCAATTGAACTGCGCCAGGAAGAAAGTATTGCCGCTTTTCTCGACGCTTTCAAGCGCGCGGCGGGGGAAACCGCGATTGCGCCGACGGCGGAGCTTGCCCAGGAAGGTTACATCATCGAGGCCAGCTATCCCCGCGCGGCGGTTCCCAATCGGCTGCGCATTACGGCCGCCACCGCGCGGGGATTTCACCATGCCTTGCTGAGGGTTCCGGATTTGTTGGCCCTCGCGCCGTCGAATCTTTCGCGCGATCTCATTCCCCACCCACAGGCCGTGCACGTCGAAAGAAATGGTATCTCCGCCGTCATCGTGGATTTCCCCTCCTTTCCGGAGCGCGGCGTGGTGGAAGGGTTTTACGGCACTCCCTGGACGCATCAGGACCGCGTCGACATTCTGCGTTTTGAGGGTTTGCATGGTATGAATGTGTACTACTACGCCCCCAAAGACGACCCCTACCATCGCCAGCTCTGGCGCGATGCCTACCCGCCGGAAGCGCAGCAGCGCTTGGGTGAGCTCGTCCGGGCCACGCAACACAACTTTGTGGATTTCTGTTTTGCCATCAGTCCCGGCCTCACCATGGCTTATTCCAGCGAGCGGGATTTCCAGGTGTTGACCAACAAACTCGCGAGCGTCGGCAAGCTGGGAGTTTCCTGCTTTGCCCTCTTCCTCGACGACGTGCCGCAGGATTTGCAAGACCCGCAGGACCGGGCGCAGTTCAAAACTCTCGCCCAGGCGCATATATACCTGACCAACAAACTCTACCAGCAACTCAAGGAGCAATCTGCCGCGAACCGCCTGGTGCTGACGCCTACGACCTATACCAACGAATGGGGCAATCGCGATTACCTTCGGGAATTGGGCGCGGGAGTTGATCCCGGCGTGTCCATCGTCTGGACCGGGCCCAAGGTGTTTTCTCCCGCCATCACCGTGGAGCAAGCGCGCGAATGGGGCGGGTACATCCATCGACCGCCGCTGATTTGGGATAACTATCCTGTAAACGACGGCACGCCGTGGTGCCGCTACCTGGGGCCGCTAACCGGTCGCGCCCCGCATTTGCCCGGCGTGGCGCGCGGCCTCGTCTCCAATCCCATGATCGAACCGCGCGCCTCCATGATTCCGCTCCAAACCATCGCCGATTACCTGTGGAATACCGCCGTGTACGACCCGGCGCAATCGGAGACCCACGCCGTGGTGAGCCAATACGGTGAAGACGCGCCGCGCCTGCTCGCGCCCTTCCTGAAAATTTACGGAACCTATAATTGGGAGGATGGGAATTTCACGGCGCTGTTCAAAGAGCGCCACTACCCGATGGACGTGGCGAAAATGCAATCGCAACTAGCGGAAATGAACTCGGCGCTTGAGCGTCTGCGCTACCAGCGGCGGTTGGAGCCGTTGCTCGATGAAATTTCTCCGGCAGTCAAGCGCGCCGGTGAGCGCCTGGCTGAGGTCAATGCTGATCCCGCGTTCCAGCACCTGCCCGGCGGCACACTGCTATGGGATGAAAACTATGAGGCCCTCTCCGCCTATCACCTGGCCCCGTCCCCCAACCTGGACGGTGATTTTTCCAAGTGGGAACGCGGTCCGTTGTATCGGCTTGATGATCGCGCGCAGGTGGTGGCGGGCGCCAAACTGTGGAGAGGCCCGCACGAGTTGTCAGCGCGCGTGGCGCTGGCATGGGACGCCAACTTTCTTTACGTGGGCGTCGACGTCATCGACCCCGATCTCTATCAACCCTTCTTCGCGCGCGGTATTCAGAATGGCGACGCCTTTGTGCTTACGTTGGAAGCCGGCTTCCGCAAGAACTTCCTCTCGACCGAACCCACCGGCGATGAGTACACACTCTATTTCAGCCCCGGGAATTTTGCCGGCGTCAAGCCCAGCATTTTCTCCGACGAAGATTACTTGCCGCCGCGCCCGCAACCGCACAATTACATGCAGGAGATTTACACCGCCTGGAAGAAAACCGCCAACGGCTACTCAGGAGATATCGCGGTTCCAGTGACCTTCTTCGCCGGCGGTAAGTTCGCTCAAGGTTACGAGTTGGGATTGGGATTTAGTGTGACGAAAGTGATCCCTCCCGCCAGGCCCACCGATGCGGAAGACCTGGAAAGGTTGGTATTACAGTCGAAGAAAGACCATCTGTTTCGCGCCAGCGCCAAGAACCCGTCCTCGTTCCCCCGCTTGGTGCTGACAGAAGGGAAACCTTAGGGAGTGGCGGATCGTGGCCTTGGCGTGCGGCGGCGAGCGCTCACGGAGGGGGTTGTCTGCAATCCCTTGGTACTTATGTCGCTCACAGGGCGCCGCAACAACAAGACAAGTCGCGACTAAAACCAAAGAGCACTTGTCGCCAGGTGTAAGATTGGGGTGAGGGTTCGCTGTCGAAGCAGCTACCCCGCGAGGCGAAAGACGATGATCAAAGATCGTGCTTATTGGGAAGCGTGGGAATCGGGCGTCCCCCTTCGCGAGCCCCCGGATTTTGAGCGTGCCTTGAGGCTTATGGATGATTTTCTTGAGTATGCCCGCCGGCTGGGCGTCTTCCCCCCCTTCGATCCCATGGAGGGAATTGAACACAAAATTACACTGGCGAGGAAACTGCATGTTGGAACGACTGCTGGAAAGGATCGCGCTTGCGCTTGAAGAGCGCGGGATTTCCTACATGGTCATTGGCGGTCAAGCGGTCTTAGTGTACGGCGTGCCTCGCCTCACCCAGGATGTTGATGTGACGTTGGGCGTGGGGGCTGACCGGCTCGGGGAGATTCTGGACTTGGTGAAAGCGCAAGATTGGCAGGTTTTAGTGAAGGAACCGGAGGAGTTCGTCCGCAGAACGATGGTGTTGCCTTGCTCGGATTCAGAGACGCGACTGCGGATCGACTTGATGTTTTCCCATTCCGAGTACGAGCGGCAGGCCCTGGAGCGTGTGCGGCGCGTGCCGATTGGAAATGCGCAAGTCCGATTTGCCTCTCTCGAAGATCTCGTCATTCACAAGATCATTGCCGGTCGTCCTCGTGATCTCGAGGATGTCCGCGGTATTCTTCTTAAGAATCCCACCTGTCAGATTGATTACATTCGTCCATGGCTCCAGGAATTTGACCGCAGTCTCGGCGCCACCTATCTCTCAGAGTTTGATGATATGAACAAGCCTTCCGCCTAGGTCTCGGGGGCAAGTTTGGACCAGGGGCCGGGAAGCGAGCGGCGGCCGGGGCAGGCGGGAAGCGCGCTACGACCCGTTTCCACCCGCCGCTTTCTTCTCCAGGGCCGGCAGGATGTGCTGGGACACAAGGCGGTCGTACTCGGCTTCCGCCTCAGGGGTTGGGGGAGTCGTCTTCATAGGGCCGCCCTCTGAGGCCGGCTCAAAGTAGACGTCTCCTTGCCTGCCAAAGGAGCCCGGATCGGTCTTGGTATATTTCGCCGACTCGGTCTCGGCGTAATCGTAAATTTGCTTGGGACTGTAAGACTTCAACTGCTCGGGCGAAAGCTGCGCGACCGTCCGCACGTAAACGAGAAGTTTCCCAAATGCCCGGTCCTTGCTGTAGTCGATGCGGAGAACGTGCTGTTGTGTTTGCCCGGGGTTCTTAGGATCGTTCACGGTATCCGCCAGCACATAGTAGTCCTCCAGCTTGCCGTTGTATTTTGAATCCAGGAGGTTGTAGAGACGAAGGGTTGGGTCATCGGGACCGACCGGCGGGGTTTTGTCTTTCGCGCCCAAGCGTCCCGCGTTGCTGCCTCCCAATATCAGGAGTGTCAAGATGGCGCCACCAATAATTCCGCGTATCCGAGCCTTAGTTTTCATGGTCCCTCCCCGGAGGTGTAAACCTGAAATAGAAATAGCCTTCCCAGCGGCCAATTGCATAGGACCTTCCCGGCAAGATACTATCCCCGCCATGAGCATAAGACAATACCCGAATTAGTAGATCGTCTGAGCTGGGTTAAAGGCGGTAGACGCCGTGGCAACTCAAACGCCGCGCAAGCTGAAGCAAGCTGTCCAAGGAGACCTTACATCATGAACCGGCGTAATTTTATGAACTCCATAATCGGTGCAAGTGCGACTCTTCCCCTCTGGCATGGGCCCACGTGGGCGCGCGCTCTTCCTAACGCCGGGCCGGAGCGTAAACTCGCCGTGCCGACCCCTGACGCAGACCGCGTGGCAGGACCTCGAAATCGGCATGTTCGTACATTTCGCGCCCAATACCTGGCAGGACTCGGAAGGCGATGACCTCTCCACTCCTCTTTCCGCGATTAATCCCACGCAGTTGGACACCGACCAATGGGCGGAATGCGCCCTGGGGCTGGGGGCAAAGTACATTGTCTTCGTCGCCAAGCATGTGGGTGGGTTCTGCATGTGGCAGACCGAGACGACGAGTTATGGCATCCGCAACACGCCTTGGCGAAACGGGAAAGGCGATGTCATGGCCGATCTTTCCCAGTCCTGCCGTAAGCGCGGGCTGAAGCTGGGAATCTATCTTTCTCCGCGCGATGATAACTTCGGGGCGGGCACTGGCGGGCGATGCAAGACTCCCGAGATGCAGGCGGCTTATGACGCTCTCTATCGCCGCCAGCTCACCGAACTGTTGACGCGTTACGGCGAGATGGTCGAAATCTGGTTTGACGGTTCCCTGGCGACGCCCGTGGGCGACATCCTCAAAGAACGCGCCCCGCATGCCATGATTTTTCAGGGACCGTCCGCGACCATCCGGTGGGTCGGCAATGAGGACGGGTTTGCACCGTATCCGGCCTGGAACGCCGTGTCGAAATCCGATGCCGAGAGCGGTGTTTCCACGTCGATGCACAGCGACCCCAACGAATCCGTGTGGCTTCCTATTGAGGCCGACGTTTCCATTCGCCGGCCCAACTGGTTTTGGAGCACGCAGAACGAGCGAAACCTGCTCACTCTCGATCAACTTCTTGAGATTTACTACCGCTCCGTCGGCCACGGCGCGCAATTGCTGATCAATATCCCTGCCGACCGCCGCGGGCTTCTGCCGGACGCCGACAGCGCGCGCGCCCGGGAGTTTGGCGATGAAATCCGCCGGCGCTTTGGCCGCAGCGTGGCGGAGACTCACGGCTCGGGTGAATCCCTGACCTTGTCGCTTCCCTCCCCCACGCGCATCGACCATGTGATTCTGCAAGAAGACTGCTCGGCCGGCCAGCGAGTTCGCGCCTACAGGCTGGAAGCGCGGGCGCGAGGGAAATTGGCAGCACGCTGGGGGCGGGGACAGCCATTGGGCACAAGCGAATCCAACCCGGTCACGCCGACGGTTGTGGATGCCGTGCGGCTCATGGCCACGCAGAGCGTCGGGCAGCCGGCCGATCCGGCGCTTGGCCGTGTTCAACACGGGCGCAACGCCGCCTTCCACCTGGGACGCACCTCCGCCGCATCTGGGCGGATGACGCCGTAGGCAAGTGGACGAACCATTAGCCTATTGCCTCGCTGCCGCGGAGGTGGATCAAGCCTTTAAGCGCCGCCTGCAAAATGGGCTGGTGCGGATAGCCGTGTCCAAGGTGCTGGCGAAAACCTTCGGCGTAGGCAAACCCGCACTCGCTGCCATAGCCCGCCGCCCACGCCGTCATCCGGTCCAGATACTCGTCAATCCCGTGGTGCGAACGCAGCCATTCCCGCTGCGAGACGTGGCGCGACAGCATCTCGCGTTTCCGGGGAAGCGCTTTGCTGATGTCGACATAAAACTGGGGATAGATCCGCCGCCCCAAAGGGTTCTTCCCCTCCGTGGAATCCGCGTAATAAAGGGCGGGTGTGGCGCGGCCACGCGGGGCGGGCGGATTCTGCCGCGTCTCATAGTTGGGCATCGCCAGCGCAAAGGCCGCTCCCCGCGCCAGGCGCGAGGCCTCTTCGTGATCCAGCATGTAATCCACCGGCGAATGCGTCATCACCACGTCGGGATCAAACCGGCGCATGACCTCCACCACCCGGCGAAGGTTTTCGACGTTGAAAGATCACCTCGACGTCCATCAGCCCAACGCATGCGTACCAAGCGCCCAGGTAAGCGGCGGCGGCTTGCGCTTCGGCGTAGCGAATTCGCGCGATCTCTTCCCGCCCCACCGTGGCCGAGCCGCAATCCCCGGCCGTCATGGTGACGATTCCCAATTCCCAACCCAGGTCTTTCAGATGGAATAGCGTTCCCCCCACCAGCATTTCGGCGTCATCGGGGTGAGCCATGACCACCAGCAGGCGGGGGGATTTCGAATCGAGTTGACATTAGTTAACCTCGGCAACCAAAGGCCCGGCGAGCTCCTTGGTGAAGTAAAGGACGCCCGGCTGAGTCGGCATCCAGGTGGAGGGCACGTGGCGGCTTACGGCGTGCCGCAGCGTCACCCACAGCGACAGCCCTTGCCATTGCATGCCGCGGCCCAGTTCGCCATCCGCGCCGCCAATGGCGTAGTCGGCGTTGGTAAAGAACGCCGGGCCGATGGTGTTGGCGTAAGCGGGAACCAGCGTCGTCCGGCTCTTGAAACTGGTGATGGCGTTCTGCTCGATGGTCAGGGGGTGCAGGCGGGCGCCCAGGCGATGCGTCTGCTTGCGCCAATCTTCGTCGTTCGCGAACTCGAGTCCAAAGTGCGGCTCCCAAAACGCAATGTGGCAGGCGCGGCCAATGCCGTAGACCACCACGAGCTTGGCCCCTTCCTTGCGCAGGGCGCCAATGCGGTCCGGGTACTCGGGCAACAGTTGTCTGCGTGGCAAAGAATCGCTGCCCCGGCGGCACCGTGAGTTCCGCCAGCGGCCCGTAGAAAGCCGTCTCCATGGCGTGTTGAAAGCTCCCGGGATCGTCGCCGGGAAGCGTGTTGCCCTCGCCGTCGCTCCACTCATCCATGTTGAAGCCGCAGACGTGATCGCAGGGAATATTCCAGTCGCGCAGGAAATAGACCGTCCAACGGTACATGCCCATGGGCCCCACGGGCAGAATCAGGGCCAGCTTGCGGCCGGCTTGGCGCGCAGCGGCGAATCTCCATGGCCAGCTCATGACCCAGCATGACATCGAAATCCGCCACGTTGTTTGCCATGCGAATCGAGTAGTCCTTGGTGCCACTTCGGCTGGCGCTCGAAAATGGCCTTCGGGTCGTCGGCCACGCAAGCGTCCCACTGGGCCAGGTCCCACCCGGCAGGGAAAAAGCTTTCCAACAACGAGCCTTTCAATGTCGTAAGAAGATTCATATTTTCTCTCCAATGATAGATAGAAGATATAATATCAAGCAGGGGTTGGCTTCAATTGGCATCAGCCCCGGCCATCCTCATCGAACGGGTGGATGGGCGGACTCATTTTCAAAGACTTTCGCGAATTGAGATTTCGCCACCTCCGCCCGGTCTATTTACGAATTCGCGGGTTACTGTAGCACGGCTGCGGCGGCCCTGCATTCAAACCTGCACCAGCAAGGAAGCGCGGAGTTGTTCTAAAACTCCGCGGCTTGTTATACTCGAACTGTCGGGCTGAAAGTCGATCATGGAAATTCGGAGGTTAGGACCATCGTGAAATCTCCCCTACGCATTGTTGTGGACTCACTGGCAATTTGCATGGCGATATCTCTTCTCCTGTTTCCGGCATGGCCGGCGCAGAATCCGAGTTTCCACAATGCGCCGGAATCAGCCAAGGCCATGAAGAATCCGTACGCAGGCCAGCCAGGTCGACTCCGCCAAGTCGGCCTATCATGTCCGCTGCGCGAACTGTCACGGCGAGAACGGAGAAGGCATCGGGGAACGTCCCGGCACTGGCCAGTGGTGGGACGCAGTCCGCCACGTGACGGCGAACTGTTCTGGTACATCACCAAGGGCGATGTGGGGAACGGCATGCCGTCCTGGGAGACGATACCGCCAGAGGAAAGATGGCAGATCATCAGCTTTCTCCGAGTTCTGGGCAGTTCCAAACCTAGCCCTCCCCGTGTGCGCACTTCCGCCGGCGAAGCCGTGGCGGCGGGAGTGAGCGCGCCCCCGCCCACGGCCCCCTTCACCGACTACCGTTTCGAGAAGCCCGGCACGGTTCGCAAGATCACGTTGAACGACCTGCCCGCTCCCTTCGCCACGGCGTCGGCAGGCAATGGTCCGGAAGTCGTACCGCGCCCGGAGAACGCGTGGCCGCAGGTTCTTCCCGGCTTCAAAGTGGAGCAATACGCGACCGGACTCAATAATCCCCGCTTGATTCGCACGGCGCCCAACGGCGATTTTTTCGTCGCCGAAAGCGAACCGGGGGACATTCGCGTCTTTCGCGGAATCACCGCTGATGGCAAGCCCGAGCAGGCGGAGATTTTCGCCACCGGTTTGAACCAGCCTTTTGGCATCAACTTTTATCCTCCGGGGCCCCGATCCGCAATGGATCTATGTGGGGAACACGGACTCGGTGGTGCGTTTCCCTTATCGGAACGGAGACTTGAAAGCGCGCGGCCCAGCGGAACATCTTGCCGACCTGCCCCACGGCGGCGGCCATTTGACGCGCGACATTCAGTTCACGCCCGATGGCAAGAAAATGTTCGTCTCCGTGGGTTCGGCTTCGAATGTGGACGATCCCGATACGACACCCGCGGAGAAGAATCGCGCGGATGTTCTCGAGTTCAATCCGGACGGCTCGGCGATGCGAGTTTACGCCTACGGCATCCGCAATTGTGTGGGGATGGCGATCAATCCGCAGACCAGCGAGTTGTGGTGTTCGGTGAACGAACGCGACGCCCTGGGAGACAATCTGGTTCCGGACTACATCACCCATGTGCAGGAGGGCGGCTTTTACGGCTGGCCGTGGTGGTATATGGGCGGCCACCAGGACCCGCGACACGAGGGCAAGCATCCCGAGTTGAAAGACAAAGTCATTACCCCCGACGTGATCCTGCATCCGCACAATGCCTCGCTGGAGATGACTTTCTACGATGGCAAACAATTCCCGGCGGAATATCAGGGCGATATTTTTGCCTGCGAACATGGATCGTGGAATCGATCGGTGCGCGTGGGTTATGAGTTGATTCGGGTGCCGCTGCACCAGACCGGCCACGCCAGCGGTGAATATGAGGACTTCATGACGGGATTCGTGGTGGACAATGGGCACGTTTGGGGGCGCCCGGTGGGCGTTACCGTTGCTCCCGATGGCTCGCTGCTGGTCACCGACGACGGCTCGAATTCCATCTGGCGGATTAGCTACACGGGTCACTGACAAACTCCCGAAAATTGAGGCATTGCGGGTGGAAATCTGCTAAAACGTTGTGGGCATATTCCACGACAGATACAAATTAATTTTAAAGGAGGCTGAACATGGCGCACGACTTGACCCTGGAAGCAGCCGAACGGATTGTGGCGGCGGCCAAGCAGAAAGCGGCGGAAATCAACACGAAAATGGACATCGCGGTGGTGGACGCGGGCGGCAATCTCAAAGCCTTTGTACGCATGGACGGCGCTTGGCTGGGCAGCATCGACATCGCCCAGCGCAAAGCGCGAACCGCCCGTTGGTTCGACATGGATACCGGCGTGATCGGCACCCTCTCGCAGCCGGGCGGGCCGCTTTACGGCATCGAGCACTCGAACGGAGGACTGATCACCTTTCCCGGCGGCGTGCCGCTCAAGAACGCGCAGGGAGAAGTGGTGGGCGCCATCGGCGTCAGCGGCAGCACGGTGGAAAATGATCACGCCGTAGCCGCGGCCGGCGCCGCCGCCCTCGGGCATTAAATGCACTCGGCAGTTGATGGGGCAGGGCCTCGGCCACCCCGATTGACCGTAAGGAGATCCCGGCATGCGGCACAGGCCATCGTCATCGCCGCAAGGCGCGGCGAGGCCTTGGCGTTCTTACGGGTTGAGGGAATTCTGGACAGGAGCGATTTCGCTGAGCTTTCCGAGGTCGAGCACCATTTCGCCCTCGGCGTCGGGCTCGAAGGCGGGGACGAAGCGCGCTCCCCACACCACTTCCTCGAAGCGGTAGGAGTGGCGAACGTGGACCGTCTGGAAGAAGGTGTCGTCGAACGCCTTAATCGTAATCAGAAACTCCGCTTGATGTTGCGCCAGGTCTTCGGGTTTCTTGCCCCAGAGCGGGCTTGACTCGTCAATGGGATGGACGATGGTCCAGGAGAGCGGCAGGAACTGGACGAGGTGGCGTTCCAGCGTCAGATACTTGTACTTCCGCACCAGCCCTTGGTCCGAGGGTTCCACGGTACTCAGCATCACGCGCGCTTCCACTTCCATCAAATTGTTGCTGCGCCGGTTGGCCACACGGAATTGCAGGCTGGTGCCGGATTGATAGGGCGCCACCACCATCTGCCGGCTAAAGGCCAGGCGCGCCGCGGGCCGCGAGAATCGCCCGAACAGCAGGCCGGTGCCAATGGCCAGCGCCATCAATCCCAACAGGGCTTGCAGTGACGCCACCAGGCTGGTCAGAACGCCGTCGGGAGAAATTCGGCCGTACCCCACCGTGGTGAAGGTTTGCGCGCTGAAGAAAAAGGCGCTCAGAAAGCGGCTGAGCGCGGTGCTGGTGTCCGCGCCCTGGAGGTGCTGGACGCCGATCTTCACGTAGATCAACGCAAACGACCACGTTGGCCATGACGAATCCGCCAAAAATCAACGCCGAGAAAACCGGCCACGAGGCGTTGATCATGAAAAGATAAGGGTGAATGTCGCGCCAGGTGGTCCCGCGCCGGCGAACGTTGAATTGCCCGCTGGGGTTGATGATTCGACTCAAGCCGCCGCGGTATTTTTCCGTGAAGCCAGGATCAAACGAAGGCTTGTTCATAGTCCACCGCTATTGAACGAGGAACCTGGTCCCGCTCGACCCAGCGACGATGGCGCCGCCAGCCCGTCGCGGTGGTTGTCCTTACTGTCTCCTGTAACCTGTTCCCTATCACCTGTTCTTCAGGAACGTGCCCTCTTCCAGCTCCTCGAACGCCTTGCGGAGCTGCTCCTGCGTGTTCATTACGATGGGGCCGTACCACGCCACGGGCTCCTCCAAGGGCTTTCCCGAAACCAGCAGGAAGCGGATGCCGTCCTCCCCGGCCTGCACCATCAGCTCATCGCCACGGTCAAAGAGGATCAGCGAGCGGTTGTCCGCCTCCGTGGGAGGATGCGTGTCCGCCCACCCCACCGATTCGGTGGGCACGGCGAGCGGCCCCGAGGCGTTGCAAAACTTCCCCCTCCCGGCGAAAACGTAGGCGAAAGCATGGCGCGTGGTCTCCACCGGCAGGGTCTTCCTCTGGCCGGGAGGCACGGACACATCAAGATAGATCGGGTCGGCGGCAATGCCGTCCACGGGGCCGGTCTTTCCCCAGAAATTTCCGCACACGATGCGAACCCGCGTGCCGTCGTCGTCCTGCACTTCCGGAATGTCGAGCGCCTTCACTTCCTGATAACGCGGCGAGGTCATTTTGAGCGCCGAGGGCAGGTTCGCCCACAACTGGAATCCGTGCATGCGGCCCGCCGCGTCGCCCTTGGGCATCTCCTGATGAATGATGCCGCTGCCCGCCGTCATCCACTGCACGTCGCCGGCGGCGATGGCGCCTTGGTTTCCCATGCTGTCGCCGTGCTCCACCGTTCCGGCAAGAACGTAGGTGATGGTCTCAATGCCGCGATGGGGATGCCACGGGAAGCCGGCGAGATAATCCTGCGGAATGTCGTTGCGGAAGTCGTCCAGAAGCAGGAACGGATCGAAATCCGAAGTATTGCCGAACCCGAACGCGCGGCGCAAGTGCACGCCCGCACCTTCCAGCGTGGGTTTGGACCGGACAAGTCGCTTAATGGGTCGAAGTGACATTTTGACCTCCAGAAGAGAAGTTTACCTTGTTTGGCCCCGCTCTGCCACTACTCAACGCGTTCGGCCCTCATGGTCAAATAGAATGGCCCGCGAACTCGTGGTTCCTTGATCCAGCGCCAGAACGTATTGCGGCATACGTAATCCTCTTTTTCTAAGCTTGCTTCTCCCGCTGGTCCGACGAAGACTCCCAAAACCCATCCCCGCTCGGAACAAAACCAATTATATCCCCGCCGGACTCGCAAAACCGCAGGGCAACCGCCTTGGGGAGTGCGCGACGTGAAACTAAAAAAGCGGAGATAGCGCGGGCGTCCTGCCCCGATCCATCGGGGTCCTGGCCATGACGGATCACCGTGGCGCCCATGAACGTTAGTAGGCTACTATGGCTACATGCCACTTTTTGTTGAACTCGCGTCCAACGCCTTTCTCCTTTATTTTCATCAATATCGTGGAGAGAATGGTGTAAATCATTTGTTTTCATCAACATCGTGGAGAGCCGAAAAACAGACATTTTTTCTACATTTGTTTTCATTAACTTAGGAAACTCTGAGCCCCAATTTTTATTCCCCTTTTTTTTCCATGACCCTGGCCGCCGAAGATTTTATAACTGCTCTTTTTTCAATAAGATAGGTTTTTGCAAGATTTCCGCTGTTCATCGCTAACCCCTTTTGTTTCTGTTACATCGTGGAGAGCCGCTTCCTTTTTTTTCGTTCCGGATCTCGTATTTCAATCTAACTCTCTTTATTTGAAGGATATAGAGCGTTAAGACATTTTGACGCTAAACAACCAACCCCTTTGTTTTCTGAGACATCATGGAGAGCCGCGCCCATCTTTTTCGCCCCGGTCCCGTATTTCAACCTAACTCTCCTTATTTGAATGATATAGAGCGTTGAGACATTCTGACGCTAAACAACGAACCCCTTTTGTTTCTAGTACATCATGGAGAGGCGCGGCATCAGAGCGGGGGGCTGGGGGCTAGGGACTAGCCAGAACCCAGCCCTCGGGGCTCGAACAAGTCCCGCGTTCCGAGACCCGCCGCCAGCCCCTAGCCCTGCGCACCCTGATAGCCCTGACACCCGACACCTGACCCCTAGCCCTACTGCGCGATATCACGCTGGTCTCGCCCTCCGCAAAGTAGGCTAACACGTTGGCGGCCATTCTCCCTTACGGTAATTTACAGATTTCTCAAATGGATGTGCCAAAGGCGCCTTGGAGGGCGGCGGTCTGGCGCCGCCTTTGCCCTCGGCGATATTTCAAGGCGGCGGCGAGCCGCCGCAGTCCAAGGTGCTTCGCGCACTTTCATGTCCAGCGGCGAGCCGAAGGCTCATGGGAATCTGCGGTAGTGGTGCAGTTTGGGGTCGTAGCGGCGAGTTTACCTCGCCACATGGCGGCGTAAAGCCGCCTCTACGTAAAACTGCACCACTACCGAATCTGCGGCGAAGGTAGCAATTCCCCCCGTTTGGAGTAGAATCTGGATTTCTCCGAGTCCCCGCACGGCGCGCGAGGTGGCCATGGGATTCCGCAAAACGCTGACTTTTCTCATGCTAGCGACGGGGTTGGTGTTTGCCCCGTCTGCCTGGACGCAGGAGAAAATTGTAGCGCCGACCTTGAGGTCGGCACGTGCTGACGTAGCGGCGAGTTTACCTCGCCATGGCGGCGTAAAGCCGCCGCTACGACATGCCGACCTCAAGGACGGCGCTACAACACCGGGCACTAGCCCGGCAAAGCCCTTTACCCAGGAGCAGGTCAGCAATATGGTGCGCGACGGATTCGGAGACGAGTCGGGCGCCAAGCTGATCGAGCAGCGCGGGATTGATTTCGCCCCGTCTGAGGATTTTTACCAAACCCTCAAGGCCGCAGGCGCGAGCGAGGCATTTCTTAACGCCCTGCGCGCCGCCAAGCCGCCCGCGACCGCGAAGAAGCCGCTGAACCAAGAGCAAATTTTCGCCCTGCGGGTGAGCGCGAAAAGCTGCGCAGATCACAGAGTGGCTACGGTCGCTGCTGTCGTCACCGCAGGCTTTCCCCTCGGTGACGGATGCGCCTAAATCCCGTGTGTGATGGGCTGTTGAAGCGATTGGAGTATGGGCGCTGGTCGAGATTGGCGACGTGCGCTTGCTGCTGGGAAATCATGCATGAGAAACGCCGCAGGAGGCAGAAATGAACACCGTATTCAGTTACATCGTTCAGAAACGATTCTCCCAAGAGTATGAGAATATCGCCACTGAGGCGCTTGCCTTCATACTTCAATCCGATGAATCCGCCCGAGCCGGCCTCATGAAACTTCTTTGCGGAATCGCTCCCGGCCTGCCGAGTCTCAATTTTCGCACTCAACAAACTGATAGCAATGCACGCCCTGACATGTGGGGGTTTGACGGAATCGTTCCGCGGGTGTTTATCGAGAACAAATTCTGGGCTGGGCTGACCGAGAATCAGCCCGTCACTTACCTGCAACGTCTTGCCGAACACCCGCAACCCTCTGTTCTTCTCGTGGTCGTGCCAGCGGCCCGCGAAGAAACAATATGGCGTGAACTCCTTCGCCGACTTCGGGATGCCAACATTTCAGTATCGAGTCGCGATACCTCTGCCGCCATTGTTCGTTCCGGGGAAACGGCTCTCGGGCCTATGCTTGCGCTCATGTCCTGGGAAAAACTACTTTCGACAATTGAGATGGAGTTAGCAGATGAAGCAGCTAAGAATGATCTCCGTCAGTTGCGCGCTCTTTGCGACGCGGCTGACAGTCAGGCTTTTAAGCCCATATCCTGCACGGAGCTAACGGACCAGCGAACCCCCGCATTTATTCTTCAGTTGAGGGATATCGTGGAAATGGCAGTGGACTTGGCTGTTACGGAGGGGATTTTGAGTAAAGAGGGGCTTAAGCCGCAATCAGATTCGACACGAATTGGGCGGTATGTATGGGTTTCCAGTCGGGCTGGAGCCTGTGCCTGGTTTGGAACGCATTTTGAACTTTGGAGGGACCACGGTGGAACTCCACTTTGGCTAGCGTTCTATGAATCGAGTTTTGGACGCGCAGTTGAAGTGCGTGGCCTGCTAGAACCGTGGGGTGCCCGTAAAGGTGTTTTTTCAGCAAACCATAAAAACCATTTCGTCTTCGCAATCAGCTTAGTGACCGGGGAGGAAAAAGAACAGGTTGTCAGGTTTGTTGTCGATCAGTTGAAAGAAATTGCAGGGGTGCTTTCCAATCTAAAGCCAGTTGAAAAGCCTAAATGAACAAACCATCAGCTTCACTTCCAGCAAATCTTCGGTTGTTCATTGACAACGAGAAATGGACTTATGCAAAGACAATGCCCCAGTGGCCTCACGAATACACCGTTCGTGGGCAGGTTGATGCGAACCTCTTTGAGCAGTTGGCCCGCCACATTCGCGCAAACGGATACGCAAGGGCTTTCTACCAAGAAACGTTAGTCTATTATGAAGAAGGCGGAATGCTCTACTGGACGATGGGCACTCCGATTAGCGAAGCAACCATCATCAACAGGTGCCGGAGAGAAAGCTCGTATGAAAGTCGCCTGCGGAACGGCACGTTGCCTTAGCCGCACTTCACGGTGTCAGTTGTCGCCCGCGCCATGGAAACCCGACCGGAGTAGACACAGTCACTGCTTTTGTGACCTTGGCTCGTCCTTCGATGACGAACCGACGGTCAATTCCCAAGACGAATTGTCGTAGCTACCTCCGGGTCACACAACCTCAGGTGCCATTCGAACAGGTGAATGCAATCACGAAATGTAGGGGTAGGGCTTGCCCTATCCGGCGTTCCGCATGGTGAATGCGGAACGAGGGGGCCGGTCGCTGCGGCGACTCCCCCTACGGCACAAGGCGTTGAGGATATCGGGGTGATTTGTAATCGCCAAGACCCTATGCGTGGCTTTCGGCTGGGGCATATCGCTTGATGGAGATGTCCCGCGCGTGCTCCCGTGTCTTCGCCACGTCATAGGCAAGCTGCATACGGAGAAGGTGGTCCATGTCCGGGCCGAACGCCTTTTCGATGCGCAGCGCCATTTCCGGCGTCAGTCCAGCCTTGCCGTGCAGCAGATCGGAGAGCGTGGCGCGGCGCACTTGCATAATCTCCGCCGCCTTCGACACGCTGAGGCCGAGGGCTTCGATGACTTCGGTTCTAATCAGGTCGCCCGGATGGGGCGGGTTCTTCATGGGCATTTCGGCCTCCTAGTGGTAATCGATCAGGTCAATATCGCTGGCGGTGTTGGTCGGTTCGTCGTAGCGGAAAATCAACCGCCAGTTTCCCGTGACCGTCAGGCTCCATAATCCTTTCAGGTCGCCTTTAAGAGGATGCAGCTTCCAGCCGGGAAACCGCCCGAGTTGCTCCAGCTTGGCGGCAGTTTCCAGACCAAACAGAAGCTTGCGCAGCTTGTCGGCCATCGCGGACGGCACGCCTTGGGCGTTTCCGTCCTCATGGAGCTGCCTTAGCCCTTTGTGGCGAAAGCGGACAAGTTGCATGCTATCCTTTCACGCTTCCAGTATGTACGGTTACACCGTACACGTCAAGCGATTTATAGTGAAGCCGCGGTCGCCGTTTTCGTGACCGCCGGCTCTTCCTTCGATGACGAACCCACGGTCAATTCCCCAGACGAATTGGCCGTGGCCACCTCCGGGTCACAGAGCCTCAGGCGCCGTTCGAACGGGTGAATGCAATCACGAGATGCCAGGCTTGCCCTACCAGGCGTTCCGCAGGGTGAATGCGGCACCAGGGGGCGGCAAGCCGTCCCCCTACGGCGAAAGCCCTGCACTCCGGCCCCGCAGCTTTTCCGCAGCGACTCCTGGTCTCGCCGTTCTGGATTGCTCTTTGATGGCGTGGACGCCTTAAGTTATACTGGTCTACATGCAGGTAACTCTTACACCGCAAGCCGAACAGGCGCTCCGCCAGCAACTGGCTCTTTCACCGGGCCGGGAGCCCGCGCAAATTATCGAAGAGGCGCTGACCGAGATGGCCCAACGCCAGGTAGCCCGCTCGGGGAAGACTTCTGCCGCCGAAGATTTTCATGCTTGGCTCCGGCAGTTGCGCCAAGGCGTTGAACCGGTTCCCGAACTTGCGAACGAGACCTTTCGGCGCGAGGCGATCTACCAGGACCATGATTGATGGCGGCGCCTGCCTATCTTCTGGATACCAACATCCTGCTCCGCCTCTCCCTTCCCGGTGGACCCTATGATGAGGTCGTAGTGTCAGCCGTCGGGCGCCTCGTCGCGGAAGGAGCAACTCTTTTCTACACGCTTCAAAACGCGGCGGAATTTTGGAACGTGTGCACGCGCCCGCGCGAACGAAATGGGTTAGGTCTGACCCTCCGCGAGACAGACCGGCGTCTCCAACTCATCGAAAAGCAATTTCTATTTTTGCCCGACACCGAGGCGACATACACCTGATGGCGTCAGATCGTAGTGGAGTGCGGCGTCTCCGGCGTTCAAGTTCATGATGCGCGCCTGGCCTCGGTGATGAACGTAAATAACATCTCTCATTTGCTTACTTTGAACCCGCAGGACTTTAAACGTTTTACCGGACTCACGCCAATCCATCCGGACGATTTGCAACCACGCGCCACATAACAGCAGCGACCGGGCTTTTCCTTCGATAACGAACCCGCGGTCAATTCCCAAGACGAATTGGCCGTGGCTACCTCCGGGTCACACAACCTCAGGCGCCGTTCGAACGGGTGAATGCAATCACGAGATGCCGGGCTTGCCCTACCCGGCATTCCGCATGGGGAATGCGGAACCAGGGGGGCGGTCCGTCGGTTGAGGGATCCCCTTACACCTTGCGCAATTCGATCACGACGTAGGGGCAGGCCTCGTGCCTGCCCTTCCCGTCGGCATGGCCGACTTCCGGGCACCCACGTGGGGTGCCCCTACGTTGTGGCACGGGCGTCCCCCCCGTGAGCAGTCACGGCCAGGACCCCGATAGATCGGGGCAGGTCGGCCGTGCCGCCATAAGTTGTCTAATGCCCGGAAGTGAGGGCCTTCAGGTAGCGGTAGTAGAAGTCGACGCCCTGGTAGAACGACTCCACGCGCAGGCGCTCGTCGCGGCCGTGGGCGCGCACGTCGTTCATATCGATGGCCACGCCGGAAATCCCATACGTGGGCATGCCCGCGGCGTTGGTATAGACCCCGTCCGATGCGCCGGTCGACATGGTGGGGATAACCGGCGTTCCCGGCCACATTTCTCCGGCAACTTTGTCGAGCGTCTGCATCACGTCGGGCCGCAGTTTGACCGGCGGCAGGGCCTGGGCGTTGGGCGCGCTATCGAGCACGCGGCCGCTATTATCGACATAGCTGACCTCTACCTTGGGATCGGCGAAGATGCGGATGAGGGTCTGCCGAACTTCTTCGCGCGTGTGTCCGGGCAGAATGCGGCAGTTCACGTTGGCGCTGGGCGCTTTGGGGAAGGGCGTTGTTGGCGTGTCCCGCATCCAGCCGCGTGGCCACGCAGGTGGTGCGCAGCGTCGAGTTATTGAAGCGGGTCCAGGGAAAGGCGCGCCGCCGCGGCGGGGTCCGGCGGGTTATTCAGAATGGCCCGCATGTCCGCAGCCTCCTGGCCGGTTTCGATGGAGGCCATGCGCTCAAAGTAGGCGCGCGTGACGTCGTTCAGCTCCAGGGGGAATTGAAAGTGTTCCAGGCGGCCCAGCGCGTCGGCAAGATGATAGATGGCGTTGTCCGGCATCGGCAAGGAACTGTGCCCGCCCGGGTTGGTCACCGTGAGCTGGAAGTCCGCGTAGAGTTTCTCGCTGGCGTCCATGGAGACGATGACGGGCTTGCCGTTCTCGGTGTCCACGCCGCCGCCGTCGGAGTTGAGCACGAATTCGGCATCGATCAAGTCGCGATGATTCTTGATGAGCCAGTCCACGCCGTTTGACTGCCCGCCCTCTTCGTCGGCGGTCAGCGCCAGGATGAGGTCGCGGTCCGGCTTGAACCCTTCGCGCTTGAGGCGGATGAACTCGGTGACCCAGATGGCGTCGTCACTCTTCATGTCCTGCGTGCCGCGGCCGTAGTAGTAGCCATCCTTTTCGACGAACTGGAAGGGATCGGTGGTCCAGTCGGAGCGGCGCGCCTCCACCACGTCGAGATGGCCGATCAGCAGGACCGGCTGGTGCGCGCCCGTGCCGTGCAGACGCGCCACCATGTTGCCTTTGCGGGCGTTGGGACCCAGCACCACAACATCGCTCGCGGGGAAGCCGGCGTCGCGCAGGCGCTGCGCCATGGCCTCCGCGGCCACGGTGGTGCTGCCCACGGAGTCCGTGGTGTTGATCTCGATCAGTTGCTTGAAAATGTCGTGCGATAACTGCCGCGTCCCGGGGTCAATTTGGGCCAGCAGGGCGGAGCACGAAAACACCAACGCCACGGCCGCAAGAAGAAAGGCTCTCAACGGAATGTTTATGCATCGCGGCATTATATCAAATACACTGAGCGACCACCGGTCGAGTGGCACCGGCACTCCTGCCTGTGGTTTTGCACTGCATAGGATGCATCGGGTTCGGGCACAGACAGGAGTGTCTGTGCCACCAGCCAAGAATTGTCGCCCAAGAGAAGTTCGACCCGATATACTGGTCGGCGCATTTTCAGTCTGCCGGCAAGCGTCGTGGCGATGCTGATGCATAAATCCCCTGGCGAGTAACTCCAATGAAAAGATTGGGAATCCTTCTTTCCGGCCGTGGTTCGAACTTTGAGGCCATTGCGCGCAACGTGCAGGCGGGCAAGATTCCGGCGGAAATCGCCGTGGTGATCAGCAACAAGCAGGAAGCGTTGGGCCTGGCGCGCGCGCGGGAAATGGGGCTCGAAACCCGCTTCATTCCCTCCAAGGGCAAAGAGCGCGAGGCCTTCGATCGCGAAGTGGTGGCGGTGTTAAAGGAATTCCAGGTCGATCTGGTTTGCCTGGCGGGTTTCATGCGCATTCTCAGCCCTTACTTCGTGCGGGAATTTCCCCGCCGGATTCTGAATATCCATCCTGCCTTGCTCCCTTCCTTTCCCGGCGAAGACGCGCAGCGGCAGGCGCTGGAACATGGCGTGAAATTCACCGGCTGCACGGTGCACCTCGTCGACGAAGGCATGGACACCGGACCCATCGTGTGCCAGGCAGTGGTGCCGGTGCAAGACGACGACACCGCGGAAACGCTCGCGGCGCGCATCCTCCAGGAAGAGCACCGCATCTATTCCGAGGCGATTTGCCTGCTGCTCGAAGACAAGCTGCGGTTCGAGGGCCGGCGCGTGCTGCGGAAGGATTGAGCCTTGGAGCGGTAGAACTAAAGTGATACACTATCGTGTGTAAAATATGTGAGGGCGTGCAGTACGCACGAAGGCGAGACGCTCTCGTGGGTAAAACGATGGCTGCAAAAACCAGGGTAAACATCACGGTTGACCCTCAGACGCTCCGATTGGCTGACCGGCTGGCGCGTGCCCGAAAAACTTCACGTAGCGCGGTATTGCGGGAAGGGGTACATGCCCTGGCGGAGAACCAGGCAAACCAAGTCGCCGAGAAGGAGCGCCGCGACCGCCAGCGCCGTGCCGCGGAGGCGATGGATCGGCTGGCGCACAAGTTCGGAGATTGGCCGGCAGAAAAAATCCTGCGTGCGGCGAGAGACCGCTGGCAGATGCCAGAGAAGGACTGATGGGGAACCCGGCCACGCCCCCCTTTCTGATTCTCGACACCTCTGTGGTCCTCAAGTGGTTTCGGGAGAAAGGCGAAGCGGATGTTGCTGAGGCTCGGAAACTGCGCGAGGCTTTCCTGTCCCACCGCTGCGCACTTGGCGCCCCGGACCTTTTGCTGATTGAAGTCGCGAATGCTTTGACGGCTGGACACCGAGCAAGCCCCAATGAGGTTTCAGAAACGATCACGACTATCCTGGAGATTGGACTACAATTGTTCGAGCTTCAGTTTCCGGCACTCGTGAAAGCCATCGAGATGGCTTCAGCCCACGGATTGGCGGTTTACGATTCGTACTTTCTCGCTGTGGCGATCGAATCGGGCGGTCTTTTGGTGACCGCGGATGAGGCTTTCTTACGCAAAGTCAAAGCTCACATTAATATAACATCGCTTCGTGACTTTCGTCTGCCAGACGAATAGCAGGACCACTCATGACCCTCGACGAACAACTCGCTTATCTCACCAAAGGCGCGGAAGAGACCATCCGCGTGGAAGAACTCAAGGCCAAGCTGGAGCGCTCGGCGAAGACCGGCAAGCCGCTGCGCGTGAAGGCGGGGTTTGACCCCACGGCGCCGGACATCCACCTGGGCCACACGGTGCTGATCCGCAAGCTCAAACATTTTCAGGATCTCGGCCACACGGTGATTTTTCTGATTGGCGATTTCACCGGGATGATCGGCGACCCTTCCGGCCGGAACGTGACGCGCCCTCCTTTGACGCCGGAGGAGATCGCCGCGAACGCGGAAACTTACAAGAAGACAGGTCTTCAAGATTCTCGACCCGCACAAGACCGTGGTGGACTTCAATAACCGCTGGCTCGGCAAACTCATGGGGCGGGACTGGGTAACGCTTTGCTCCAAGTACACCGTGGCGCGGATGCTGGAGCGCGACGACTTTGCCAACCGCATGAAAGAGCAGCGGCCCATCTCCATGCACGAACTGCTCTACCCGCTCTCCCAGGCGTACGATTCCGTGGCGCTCGAGGCCGATGTGGAACTCGGCGGCACCGACCAGAAATTCAATCTGCTCGTCGGGCGCGACATTCAGCCCGAGTATGGGCAGGAGCCGCAGGTCATCATGACCATGCCCATCCTGGAAGGGCTCGACGGCGTGCAGAAGATGTCGAAGTCACTGGGCAATTACGTGGGCATCAATGAGCCGCCCGCGGAAATGTTCGGCAAGCTCATGTCCATCTCGGATGAGATGATGTGGCGGTATTACCTGCTGCTTACCGATTTGACCCCGGCCGCAATCGAGGCACTCAAGACATCGGTGGCGTCAGGAAAAAATCACCCGCTGGAAGTGAAGAAAGCCCTGGCGCGCCGCATCATCACGGATTTTCATAGCGCGCTCGAAGCTGGAGCAGCACAATCAGACTTTGAGGCCCAGTTTCAGGCAAAGGGCATTCCTTCTAAGTTGCCCCCACGTTTCTATATGGGCACCTCGCCGGTGAAGATTAGCCGTTTTCTCGTTGAATTGGACCTTGCTTCCTCCGGCACGGAGGCACAGCGAAAGATCAAAGAAGGCGCGGTGTACATGACGGTTGGTGACTTGAGTACACCTAGCTGGCAGCGGGTCACCAACCTAGCTTTGGAACTCAATCCCCTCGGACATGACGACGCAGCCTTCCGCGTAGGCCGTCAAGTTTGTAAGGTGATATTTCCTCGCAAATGACGGCACAGGCGAGTAAGCGCGGACCTGTTTTGCACGTCCGCGGCTCGTCCCCGATGGGCAAAGAAAAGCCGCGGACCTACAGAACAGGTCCGCGCTACCCTTCTCAGAATGACAGAGGGTTGCGGGGGGAGCTTGTTACGCCTTCGTCGCGCGACCCACGGACTGGGCCGCGAGCGCTTGGGCGACAGGTTTAACGGTTTCGAATCGCTCGGCGGATAGGTTGGATACGAACGGAGGCAGGGGGCCGGTTTCGGCGATGCCGGCGGCCTCCACGGCGGCGTGCAGCACGGGCGCCGGACCCCAGGCGTCGCGCAAATCTTCGAGCGGCAGAAAGTGCGCGCGCAAGGCTTCCGCCGCGGCGCGATCGCCGCGCTGCGCAGGCGGCGAAAAGCGCTTGGCTCAGTGCCGGGGCAATGCAGCCGGAGCCGGTGGTGAACCCGGGCAAATGCCAATCCAGCATGTGGACCACCGCCGGCCGCTCGCCAATGCCGCTCACCACGCGGCCGGCGGTCCACGCGCGCCAGCGAGTCCCGCAAGGTACTCGTCCTGGGTTGGATCCTTGCGGACCACGGCGTACTTAATCGCGCAACACACGCCGCTCTCCACCAGGCGGCCGACGGCGTCCAGGCCCGCCGCGCGGTCGGCGCCGAAGCCCAACTCATCTTTCAGGTAAATGGTCAGCGGCATGCCCGCCGCATCCGCAAACTCGCGCAGGCCCTGTTCCAGCCCGGCGGCGTCGCGCGGATCGTTGCACGGCAGCACCATGACGCAGGGGAATCCATAGCGGCGCAGCAAGGGCGCTTGGTCCATCAGCCGGCCGTACGAAGGTCCCGCGCTGGGGATGCACCAAAGATGGTCCGGTAAATTCGCCAGCCACGCCAGGAGCTGCTTCGTATTCCTTCAGGCTCAGGTGATACAGGAAGGCGTTGCCGCCGAAGAAGCAAACGCGTCATGCCCGCCGCCGCAAGATGATCAACAATGCGGGTGGAGGCTTTGAAATCGAGCGTGCGCTGCGGGTCGCGCCGGCGAGCCAGCGGCGGCACAGGGAAAACTCCCTGCAAGTCTTCGCGAGTAATGGGTGCGGTGCGCATCGGATCCTCCGCATACACCGGCCGCTGCGGAAACGGTAGACGGGGGAAAGTGGCAGGAAAATCAGCCTGCCACGGCCCAAATCATTTGTTCGGCTTGGGGATGGTAAGGTTCAGAACCAGGTGCCAGCGCGTGTCAAGCGAGCTGACCTGCCGCACCTCGGAAGATAAGCCCTTGTACGTGGCTTTGACCGTGTAGTCGTGGTCAAAGCGGAGGTCCGGTGAACTGGTACTGGCCTCCCTCCTGCGAGTAGATATCCAGCACCTTCCTGGTTTGGAGATCCGTCAATTCAATCGTGGCGCCTTTGATGGAGTTCTCCGCTTCGTCCATCACCACGCCTGAAACCGTTCGCGATGTAGGCATCTTGTCTTTCGCCAATCCTGCCGCGGCCCCCAAAAGCAAAACCCCTCCCAGGAGCATGAGCGTGAGGGCCGTCAGTTTCGGCGCTTGGCGGTGAGATGTTCCCGTCTCATCGGGTTGCCGCCGGGAGATGCACTGCTTGTCAGGTTGCGGAAGCTCATATCACCAGGTCCCATCTTCCTCGTCTTCTTCCCCGCTGGAAATGACGTCGAGTTCCACCGGGTTGGTGTTCACGACTTCCAGTTCTGCTCCGCAATCCGGGCAATCCAACTTCGCCCCTTCTTCGACGTCGTCTTCGATTTCAATCGCCGCCTCGCATTCAGGGCAATGAGCCATGATCCTTCCTCCCCTTAAGAACTCCGTCTTCCCCAAACAAAAGTCTATTCATTTCCCCAGATGATGTCCAGCGCCACCTCTAATCATTTTGGATTTTAGATTTTGGATTTTGGATTAAGAACCTCCTCGCACTCCCCTTCTTTCGGTAAGGAGGGGACTAAGGGATGGTTGGCCTGCCAATCCAAAATGCTAAAATCCAAAATGCGATCGGCTTGGCTTTGGAATTTGCCTTCAATTGGCTCTTCCCAACCATGCCCCGGCGCGATAACCTTGTTGCCTTCCGGAGCGGATCAGGAAATTTGCGATCACGAGGTGCGCCATGAAAGACCATCATCAATTCGCAACGCTGGCTGTGCACGCAGGTGAAGCTCCCTGCAAGGTTACCGGCGCGGTCGACACGCCCATCTATCAGTCCACCACATTCGCCGCCGTGGATTCTGATGAAATGGCCGCGCTGTACGCTGGGGAGAAACCCGGATACACGTACACGCGTTACGGGAACCCCACGGTCCACGCGCTGGAGGAAAAACTCGCGGCGCTCGAAGGCGGGCGAGGCGGCGTTGGCCTTCGGCTCCGGCATGGCGGCCATCTCTTCCGCGATTCTGGGATACGTGAAGGCCGGTGACCACGTGGTGGCGGCGCGATCCCTTTACGGCGCAACCTATGATTTCCTCAACCGGATGCTTCCCGCCCTGGGCGCCTCCACAACGTTTGTGCAATCGACCCGCTCGGAAGATTTCGAAAAGGCCATTCAGCCCAACACGCGCCTGATTTACCTGGAGACACCCAGCAATCCCGTGCTGGAGATTCTCGACATTGCCGCGCTGGCCGGAATCGCCCGTGCGCACGGCATCCCTTCCATGATCGACAACACCTTTGCCTCGCCGGTCCTCCAGCAGCCCCTGAAGTTGGGGATTACGGTGGTGGTTCACTGCCGCCACCAAGTATCTGTGCGGGCACGGCGACGCGATGGGAGGCGCCGTGATCGGCCCCAAGGATTACATCAGCCATCTCAACCTTGACGTCCTCCGCGATTTTGGCGGGGTCATGAGCCCCTTCAACGCCTGGCTCATCCTGCGGGGCATTCACACCCTTCACCTCCGCGTGCCCGCGCAATGCGCCAACGCGCAAAAGGTTGCCGAATTCCTGGCCCAACATCCCAAGGTGGAACGCGTCAACTACCCGGGCCTCCCCGGCCATCCCGGACACGAACTGGCCAAGCGGCAAATGAAAGCCTTCGGCGCCATGATGAGTTTCGAGGCCAAGGGAGGTTACGAGGGTGGCAAGCGCGTCATGGATCGCGTAAAGATTTTTCTCCGCGCTGCCAGCCTGGGCGATACCCGCTCGCTGATTGTGCACTCTGCTTCCACCAGCCACCGGGCCGTGCCGCCGGAACAGCGGCAGGCCATCGGCATCACCGACGGCTTGGTGCGCCTCTCGGTGGGAGTCGAAGCCGTCGAGGACTTGATCCAGGACCTCGATCAAGCGCTGGCGTGAACTCGACAATCGCGCTAACGCGGCGATTCTCGCAAGTTCTCCTGAATCCTTCGGAAGTAGTAGGATAGGGGCAGAGGATACCGCTCATGCTCCAGCTCATCTCGCTCGTGATGGTGATTTATTCTTACTTCCTGATCCAAACCAATCTTCCCAGGCTCCCGCGGCGCATTCCGACGCACTTCAATGCCGCCGGTGTGGCCGACGGGTGGGGAAGTCCCGACACCCTGTGGGTCCTGTTTGGTGCGCAGGCTCTGACCTGCGCGGTCTTCCTGATTGTGCCGTACATGGGCCAACGATTCCCCGGCGCGGTTCATTTCGGATCGCGCCGCCTGAGCGACTTTTCCCCCGCTCAACGCGCCCGGATGATGCCGATGCTCAATGACATGGCGGGATACATGAGCATCGTGATGAACTTGTTTTTCGTTTTCATGCTCCGCGAGATCATTCAGGCGGCAACGCAGCCCATTCCTCACATCCACCTGCTTTGGCCGCTGGTGCTTCTGATGGGCGGCATGTTCGGCATCATGTTGTATTACCTGGGGCAGTTCCGCCGCGCCGCCAAAGGTGAAGGCGACGGCGACCCGCCCAACGGACCTCACGTCTTGACTTGCTCCGCCACTGCCGCCGCGAATTCCTGGGTGGTGTTCTTCCCGCCCAAATCGGGCGTGCGCACGCGGCCCGCGGCCATCACCGCTTTCAGCCCGGTCATCACCCGTGCGGCCGCGGCGGCTTCACCCAGATGTTCCAACATCATTGCGGAAGCCCAGATGGCGGCGATGGGATTGGCAATGCCCCGTCCCGCAATGTCGGGCGCGCTGCCGTGCACGGGCTCAAACACGGGCGGCCCGCGGCGCTCCACAGGATTGATGTTGGCGCTGGCGGCAAGTCCCAGGCTGCCCTGCAAAGCGCCTCCCAGATCGGTGAGGATGTCCGCGAACAGGTTGGAGCCCACCACCACGTCCAGGCTTTCCGGATGAGTAATCATGCGGGCGGCGAGCGCGTCCACGTGGTAGCTGGCCACGCTGACGTCAGGGTATTCGCTCGCCACTTCGCGCACAACTTCGTCCCATAACACCATGGTGTACTGCATGGCGTTGGACTTGGTGGCGCTCGCCAGGCGCTTGCGGGGCCGCCGCTGCGCCTGCTGGAAGGCATAGCGGACCACGCGCTCGACGCCTTTGCGCGTGAACACCGACTGCTGAATGGCAACTTCATCCGGCGTGCCGCGCTTGAAGCGGCCGCCCAACCCCGCGTACTCGCCTTCGGTGTTTTCGCGAACGAAAAGCATGTTGACGTCTTCCGGGCGTTTGCCGCGCAAGGGCGACTCAAGGCCGGGCAGGATTTCCACCGGCCGCAGGTTGATGTAGAGATCGAACTCGAACCGAATGCGCAGCAGAAGGTCGCGGAGCGAAATGTGGTCGGGAACCGTGGGATGGCCGATGGCGCCGAGCAGGATGGCGTCGAACGGGCGCAGCGTTTCCAGTCCGTCCTCCGGCATCATCCGGCCATGGCGCAGATAGTATTCGCAACCCCAGTCGAAGGGTTCGAAGGAAAGGGTGAATTCCTGTGCCGCGGCATTGAGAACCTGGACCGCGGCGGGAATGACTTCCTTGCCGATCCCGTCGCCGGGAAGAAGCGCGAGGCGATAGTTTTTCATAGTGGGTTCGATTCTACTACTATCTAGGCTTGCCCCGTTGGGAGTTGTCTGGTAAATAAGCCGCACGACTATCGTGTCGAGCCTCGCGCGACACGAAGTGGGAGAAAGATGGGAGAGCGGAATGAGGAAAAAAACACTTGATCACTCCACGCGTCGGGAATTCTTGACGCGGTTCGGTTCGGCGGGAATCACCCTCGCCGTCGGCCGGCCAGGGAAGGCAACTCCGGGATGGGCGCAGGGGAACGTTGCCTCGCCAGTAGGAAGCGAGGCGGCGGGAGCGTGGGAACGGAGTTTTGCGGACCCTGCAAACGACTATCGCATCGGCGTGTATTGGTGGTGGTTTGGACCGGCCGTGACCAAGGGGGAAGTGACGCGCGAACTCGAGGTGATGCGCCGCGCGGGAATCGGTTATGTACTCATCTTTCCCATTTACCCCCTCAGCCCCGATGACGCGGAAAAAGGGATTCGAAACTTACGCTACCTTTCTCCGGAGTTTCTCGAGGTTCTGGGATTCACGGCCGGGAAGGCGAAGGATCTGGGAATGGTCGTTGACGTATTGATGGGCACGGGCTGGCCATTTGGCGGGCCGTCGATCACTCCCGAGCTCGCCGCGCAGCGGTTGCGGGTGGAAACTGTGGCTCTCGACCCGCGCGGTCTCACGATGCCCCTCAAATTAAGGCCGCACGAAAAGTTAGAGGCGGGGTGGCTGGTCACCAGTCATGGAAGGCATACGGACTTGGCAAACGCGCAGGATGTGACGGAGAGACTGAAAGGCCCACGGGGAAGTCAACCTCCAGCCGCTCTCCGGCCTGAACACTCTGATGGCGTTCATCCAAAGCCCCACGGGCATGCAAGTCAAACGGGCATCCCTGGGGGCGGAGGGCCCGGTTTTGGACCATCTCAGCCGCAAAGCCGTGCAGGTTTATCTCGATTCCGTCGCTGCCAAGCTGCTCTCCGCGGCACAGGGAAGAGTGCGAGCCCTGCATTCCGATAGCTTCGAAGTGGAAGGAGAAGAGTGGACGCCGGGTTTCCTCGAGGAATTTCTTAAGCGCCGAGGGTACGACCTGCGACCGTATTTGCCTGCCCTGGTTTCCGACATTGGGCCGCGCACGGCGGATGTTCGTCACGACTTTTGGGGGACCGTGCGTGATTTGGCCTGCGACCATTACATGCAGGTCATGCAGGAGTGGTGTCACGCTCACGGCGTAGGTTTTCAATCGGAATCCTACGGCGAGCCCCCTGTTGATGTGGGCAGCTTCTCCGGCGTGGATTATCCCATGGGGGAACAATACAATTGGAGGACGTTTACGCCCTCCCGCTGGGGCAAGCTCCGCGGCGCACCAGTTCGGCAAGAGAGTGACTTCCGCTGAGGCCTATACCTGGCTCCGTCATCCGCGCTATGTGGCCACCCTGCAAGACCTCAAGGTCGGCTCGGATCTGCACTTTATTTGCGGAATCAACAAACTGGTCGCCCACGGTTATGCGTATTCGCCGCCTGCCGCGGGAATGCCGGGATGGGGATATTACGCCTCCGTGATGTTGAATGACAACAACCCCTGGTGGCCATATTTCCACTTGCTGGCGGATTATGTGCATCGCGTCAGCTACGCACTGAGTTTGGGGAAACCGGTTGTCGACGTCGCTCTCTACCTCCCGGAAGACGATGTGATGGCAGCTCATCCCGTGGGACAGGGCCTGGACCTGGACATGACTACGGAGTCATGGCTGGCAGGCAAGAAGCTGGTCCCGGCATTTGGGTTGCCGGAAGCATATCAGTCGGAATCTCCGGTGATCAAAACCATCTTGACCAGCGGCTTCAGTTTCGACGGATTTGACCGCAGCCTTCTCCAGCCGGATTTGAAAACGGCAAATGGCCGGTTGGAATTGGGTGACGTAGCTTACCGCCTCGCCGTGTTGCCCAACCTCAACGGTATTTCCTTACCCATCCTGGAAAAGCTTGCGGACTTCTGCCGCTCGGGTGGAACGCTCGTGGCGACTTGCCGGCTACCCAGTGTCGCCTATGGCCTGAAGGATCGTGAGCAGCGCGGTGAGCGAGTCCGCGAGCTGATGCGGGAAATATTCGGCGAACAACCTGCCGCAGGAAACGAAGGTCATGCCTACGGCAAAGGCTGGGCGATACTCGTTGCGGACGAGACGGAAAGCCTTCACCGTATTCTGCGGTCGCTTCAGCCGGATGTGGAGCTTGCGCCGCGAGACACCGACGTTTTCTTTTTCCATCGTGCCGAGGAAGGGCGCCACGTCTATTTCTTTGCCAACACATCTTCCCAGCACAAGTCCCTCGCCGCAGTCTGCCGCGACGGAAAGGGAACTCCCCGTTACTGGGATGCGATGACGGGAGCAGCAGCGGACCTGCCCATGTTTACCGCTCGCGAGTTGGGCACCCAAATCCCGCTGGAACTCAAGCCGTACGGGTCCGCCTTGATTTTCTTCGACGGAAGTGAGAGGGAAGCCCAAATTGCGGAAACGAACCTGCCCGTGCCCGCGATCCGCTTTGATCCATCCGGACATCGCTGGGTCGCGAAACTATCCGAAGCCGGGAGCTACTTCGTGCGCGGCAAAACGGGCACGAGCCGCTTTGAAGTGAGCTCTCCCGGCGTCCCCATCGCGCTCAACGGTCCCTGGTCGCTCCGCGGCGTGGATGAAAAGGCAGGGATGGTCCTGGACAGACTGAAGTCGTGGACGGATATGCCGGGCTATCGTTATTATTCGGGTCGACTCGATTACGAAATCACGGTGAATGTTCCGTCTGCGGTCATCGGCGAAGGCCGCGGCTTTTGGCTCGATCTCGGCGAGGTGCGCGAAATCGCCGAAGTCCATGTGAACGGAGAGCTGGCCGGCGTTTGTTGGAAGCTCCCCTACCGCCTCGACGTGACACCGTGGGTGCGGCCGGGGCGAAACGTGATCTCCGTTGGCGTCACTAATCTTCTGATCAACCGGGTGATTGGGCAACCGGACGAGGAATTTTCCGGGCTCCCCCGACCTTTGCGATTCCCCTTGCCCGAGGAGAAGCGGCAGGTCCCCGAACCTCTTCCCTCCGGCCTGCTGGGGCCGGTCCAGCTTATCCCTTGCGCCATTGTGGACGTCAGTTAGGCGCGCGCGACTCACCCGTGACGACCCTGGCGCATGCCCACACCAATGTCGCCAAAGGCCCCCGCCACATCCAGGCGGGTGAGCGGCCAAGCCAGGCTGCGCAATCGGCAGATCGGAGAATCGGAAGATCGGGTGATCCGGTGATCGGGTGAGCAAAACGCGAGTTCGATTTGGGTTGTTCTTTGTTCACCCCATCACCCGATCTCCCGATCTTTGTGACACAAGCCCGCTCCTCACAAGTATAATCCCGCCGATGCGCAAAGTTCACTGGTTGTATTTCGGCCTCGTGCTCTGCCTGTTATTCGGTCTTCCTTTTGCCCATGGCAAGGAGGCGCAAGACACATTCCCCCGCGTCCCGCAAGCGGTGATCCTCTCCCTCACCGGAAATCATTACTCCGGCATTACGCGCGCGCTTTCCACGGTCGGATTCCAGGTGCGGGAGGTCTCCGCCGAAGGTTACGGATCATCCCGCGAGCGTCCCCCGCTGCTGATTATTCCGGAAAAGGAAGGGCAGCAACTTGCCCCCACGCTTGTTCAGACCATCCTCCACGACGTTGAAGGCGGGATGCCCCTGCTCCTGGATGGGTCTACACCTTTGGCGGAAGAGTTGGGTGTCAAGGCCACTCGGCACTCGCGGCGATGATAAGCCGGTATCGATTGGGACAGCTATGCCGAGGACCCCGTGCGACTGCCGGGCCGGTTGGCTTACCCACGCTTCAAGGTGAGCCCTGCACTTCAGGTGTTGGCTTTCGACTCCTGGCACAAATCCCCGCTGGTGGTCTCGGGAAGCCGCGGGCAAGGGCGGTTCATTTACAGCGCCATCCCGCTCGAGCCGCAGGAAGGAATGGTTTTCCAATACTTGCCTTTCCTGGCGCAGGCGATCGTCGATGAGTTGCACGTCGCCCCAACGCTCGCCGCGGACAATCTCTGTGTCTATGTCGACGCCGGCGGCGAGCCCAAGGTTGATCCGGAAGTGGTCGTGGCGCAACTGAAGAGTTGGTCCGTCCGCGAAGTCCATCTCGGGGCTTTTTACGGCTCGGAGGAATTTCGAGGAGTTCGTCCCGCGTTTCCTCGCCGCCGCCCATCGGGAAGGGATCGCGGTGTACGCCTGGCTGGAATATCCCATGGTCAGCCAGGAGTTCTGGAACCAGCATCCGCAATGGCGCGAAGTGACGGCCATCGGGCATCCGGCCATCATGGATTGGCGCTATCACATGGCGCTGGAAGATCCTGCCTGCTTTCAAGCCGTGGCCGAACTCACCCGGCGTCTGGTGCTGGACTACGACTGGGACGGTGTGGATTTTGCCGAATTGTATTTTGAGGGAGCGCCCGGCATCTTCAAACATCCCGAAGACTTCACCCCCATGCATCCCACGTTTCGCCAGATGTTCCAGCAGCGCTACGGGGTGGACCCGCTCAAGATGTTCGACCCCGAATTCGCCAAGTATGGGCCGCGGAATCCCAAGCTGCGGAGCGAACTGCAAGAGTATCGCGTCGAGCTGATTACCCAGTTGACGCAAAAGTTCCTGGAAACTCTGGCGAGTTGCCGGACGCAAAAACCCTACCTGCAGACGACGCTCACCTTTATTGACGCGCTGCGCGATCCCACCGTGACCGAGCGGTTCGGCGTTGATCCCGCCCGCCTGCTGGCGCTGCAAAAGAAATTCGGCTTCGCCGTCGAGATCGAGGATCCTTACACGGTGTGGAATTCCAGCCCCGACCGTTATCGCGCCATCGGCGAACACTATCGCCCCCGGCTTCAGCCGGGCACGCCTTTTTCCATCGATGTCAATGTCGTGGACAGAGAGCCGCCGGGACGCCCGCTCAATAAACCCCGCGGGCTGGAGCTTTATGAATTGGTCGCCAATGTTGCCGCGAACGTGGACTTGATCACGCTCTACGCTTTCAGCACCTTCTCGCCGGATGATATGCGCCTGGTCCCCTTCGTTCTAGGCGCCCAACAGATGAGCGGGGGAACGATGGAAGAAGGGACCGTCCAGGCGCAGCGCCAGCTCATCTGGCGCACCGACACGCGCGGGAGGACCGTTTACCTCGATGGCCAGGAATGGCCGTGCCGGTCTGATTCCCAAGTTCTGATTCCCGCCGGCGTGCACAAGGTCTCGACGCGTCCGCAGGCCGAGAGTGCCGGGCAGAGCGCGCTGCGCATCGAGAGGCGTCAACGGCACAATCCTCGGGGCAGAACGGTCCGGCCCGCACGTAACGACTTACCTATGAATCTCGCGGCCGCTGCTACGTCACGCTGAATCGAACGCCCACGACTGTGCTCTGTGACGGCGCCCCCGGCGTCGGGAGAAGTCTTAAGTAATGGTGGGCGCGTGTGCCTGGTGCTTCCGCAGGGTAAACATACTGTCGAGATGGAATAGCTACTGCGGACCGGTTCAAATTGCGTCACTACTAGGTTGAGGGACAATTTGGCGGGAATCTGGGAAAAAATACGGGCATAAAGTCGCATTCCGCGCCTGCGCAAAACTTTTCTGTTACTTCGCCCCGCAAATTGCATTCATCTACCTGAGGTGAGGGAAATGCCTGCGGAGGCGCCGCCGCGCCAGTCATGACATTTGTCGGTCGCGCCGTCGGGCGGGCATTCCGACATCGCGAAGCAATGGCGGCACGTCCAGCGCCGGAGAAGAATGAGGTGAGCCATGATTGAAGGTAAATTGCGTTTGACCACCGTGGAAGGCACGGGCCGGCAATTCGTGGCCCAGTCGGGCACCGGCCACGCGTTTGTGATGGACGACGCGGACGGCCACAGCGGCCCCAAGCCGATCGAGTTTGCGCTGCTGGCGCTGGGCGGCTGCACGGCTTTTGATGTCATCAGTATTTTGCGCAAGAAGCGGCAAAAGGTGACGGGTTACGAAATCGAAGTGCGTGCCGACCAGAACCCCGAGCCGCCCGCTTACTTTACGCGCGTGGAGATCAAACACCGGCTGCGCGGCCAAATTGACCCCGAGGCCGTGAAGGCCGCCATCCACCTCTCGGAAACCAAGTACTGCTCGGTGGGCGCCATGATCTCCAAAACCGCCAAATCGAGACCACGTTTGAAATCCTCCCGGAGGAAACTGCGGAAATGCTCCCCAAGGCCGCCTGAGGACATTAAGGAACTCGCCTATTTAAGGCCAAAGCGTATACCTCCACTTTTGAGGTGCGCTACCTGGCAGCCAAGCGCGCGTACACGGCGCGGGCCTGTCGGAACATGCTCACCATGGCGTCGCGGTCGGCAGGGCTGTGGAACCCGGGTACAGATTGCAGAAACGCGATGGCGCGGTCCATCGAATCAACGAAGAAGGCGGCATCTTCCGGAACGATTCCAAGGTCGTTGCCTACGCGAACGTACACGGGGCTGGTGTGGGCAAAGCGCACGGTCTCCGTGGGCTTCTCGAAGGCCCGAGCGGCGAACCAGCCCGTTTGGTTGGCGCCCGCTTCGAAGTCCACGGCAAGCTGATGCGACCCGGGCGGCGCGGCAACCGTTTTGATGACGGTCCCTTTCCACAGTACTTCGAGCTTCTCCAACTCATCCTGCGAGCTCGCTTCGGCGTGAATCTTTAGTTGCTTTCTCTCTCCCGCACCCGCCGGAAGCTGAATCGTGTCCCCGGGTTCGTGACCATCTACGGTGAAGAACAGCATCGGCCCGTTGGTGGCAAAATTCCGCCCGGACTTCAAGGCGCGAAACCACGCGTCGTAACTGAATGGTTCACCGAGATGCACGTACACCCGGTTGTATCCTAGCGGCATGGGTTTGACGCCCGAGGCCGTCCCTGCGGAGGCGGGCAAGCGGAAGCCGCAATTGAGCAGCTTGTAATAAATCTCGATCGCCCAGTAGGGTAGGCGCGCGGGCTGGTTGTATTCCGGCTCGTTCGTGGAGGGCTCCACGCCGTAAGGACTGAAGCTGTTGTAGACCAGCCCGGCGAGGTCCACTTGCCCGAGCCCGATCAGCGCCTCGCCGTCAAGCCAGGTGATCTTCTCCGCATCCACGTAACCGCCTTGGCGGCGCGCGGCTTCGGTGAACACGGTGTTAGGCGGGGAAAGTCTGTAGCCGTGAAACTCCAGGGGAGCGCGCAGGCCGATCAGATCAATTGCGAGCATGCCGCCTCGCTCGACTTCGGTGTCGAGAATCGAATAGGCGTGCGTCGCGTCCACGGCGCGAGTGGCCGGGGTGCTCTCGCCGGCGGGCGGGGGAATCGAAATCACGCGATCGTCCCACACCCACCGAGTGATGGTGGGAGCGAGATTCAGGTCCTCCGACAACAGAATCTGCGGCATCTCGCGCCACTCGCGATGGTTGTGGAGATCGCCGGAATACCAGCCGCGCGCGTTCATTGCGGCCCAGCGCTCGAGCTCGATGCGCTCGTCGTGAATTTCGCCAGGGCGAATTTCAAGGGTGCGCTCGACGCGGCGGTATTCCGTCCCGCGCTCCACCCGCAACTTGTATTGACCAGGAGGTAATGAGATTTGAAACTCGCCGGCGGCGATGAAATCAAATTCCGGTGGCTTGACGTAAGTGATGGCGCCGGAGGGCGCCCAGTTGCGCCCGTCAGAGTCCGTCAAATAACAACGCGCGGGCACGGGCTGGGCGGAGTCGCGGTCGAGAATGACGGCGTGCAGATTGCCCCAAATTTGATTTCGCAGTTGCATCACGTGCTGCGAGAATAAGCGCGGTGTGGATAAACTGACTAAAGCCAGGAGCCACACCAGGGAACGGGACGCTTTCATTGCCAACGCGGGTTTCATGAATTCCCGATCTCCTTGGAGATATGACGCAGGGACGAAGAAGATGCTTTCTTAAATGAACCCGATTCTCCCAAATCCCGGCACGGGCGTCAATCGTCAGGGTTGACCCGAGCAAAGTTGTGCTTGCCCTTGAATTCGAAAGCGTGAACCTCCGGACTGGGTTGAGCCGTGTAGCATGTTACCTGTCCGGTTCACTTCGTGCTCGGCCTGAGTGCGGCCTGAGTGCGGCCTTGCCGGTTCGCCAAAGTGAGAATAAACTGATCGAAGTTGTGGGCGCGGCTCAGAATTATGCGGGGAATTGGTGGCTGCCCGCCGGAGAGGGTGCGTGACGCCTATGGTTCAAAGGCAGTGGGGAGACAGCTCCGCCGCGGTATTCGCGAGGATTTAGAATTTCGAAGCCTATCGCCTGCCTGGCGGTTTTGGCGGCCGTCATACTTTCGCCTCGCCAGCTTCCAGCCCAGGAGGAGCCGCCACCCATCGATGACATGACGGCGAAATATCATTTCCTTTCCGCCGACGACACGCTGGCAATCCTCGACGAGGAGGGCAGGCTTAAGGGGTACATCGAGGTCGCTCAGCCGGAAGAGGAGTCCGACGATATTCTGAGCTACGACATTCTCGAAGGGTCCCGCAAAAAGAGCCACGTGGAATTCCGCACCAATCGGATTCATGGCAAGTTCTTCCGCTTCTCGGGAACGGTGGAACGCGGCAGGGGCCACGTGGAGAAGGATTCGGATTATTTTCGCCTCACCGGGGACCTGGACATCGTCACCGTCAAGGCGGAAACCGGCAAGGAAACCGCGCAAACGATGCGAGTCGTTTTCAAGTCGTTCGGGAAATCAGAAAGAAGCGAAGACGGAACTTCCCCGCGGTAGGTTAGATCGAGGGCGTTACATCTCGCGGCGGCCTTCCAGGGCTTTGACCATGGTGACTTCGTCCGCGTAGTCCAATTCCGAGCCCACGGGAATTCCCATGGCGATGCGGCTTACTTTCACGCCCAGAGGTTTGATGAGCCGGGAAATATAAACGGCGGTGGCTTCACCCTCGACGTTAGGGCTGGTGGCAAGGATCAGCTCTTTTACCTTGCCGCCCCGCAGGCGCTCCAGCAAGTTCTTGAGCTTCAGTTGGTCGGGCCCAATGCCTTGCAGCGGCGAGAGGGCTCCGTGCAACACGTGGTATTGTCCATGGAACTCGCGGGTCTTCTCCACGGCGATCACATTGTAGGGCGTCTCCACCACGCAAATCACTTCGCCGTCGCGCCGTGAGTCGGTGCAGTAGTCGCAGGGATCGAGTTCCGTCAGGTTATTGCAAGTGCTGCACAGATGGATTTTGTCTTTGGCGTCGAGGATGGCCGCGGCCAAGCGCTCCGCGTCTTCCCGGGAAGCGCGTTCCAGGTGGAAAGTGATGCAATTTCTGCCCGATCTCCGGCATGGACGAAAGAAATGGGGATCAAAAGGTAACGCTTATCGGAGCGGGTTGCCTTCTCTGAAGTGGCATCCGTCAGCGCATTGCTGCTAGTCTTGTGTGCAATAAGCAAAAACGAAAAGGAAAACGCCGAAGCAAATTGGTGGCAGGGCCGCGCGCCATGGAAGCTTCCAGTTTCCCTGGCTCGCGCGTGCTAACTCGCGGTCAGCTCCCTGCGCACCGATCAGGATGGCAATTTGAACTAGCCCAAGGGTCAACCAAAACGCCCACAGCTTCCACCCCAGTTTAATGCGCATTCCATAAAAGTGCTCACATATAGTTGCGGTAGCGAGAAACGTCAGCCAACCCGCCGCCAAACCAGTTGCCAACGCCATTACACTCCGGTTCGCTGTGTGTCGTCTGAGCCGGGTTAGTATAAATACGTACGGGACCTCAGCACACATGACCAGCAGCCATATCAAGGCAACCGTCGGCGAATCAACAACCTTCCAGAGAGGACCGGAAAGGCATAGATAGGGAAAGACGAGGAGAAAAGCTAGAGTTACCGTCGCAAGCTGGAGCAGATTAGCATGTAGACGGACCTTTTCATTGGTAAGAAGCGACGTTCTTTCCAACGTGGTCGGAGGGTATACCTTCAATGCGCACGTGATAACTCCCACATGAGGCAGACCAAGGACAGCCCAGAGGATTGGGAACCACGGGATAATCTCGGCGGCTCGGGGGTCGCCCAGAGAACCAGGATCACTGAAGGGCACCAAGACGAGGGCTGCGCAGAAGGCCAGCCACGCGCAACCTGTACCCACAGCCCAAACTCGACCGTTCTCGTGTGGGGGGTTCTTTCGCGCGTGCCAGAGGATACACAAATAGGGGATTACGGCGGACACCAAGACGACTGAACCGAGTCCCATTCTTACGAAATCCCATCTGTTCCAGGGATTTCCCCTCGAGATGCGGATGAATTCACGCAAAACCAAGAAAGCCGTAAACAAAAGCGGCAACCCCGCAACCACCGTAGCCGATCTCAGCCCCCACAGCCAACGGGGGCTTACGGCTTGAGGGATTACGGCTGAGTCATTCACGGGCGTGCTCCCGGTCTTGACTTCGTTGGCAGGAACGCGAACCAGCGCGTCACATCTCGCGGCGGCCTTCCAGGGCTTTGACCATGGTGACTTCGTCCGCGTACTCCAATTCCGAGCCCACGGGAATTCCCATGGCGATGCGGCTTACTTTCACGCCCAGCGGTTTGATGAGGCGGGAAATATAGACGGCGGTGGCTTCACCCTCGACGGTGGGGCTGGTGGCAAGGATCAGCTCTTTTACCTTGCCGCCCCTCAGGCGCTCCAGCAAGTTCTTAAGCTTCAGTTGGTCGGGTCCCAATACCTTGCAGCGGGGAGAGGGCTCCGTGCAACACGTGGTATTGTCCGTGGAACTCGCGGGTCTTCTCCACGGCGATAACATTGTAGGGCGTCTCCACCACGCAAATCACTTCGCCGTCGCGCCGTGAGTCCGTGCAGTAGTCGCAGGGATCGAGTTCCGTCAGGTTATTGCACACGCTGCACAAACGGATTTTGTCCTTGGCGTCGAGGATGGCCGCGGCCAAGCGCTCCGCGTCTTCCCGGGAAGCGCGTTCCAGGTGGAAGGCGATGCGCTGCGCGGATTTCTGCCCGATCCCCGGCAGACGTTTCAACTCATCAATCAGGCGAGCCAAAGGCTCAGCGTAGTCTTTCATACGTTTGGCAACTGAGAGGATGAAAATGGAAACTCGAAAATCGAAACTCGGAAAATCGAAAGCGGGTGACACCCTTCCTGCCATTGAGCGGGTTGGCCTCTACACTATTCGCTGGGGGATATCCTCGTTCCGGGGCATCCATAAGAAGGATTGCGTGCGCAACTTCGGCTTTAGTGAACGGCATCAGGGCTAGCTGGCGAATTTCCAGTTTCGAATTTCGAGTTTCGGCTTCGGTCAGGTCAAGCCCGGAATGTTGAGCCCGCCGGCCAGGCTGCCCATTTGGCTGGACATCTGCTCGTCCACTTTTCGCGAAGCTTCATTGACGGCAACCAGGATCAGATCCTGCAACATTTCCAGATCCTGCGATGCAAACACCTCGGGATCGATGCGCACTTCGTGGAGCTGCTTCTGGCCATTCATCTTGACGGAGACCATGCCCCCGCCCGCCGTGGCCTCCACCACCAGCTCATCCAGTTGCTTCTGCAATTGTTCCTGGAATTGCTGGACTTGCTTCAGGATCTGTTGCATTTGCAGTGGGTTTTTCATTGCTCACTCCCGGCTCAGGTCCTTCACGTCCAACACCGTGCCGTCAAACTTCTTGCGAAAAGCTTCCACCGTCTGATCGCGCTCGGCGCGCTCGCGCGCGCTGGGCCGTTCCCCACGAGCTTCGATTTCCTGCTCTTCAAGTTTAACACAGATTTTCACGGGTTGGCCCAGCACTTGGCCGCACACGGTTCGGAGTATTTCCTGCTGCTCGCGGCTTTTGAGCAAATCCGCAAAAAAGGAATCCTTCTGGGCATAAGTAAATGTGACTTCACCATTCTCGAAGCGCCAACGGGTCATGTGCTCCAGGCAACTACCCAGAAAATTCGATTGGCCATAGACCTTGGTTTTGATTGCGGCCAGGACCGCATCTTCATTGGCGGGAGCGGCAGTTTCCACCGGCGCGAGCCGGGCGCGCACCGCCACCGCCGGCGCCGGGCGGGATTCTTCCGCCGGGGGTTTTTCGAAACTCTCGGTGCGAACCGGGCGCGGCGGTTCCGCCGCCAAACGCGCGGGTGGAGCCACGGCGGGGCGCGGGGGGGCGGAAAAGCTTTTACCCGGCACGCTTGCGCCGCCGAGCCCGCTGAGCAGCATCTCCAGCGACGCCAGGCGCCGCGCATGCACCATCTTCATCAGGGCCAGTTCCAGATGGAAGCGCGGCACCAGCGCATAGCGCATCTCGCTTTCCGCGCGCAGCAGGATATTAAAAAACCGCGAGAGGTCTTCTTCGCTGAAACGGCCCACAATCTCGCCGATCTGCTGCCGCTGATCGCTGGGAACCTGGAGCAGCGTGCTCTCCGCCCCGCAAGTGCGCCCAATCATCAGGTCGCGGACGAAACGCGTGAGTTCGCCGCAGAAGTGGGCGAGTTCATAACCTTCCGCCGCCAGTTGCCCCACCCGTTCCAGCACCCGGCGAGAGTCCGCGGCATCGACGGCTTTCACGATGTCCGCCAACAATTCCGTGGGCACCACGCCCAGCACCTGGCGCACGCGTTTTTCGTCCAGATGTTCGCCGCAGGCGGCAATCACCTGATCCAGCAGCGAGAGGGCGTCGCGCATGCTGCCTTCCGCCGCTTGCGCCAGCGTGGAGACGGCGCCTTCATCGGCGTCAACTTTTTCTTCCGCGATCACCGCGCGGAGCCGATCGTAGATTTCCCCATAATCCAGCAGGCGAAAGGCAAAATGCTGGCAGCGCGACTGGATGGTGGGGGGCAGTTTGTGCGGTTCCGTGGTCGCCAGCATGAAGAGCGAGCGCGGGGGCGGTTCCTCCAAGGTCTTCAGCAGCGCGTTGAAGGCCTCCGTGGTGAGCATGTGCGCTTCGTCAATGATGAAGATCTTGTAGCGATCGCGCGCCGGCAGGTAGCGCACCGATTCCCGCAGTTCCCGGATTTCGTCGATGCCGCGGTTGGAGGCGGCGTCAATTTCCTGAACGTCCACGGAATTCCCCGCGGTGATTTCCACGCACGAAGGGCACGTGCCGTCCGGAGTCACGGTGGGCCCCGCAAAGCAGTTGAGCGCCTTGGCCAGGATGCGCGCGGTGGTGGTTTTTCCCACGCCGCGCGCCCCCGAAAAGATGTACCCGTGGGCGACGCGATCCGTCTGGATGGCATTCTTCAGCGTGTCGGTTACCAGGCGCTGACCCACCACGTCATCGAAAGTTTGGGGGCGATATTTGCGGGCAATGACTTGGTAAGACATAAACTAAAACCGTCCTTAGTCCTTGGTCAGTTGTCCGTTGCGGGAACAAGTACTCAGCATTCCGGCTCAATCATCGAGCATCGCGGGAATCAAGCCAGCGCTCCGACCACGCGTTGATAACGACGCAACGGACTACGGACGAAGGACAAAGGACGTCTTTGAGTCTGATCAGACTTCGGGTGATCTGCGGCACACGGAGAGGCTCGTTACCGTTGCTTCCTTCCGGACCTGGCGGGGTTCGCGAACATCCGTCGCACAGAGCCCGAAGTCTGATACGCTTTGCCCATGCATCTTGCGTTTACACTGGGCAAACTCCACTTGATGGTAGCACGTGCCGCGACTCGCGTCGATAGCTTTGAAAAAAAGTGGGATGCCAGCCGGGACGTGAGAGATCTTAGATTTAGCCGGTACGCGAGAAATGTTAAACAGCTAGTCTTGCCGGCAAACCACCCGCGCCCAGGGACGAGCGAAAACTCCACAATTCGACCGGGTGCTTGCCCAGACATCGCCCATTGTGGGTGACATCGAAAATTCCACGCCTCCTTAGCCTGTGATTCACATGCGCATGTTTTTCATGGGTTTAGGAAGTATTTCCGCACCTGACTGCCATCCGCCCTCACCGATTATGGGTGACATCGAAAACCTTGGGGGCATTTCTTACAGAGTATCCGTCAGAACATTTCACACCCGCTTAAACTTGGGTACACATACGCCTGTTATTTAATGAGTCGCACAGGATTTTCACGCCGGAATGCGACCTGCTCTGCCGGTATCTGGGGAGCTCCGGTGAGGACTGCCTAAAATCCAAGACTTTCGATCCACGAGGAGGATCAAATATGCATAGAAATGAATGGGTGAAGGCCAGTTTCACCTTGTTGACAGTGGCGGCGTTCTTGCTGCAGCCGTTTGTCGCGCTGGCCGAAGAAGCCAGAGTGAAAAGGTTGTCGAGCAGCGGCAACTTGTCCAAATCGCACCGCGATCAAGCGATGAAGTCGCCAGCTACACGCGCCGCGTGGAGGACACGCCTTATCTCAGTCACGCACAGAAACTCGATCTGCTCCGCAGGCATATCAAGTACGTCTTCGTTCTCTTCCAGGAGAACCGATCCTTTGACTTCTACTTCGGCACCTACCCCGGTGCCAACGGCTTGTTTTCGCAGCCCAACAGCGCAAACCCCGGGCTTTGTCCAGCCAATCGTTCTGACGAACGGCACGGTCGGCACCATTTCCCCCTTCCTGATTCCCCAGTCGATCACCGACATCAGACGGCGAACTCGGTACTACTCTATCCGGAGGACACGGACTCGGTGAACCATGGCCACACCGCCATCGACGCCAAGCTGGACTTGAATTCGAGCAACGTGGCCCAGAATGACCGCTACGCCGTTCACGGAGGAAGGCCTGTCAGGGACGCTAAGCGCCGCATGGAACAATCTATACCGGACCGGCCCCGACCGAGGCGCAAGTGCAAAAGGGCGAGTTGGTGGTCAGCCATGTGGACTGCGATACGGTTCCATTTCTGTGGAGCTATGCCGATCGCTTCACGCTCTTCGATAACTTCTTTGACACCGTGATCGGGCCCTCGACGCCCAACGCCATCGCCATGATCGCCGGCCAGTCGGGGTTGACGCAGTGGGTCAAGCATCCCGATCTGGCGCTTGGGGTAACAGGCACGGGTCACATACGCAACCGCGCAACTGCCCGTTACCGGCGATCCACAGCCCTACTGGGGTTCTGCTCTGGCCCCTGCCGGCTCGCAGCCGCAGCCCACTGAGGAGAATGAAACCCCAACCACAACCCCGGCCTCCAACCTGACCTTCGCCACTCTGCCGCTCTCCTTCATGGGAAACCAGATTGAAAGCATCACGGCCGCAGGATTTGAACCCCGCCTTCGACCTTACCGATGTTCAACAGGACATCACGAAGATCGCCGGCGACCATAACAAGCCGATAAATTGGGGTTGGTTCCAGGAAGGCTATGATCACGAGTCCACCGATCCTACCAGCACCCCAACCTATGCCAACTACATCGCCCATCACAACGGCCCGCAGTACTTCGGCTATGAGGCCAACAACCCGGGCGAAACCAAGACGCACCTGAAGGGCCTCGGCGATTTCTATACGGCGATCAACGCCAACGCACTGCCCAGCGGAAGGTGGGGTCTTCTATGTCCGCGGCGGGTATGGCAACCTCGACAGACCTCACTCCTCGCTCACCCAGCGCGGCGGTTAAGGCCGCTTTCCCCGGCAACGACGATCATCCCGGCTACTCCGACGCGCAGATCAGCGAGGCCCTATTGGCTGACTCGATCAACGCGATCGCCAGCAGCAAGTACTGGCCGGAAAGCGCCATCATCATCACCTACGATGAAACCGATGGCCTCTACGACCACACCCAGCCGAAGATCCGCTCCTGGGATCCCCTGGGAAACGCCCTCGACCAGGGTCCCCGCATTCCCGCGATCGTGATCTCGCCTTATAGCATGGTTCACGCCATCTCCCATGAAGCCACCGAGCATGGCTCGATCATCAAATTCATCGACGAGATCTTCAACCTGACTCCGCTTGCCGACCTTCCTGACGAAGCTGCGGCTCGCGCTCAGGGCGCGGCGACTTACAACCAGGACTACATGGGGCCCTCCGATGACAGACTCCGGGCGTCGGCGACCTCTTCTCCGCTTTTGACAATGCCCGCTTGATGGGCATAGTGCCGCCGCTTCCGGCCTCGTTCGCCAAGATCCCGAAGAGATCAGGTAACGAGCCTGCCGCACTTTGGTGCGCAAGGCTGCAGCGTCCTGCACATCACCCCGACCGATATCGTCGACGGCCAAGGTGATCGATCCGGCTCCCCAGGACTTCAATCCTCGTCCCAGCACCAACCCCGGTACTCCGTATTTGGGTGGCTGGCCTTCGAACTAGAGCTTCTCTGAACCACTTTTCTGCGGCGACCGGATTTTCTCTCCGGTCGCCGCATTCATATTGGCAGGCCCCATAATGGGTAGCTTGCTAGGAACAGGACACGCATGAGCAGAATTCTCCTAGTGCTATTTTTATTTGCCGAATTGACGATCGGAACCCTGGCGATGGCCCAGACGGGTTCGACCCTCGAAGAAAATCAAAGCTGCGGGTTCACTCCCCTGTGGAATCAATATCGAAGAACCGGAGTATTCCCTTCAAGACGCCCATGGGAGCCACGCTGCTCTCGACCATGACATCTGCAAGGCCTTGGCAGTGGCCGTGCTCGGGCCTAACGCCAAGTTCACGGTCACGCCCTTCCAGGATGAGGAGGACGCACTGAAGGCCCTCCAATCCGGCAAGATCGCGGTGCTCGCCACCGGAACACCGAACTTCATCAATACCACCAACCGGGGCTTCGGCTTCGCGCCGCCCATTTACTATGATTTCCAGGGATTTCTTGTAAATAAGACGATGGGAATCACTTCTCCCCGGGACTTGGCGGGCAAGAAAATCTGCTTCCTTACCGGTACCGAGATCGAGGCCCAGTTGCAAGGTTATATGCAACGCGAGAAGATCAAATGGCTGCCCTTTCCCTTCTCGGAAGAAGGGGAGATGGAGGCGGCATTCGTAACACGGCAACTGTGCCGCCATCAGTGCCGACGTCTCGCAACTATCTTACGAGCGAATCGCCTTCAAGAACCGGGCGAATGGATTTTGATATCCTGCCGGATGTCATTGCCAAAGACCCCTTGGCTCCCACCTACCGCCTCGACGACCCACAATGGGCGGCCATCGTCAACTGGACGGTGGAAGCCTTGATCCAGGCGGAAGAGAGCGGAGTGACCCAGGCAAATCTCGCCGAGATGAAGAAGAGCGACGATCTCGTGATCCGGCGCTTGCTCGGCGTTCAGCGCGGCTACGGCCAATATATCGGGCTCGACGACGCCTGGGCGGCACGCGTGATTGAAGCCGTGGGCAACTATGGCGAGATGTACGAGCGCGACCTCGGCTCGGGGTCAGTGCGAAAGCTGCCACGCGGTCCCAACAACCTCTGGACACAAGGCGGGCTCATGTACGCGCTCCCCATCCGCTAAGATTTTCGCCGCGCCTGTCATGAAGATAGCTGTGCCGAAGGCACCTTGGAGTGCGGTAGCAGCAGCTAGCGCCTTCCGCCTTCGGTTCATACGGCAAATGCGCATGGGGTGCGGGAAGAAAGGCGGTGGCTGCTGCTACCGCATTCCAAGACGCTTCGTGCATTTTCTTCGTCGGTGGTGCGCCGCAGGCGCATGGGTGTCGGTGTGGCAACCCAAGAAAAATGCTATTGCGCCGTTGACTTTGGGCGTGATTTCTTTCGCCCCTTGCGGGGCTCAATCGCGCTGGGAGGGGATTTGCCACGGCTTGCGCCGTGGGCTACGGGCTTTCGCCCGCTTTGCGGGCTGGCGCAGCACCGTTATAGCGCTGGCCTTCAGAGCCGGCCCTGAGCGAGCCGAAGGGTCAGCAGGTCGGGGTACTCGCGAAAAATGCCGACCTACGCGCCGTGGAGTTCCACTGGTATGAGGCGCAGGGGATCGGCCAAAGGGACACGAAAATCAAGCGCTACTTGGACGAATTATGAAAACACCAACGAAACCCTTCGCTCTTTGCGTCGACAATACTGACTATCAGGCGTAGCTCATTCCGGGCAAGGTTTATCGGATTCTTCCCGATCCGGTGGCGGCCAAGGATGATCTGGTGCGGATTGTCGACGAAAGCGGCGAGGATTACCTCTATCACAAAGATCATTTCTTGTTTGTGGACTTCCCCCCAGTGTGACGAAAAAGATTCTCGCCTTACAGTCCGTCGCCTGCCCCCCCCGCCGCACACGACCTATCAATAGTGGCCTCGCACATTTGTCCGCAAGGCCTTTCGCCGTAGGGGGACGGCTTGCCGCCCCTGGTTCCGCATTCACCCTGCGCAACGCCGGGTAGGGCAAGCCCGGCATCTCGTGATTGCATTCACCCGTTCGAACGGCGCCTGAGGTTCCTCGCCCATGGTGAGGTCCACAGGCTGCATTCAGGTGGTGCGGCTAGGCACAGACTCTTGAGAAACAGGGCTGAGCAGCTTAAAGCACCGTGAAGATGCCCGCCGTGGCGCCCTTTTCAAGGCTGGCAATTGCTTCGCGATACCGTCGGAGAATTGACTCGATCTGGCCGGTGGAGCAATTGCCGCGGCGGATCCAAATTACTTTGGGCGGAAAGCCCCGAACTTCGCTCATTTCGCTGAAGTCGGCATCCTGCGTCACGAGGGTGAACCCACGTTCGCGCGCATAATTCCATACCTCCCGTCGGAGGCCTGATCCAACCCCATGCTGAAAACGTGGACAGAGCTTGGGTAGAGGTCGGAAAGACGGTGGACAAGTCGTGGCGAGAGGTTTTGGTCGAAGAGGAGCTTCACCCTTGCACAACCAACTGTTGGCGCTCCCGATCAGCCGCGTAGCTGAGGCAGGCCAGGATGTCTTCTTCCGTCAGGTAGGGAAAATCCGCCAGGATCTCCTGGTGCGTCATCCCGGAAGCGAGGTAGGAGAGCACATCGTAGACGGTAATACGCATTCCTCTGATGCACGGCTTTCCCCCGCGCTTGCCCGGTTCGATGGTAATGATGTCTTGATACTTCATGCTGCCAGTATAAGCGTTGAATGCCGCCTCGCACAAGAATCTTCACGGATGGAGCTCGTCACTTGTCCGTCACTCGCCACTCGTCACTGCTCTTCTCAATTCGCCTGGGGAATCGACCGTGGTTCGTCATCGAAGGAAAAGCCCGCGGTCGCGAAGGCAGTACCCGTTGGCTATCGGCTTTGCGCTACTTCTTACCGGGCAGTGGGGTCATCCGGAATCGTCTCTCTTCAATGACGGAGAAGTGTCCAGCCCAATCGTCCCGGCTTTCCAGAACAGCAACTGCCACTTCCGCCACGTGCGCCGCGGAAGGCGCTTTGATGCGGAATAAGATGATGCCTGCCGAAGAGGAGAGGCCGCGGCGGAAGGCTAATTCGCCAAAATCCTTGTCAAAGGTGATCAAGATACGATGTTCGGAGGCAGCGCGCTTCACGACCTCGTCGTCGGGGCTGCCGGGAGAGTCCGTACGTGCTCAGAACACATCGTGCCCGCGAGCCCGCAGCGCTTCCACCGCCGCGCCGGGAAAGTTTTCGTTGGCAAGGATGCACATTAGGGGATGGCGACCGGGTAGACCTTCTCCGCATGAAGGACAGCGCTTGCATACGCCAGGCAAGCCAGGATGTCGTCCTGAGTCACACCTGGGTAGTTCTTAAGTACGTCGGCGGCAGTCCAACCTTGGGCAAGGAGGTCCACAACGAACTCCACCGCCAAGCGTGTTCCTTTGACCACGGGTTTCCCGCAAAGGATCTCCGGGTCAATAACGATCCGTCCCTCCCAGTTCATGGATGCCAGCCTCCCTTCTTGCCGACTATTCTAGCATTGTTTGGAATCTGTGTTGGATTTGTGCCGATGGAAAATGTAGGGCGCCCCTCGTGGGTGCCCCGGCGTCGGCCATGCCGACGGGGAGGGCAGGCACGAGGCCTGCCCCTACGCTGTGATCGCCTTGGCAGGGAGACGGCTTGCCGCCCCCTGGTTCCGCATTCACCGTACGGAACGCCGGGTAGGGCAACTTGTCCCGGCGAAGTCGGGAGCCCTACCCCTACATTTCGTGATTGCATTCAACCGTTCGAACCGCGCCTGAGGTTGTGGAAATAACTCCCCTCCTCAGATGAGGAGGGGTGGCGCTCCTAGCGCCGGGGTGGTGCTGACGCCGGCGTGGTGCTGAAATATGGGCGGTGTTGGCACCGGGGTGGTGCTGAGCAGGGGGTAGCCACGGTCAGCGCAGTCCTGACCGTGGGTTCTTCGGGCGGTGGCCGGGTTACAACGATTTTGCGCTGGACAAAGCAACCGTAGCGGCTTGCCCGACGCAGACCGATTACGTGGGATGGCCCTTGGGATATCGCGCAGGAGAAAAGCCCACGGTCAGAAAATCGCTGACCGTGGCTACCCCGCTGGCACCAAGCTCTCGCAAGAACTTCCAGCAGGTGAGGGCGTTGAACTTACCCGTCTCGCGCCGGAAGAAGAAGCTGGCCATCGCGCAGGCGGACGGCTCCAAAGTAGCCCGACACTGCGCCGGGTGGCGGTGATGAAGGAGCACCGGGTCCTTGGTTTCAGGCGGGACCCACATCCGGCAGCGCGAACCGTATTGTTGAAAGTGCACTTCGTCCATGGCCCAAAGATCAACAGCGGCATCAAGGCTTAACGCCTGGAGTTTTTTTATGCGTCTTCTGCCGTTCCAGGATCGGCATGGGCAATCAGCGGGCGCGGCTTGCGCAAGCGGAAGCCGCATTGGCGGAACATCCGCTGGCATTGGCGCACGCCCAAGCGGACCCGAAAGCGCTGTGCGATCCAGGCCTCAGCGTTTTCCCGTCCCACAGCGTACCGGTCAAGCCCAAGTCGCGAGGAGTCTGACGCAGAACTCGCTCCACCTCCTGCAATTGCGCCTCGCTCAGACGCCGGGGCCGCCCGAGCGTGGCCCCTCGATCAGCCCGGCCAGACCTTGGGCCTCAAAACGCCGGATCCAGTTCTCTACCGTGCGTGGGGCGTCCCCGAGCAAGCGGCTCACTTCTGGACAGGTTGCGCCGTGGGCCACCAACAGCACCCCATGGAGCCGGTGATCGTATCGAGATTCTTCCGAACGGCGAATCTCGTCTTGCAGTCCCAAGATCATCGTCTCGGCATCGGCAATCTGAAGTGGTCTCATGCCTACATGAAACCACAAGGCTTTAGAATGCGCAATTACTTATGACGCTGTGTTTAGAACGTCGTTCTCCGTTTGAACCTGGATCATCGTGATCGGCTCTTCCCGAGTATAACTACTGCCGCCTGTCACGTGCAAACGCCCCATGGACGGCGGGCCTGTTTCTAAAAGGGGTACCGCAGTTTTGCGGGACATCCCGCGCCGGGGCGAAATCAATCCCGCGCTGCTCGATCAGCTTGGCGCCCGACTCGTCTCCGAATCCGTCCCGCACCATGTTGCTGACCTGCTCCTGGGTAAAGGGTTTGGCCGGGCTAGTGCCCGCTGTTGTGGCGCTGACCTTGAGGTCGGCGTGCCGTAGCGGCGGCTTTACGCCGCCATGGCGAGGTAAACTCGCCGCTACAGGATCAATTTGACCCGCTGTCGATCCCCCCTCCATGCGGCGTAAGCCTAAAGCTTGGTGGTAGGTCTAGTCAATTTGTATAGCGAATTTGTCTAGAGAATTTGTCCAGATTCTTTGTCTGGATGGCTTGCACGACGTTTTGTCTTGAGTCATAGTGCATAGCGTATATCTTCACTTAGAACTTGACAAATAGAATAATATTGGTACACTCGTTTATGAGGCCAGCGCCCGCTTGCTTGAAAGGCCGCGGACCTATACAGGGGGTCGGCTCAATCCATTTTTAGAACAGTAGACAGTAGACGGTAGACAGCAAGCATGGCGCTGACTGCTGGCTCTTGACTCCAGCACGCTGACTGACCACTATCCACTGTCCACTAACCACCGCCCCTTAGAGGTTTCCATGAAGATTAAACGCCACCAGCGTCAGAGGGAAGCATTAAAAAAACCCGCGGCTCTCCACGATGTATCAGAAAAAAAGGGGGTTAGTTGTTTAGAGTAAAAATGTCTGAAAAGCTTTAACTCATTCAGATAGCGAGAGTTAGGCTGAAATATGGAAATCAAGGCGAAAAAACGGGTGCGGCTCTCCATTATGTAAAAGAAACAAAAGGGATTAGTCACGATGAGCGAAAATTGCGAAAAAATCTATATTATTGAAACTAAAATAGTTAGTCTATTCACAGTGGGTAGGGTCATGGGAAAAAAGGGGATTAAAAAATGCTCCTGACATTCTGTAAGTTATTGAAAACACATATAGAAAAAATGTCTGTTTTTTGCCTCTCCATGATATTCATGAAAACAAACGAGTTAGACCGCTCTCTCCATTATGTTGATGAAAATAAATGGAGTTATCGGAAATAAGTGTGACGAGTAAGGAGTGAGAAATCACCATTAAATGGCAAATTCCAAGGGCGGAAGGCGAGAAATACGGGCGGAGCGAGATACTTCACGAGGCGCAGGAGGACAGTGCAGCGAGTGGCATGGGGCTCGATCTTCTGGGGGGGCACGGCCAGGATGGCCGTGCCACTTCCCCCGTGTGACACAATCCCCCGCTTCGGTTATCGACTTTTTTTGATAAGCGTATGAATCAATTTGCTGGCTTCGAAGATGATCCGATCACTCAACGGCCCGATGACCCGATGGCCAATTTCCGGACCAGCGCTATTCAAATTCCGAGCAGGACATGAAGTATCCGCAGCGCGGGCAAACCATTTTGCAGCGCCGGGATTCGAGCCGGCTGGAGCAGACGGGGCAGAACTGATTGGGAAATTCGGGGGCTGAATCGGAAGGGGCAGGTTGGGGAGTGTCATCACTCATGATCATGTTTCCCTCACGCGTAGTGCTCCACGATAAAGGCGCGCATGCCTTCATAAGCGCGCGTGAGTGTGGCCTCATCGGGAAGGAAGACGATGCGGACGTGCTTGGTTCCCGGGGCTTGGCCAAAGCCCGTGCCATGCACCATGAGCACGTGTTTTTCCACCAGCAACCTCTTCACAAACTGTTCGTCGCTGTCAGGAATATCGATTTTGGGGAAGGCGTAAAACGCCCCGCGCGGCGCGACGCAGCTCATGTGGGGCGTGGTGCGGCAGGCATTAACGGTCAGGTCGCGCCGGGTGCGCAGCTTGCCGCGAACCTCGGCCAAGTGATCCTGCGGGCCTTCCAGCGCGGGGCGCACGGCAAACTGCTGCGGATGGTTCGAGCACAGCCGCGCGCGCAGCAATTGGTGAATCCCTTCGAGGTAGGGCTTGACGGCCGCCGCCTCGCCGCTCGCCACTCCCCAGCCCACTCGCCAACCGGGAACCAGGTAGGTTTTGGAAAGTCCATTGAAGGTCACGACAGGGACGTCCGGCGCCAAGGTGGCCAACGAGGTGTGCGGCTCGCCGTCCAGAATCAGCTTATCGTAGATTTCGTCAGCGAAGATCACCAGGTTGTTCTGCCGGGCGAGTTCAGCGATCCGCTCCAAGGTCTGGCGCGAGTAAACCGCGCCCGTGGGGTTGTTGGGATTGCTCACCACGATGGCGCGCGTGCCGGAATTAATCTTGCGGGCGATGTCTTCCAGGTCGGGCTGCCAATCATCGCTCTCGTCGAGCAGGTAGGAATTGGGCTCGGCGCCGAGTTTGGCGAGAACCGCCGAGTACAGCGGGTACTCAGGGCAGGGGGTCAGAACGTTCTCCCCCGCGTTCACCAGCGCCGTCAGACAAATGTCCAAGGCTTCGCTCACGCCGGCCGTCAGGAAAACGCTTTGAATGTTGCGAATCCCCTTGCGCTCAGCTTCCGCGCGGATCGCCTCCACGGCTTCGGGAATGCCCAGCGAGGGGGCGTAGCCATTCTTGCCGTCGCGCATGGCTTTTTCCACGGCCGCAATCAGGTGGGGAGGCGTGCAGAAGTCGAAGTTGAGGGGATCGCCGATGTTCAGGGGGAGGATGGTCTTGCCTTCCCGCGCCAGTTGCTCTGCCAGCACGGCCATGTCGCGAATGGCGTAGCGCACGCGCTCAAGCCGCGCGGCGGCGGGTATCACATGGAGACGATCCAGCGATTGGCTCATGGATATTACCTGTTTGTAATCGAAAGCCCTCGGGCGCGAAGCACTGCACCCCGCGGGGCGGGCGCGCCCCAATCGTCATGATAACTCATCGCCGTGCGGAAGCTCGCTATTGTTTCTTCTTTTTCAACAACCCCGAGATGCCGCTCACGGCATTGACGGGTTCGGCTGCGGCGGCTGGTACTGCTCCGCTTTTTCCCGCCGCGCCGCCTTTCAGGGAGAACTTGGGTTTGGCGAAAGTTCCCCCCACGGTGAAAGGAAATGTCATCTTGCCGTTGGCAAATTTGGCGCCGGCCAAGCCTCCCAAAACCGTGGCGAGCGGATTGTTGCCGCTGGCGGCAAGACTGGCGTCGCCCTGGTAATCCAGGCTCCCTTCGCCGGCCATGGTCATGCTGCCGGAGCCATCCACATCCACGCCGTTGCCGACCAAGGTAATCTTGTTGTTCGAAAGCCTGGCGTCCGCAATCCGGAAATCCGTGGAGAGGGAAGAGAACGACGAGGGGTCGCCATTGGCGGGGCCGACGTTGGCCATTTTCGCCAAGGCTCGCAGATTGCTGCTGAGTTGCAAACTGGGCATTTGGCCGTTGCGAATGCTCGCTTGGCCGGAGCCGGTGATGCCGACCAAGGGATCGGATGAGTGCGTGACCGAGCCGTTCATCTTGGCCGCCCCTTCCAGGGTTCCCGTCATCATGCCCTTGGCTTGCGGGAAAGCGTTCAGAAACTCCGCGACATTGACGCCTTTCAGCTGCGCGTCCACGCTGTAAGCCAGATTCGCGCCCCCGAAATTCAGGGAGAGGTTTCCCGTGACACTGCCGCCGTAGCATTTCAGATCCAGATCGTCAACGAAGACCTGCTTGGGATAGAGGCGGACCTTGGATTTCAACTTGGTCACGGCGAGATCGCCAAATTGCAACGCGTCTGCCTTGATGGTTCCCTGCGCCACCGCCGGCCCTGGTGCATCTGCGGCGTACACAATCGTGTTGAGCCAACCGGCCAGGACACGCAAGTTCGCCCGGCGCGGAGGCGGGCTCCCGAAGCGAGGCGGTGGTAAAGGCGTTCAAGTTCACCTGGCGCAAGTCGAATCGAGGCGCCATGAACCTCCACGAGCGAGGGGCCCGGCACTCCCGATGCCAGCAGGCTTGCCGCCGCAAACTGCCCTCGCTCGACGGTCAGCTTGGAGATGATGCCCAGCGTGAACGATGCACTGCTGTTTCCCGGCGGATCGGGTGGCGGGGGATCTTTGGCGGGTGGATTTTCAAAGTTCCACTTGCCGTGAGTGTCCTCCAACATGTTCAAGCGTCAGATCGTCCAGCTCCAGGGAAGTTATTTCCACCTTGTGATGCAGCAGGGCAGAAGCATTGACCACCGCGTAAATCTTCTTGGCCTTCACAAAATCGCCCGTGGGAAAGCCAGCGGGATTGCCCAAGGAGAAATCATCCACGCGAATGGCGACTTCCGGGAGGATGGTCAGAGCCAGGCGCCCGATTTGAGCGGGTTTCCCGGTCTCCTGCTGAATTTGCGCGATCACCTGTGGCCGGTAGCGATCGATATTGAAAAGCATGGGAATGATGATGGCCAGCCCCACAACGACGAGGACCAGCACGATCACCACAATGAGCGCAATCTTTTTCCCTTTGGACATGGAGCGTTCTCCTGGGGAATTTTGCAGATGAGTTCAGATGGCTACCCACGGCCCCTGCGCGAAAAGCCAGGCCGCGAAATCGGCAACTAAAATATTACACCGTTTTTCCCTTCCGGCGCTCGTTCACGGAGCGGAGGCCGGTTTTTGCGGGAGGAGGGAACGCGGGTAAACTTGGCGGTGTAATAGTCAAAGAACGCTTTCCCCGGCGGAGCCGCTTGGACGGTCTCGGTGAATTCGTCGGGCCCGGTTCGCACCCAGATCCTTCGAAAGAGCCATCCCGGCGGAGGGGAGTCGCCGCCTTCGGGATTCAGGTGAACCTCGGCCCCGTCCACCGTCAATCGATAGCGCGTGATGAATCCGGTGCTGGAGAATACTCGCAGAATGAATCCGGCCCCGTCGGGGCTGGCGCTCAGGATTCCCATCCACGATTCCTTCGTGGCCGGCACGGTCGGGGTGGCCGCAAGCGAAACCTCGCCGCGAAAGACCAGGAAATGTTTTTCCAGGTCGGGGCTGACGGAGAGTCGCACTTCGCCGGGAGGGCTGTTGGGAAGGGTTTTGCCGGTCCATCGGCCTTGCAACCAGTCGAGCGCGGAGAAATCCGGCAGCGTGGGGATGGGGATTTGATATTGGACGGGGGGCTTGTCCTTGGCGGCCGAGGTGGCGCCGGCAAGCGCGCAAATCAAGGTCAGAATCAGTGCGCGCACCAGTGTGCCCCTACGAGCTTTCACACGACGCGGCGAAGGTGCATGCGGGTGGATGTTCAATTCCTCCTGATCGTTCCTCGTTACAGCCCCTCATTCCCACTTAGGGTGGTGAGATTAGTTATCATGATCTCACACTTCCACCTGGGGATGTTCTTTGGCGTGAGGGGACAACCTGTTCCCCGTTCAACTTGGGCGGAAAGGAGGGTGGTTCCCTTCGTACCACCTGTCCTCCGGGAATTTGATCTCCCAAAACCCCGGTGGCTCCAGGATCTCAAAACCGATTTCGAAGGCGAGGTCCCTTGCCCCCACGCCCGTCCACACCACCCGGCCGCGCGTAAATCGCTGCTTGTTCCGCATGCGAATATCCAGCGTTGTGCCGATGGGAAATTGCTGGCGGCTACGGATCATCCCGCCATGCAGGCTGATGACCAGCGTTTCCACGGGTTCCCATTCGGCGGTGGCGGGCGCATTAGTCGGACTGACATAGAGCGGCACCCGCATGACCATGCGCAGGCTGCGTCGCCGGACTTTCCCCTTAGAAGAAACCCCTTCCATACGTGCCACCCGAAGGAATCTTCCCTTGGAATTCTAGTCTTTTTTTCTACAGCCATCATAGCACATGGTTCCGCACATGCAAGCCTGTCCGGGGCGGGCCTGTCCGGGGCGGGGCGATATGCTTTGACCTTCTGTAGCGGCGGACGGCGGCAGGAATTTGGCGCAGGGCGGCCTATTACTTCGACCACCCACCACAGCCTGCGGCGATCCGCCTTCACTTGGTCCGGGATGAAGTTCTCACCGACGTATGAAGATCCCAGGCGAGAATCGGTAGTGGTGCAGTTTGATGTTGTAGCGGCGAGTTTATCTCGCCATTTGGCGGCATCAAGCCGCCTCTACAGCAAACTGTACCCCTACCCGAGAATCTGCTGCCTTGACTTGGGCTGCACCCAGGCGAATACTTCCCGTATGAAGGTCCGGGCGCTGGTGTATTCATTCATGCTGGCAGCGATGTCCATTGGCGCGGCGGGCGCGCGGCGGCAACAGTCTGTGGCGCCTCCCCCAGCACCCGAACCTGGGATCAAACTTACGCCCTCGGAAACCGTGCTCTACGAATTCGCTCCGACGCTGATCGATTGGACCCCGCGGCAGATTCGCGACTGCCCTTCTCTGCACAAGCTGCGACCCGCCGGGAGCCAGGATCAATTACCGATGATCCTTGCGCGCGCCGGTCAAACGAGTACCGTGGCGTTTCAGGACTTTCCCCAGGTCTCCTGCGACGAGGCGGTTGTCTCCGAAATGCGGCAGCCCTCCCAAAACGAAGCATCAAAAGTTCCGCTATATCGTCATACCGCGTCCAGCCGGTGATGTTCTGTTATTTGAAGAGTACCGAACGGACCTCACGGGGAACCCCCTCGATGCTTCGATCCTCAGCGATTTCATCATGATCACTTCCAACTTCGCATCAACCTGGCTGTACTTGAGCCCGGCCGACCAACACGATAGCCACTTCCGGTACTTCGGAATCCAGACGATTCGAAATCGGGAATGTCATGTGGTGGGGTTTGCGCAAGATCCCGAGAGAGTGCACAGTGTCGGCGGAATTCGCATCGAGGACAAGAGCGCCGCCCTGTTGGTCCAAGGGCTGGCGTGGATCGACTCTCAGACCTTCCAGATCCTGCGCGTCACGACGTGGCTTCTTGCCCCTCGGCTGGATATCGACCTCAGTTCCGCAATCTCGACGGTTGACTTCTACCCCGTCCAGCCGAGCGGGTCGGAAAGAATGCTGTGGCTGCCCCGCGATGTGAAGGTGTGGGTCCTTTATCGCGGCATGGCGGTTCGCAACACCCACCACTATTCCGATTTCAAGCTCTTCCGAGTGGAGAGTACGATCAAACCGGGGGGTTAATCCGGCAGCACTCTCTTCAGCGCTTCCAGTTCCGGTTCGCCGGGGCCGAGGGGCAGCTTCACTTTGCCGCGCTGGACGACGGAGCGGCAGAGGGCCATCATGATTTCGAGGTCTTTGTAAGCGCTTTCGCCGTTGCAGGGGTGAATCTTTTTCTCATCGTCGAGCCAGTCGGCCATTTCCTGAACGTACGGCCCCATATCGTGCTCGTAGTCCATGCTGCCGGGGCCGGACATGACGCCGTTGCGCGTGACGGCGCGCCAACCGCCGCCCGTCAGCGACTTCGGCAAAACCCTCGCTGCCTTGCGCGCCGATGCGGCACTTGCGCCACCAATACTCCACTTCCGGCACGTCGGGAGCGCCATCGCCCGACTTCCACGATGCCGCGCACGCCGTTGGCAAACTGAATCAGCCCGCCGATGTAGTCGGGCGAAGGGTGATTATCCGCGAACTTCGATTTTCCGTGCGCCTGCCCGACCACCCATTCGGCCTCGGCGTAGTCGTTGTACCAGCGCGCGTAGTCGATCAGGTGCGTCAGCATGTGCATCATCCAGCCGGTGGCGGTGCCGTAAACGGTGTGAACGCGGCCGATGGCGCCGCTCGCGATGATCTCCTTCACCTTCTTGTAGTGCTCGCCGTAGCGGTGCTGGTGGCTGACCACGGTCTTCACGCCCGCCGCGCGCGTGAGCTTCATCATCTCCAGCGCTTCGTTGGTGGAAAGCGCCGTGGGTTTTTCGTAGGCGATGAGCTTCACGCCCGCCTCCACGCCCGCGCGGATCAAGGGCAGGCGCAGGTCGGGCAGCGTGCAGAAGCAGAAAATATCAGGACGGGTTTTCTTGACCAGCGCGGCGGCGTCGGCACTGGTTTCGCTGACGCCGAATTTCTTGGCCGCGGCTTCCAGACGTCCGGCGTCGATATCGCACAGGCCCACCAGCTTGAAGCGGCCGTTCTTCTGAAAAGCGTCGGCATGGTGCGTGCCGCGCTTGCCCATGCCAGCGACGACGACGGTGTAGTTTTGGTTTGCGTTCATGGATCAGACCCTCCTGAAATCGGGTGATCGGGTGATGCGATGATCGGGTGAACAGAGAACCAATTCGAGGCCAGGTTGATTCTTGCTCACCCGATCTCCCGATCACCGGATCACCCGATCTGTTCACCCGATCATCGGATCACCCGATTCCTAACTCGCCGCTTTGAATTTCCCGGCTTGCGCTTTGTCCCAGGCGACGGTGGCGTCAATAACCGCCTGCACTTCCTCGCCGGTCAGCTCCGGGAACATGGGCAGGGAGAGCACGCGCGCCGCCGACGCTTCCGCATTCTTAAGCGAGCCCACAATGCGCGCGTCCTTGCCCCACGGGAATCCTTCCTGCTGGTGAATGGCAATGGGATAGTGGGTGAGCGCGGTGATGTCCCGCTCCTTCAGGTATTCCTGAAGGCTGTCGCGGCCCTCGGTTTCGACAATATAAAGGTGATAGATGTGCCGGTAGCCGGGCAGCGCGGTGGGCAGCTTCAGCGACGTGCCCTTCAGTCCCTCGTCGTACTGCTTCGCGAAGCCGCGGCGCAGGTCGTTCCACTTGTCGAGTTGCTTCAGCTTCACGCTCAGCACCGCGGCGTGCAGGTCATCCAGGCGGCTGTTGTATCCCATGCTGTGCACGGAGCGCTTCACCGAGCCGTGATTGCGCAGCTTGCGAACGCCCTCGGCAATGTCGGCACGATTGGTCACCACGGCGCCGCCGTCGCCAAAGCAGCCCAGATTCTTCTGAATGATGAAGCTGGTGCACATGGCGTCGGAAAGCTCGCCCAAAGTGAAGTCCGGACCGCGCGCCCCCAACGCCTGCGCGTTGTCTTCAATGACGAAGAGCTTGTGCTTCTTGGCGATTTCCGCCACGGCGCGCATTTCCGCGGGCTGGCCGTAGAGGTGTACGGGCACGATGGCCTTGGTCTTGGGCGTGATGGCCGCCTCGATCAAGTTCACATCGATGTTGCAAGTCTTGGGGTCGCAATCGACGAACACCGCCGTCGCTCCGGCGACCCAGATGGCCTCAGCCGTGGCAAAGAAGGTGTTCGACGTCGTGATGACTTCATCGCCGGGCCCGATTCCCAGCGCCATGAACACCAACCAGAGCGCGTCCGTGCCGGAGTTCACGCCTACGGCTTCCTCGGTGTTGCAATACGCCGCCAGATCTTTCTCGAATTGCTTCAGCTTGGGACCCATCACATAACTGCCGCTTTCCAGAACTTCATGGATGGCGCGTATCGATTTCACTCTTCAGATCGTGGTACTGCCGAACGTGACCATAAAACCCAACTTTCACAGACGCCATAAGAACCCTCCACGGTCTCCTTGCATACGCTATTCTCGCAGATAAGCGGACCTGGGCGCTATGCTCAACGCGCTTTCCTGAGGCAGACTTCGCCCCCCAGAATCATTTGTGAAACGCTAAACTTATAACACAAATCGGCCCAAAGGTTCATCGGCTCATCGATCCATCGGCTGACCGCAGGGTTGCTTTTAGATGACCTGATAGCCCGATGATCGGATGGCCCGATGGCCCGATGCTTTTTGACAGGCGCGCGCCGCTGTGTGAAGATAGCGCGGGAGAATCCCCATGGCAAAGAACCGTAAGGCTCGAATCATCGTGGCGTTGGTTTTATTTGTACTGGTTTTCCTGCCCCTCCTCACCAATGGCGTGAACTTACTCGTAGATTGGTTGTGGTTTAAGCAGGAAGGCTACCGCTTAATCTATCTGACCATACTGAAAGCCCAGATCAACCTGAGTGGAATCGCGGGCATGGGCTTCATTATCATTGCCGGCTTGAATCTCTTCCTCGCCCACACTTTGGCGCATCGCCAGGGGCATCGGATTTACGATGAGCACATTGATTTCCCACCCCTGGAACGATTCGGCGCGCTTTTCCGCTGGCTGATCTGGGGTGGCGTGCTCTTTGCGGGTTACGTGGTGAGCCAATGGGGTATGGGCCATTGGCTCACATATATGCGTGCCCGGCAAGTGCCGGTGATGGGCCTCGCGGACCCGCTCTTTGGCCGCGATCTGGGCTTCTATCTTTTTCAATTGCCCTACACGTGGTTTCTCTACCACCTGGCGCTGATTACCGTCATTTCCTGCCTGCTGAGCGGCACCTTCTTGTATTTGGCGGAGGGCGGCGTGTGGATAACCCCGCGCGGTCCGGTGATAGCTCGAGCGGCGCGAGCGCACTTGATGTCCTTGGGCGGCATTCTCTTCCTCCTCATTGCGTACCGCATTCGCCTGGGCATGTACGACCTGCTCTATTCACCGCGGGGAATGGTGTTCGGAGCGGGCTACACGGATGTTCACGCCACCCTGCCCGTCCTCTGGGCGCTGCTGGGAATCTCGGTTTTGACGGCCGGGGTTTTCTTTTTGCGGGCCGGCAAGGGAGACATCCGCACGCCGCTTTTCGCCATTGGCGCGCTTCTGGTGGTAGGAATCCTGGGCGGATCATTTTACCCGGAGATCGTACAACGGTTTGTGGTGGCCCCCAATGAGTTCGATAAAGAGCGGCCCTACATTACCTACTCCATTGAATTCACCCGGCATGCCTACGCGCTCGACCGCTTTGAGGAGCGCAACTTTTCCGCCGTGGAGGACTTGACCCTCGACGACATTCGCCAAAATGAGGCGACCTTCCGCAACGTCCGCCTGTGGGACCACAAGCCGCTGCTGACCACCTTCGCGCAATTGCAGGAAATCCGCACCTATTACGATTTCGTGCACATTGACAATGACCGCTACTGGATCAACGGGGTCTACCGCCAGGTCTCGCTTTCACCCCGGGAACTGAATCCGGCAAGCCTGCCCGTGCGGAATTGGATCAACGAGTATCTGACTTATACCCACGGCTACGGACTGTGCCTCGGGCCGGTGAACGAATTCACCAGTGAAGGGCTGCCGGTGCTGTTCATCAAGGATCTTCCCCCCGCTTCCAATGTTTCCTTGAAGGTGACCCGGCCGGAAATCTACTTTGGCGAGCTCGGCAGCGATTATTGTTTCGTCAAAACGCGCACGCCGGAATTCGATTACCCCCGAGGCGACAAGGACGTATACACCAGCTACCAGGGCGCCGGAGGCATTCCGGTTGAGAACTTTTGGCGGCGCCTTCTATTCGCGCTGGCTTTTGGTGAAAAGAACATCCTGTTCTCGACGGACATTCAACCGGACAGCCGCCTGATGATTTACCGTCAAGTCCTGGAGCGCGCCGAGCGCCTGACGCCGTTCATTCACTACGACCACGATCCCTATATGGTCATCGCCGACAACGGCGCGCTTTTCTGGATGCTCGACGGCTATACGATCTCAACGCGGTATCCCTACTCGGAACCCGCCCCCGACGGGGAAAATTACATCCGCAACTCCGTCAAGGCCACCATCAACGCCTATTCCGGCGAGGTGCGGTTTTATATCAGCGACCCGGAAGACCCCTTCATCCAGACCTATGCGCACTTGTTTCCGGGAGTCTTCCATCCGCTGGCGGAAATGCCGAAGGATTTGCGCGCCCACATCCGCTATCCCGAGGAATTCTTTTCCATTCAGGCGAACATGTACGCCTTGTTCCACATGACCGACCCGCAGGTGTTCTATAACAAGGAGGATTTGTGGCGCGTCGCCCAGAGCGCGGCGGGAGGCCCCGGCGCGGCCATGACCCCCTACTACAACATCATGAAGCTGGCGGAAGTGGGCACGCGCGAGGAGTTCATCCTCATGGCGCCGTTCACGCCCGCGCGCAAAGACAACATGATTGCCTGGATGGCGGCGCGCTGCGACGATCCGAATTACGGCAAGGTTCTGGTGTTTACGTTCCCCAAAGCAGAAGCTCATCTACGGCCCCCAGCAAATTGAATCGCGCATCGATCAGGACCCGGCGATCTCGCAACAACTCACCTTGTGGGGACAGGGCGGCTCGAAAGTGATTCGCGGCACGCTGCTGGTGACCCCCGTGCTCAATTCCGTGCTCTACGTCGAACCGCTTTATCTCGCCGCCGATACCAGTGGCGCTTTGCCGCAATTGCAGCGCGTGCTGGTGGCCTATTCCGACCACGTGGTGATGGAGCCCACCCTGGACGCGGCTCTGACCAAGATTTTCGGCGGCACCGTGACCACCACGGAGGCGCAGCTTGCCTCGATTCCCGGCCAGCCAACACCCGCCGCCGGGCCGCCGGGCGCCAAGCCTGCGGCCGTTGTTCCGGACACCCAGGCGCTCATCCACGAGGCCAGTCAGCACTACGATCGCGCCCTGCAACTCCAGCGCCAGGGCGATTGGGCAGGGTATGGAGACGAAATCAAGAAGCTCGGCGAAGTGCTGAATAAGCTGGCGGCGAAACAACATTGAAGCTAGCCCGTGGCGAGGATGTTAGAATCTCATGGAGGTGCTCGATGAGTTGGCAGGACAGGATCAGTGTTGATCCCACCATTTGTCACGGCAAAGCCTGCATTAGCGGTACCCGGGTGATGGTGTCAGTGGTGTTGGATAACCTCGCGGCGGGCGAGACGCCGGAACAGGTTGCCGCCGCCTATCGGTTAACCGTGGGTGACGTTCAGGCCGCCATCGCTTACGCCGCGGAATTGGCTAAGGAGCGGTTTGTGCCGCTCAGAGTCAGTGTAATGCAATTCAAAATGGACGAGAATCTCCACCCGGACTTGGCGGAGTTCTTCCGTCAACATGGCCACGATGCAGTAACAGTCTGGGACGAAGGCCTTCGCGGTAGGAGCGATCAGGAAATCCTTGATACATGCAATGAGGAAGGCCGCGCCCTCCTATCGTTCGATTTGGGCTTTGCCGATATCCGGGTTTACCCACCTAATCAATACCCTGGGATCATTGTTCTGCGCCTCGAGAAGCAAAGCAGAAAGCAGTTGCTGGAAATTGCCCCAATGGTCTTGGACCTCCTGGGAAGAGAACCACTGACGGGAAATCTGTGGATTATGGATGAATCCAGCGTTCGCGTGAGGGGCGGATGAGAAAAGTTCTGGCCATTCCGTTAGAAGAAGTCCGCGAGCATTTCGCGCTGAACTCCCGGCAAGATGTGAAGATCGTAGCGCCGGAAATTCTGGCGGGCGAGTTAATCGCCAAGCTCAAGGCCGCGGGCAGAGCGGTGAAACCCGAGCGACCGCTCGAGGGAGTCGAGTGGCGGCACGCCGCGAGCGACGCTCCTAACGCGCTGTGTGAATCACGCGAATTTGCCGCAGGACTCGCCGAAGAAACATCAGGCCCCTTCGCGCTCTGCTTCGCCAACGAAAAGGGCCGCAGGACGCTCACTATCACCCGCATCATCTGGAAATCTATTTTTCCGAGCATCCGCTGGAAGCAGAATACCGCATCGACGCGAACTCCCCCATTGAGCGCGTGAAGCTCGCGAAGGGCGGAGTGCTCATTTTCGCCGCCGGCGTTGTCCACCGCGCCCGCCTGGGCGGCCTGACCGTGGTGATTGAAATTCCCGCCGTTAAGGATGATAAGGTGGTCGCCGACTTGTAGGGCCGAACGGCGTTCGGCCAGGGCCAGCGCCGCTGGCCACTACAAGAGGGTGTAGCGCGGACCTGTTTTGTAGGTCCGCGCTACACTTTCTCTGCCTGTTGCCTACTGCTTACTGCCTACTGTTTTCGGGGAAGGGCACAGGATTGAACGGCGCCGGAGGGATCAATGGCGTCGGAGCCTTCGTCGATGTGGCGAATGATGCCGTCCTTATCGATCACGAAGGTGACGCGGTTGGCAAAGAGGCGAGTGAAGCTGAGAACCCCGTAAGCCTTGGCCACTTGCTTTTCGGTGTCACAGAGCAAAGGGAAACTCGCGCCGGTCTCCTGCGGCAAACTTGCGGTTCCTGTCCTGGCTGTCGAGGCTGATCCCCAGCACTTGCGCGCCCGCGGCCTCGAACTTGGCGATATCACCCTGATACGCCTTGATCTCTTTCGCTCAACCCGGCGTGGAGGCGCGAATGTAAAAGGCCAGGATGACGGATTTCTTGCCCCGGAAGTCCGCGAGCTTTACGACCTTGCCATTTTGGTCCGGCAAGCACAAAATCAGGGGCGCGGTCACCCACCTTCAGAGTCGCAGATGTGCCAAACAAGGGCATAAGGAGGATGCTCAGCAATAAAGTGGTAGCGAATTGTCTTGTCACGAGCACGGAGGAAGCACGCTCGTCACTGGTCATTCGTCACTGTTTTTCTACTGCCCTTTGCGATGTTCCAAGAGGCTGCACGCCGCGTGGACATTGTTGGGATCCAGGGCCTCCGTCACGTGAGCCCGAACCTGCATGGAGTAGCCCCCTCGTGGTCCCAAACCCGACTGCGATTATACGCCTAAAGCCCGGTGGTGAGAAATTCGCGCGAATCAACGTCGGAGGGAATCATCGTTATTCACCGCAGGCGACTGTTCAGAATGGGAGATCGAACGATTCATGCTCTTCCACAACCTCATTATTCGCCGGGGGCGCGTCGTCCTCAAACACGCGGACGATGTCCGGCTCAAAAAGGTCTTCGGGACGAGCGCTCGGGCTGCTCACGATGTGCGGCGCTCGGGGAAATGATCGTGTTTTTCTTCCAAACTTCTTTTCATACAGGTCGCGAATCCACACCGCAACCGGCGCCTTCCACCGCTGTTTGGGATTCGGGATGTTTTTCATCAGGCCGCGGGGGCTCATTCCCAGCTCGCGGGCCTTGCGGATATCTTCGTTGGAAAGCCGGCAGAGCTTCTTGGCCTTCTTCCACTCTTCCTCATGCTTCATGCTTATCACCCCTTGGTGGGCTGTGATATTTCTGCCTCGCGGGCAAGCACAGAAGTATATCCAGGAAGGGCGGTGGAGGGAATCCGGCAATGTCTCCTTGTCCTCTGTGGCCACCAACGTGATACTGAGGCCGCAGGGATGCTGCGTGCCCTCAGGGTTGAAGGCTTAAAGACACGGAGGACTCGGAGAGTGTCCGCCCAACGGGCCGAGTGCGGGAGGATTGAAGCTCGGGCTCGGCTCGCCGATCAAGGGCCGCCGCACGAGCATGCTGGATACAGATGGCGGCATCAACCCGCAAGTTGGGATTGGGCGAAGGCGCATCTCGACCCTGATAAGTCTGAGAAAAAACAGTACATTATCGAGTAACCGTGGGAATTTCGATGGTCGGGACAAGAAATCAAGTATATGAAAATAGGGAAGTTCGGATATTTAAGGATGCGGGCCATGAAGGGAAAAAATGAAAACGAAAAGTGCTCCCAAGGCGTTGAAAACGAAGGGGCAAAAAGAGTGCTCTGGATGAGTTGATGAAGATAAAGGGGCGAAGAGATAAAGATGTTAAAAATGAAGATAGCTCTGGATGGTTTATTGAAAACAAAGGGGTAAAATAAGTGCTCTGGATGAGTTGATGAAAATAAATAAGTTATGCTGAATTCAAGATGAGTTATTGAAAATAAAACAGATAGAAGAATTTTGGCGCCCATTTTTCTCTAGGAGCACGAGAGCCTGACCGTAAATATGCTACCTATCGTCGAAACCCTGATCAGCCATTGAAATCGATGGAGAAAACCGTTGGCCAAGGGGTCGAGAGGAACGGGTCGATGGCGATCTCCCTATGGGTGGGATTCAGGCTTCTGGCCCGATCAAGCTAGGGCAGTGATACGAAAATTGAGAATCCAGCGGACAAAGCCCGGGGCGCAAATTCGCCGCTTGGCACGCCGAGTGCTGCAAAAAGTCTGGGTCGGTTCTAGTCTCAACGAGTGGGTGACTTCGCCCACTGCGTAATTCTCTCGCCCGTGCCGGAAGTTCTGACCCGCTGAGATCACACCCGAGGCAATCCCGTGCAGAGGCCACCTTTTCCGTCAACTCGCCGCTCCTTCCTAAAGCAGGGTTTCATGCTGGGGAGCACGCTCGCGGCGTTCAAAGTGGGTGATGGTCACGCCGTTGCTCTGCCCACTGCCGCCGAAACAGGGCGCTCCCGCGTGGTCATGGCGCGGGACGAGAAAGTACGCGGCACCGGGATGAATTTCGACTCCGCGCGCATCGCTCAATTGCTCGACCGCGCCCTCCAGGCATCCTTTGACTGCGACTCCCCCCTCGAAGCTTGGAAGAAGGTCGTGCGCCCGGGCGAGGTGGTGGGGCTGAAGGTGAATTGTCTCGGTGGCCGGGGCAACGCCACGCACCCGGAGCTGGTGGAGGCTATTACCGAGCGCCTGCGGCAAGTGGGAATTACCGACATGGTCATTTGGGACCGGCAAAACTCCGACCTGGAACGCGCCCGCTTCAAGATCGCCGAGCACGGTTCGGGTGTGCGGTGTTTTGGCAACGACGTGATGGGTTTTGAGGACGACCTCGCCACCTTCGGCAAGGCGGGCAGTCTCGTTTGCCGCACGCTGACGCAGGCCTGCGACGCGGTCATCAATCTGCCCGTGCTCAAGGACCACGGCATCGCCGGCGTCACACTGGCGCTCAAGAGTATGTTTGGCGCCATTCACAATCCCAACAAGTATCACACCGATGCTGGTAACCCTTACGTAGCTGACGTCTACGCGTTCGCGCCCATCCGGCAGAAAGTGCGATTGCACATTTGCGATGGCCTCAACGCGCAATACGACGGCGGGCCGTCCTACATGCCGCAATGGATGTGGCCGTTCAACGGTTTGCTGGTGTCGCGCGACCCCGTGGCGCTGGATTACGTGGGCTGGAAGATCATTGAGAAAAAGCGCGCCGAGGTCGGCATGAAGCCGCTGCGCGAACTGAAACGCGAGCCGGCGTATATCTCGACCGCCGCCGACCCCGAGCACCAATTGGGGACTTGCGACCCGAAACGCATCGAACGGGTGGAAATCTGATGGACAGTGATCGTTGCTTCTCAAGCCCCGGCAGGGGCGGCATCATGTAGCCCACGGCGCAAGCCGTGGGGGAAGAGGGAAGGGGAAATGTTTTTCCAGCCCCGGCAGGGGCGACATCATCGCGACGGAATGAGCGAAATTCTTATGTCGCCACTACCGTGGCTCAAGCGCCATTCTGCGCCGCGTACTCCCACGGCTTGCGCCGGGGGCCACAGTATGCCGCCCCTTCCTGGGCTTGAGTCTGAGTGGTATTTATGAAGGACACCTCCAGGAGCATTTTGAGCGCTCTCGACCGCCGCGGGTTCTTAAGAGCCGCGTCCGTGCCCTGCCTCGCGGCCTGTAGCGGAGCGCTGCTGGGCCTGCCGCTCGCCACGCCCTTGCTCGCAGCCCCACCACCCACCGAGGACGACAGCCAGTTCATCCGGGAAGCAAAGTATTACGAAAAGCAGCCCTATAAGAAGACCAAGTGCAAGCTCTGCCCGCGCGAGTGCGTGATCGATGACCAGGAGCGCGGCTACTGCGGCGTGCGGGAAAATCGCGGGGGCACTTACTACACCCTGGTGTATTCGCGCGTGGTGACGGCGCACATCGACCCCATCGAAAAGAAACCCTTCTTTCACTTTATGCCCGGGGCCGTGGCCTTTTCCCTCGCCACCGCCGGCTGCAACGTGAATTGCAAGATGTGCCAGAACTGGGATATTTCCCAGGTGCGTCCCGAGCAGGTTCGCGCCACCTACGCGCCGCCGGACAAAATCACGGCTCTCGCCCAGCAGAATAGCTGCCCGGTGATCGCCTACACTTACAGCGAGCCCGTGATTTTCCTCGAATATGTGCTCGATTGCGCCGCCGCGGCGCGGGCGGCGGGCGTGCGCAGCGCGGTGGTGAGCGGCGGGTACATTCAGGCCGAGCCGCTCAAAAAGCTCTGCGCGCAAGTTGATGCCATCAAGATTGATCTGAAGGCTTATTCCGAGAAGTTCTATAAGGAAGTTGTGAATGGTGAGCTCAAGCCGGTGCTGGAAGCGATCCTGACGATTCACAAGGCCGGCGTTTGGAATGAGATTGTTTATCTGGTGGTCCCCACGCTCAATGACGGCGATGCGGAGTTCCAAGGCCTGGCGCGCTGGGTCAAATCCGAAGTCGGCCCCGACGTGCCCCTGCACTTTTCGCGCTTCCATCCCGAGTATTTGCTCAAGAACCTGCCCCCCACGCCCATCGAGACGCTGGAGCGCGCCAAGGCCATTGCCGACGCCGAGGGGCTCCACTACGTGTACATCGGCAACGTCCCCGGGCACCCGGCGGAAAGCACCTACTGCCCGCATTGCAAGAAGAAAGTCGTTGACCGCACCGGGTACACCATCGCCGGCGTTTATATCCACCACGGCAAGTGCCAGTTCTGCCACACGGCGATTCCGGGGGTATGGACGTAGTGGGCAGCGTAGGAGTCAGGAGAAGAAGTTGGAAGGCAGTAGGCAGGTAGCGGATGGGAAAATGGGCAGTGCGAAGTCAAAAGGCAAAAGCATGAAAACAACGGTCTTTGACTTTTGCTTTTGACTTTTGCCTTCTTTCCGTTTGGTGCCTTTTGCAAAGTGCGTAGTGCCCACTGCCCCTAAGGTGATGACATGAAGAATCCCAGGTACTTCCTCTCAATTGCGGTACTCACCGTATTGGTTCTCGTAACCAGTGGATCCTGCCACAGCGAGACGCCGAAAGTTCGCCCCGCGGGCGTGGCGGGCGGCTTTTACCCTGCCGACCCCAAAGAACTCACCCAGATGATGGATGGCCTTCTGGCGCAGAACACCGTGCCGCAGGTTCAGGGGCCGCTGGTGGCGCTGATTTGCCCGCACGCCGGCTACATTTTCACGGGGCCGGTGGCGGCAGCCTGCTTCGCTCAGCTCAAGGGGCGGAAATACACGCGCGTCGTGATCATCGCCCCGTCGCACTATGTTAATTTTCCCTTCTCCTCGATTTACGATGGCGAAGCCTACGCGACCCCTTTGGGTAATGTTCCCGTGGACAAGGACTTTCGAGCCAAGATGGCGAAATTGAGCTCCGACATCAAGATTTCCGATCGCGGCCACGTGAAGGAGGGCGAGAATGCCGAGCACTCAGTGGAAGTGCAATTGCCCTGGCTCCAGCGCACGCTGGGGGAATTCAAGCTGGTGCCCATCATCATGGGCGACCAGAATTACGATCTGAGCGCGCGCTCTGGGCCGGGCGCTGGCCAAGGCGCTGCTGGCGGAGACGCCCGAGGCGCGCGCCCAGACGCTCATCCTGGTGAGTTCCGACCTCTCGCACTACCACGATTACGATTACGCGAATAATATCGACCATCAAACGCTCCAGGCCATCGAGGATTGGGATTACCTCAGCCTGTCGCGCAACTTCGCCATGTGGGAGCGTGGCGTTCAGACCTGGGAAGCATGCGGTGGAGGCCCCATCGTCGCGGGCATGATCGCCGCCGAGGGCCTGGGCGCAACCCACGCGCAGATTCTGAAATACCTCAACTCCGGCGACACCGCCAACGACAAGACCCGCGTGGTGGGTTATGGCGCGGTGGCCATCACGCCGGCGGGGCCGGCGGACGCCAAGAAAAGCGCGGAGTTCGCACTGACCCGCCAGGAGAAGGATGCCTTGATGAAGATTGCGCGCACATCGGTGGAGACCGCGGTGCGTGATCGAAAAATGTACCTGGTGGGCTCCACCGGCTTTCCGCACCTGGAGGAAGCCCGCGGCGCGTTCGTCACCCTCAAGGAGCACGGCGAGCTGCGGGGGTGCATCGGCTACATCACGCCGATGAAATCTCTGGCGGAAACCGTGCGTGACGTGGCGGCCTACGCGGCGCTGGAAGATTCGCGCTTCACGCCCGTCACCGCCAAGGAGCTGCCGCTCCTCGAGTATGAGATTTCCGTCATGTCGCCGCTCCGCCGTGTCTTGGATATTAAAGATATCAAGGTGGGTAAACATGGATTGATTATGAAGCAGGGAGATACCGAGGGAATTTTGCTGCCGCAGGTCCCGGTGGAAGAACATTGGGACCGCGACACTTTCATCGAAGAGACCTGCCTCAAGGCCGGCCTGCCGCGCCAAGCGTGGAAGGAAGATGACACTGATATTTTTATGTTTACGGCACTGGTGTTTGGCGAGCACTCGCCGGAAGTGGGGATGCTCCCTGAGCGGCCAAGCGTTCCCGGCCGGACGCAGCCGCCATCAACGCCGGGGCTAGATTCACCGCGGCCATAAGCGCCGCCGTGCGCAGAAATCCGTAAACAGGAATCAGCAGAACGCTCAGCGCCAGAGCCCCGGCACAGGCGCCGGCAAGGTCCAGGGCATAAAGCACGCCGGGCGAGCGGCCGCTTCGAGGCGCGTCGCCAAAATAGGCGCGGCTGGCCAGCAGGAATTGGAAGCCACCCAGCAGTCCCGCCACCAGCGCCAGGGCGGGGAACAGGATCTCGCTCGCGGCGCGTTGGCCGCCCACGCTGCTCACGCGCCCGAGTTGAATGAGCAGTCCATAAAGCAGCAACGGTGACGCCGCCAGGAGGATTTGCAGTCCCGCGAGGAGCCGCAAATCGCGCCCTAAAGAAGCTCGGCCCCGGCTCTGGCGCCGAGCGCAACGCCCACCAGCCGCCCAGCGCCACTCCCACCATGAACAGCGCCACCAGAATGGTGAGCTCGTGGTAAACGTATCCATAGAGCGCCTGAAAACCCAGCAACAGCAGGATTTCCAAACCTAACTCCGTGAACCCCACCACCGCCACCGCGAAGGCCGCTGACCGGCGCGCGCGCGCCGCCGGCTTCTCCTCGCGGCCCGCCGGCCACATCCACAGCAGCGGAACCAGCGCCGCGAGCGCCAGCAGGGTGGCCGCCAGGAGCCGCTTAAAGCTCATACGCTGGCCAGCGCCTCAATCCAGTGTCGCGGAAGTGTGGTGGAAGGGGGCGCTCCACAGCACCACGTCAAAGTAATAGGCTACCGGGGCAAAGTCACGATTGACCGGCGTCGAGGGCAGCGGCTCGATTTGGAGCTTCAAATCCTGCATGCGGTCCGGCGACATGCGAAACGGCAGGAAGTATTCCCGCACATACTGTGTGTGCAACCGGCGCGCCCGCAACCGCCGCACGAGTTCCTGGGGATCGGTGGTCAGCGTTCCGGGTTTGGCCGCCGCGAAGAAATGGACGGTCTCGCCGGGAATCGCCAGTGACTTCCGGAAACACTTGCCGCAGAGTGCGCCTCGAGGCAACGGAGAAAATCGGCCAACTCCTGATTGATGTAATTCTCCGAGGAGGTCACCTGAAACGACACGATTCCGCCGGGGCGCAGCTTGGCGGCGGCTTCGCGATAGAACTCTTCCGTGTAAAAGCGATTGAGCTGCGCCGTGTGCGGGTCAGGCAGGTTCACAATGATGACGTCAAAGGAGTCCGAGGTGATTTTCAGGAACCGCCGCCCGTCCATGGCGTGGACTCGCACGCGCGGGTCACGCCGGATGTTCTCCCACGCCGCGGGGAAATACTGCGCCGCGATAGCGAAGATCATCGGGTCAAGTTCGACGTAATCAACGCGCTCCAGGCTGGGATGTGTCAGCGCCTCCGCCACGCTGCCATTCACGCCACCGCCGATAAGCAGCAGGCGGCGCGGATTCGGGATGTTCGAGCAAGGCAAAGTGCACGGCCTCTTCCGCCGCCGAAGGGTCCGGCACGGTCATCACGATCAGGCCGTTCTCAAAAAGGCTCCGGCTCGCGCCCGTCTCCACTACGGCCAAGCTGCCGTAAACGGAATTCTGCGCTGCCACCAGATGAAAGCCGCGCCACAACCGGGCGAGCGAAACGGGCTGGAGCTCGTAACCGCCGATGAGGACAAGAGCCGCCATCACCGCGAAGTTCGCGGCCAGAGCCCGGCGCCTGGCGCTGGTCGAGGCGAGAAGCGCCCAAGCCGCAAGGAGATTCAGCACGCCCAGAAGCGCCGTAATCGCAAACGGGTTCGCCAGCCGTACCAGCGCCAGGCCGGCCAGCAATCCGCCCACTCCCGAACCTGCCGCTTCCAGCAGGTACACTGCGCCCGTGGCCGTGGCGATGGAGGCGCCGGACATGTCCGCGAACAACCGGCTGCCCGCCGCAAACAAGCCCCCGGAGATCACGCAGAAAACACTGAGCGTGGCGAAGGAAGTGAGAAACATCGGCACGGGTCCCAGGATTTCTCCGGGGATGGATTGGCAAAAGCCTTTGCTGGCTCGCACGGCCAACAAGGTGAGGGGCAGCGCGAAAGCCAGCAGCGCCTGAAGCCCCGCTACGAGTTTTCGCGGATGGCGGGTGCGCGTTGCCCATCGCCCCAGCAAACTTGCGCCAACCGCCGTCCACAGAAGCCAGTTGGCCAGCATCACTCCCAGGGCGAGCTCGTTGCCATAGAAGACCACCAGTAACTCGCGCATCAGCACGACTTGGGCGATGACCGCAGTGAAGCCGATGAGCAGACAAAATGACCCGCAACGTCCAGGTGGCCTCTGGCGCTTGCCGGTCAGTGCTTTGGAAGCCCATTTGCTCATTCATCTGAATGGAACCAGAAGGCAATACGGTTGCCAATTCTCGCAAATCCTTGGATGCTTGGGAAGCGAATCTGGAGCCTGGCACCCCAAACATGACAGACACCCGACAGAAGCCCGAAAATCCCGCACCGCCCTCAGCGCCCCGGCGCGAGGTGCTCATAAAAATCCTGCGCGTCGGAGGCCTGAGCGCTTCGGCGGTGGCTGCGGCGCTGTGGCTGCGCAGCCGCAGTCATCGGCCGGAGGAAGAAGCCCACTCGCGCTCGCCCGCAGCTTCACGGTTCCGGCCGACGCCCGCTATCCGGAAATGGTGGTAGCGCAGGGGGATGATCCCCGGGCACTGGTGCGGAAGGCGCTCGAAGGGTTGGGCGGCGTCGGGCGCTTCATCGCGCGCGGCGACGTGGTGGTGATTAAGCCCAACATTGCGTGGGATCGCACTCCCGAGCAAGCCGCCAACACCAACCCCCTGGCCGTGGCGGAAATGGTGCGGCAGTGCCTCGATGCGGGCGCCAAGAAAGTGATCGTCACCGACGTAAGTTGCAATGAACCCCACCGCTGCTTCCAGCGCAGTGGCATTGCCCGCGCCGCCAGCGACGAGGGCGCCGAAGTCGTGCTGCCGGAGGAGCGCCTGTTTCGTCAGGTCAACCTGCGCGGCGACGTTCTGGGCGAGTGGCCCGTGCTTGAGCCCTTCATCGCCGCCGACAAGATGATCAATTTTCCCGTGGCCAAGTCTCACAGCCTGACGGGCGTCACGCTGGGAATGAAGAACTGGTACGGCATTCTGGGCGGGGCGCGCAACCGGCTTCACCAGCGCATCCACGAAAGCCTGGCCGACCTCGCCGACGTCATGCGTCCGACCCTGACCCTGATCGACGCCTATCGCGTGCTCATCCGCAACGGGCCCACCGGCGGCAGCCTGGCCGACGTGCTTCTGAAGAAGACGCTGGTGGCCGGAACCGATCCCGTGGCCCTCGATGCCTACGTGGCCAAGGCCTACTGGGACCTCGAGCCCAGCCAGTTGCGCTATTTGCGGCTCGCGCAGGATCGGGGATTAGGAAAAATGGATTTTGCCAAGGTGCGGACCGAAGTGGTTACGGCATAGCAGGTTACCCCAGATTTTCCGCTCTTCTGCCAGAAACTCCACACTGAAGATTACCAATTTGGGCTTTGGCCCTCGATTTCGGATGGGCGATTCTCGGTGCAGGTTTGAGGTGATTGTTCCTTCAACCCCTTATGTAAATATGCGGATTACCTGGCAGAGTGAGTCTTCGGTGCAATTCCGCAACAAGCTGTTCGGCGCGTGCGATCTGGCGCGCCACCTGCTTCGGTGCGGTGCCGCCGGTTACATTGCGGCGGGCCACGGAGCGCTCCATGGAGGTAGCCAATTCGTGCAGATCGGAATCCCAGCCCGGCACGAACTGCGCGGCTTCTTCCGCCGATAAATCCTCGAACGTCTTGCCCTCCGCTGCGCAATGCCGTACCAGCTTCCCCACCTGCTCGTGCGCATCGGCAAAAGGAATGCCGCGGCGCACCAGTTCATCGGCAAGGTCGGTGGCGGTGAAGAAGCCAAGTTGGGTCATGGCCTTCATGCGCTCCGGGCGGATGCGAAGAGTGGCGGCCACGCGCGCGGCGATTTCGAGCGCGCTCAGAGTGGTGTCCACTCCGGAGAACATTGCCGCCTTGTCTTCCTGGAGGTCGCGATCGTAGGCGAGCGGCAAGCCTTTCATCACCGCCAGCATGGCCGTGAGGTTTCCCAGCAGGGTGCCCGACCGCCCACGAATCAACTCGAGTGAATCCGGATTCTTCTTCTGCGGCATCAAGCTGCTGCCCGTGGAATAGGCGTCGGCAAGCTCCACGTAGCCAAACCCCGGCGAGGAGTAGATGATCAAATCTTCCGCCCAGCGGCTCAGGTGGACCATGCACAGGGCGCAGGCGAAAAGCAGTTCGGCCACGGGGTCGCGGTCAGAGGTAACGTCCAAGCTATTGCGGGCCACGCGGGCGAAACCCAACTCTTTCGCCAATCGCTCACGATTAATGGCGAAAGTGGTTCCCGCCAGGGCCCCGGCGCCCATGGGAAGCTCATCGGCGCGGACACGGCAATCCCGCAGACGGCTGCCATCCCGGCAGAACATCTCGAAATAGGCAAGTAGATAATGCGAAAACAGGATGGGTTGCGCGGGCTGGAGGTGCGTGTATCCCGGCAGAATCACATCCGAGTGGCGCCGCGCCTGGCTGACTAGCGCGGCTAGCAGATCGGCCAAGGCACGCTCAAGGTGGAGGGTTGCGTCCTTCACGTACAGGCGCATCTCCGTCGCCACCAGATCATTGCGGCTGCGGCCGGTGCGCAGCTTGCGCGCCACGTCCCCGGCAATGAGTTCGAGCTCACCCTCCACCCAAGTGTGGACGTCTTCGGCGGTTTGCCCCTGGGCCCAGCTTGCGTCATGCTGAACTTTGCGGCGCAACGCCTCCAGGCCGGCGACAAGCTGCGCGGCTTCTCGCGGCTTCAGCACGCGAGCTTCATTTAAGGCCTTCACGTAAGCAAGGTTGACGCGCAGGTCGTACAGAACGAAACGTTGATCGAGGGAAAAGGACTCGGAGAACTTTTCGAACTGTGGGTCGCGCCGCCCGCTGAAGCGTCCGCCCCAGAGTTTCATCCCTTCTTCCTCCGTGCGGGCTTCGCTTCCTGCTTTTTGCGCAGCGCGGCTTCTAGCCGCAGCGGCAGGCCCAGGATATTGATAAAGCCCTCCGCGTCCTTCTGGTTGTAGTCCGCGCTCATCACGAAGCTGCCGATGCTGGTGTCATAGAGGGAATAAGGCGACTCGCGGTCGAGCACGCGGATGTTGCCGCGGTAAAGGCCGAAGGTTACTTTTCCCGTCACGTTTCGCTGGGTGGAGTCAACGAAGCTGTCGAGCGCTTCGCGCAGCGGGGTGAACCAGAGTCCGTAATAGGCCAGCTCGGCATATCGCAACGCCACATGCTGCTTGAAGTGGAGCGTCTCCCGGTCAAGGCAAAGGGATTCCAGTTCCTGGTGGGCAGCGTAAATCAGCGAGCCACCCGGCGTCTCATACGCTCCGTGCGATTTGATTCCCACCAGGCGGTTTTCCACCAGGTCGGTGCGGCCAACGCCGTAACGGCCGCCGATCTCATTCAGGGTTTCAACCAGCTTGACGGGACCCAGGCGCTTGCCATTGACTGTCACCGGCACGCCCGCCTCGAAGCCGATGACGACCTTTCCTTCCTGCTCAGGTGCGTTTTGGGGACTGGAGGTAAGTTTCCAGGCGTCATCGGGCGGCTCGCCCAGTTGCGTTTCCAGCGGCCCGCCCTCGTGGCTCAGGTGCCACAAGTTCTGGTCGCGGCTGTAGAGATCCGTCTTGGTGGCGGACACGGGAATGCCGTGACTCTCCGCATATTGCAGCGCGTCTTCGCGCGATTTGATGGACCATTCACGCCAGGGAGCGATGACCCGCAGTTGGGGCGCCAGCGCCTGGTAGGCAAGCTCGAACCGCACCTGGTCATTTCCCTTTCCCGTGCAACCATGCGCCAGGGCGTCGGCGCCTTGTTCGAGGGCAATCTTCACTTGGGTCTTGGCAAGCAAGGGCCGGGCCAGGGAAGTTCCCAGCAGGTACTTGCCTTCGTAGATTGTGCCTGCCTTGACGGCCTTCCAAAGGTAGCCGGTTACAAACTCCTCGCGGAGGTCTTCGACAAAGACTTTGGTGGCGCCACTGGCCAGAGCCTTCCGGCGGACGGCGGCATAATCGTCGCCTTGACCGACGTTCCCCACCATGGCGATGACTTCGCAGCCGTAGTTTTCCCGCAGCCAGGGAATGATGACGGAGGTGTCAAGCCCTCCGGAATAGGCCAGAACCGCACGCTTAACTTGGGTTGGAGATGTAGTAGACATGGATCTGAATTCCGATTTCCTTTTCTTAGGAAGTAGGTGTAGCGACCTGTTTTGTAGGTCCACGGCTCGTCCCCTATGGGCGAGGGAAAGCCGCGGACCTACAGAACAGGTCCGCGCTACACATGCTGTCAGGTCGCAACGAGCGCCAAAATCTTCTTGCGAACCATCCCCGCCTGGCGCGAACCGGGGGTGGCGATAAAGATGGTGTCGTCACCAGCCACGGTTCCAACAATCTCCTTCCATGGTTCAGCGTCCAGCGCCACGGCCACTGAGTGCGCGTTCCCCGGCCGGGTCTTCAGGATCACGAAGTTCGCAGCCTGGCGCGCGTCGGCGAGGAATTCCTTCAGCACCACCGCCAGGGTCGGCTGAAGAGGCGCCATCGGTTCCGCTGCCTCCGGCAGGCGATATCCGGCGCGTGTCTTGACCAAGCCGAGTTCCTCGATATCGCGCGAGACGGTGGCTTGGGTCACATGGATGCCCCGGCGCGCCAGCTTGCGGCGAAGGTCCTCCTGCGTTTCGACCTCTTCATTCCGCAGGAGGTCCACGATCTGCGTCCGTCGATAGACCTTGTCCATGTAATTTTATGCAAACAATTTATAAATATACCACAGGGTAGATTCAAGTCGCAACTCAGGAAGGGTCCCACCACAGAGATCACAGAGGCCACCTAGAAGAGACGTAAGAAAACTGAGGTTGAACGAACCAAAGAACTGTAACCCCTACCCGCGCCAGCGGAAGTACTCTTCTCTGTGGTTTCTGGGCGCTCTGTGGCGGGCCTTTTCTTCGCGCCTCATCCTTTGCTCAGACCGGCGGCAAACTCGCGTGGTGAACTATTGCGGACGCGAATCTTCACTCGGCTATTGGCGCGCACCTCAAACCTGACCTGATCGCCCACGAACTCCACGTGCCGGATCTCGACCGGTGCGTTCGGCAGCGAACAGGAGTTGGCCGTCCTTGTGAACCTCAAGTCCGTCCGCGGATTGCGTGACATCGTAAAGTGATCCGCTGACGAAATAGCGTCGGATACCGGCTGGCGCCACGGGTTCGAGATTGCCAAAGCGCAATCCGTGCCAGGGGTTGACGTCGATCAGTTCTTCGATGGCAAGCAAAGCCATCAGCGCGCCCCAGGTGTAGTGGGGGTCGCTTTGTCCCGTGCCCTTCACCGGTGATGGCGCTGAAGTTCTCATGACATTCTGCCTTGTCGCGCCATGCCGTCAAGAACATCTTGGCGGAAGACTCCGCCAGCAGCCTCGCCTCGTGGTCCCATTCGTAGAGCTTCAGTCCCTGATAGAGCAGCCAATTGTGCGGCGGCCAGACCTTGCCGCGCCAGTAGTCCTGCTGGGGAAACAGGGGATCGTCGCGGCTGATCGTGGGCATTATCCATTCCCCGGCAAATTTCTTCGGATCGTGGAAAATCTTCCGCAGAGACTCGGCCTGCTCGGGTGCAGCCACCTTTCCGAGCAGAGAGAAGAAGATGTCCGGACCCATCTGAGGAAAGAAGGGATCGCCGGCGAAGTTCTCCCAATGACGATTGTAGTAACACCCGCGGGAGGGATCCCAGAGCAGGCGGTTGATGGTCTCGACCATGCGCTGATGCTCAGCGGTGAGAGCGGCGGCGTCTGCGGGTCTGCCTAACTGGTTGGCCATCCAAGCCAGAATCCAACAATCCAGGGCGTACAGGCAGTTGCGTTCAACCGTGTCCTGCTCCAGGGTCTGGGTTTGGTTGTTGTAGCGAGCGACATGCCACCATTGGGGACTATCGTCGTTCGACTCGAAATAGGCCGTCTGCTCCCGATCATCGTAAGGGATCTCCTCCGGGTAATTTGAGCCCAGCTCGAGCAGCCCGTTCTTGTTGCCGTCCCGCCAAGGTTGTCCGTCTCCGCGGTCCGCAAACCACCAACGCTGGTTCTTCAGCAGCCGCGGGTAGATCTCTTCCAGGAAGGCTCGATTCGGACGCCGAAGATAGATCTTGGCCGCCAGCAAGCTCCCGATGGGATATTGCGTGTGTCCCCAGGCGACGGGGAATATCCAGCGGTCCGGGTGGGTCGGCCATTGGCCGTACTGGCAGAACATCCCTTGATCGTTTTGCCAGGAGGTGATATCGCGAATCAGGTCATAGGATTTCTTTTCGTCTTCCTGGCAAACCAGCAGACCGCTGAAAAAGCTGTCCCATAGGAAATCCGGAGCCGAGTTGTTGGACTGCGCCCATTTCCGGCTAACGGTCACGTAGGTCCTGTCGACGCGAGGGCGTATAGACCTCGCTCCATTCGAGGTTGTCGTTGATGGCGGAGGGCGCATCGGCCAGCCAACCCGTGCCTTCCGGCCGCGATTGCAAATAGCGTTCACGATTGCCGTCCAGCAACTCGTCAATCTTTCCCGGTGCCAGCCAGGCACTCGTCGCTGCCTCGAGAGGCTCGTAGCTCTGGCCCTGGCGCCCGCAGAAATAGAGCTTCTCGATCCTGTGGAAGTACCCGTGCCATCGTACCGCGCCCGTCCCGTCCACCTCGTCGGGGGCTACACTCAATGCCAGCACCCACCGCATGCCGTCGCGTGTTCCGGGAATCCAGGAGCGGCCGCGCAAGAAGCGCCGCTCCGGACCTTCCGAGTAGAGCACCGAGAACTCAGGAGGCGCGGAATCCCAAGGTATGTAGCCCTGCAACACCATCGCGGCGGGTTGCGGAGTGCGTCAGACGTCCCACAACTTCGTTCTTCTCTGTCTGCGGCCCACTCATAAGTGACTTCCGGGCCCCCCTCGGGCATCTGCCAGACCAGTCGTGCGTAGGAGTTATCCCAGGCTTTCGGCCCGACGAACTTCCACCATCCGGGTATCCCGGCGGTGCCGGGTTGTTCGATGCCAGCCCAGCCTGACCACCACCTGTCGAAATGCTTGGCGCAGTATTCCGCGTGATTTGCAGACGGAGAGTCCTTCAGCCAGGCATCGGGGAGGGAAAGGGTTCGAAAGGCGAAGATGTCTCGCGTCATCGGCCACAAAGACGCTGCCGGACCAGCTATCAGGTGACAGGGGACCGACCCTCCAAGTCTGCGTGTTTTTAAGCCGCTGCCAAAGCTTGAGCGGGTCTTCGCCACTCATCGTGGCAAAACCGAGCAGCCGGTAGATTTCCTGTTTGTCCAGTGCGGCGTCGAGAGACCTCGCTTCCGCCAGCGACCCTCCAGAGCCAGGAATAGCCGTCGACTTCGCCTTTGAAATCCCCTGCCTTGAGTCGCGCCTTAAGCTGAGTCACGCTTGCCCACAGTGCGCTTGTCGCTGTTCCCGCCCATTTCACAAAGCCCCGCCTGTTCAAAACCGGCATTTCGTTCTCCCGTTCCAGAGGTCAATTCTCGACCGACATCTTTGTTGATGAGGCGCCGCAGCCTCTGCAATATCGCAGTTGCTTACCAATGTCAAATGCCTCTTCGACTGGGAATTCTTACCGTGGGATACGTCCACTAACAACTCTGGGTTAGCGCGGGCTTCTCACCACGGGTTGGGAAGAGCGGGGCTTTACAGGCTGGCCATCCACGCTCAAGAGATTTCGCGCAGGGAGGTGGCCCAGGCGCACGCAGACTGCAGGTTGGCTCTAACATTTTCCAGTCGCGCCTTTTCCGCCAGGAGCGAAAACTGCAGTGTTTCCATAACGCTCCGAAGGGTCTTCAGGTTCTCCCGGTACTTCAGGACCTCGTAAGCAGTCTCCGGCTGTTGGGCGGATGATCTGGCGCCCGCAACGAGAAACTCCGAGACTTGTTTAAGCCGGAGGTCGATTTTATCCAGGCGGCGAACTGCCCCACGCGACTCCACTACCTTTGCGCCGCTCTGCCTCACCTGTTCAATAAAGTCTTGGAATTCACGGTTCGCAATCCGAATGACGTCCAGCAGTCCGTTGTTCATGGGGTTTCCCTCACAATCCCCTAGTTAAATCGGCATGGAACCTCCCAATCTTTAATCATTACGTCTGCACCCCCATCGCGGGGAAGCGTTTGCCCACAACACAGATGCCTGGAGACGCAATAAAGCTGAGCTCGAGCAACCATCGTCCGCGCTTGCTTGTGGCATGACCATCTTGGCCGCGAGTGCTCACGGGCGGGCCTCCCGTACCACGACTGAGTCCACAACTGACGGTGCTCCATCCTCCAATTTGGCGTATGCTATTCCGCTCGGGAACTCGCGTGAGCGGTTTTCACCCCACAAGACCTGGAAACCCAAATCAGGGGGACTTATGGAAAGCGATTCGAAAGTTAATCGGCGGGAATTTCTGCGGGCAGGCATTGCCAAATCCGCCAGCCTGGCAGCCCTCGGTGGCATCAGCATTCTTCCCCAGAAGGTCTGGGGAGCCAACGACCGGGTCCGGATGGCGGTGGTCGGTGTGCGCGGGCAAGGGGGCGAGCACCTTAAGGGATTCGGCAAGGTCCCGGACGCGGAAATCGCCGCCATTTGCGACATCGATGACAGCGTCATCAGCAAACGGCTGGGGGATATGGCCACTTGGAATCTGCCCAAGCCCAAAGTCTACAAAGATGTTCGCAAGCTCCTGGAAGACAAGTCCATCGACGCGATTTCCATTGCCACTCCCAACCACTGGCATTCTTTGATGGGCATCTGGGCGTGCCAGGCGGGGAAGGACGCTTATGTCGAGAAGCCCTGCTCGCACTGCTGGTGGGAAGGCCACCAATTGGTTGCGGCGGCGCGCCAAGTACGATCGCATCGTCATGCACGGAACGCAGGGCCGCTCCGCCGAAGGCTACATCGAGGGCGTGCGCAAGCTTCGCGAAGGGGTGATTGGAGACGTTTACCTGTCGCGCGGGCTTTGCTTCAAGTGGCGCGATACGATCGGCATCGGCCAAAGCGGAGCCGGTTCCTGCCGGCGTGGATTACGATTTGTGGACCGGCCCGGCTCCCCTGAAGCCTTTTACCCGCAACCGCTTTCATTACAACTGGCACTGGATCTGGGACACGGGCAACGGCGACGTGGGCAATCAAGGCGTGCATGAGATGGATCTGGCGCGGTGGGCGCTGGGCGTGGGTTTCCCCAACAAAATTTCGGCCATCGGCGGCCACGTCATGTTCAAAGACGATCAGGAAACCCCCAATGTCTTGAACTGCTCGTTCGAGTTCGACATGCCGGATGGAACCCGCCGCATCCTGGAATTCGAAGTCCGCCACTGGATGACCAACACGGAAGCGGACATCGGCCTGCCCGGCTTTGGAGCCGGCGCGGCAAACCTGCCGGAAACGGCGGGCCACACCCACATTAAACAACCGAAGGCCATGTGCGGGAATCTGGTCTACGGCTCGAAGGGATATATGGCGATGACCGGGTACGAATCCTATCGGACTTTTCTCGGGGAAGATAATGAGCCGGGCCCCAGCGCCACGCGCTCCGGAGACCGCTGGGCGAATTTCATCCACTGCGTCCGCACGCGCAAGAAAGAGGACATTCCGGCGCCCATCGAGGAAGGCCACATCACCGCCACCTTGATTCACCTTGCGAACACATCCTATCGGCTGGGACGCACGCTGAAGTTCGATCCCGTAAACCAAAAAGTGATCGGCGACGAAGAAGCCAACCGTTACCTGCGCGGCGAGGACCGGGGCTTCCGCGAGCCGTTTACGATTCCGGAGAAAGTGTAGATCCTCGCCATTATCCGGCCGAGTGTGGCAGAAGGGCTGTCACAGATGGACATTTTGGCGCTCAGGCGGGGGGAGATGACCCGTCTGGCCGCCCCATGGAGGGCCGCGTCCCACTTCTCTGGCCCTGTCCGGGGTATATGAGATTTCATAGAGGTAGGTTCCCTCCATTCTCCTACTGGACAGGAAAGTGGCGGCTTTACACTTGATTTGATATGGTCGCTATCTCACCCATCTTGAAGCGAGTGCTCGACCGCCACCCCTCTCCGCTCATGTGGCCGCCGCTCAAGATCGGCCATCGCGGGGCGGCCGGTGAAGCGCCGGAGAACACCCTGGCGTCGTTCGACCTGGCTTGGCGTCAAGGCGTGGACGGGATTGAATTCGACGTTCAGCTCTCCTCCGACGATGTGCCCATGGTCATTCATGACGCCCGTCTGAGCCGCACCACTTCCGGGGGCGGTTGGGTGTGGGAACATCGGGCGAGTGTGTTGCGCCGCCTCGATGCGGGGTCGTGGTTCAATCGCCGTTATCGCCTCCGCGCGCGCGAACGTTACGCCGGGGCGCGCATTCCCCTGCTGGCGGAAGTTCTCCATTGGGTCAAAGCGCGGCAGTGCCTGGCCTTTGTCGAAATCAAAGATTATCGGCCGGGCGCAGCGGCAAAGGTCCTTGAGGAAATCGAGCGCGCCGGCCTTTGGCATTTGGTGCGCGTGGTCTCCTTCGACCTGCCGTCGCTTCAGCAGGTAAGGGAACTGAGCGGGCAAGCGCGCCTGGGGCTGGATTTCTCCGGCCGCCTGCTGCCGGTTCGCCAGGCTCTGGCGCTCGGCGCGGAGGCCCTGCTGCCGCACTGGGCGATTGCTTCGCGGGGGCTCATTCGCCGCGCCCACCGCGCGGGGTTGCAGGTTATCCCCTGGACGGTTAATTACCCCCTGCACATGCGGCGCAAAATTCTGGACGGCGTGGACGGCCTTATCACCAACTACCCGGCCAGACTCACAGAAGTCTTGGAGCGGCTCGAGCAGGCTCGGCCGGAATGGAAAAAGTGAGGTTCCGAAAAGGCGCGCACCTTAAGGGAAGAGCTGAAATCCCAAATGTCTAAACCTTCCATCATGATCGTGGCGGGAGAGCGCTCCGGCGACATTTACGGCGCGGCCCTGGCGCGGGCTCTCCAGGCGCGGTTGCCGGGACTGGAAGTCTTCGGCTGCGGCGGTGAAGCCATGCGGCAGGCGGCGGTGGACACGGTGGTGGACTCGCACCAGATCGCCATCGCCGGCATCACGGAAGTCATCACGGGAATTCCCCGCGTCTATCGCGCTTTCCACCAACTCCTCGCGGAAGTGGACCGCCGCCAACCCCAGCTTGCCATCCTCATCGATTTTCCGGATTTCAACCTGCGCCTGGCGCGGCAGCTCAAGAAGCGGCGAATTCCGGTGGTCTACTTCGTGAGCCCCCAGGTTTGGGCGTGGCGCAAGGGGCGCGTCCAGAAGTTGAAGAAACGCATCGCCAAGATGATCGTCATCTTCGATTTTGAAGAGGAGATTTACCAACAGGCGGGCGTGCCGGTGGAGTACGTCGGGCATCCGCTGGTGGACATGGTGCGGCCGCACCTGACGCGCGAGGAGTTTTTCGCGAAAGTCGGCCTGGACGCCTCCGTCCCGACGATCGCCCTGTTGCCGGGTAGCCGCCAGAAGGAAGTGACGGCGAATTTGCCGGTGATGCTGGACGCGGCCACGCGCTTGGCCCGTGAATCGGAAACTGCAGTTCGTCGTAGCCGTAGCGCCTACCATTGATCCGCGTTGGCTGGAAACAACCCTGCTGGAGTGTTACGCGGGCCGGGCCACGGTGCGCACGGCTGTTCACGCCACTTACGACGCGATGCAACACTCGGAGGTTGCGGTGGTAGCGAGCGGAACGGCCACGCTGGAGGCGGCCCTCCGTGAACGTCCCATGGTGGTCGTGTACCGCGTTTCCGCCCTTACTTGGCTGGTGGGAAAGCTCTTGGTGAATGTCCCTTATTACAGCATGGTGAATATCCTGGCGAAGAAAGAGCTTGGTGCCCGAACTGATGCAACACGATTTCAATGCCGCCAAGGTGGCGGCGCGGGTAGAATATTTGCTGGACCATCCGGAGGCGCGCGAAGAGATGATCCGGGGATTTCAGGCCTTAAAACCCCGGTTGGGGCGGGGAGGGGCGATCGAACGTGCCGCGGACGCGATGGTGGGGGTGCTCCAGTCTTCCCGGACAACCCGAAAGGCTGGTTGAACCATCCCGGTTCCACCGAAATTGATCTTGGCGACATGCAACGCGGAAGTCAGCCCCATAATCCAATTCAAGGGTTACATTTCCTGATGGCCGCAGGACGAGAAACCCATCGCGCGGTCTTAACGCGGTGGTTAAGATGGGGAATGAAAACGCCTGCGACGCGTCGAGGGTCAGGGAGATTGTCTTGCTGATCATGAGGTGTGAGATGAACCGGGCATGGCGAGACATTTCCCTGCCCAAGGAGCAGCGCCAGCGCGGAGCGCACACCGGAACGATCTCGCGAGGGGAGCCGAGAATGACTCGATTTGGATCCGTGAACCTGGCTGCGTTTTCGCGCGCCGTCCGCTGGCGTCGCCGGTGGATGGTTCAGGCAGGGCTTTTGGGTCTGGTCCTGGGAATGGCTCCGGCGTGGGGCCGGGCGCAAGGCGCCGGTCCAGCGCTTCGAAGTCAAAAACTACGTCATCGATGCCGAGCTTCTTACCTCCCAACACCTCCTGAGCGCCAAGGCGCGCGTGGACATCGTCCCCAACACGGATATCACCTCGCTCGCTTTTGAACTGCACAGCAATTTGCGTGTCGAAAAGGTTGTGGATAGCACGGGCCAGGAGGTTACTTTCCGGCAGGACGGCCAGACGCTGAACCTGTCGCTGCTGAATCCGCTGCCCGCGGGAAAGCCGGCCTCGATCACCGTGACTTACGGGGGAATGCTCAGTTCCGCCGATGGCAGCCCGGTGGAAGGCATCAAAGTGGCGTACATCGGGCCGGAAGGATCCTACCTTCTTTATCCCGGCCGGTGGTTCCCCGTCAGCGCCTACAGCGTGAACCGCTTCTCCGCCACGATGAATATCACCGTCCCCTCGGATGAGACGGTAATTGCCTCCGGGAAGGCTGCCGCGCCGGTGCGCCAAACCGGAAAGGTTACCTACACCTATAAGTTCGAAAACTCCTCGTTTCCGGGAACGGTGATTGCGGGCCGCTATGTGGTGCAGCCGGCCACGATGGCGGGAGCCGACATTACACTTTACCTCAAGGCCGGCCATGAAAATCTTGCCGCCAGTTACGGTGAGACGGCAGCCAAAATTCTGGCCTATTATAGCGACGTGTTCGGCCCGCTGCCCAGCGCTCACCTGGCCATCGTTGAAATCGGCGACGACACGGTGGGGGGATATACGGCCCCGGGCGTGGTGGCGCTCGCCTCGCGCGCGTTTACCAACCCGGTCAATTACCGGCTGTTGGCGCACGAGATTTCGCACTTGTGGTGGCGATGCCTGGTGAGTCCCGCTACTCCCAACGATGCGTTTCTTGATGAGGGCCTCGCCGAGTACTCGAAAGCGATGTACGTGCAGCAGGCAGCGGGGGACGCGGCCTTTGAAGATCTGATGCGCGATACGGACGTTGGCGCGCTGACCCACGAGGAGGTGGCGCCCATCGCCCAAGCCGGGCAACTGCACGAGTTCACCCCCGAGTATCAGTCGATTGTTTTTGATAAGGGCGCCATGGTGTTCCACATGCTCCGCTGGGTGATTGGTGACGAGGCCTTTCGCAAGACCCTGCGGACGATGGTGGAGCAGTATGCCTGGAAATCCATTACCACGGACGAGTTTCAACGTCTGGCGGAAAAAGCCTCCAAGCAAGAGCTGACATTCTTCTTCGCGCAATGGGTCAACTCCACCGGCGTGCCGCAGTTCAAGCGCATCTGGGCTGTTTACAGGCTCCCAAAGGGCTATCAGGTGGTGGGCAAGATGCAGCAGGACCTGGATATCTTCCGCATGCCGGTGGAGGTTCGGGTGATGTGCCAGGGCTCCAAACCGGTTACCCAGCGAGTGGACATGGTCGGAACCACGGCGGACTTTACCATCGACACCCGCACCAAGCCCTTGCGCGTTCTGGTGGACCCGGCCAGCCGCATCTTGAAATACGATGACAAGACGAAATTCCAGGTGGAGATGGCGCGCGCCGATCAACTGGTGCAGCAACAGGCCTATCTGGATGCGATCAAGCAGTATCAGGAGGTGCTCCAGATCAACACCAACAGCTCCCTCGCCCACTACCGCCTGGGTGAAATCCATTTCAAGCTGCGCAACTACAATGCGGCGATGGAGGAATTCCGGCGCGGCCTGGATGGCGATTTGGACCCCAAGTGGATTGAGGTGTGGTCGCATCTGGAACTGGGCAAGATTTTCGACGTGACGGGCCAGCGCGATCGCGCCCTCAACGAATATCAGCGCGCCTTGCAGACCAACGACAACACGCAGGGAGCGCTGGACGAGGCCAATCGCTATATCCAAAAACCTTACAAGGCCCCGGCACAGACGAGCTAGAAGTTAGAAGCGAGGAGTTAGAAGCTGGAATATACGTGGGGAGCAACGTCTGGCATCCATCATTGCGCGGGGCACGGAGCAAACTTCTATCTTCTAACTCCTGTACTCCTGACTTCTGCCGTCCAAATTTCCATCCCGTAAGCTCGGTCTTCGGAACCCCCCGCTGCTGGACTAACACCTTGAAAATGTTTCCCATTCCCTCGGGAGAGATTAACCTTTTTAGTTTTAATCGCGCCTGTAACATCTCCAGCTCCGTTTGACCCGGATCGTAAACATCCGCAAATTGGTTGGCTTCGCCGAGCGCCAGCAGAAATCTTTCCTGGGTTGTGAACCCCGCGAACTCCAGCCCGTCGGCCTTTCCCGCATCGATCAGCGCGCTGAAGTTCACGTGCGCGGTCAAATCCGTTTCCCCCGGCGCCGTGAAGAAATCCTCCGCCGCGGTGTGGCCACGGTAAGCCAGCAAAGTTCCGCGCGGACGATCGAGGGTGAAGAGCCGATTCGCCATGTCGCCATAATCGATGGTCAGCACAAAGCCGCGGGTCAACTTTGGCAGCGACCGCGTGAATCCACGCCTGGGCTTGCCGGTTCACCTCCACGCGGTGGCCCTCCTCCAGTTGGTGGGCATACCGCGCGACGTAAGCCGCGACGGCGGAGTCGCTGATCGGGCCGGGCTTCTCGCCGAGGTCGTCGCCCTCAGCGATAACGTAGATTTCCTTGAGATGTCCCCCTGTGCGCGTGACCACGCTGACCGGAAATGCGTCAACGAGTTCGTTCGAGAAGAAGCAGCCGGTGACAGGCGCGAGTTCCTCGAGATTCGCGAGCAGCCGGACCTTGCCCCTCACTCCCGCGCCGGCCAGCCGTGCTCCAATGCGCTGGCGCTGTGGGGAGCCCGGCTCGATGGCGACGTAATCGAGTGCGGCGGCAAACTCCGGCAATGCGCCCGCTGACCAGCTCAAGAAATCGGACGCGAAGAGCCCCCGCCCGGCGCCCATCTCCACCCAGGTGAAAGGCTGTGGACGCCCCATGGCATTCCACATCTCGGCGGCCTGCCGCGCCACCAAGCGGGCAAACACCGGATGCAGATCGGAACTGGTAAAGTAATCGCCCGCGACGCCGGTGCGCTCGCGCCCCTGGGTGTAATAACCGAATTCCGGATGATAAAGACACAGCGCCATGTAGCGCTCAAAGGTCATCGGGCCGCTGCGCCGCAAGGTGTCGAGAAGCAATTCTTTGAGAGGTGTGTGGCTCAAGGGAAACTCAGGTGCCAGGTGTCAGATTCACAGCGCTCTTGCTGCCGGGCGGGCGGTTAACTTTTGGTAGGTTTCTTCAAACACCTTGAGCGCCGCGCCGTCGAACAGCACGAAGTAAATTTTCTCCAGACTCGTGCGCACCTTGATGTGTTCGAGCACGGCTTTCAGCATAATCGGCGCACATTCCGCCGGGGAGAAGCCCGCCGTGCCCGTGCCGAGGGCGGGAAAAGCCATGCTGCGAATCCCTTTCTCCTCTGCCCGCATCAAGCTGGCGCAGGTCGCGAGCCGAATGGATTCGGCGGTGGCCTTCTCCGCCGGCCGCATGATGGCAGCATGAATTACGAAAAACGCTTTCAAGTTTGCGCCGCTGGTCACCGCCGCTTCGCCCAGGCGGATCGGCGCCAGGCGCTCGCACTCCTCTTGAATGCGTTCCCCTGCCTTGCGTCGAATGGCGGCCGCCACCCCTGCGTCCATCGTAAGGTCCGTATTCGCGGCGTTGACGATTGCGTCTACCGCCATCTCCGTGATGTCGCCTTGGGCAAAGAGAATCTTGGTCGGCATGGTCCCTGCTCCTAGTACCTTGGCATCTTAGGATCGATCTCCATCGACCATCGATCGATGCCGCCGTTCAGGCTGAGCGCGTTCACTCCTTGTTGTTTCAGCCAAGAGGCGGCATTGAAGCTCCGCACTCCGGAATGGCAGTAGACCACCACCGGTTGGTCTTTCGGAATGTCCGTGAGCTTTTGCGGAATCTGCCGCATCGGAATCAGCGTGGCCCCCTCGATGCGGGCGGTCTGATACTCCCACGGCTCGCGGCAGTCGAGCAGAAGGAATTTCACGCCCTTCTGCATCATGTCTTGTACTTCCCATGGTTCGATCATGAGTTCGTCCATCATATCGCTCCTTTTTATTGCGGCCTATCCCCAGTGTATGTACGGAGCATTGCGATACCGTAATTTCTTGTTTAGCTAAGATTTTTGGAGGAATAGCTTTTTACTTTTGCCCTTTGCCATTTGCGCTTTGCCTTTTGATTTTCTTTTTCGGATTTGCCGCGCTGCGCCGTGGTTTCCCAAAGATCATCTGCGCGCCGCTCCCTCGCGGCATTTCGCCAGGAAGTGCACAAAGATCTCGCGTTGCTCGACGGAGTTGCCGACCATCTCCTCCGGATGCCACTGCACCGCCATGAGAAAAGGATATTCCCCGGCGGATTCCACGGCTTCGACAAACCCATCCTCCGAGCGCGCCGTTACTTTCAGCCCCCGCCCCAGCCGTTTGACCGCCTGATGGTGCAGACTGTTGACGCGGCAAGCCCCCTGAACGATCGAACCCAAATTTGAATCCGTGTCCGTCACCAGCACGGTATGGGTGGGCTCCTGCCGCGACTTGCCGAGATCCGTCTGCCGATGCTCAAACTGCGGCTCAGCATCCTCCTTCATATCCTGGTAGAGCGTGCCGCCGAACCCCACATTGATCATCTGCACGCCGCGGCAAATGCCCAGGATGGGAGCCCGGCGCGCCAAGGCGCCCTTCAGCAGAGAAAACTCAAATTCGTCACGAGGACGGTGGTCGTGAACGTTTTCGTGGCGCTTCTCCTCGCCATAAAAGGAAGGGTCCACATCTTCTCCCCCGGTGAACAGGATCCCATCGTAATCCCCCGCGCGCACGCGGGCCGCGTCAGAGGCTGAAACAAGTTCAATTTCGCTTCCCTCTGCGCCCGCCGCCAGGAGAGCTTGGACATAAGGCGACTCGGCGTGCCGGGCTTTCTCCTTTTCGGAAACTGAAACGGCAATGCGCATCTCGATGACGCTCCTTGCCCCGAACCGGTTGGGCGGCCGGGGTATTCCTAAATGATAGCGGACAACGGAGGAATTGAATCTGAAATTTCGCGCGTCCAAACCTCCGGGAAGCTGTGGGTCTTGTCCCCGTGCCACCCTCCGCCGCGGCCACCGGGGCGGTGCGCGATGGACAATACAAATTTGCGGGAGTCCCCACCGCCGGCAAGGTGGGCAGACACTTGTCCCTCGCAACGCGCCACTCTCACTGAATCCGCCAGGGCGAAAGGCGTGACCGGCAAGATCAGGCTGCCTTCATCACGCTCCTCTGATGGAGCAAGGCCGCCTCACCCTGGTATGCCCTTACCGTATAGTAGATCGCCTTGTCGAAAAAATTGCCGACCAAGCGTCGGAGTTCCCTTTCCTGATGCAACTCTACGGCGGAATCCATCAGGCCGGTGGTCCGAACGTAGGCGTACAGGTGATTCTTGGTTGAGGTCAGGGCAAAAACAATTTCCTCAAGGGGAACACCTTCCTCATATCGGCGGATCGCCAGGTCCGCGTAATTAGCCGCGATCGGGTCCTCACTCCCTTGGCTGACCCAGTGGCCGAGATTCCGATAAACAGAGTAGGTCCGAAAATGCAACTCTTCGTAGGTCAGGTGATGGTAATGCGGGGTTCGTGGATTGCTCTGGAGGTCCTTAATGAGCTCCCGGGTCAACTCCTCCGCATGGTCTTCGATCATTTGCACCAAGCGAACGGAAAGCATAGCGCACCTCCCGGTTAACCTGTTTCGAGCTTAGTAATGGAAACAGGCGTGGTCATATCAGCAGCCCTCCCTAGGGCCCTTGCTCGCGAGGTTCGGGCGGACTCGTTTGATGGCAGAGTAGTCCTCGACTGACGCATAGTCAAGCGCGGTTGAGCATTTCCCGCAACTCCGCTTCCTCCAGCGTCTTGATGCCGAGGGCGCGCGCCTTTTCCAGTTTGGAGCCGGGGTCGGCGCCCACCACCACGTAATCGGTCTTCTTGCTGACGGAACCCACCACGCGCCCGCCGCTGGCTTCGATCATCTGTTTGGCCTGGTCGCGCGAATAGGTGGGCAGCGTGCCGGTCAGCACGAATTGTTTTCCCGCCAGCTTGCCCTCCGTCTTGCGCGTTTGCTCCTGCTTAAACTGCAAGCCGGCCTTGGCGTAGTTTCTCGATGACCTCGCGGTTGCGCTTTTCCTGGAAGAATTCCTGGATGGCCTCCGCCACGCGCGGCCCCACTTCTTCCGCTTCCACCAATTCCTCCGGGGTCGCCTGGGCGAGTTTATCGAGCGAGCCAAAGTGGTTGGCCAGCAACTGCCCGGTGCGCTCGCCCACAAAGCGTATGCCCAGGGCAAAGATCACGCGCGCCAGGTCCGCCTGCTTGCTGCGCTCGATTTCATCCAGCAGGTTTTGCGCGGACTTCGAGCCCATGCGCTCGAGATCGGCGAGCTGCTGGTGCGTCAGGTTGTAGAGGTCGGCCACATCGTGCACCAGACCTTTGTCCACGAGCTGGTCCACCAGCGCCTCACCCAGGCCGTCGATATTCATGGCGCGCCGCCCGGCGAAATAGAGCAGTGATTCCTTGAGTTTGGCCGGGCAGGCCGTATTGACGCAGCGGTAAGCCACTTCGCCTTCGGCACGGTGCACTTCGCCGCCGCAGACGGGGCATTGGTCCGGCATCGCGAATTCTTCGCCCGTCCGGCGCGTGCTCGACCACCTCGACAACCTGGGGAATCACTTCGCCGGCGCGCTGGATCCGCACGGTGTCGCCCACCTTCACACCCAGGCGTTTGATCTCATCCATGTTGTGCAGCGTGGCGTGGCTCACGGTGACGCCGCCCACGTCCACCGGCTCCAGATCCGCCACCGGAGTCAGCGTGCCGGTGCGGCCCACCTGCGGGCGAATGTTGATGACCCGAGTCCTGGCCTGGCGAGGAGAATATTTATACGCTACCGCCCAGCGCGGCGACTTGGCGGTGGCGCCCAACTCCTGCCACAGGCTTGTGTTATTGACTTTGATAACAATCCCATCGATCTCGTAATCCAGGCTGTCACGCTTGTTTTCCCACTCCTGGATGTAAGCTAATAGATCGTCAAATGCCGGGCAGCGCCGCCAGTTCGGGTTCACCTTGAAGCCCATCTGCGCGAGCGTTGCGAGCGCCCGCGCGTGCTCGCCCGGCAGTTCGGCGCCGTTCACCAATAAGTAGTAAATGAATATGTCGAGCTTGCGTTCCGCCACGATGCGCGGGTCAAGCTGGCGGATGGAGCCTGCGGCGGAGTTGCGCGGGTTGGCGAACTTGGGTTCGCCCGCCGCCTCGCGCAGCGCGTTGGTCTGCTCGAACGCTTTGCGGGTTATGATGACTTCACCACGCACTTCAAACCGTGCCGGATGGCCGATCAGCGCCAATTTCTTGGCCTCAAGGCGCAACGGAACAGAGCGAATGGTCCGGATGTTGGAGGTCACGTCCTCGCCCATCTCGCCATCACCGCGCGTGACGCCGCGCACGAGCTCGCCGTCCTGATAAGTGAGCGCCATGGAAAGACCATCGAGTTTAAGTTCCGCTACGTATTCCACCCGGTCGCGGCCCGCGAGCTCGCGCACGCGGCGGTCAAAGTCGCGCAGATCGTCCACCGAATAAGTGTTGTCGAGGCTGAGCATGGGCGCCGGGTGGCGCACTTTGGGAAATTCCGCCGCGGGCGCGCCGCCCACGCGCTGCGTCGGTGAGTCAAGCGTGACGAGATCGGGATGCTGAAGTTCGAGTTCCTTCAAGCGCTCGATCAGCTTGTCGAACTCGAAGTCGGAGATCTCCGGATCGTCGAGCACGTAGTAGCGGTGCTCGTGGTAACGGATCTCGTTGCGCAGTTCGGCAATTTCCTTCTCGATGTTTTTGGCCACGGCCCTCCCTTATCCCCCAAGCGGTCACGGCAAATTTGTTTCGGCAATTATACCGTGAGTGCTGCCGGGCGGCGTGAGATGGATTTGGGGCTTTTGCTGGATAACGCCCTTGCCAAGGGCCTGGCGCAACCGGAATAGAACCCCGGCCACAACACCCTGGGTCGATGGATGTACATTGGCCATCAAAGCTTTCCCGTTACGCCCATCTTCAATGCATGCCCAGGCCCCTGCGATTCCAAATCGCGATCCGGGAAAGGCTGAAGCTTCGCTGCCGCACTCCCAGGCCCTACGGCGCAACCCAACTCCCCGGCCCCTCCCTCCCCCTTACTTGGGATCTCCCCCTACCGACTTCGAAAATCGCAAATCATAAATCGCAAATCACCCGATGGCGACCTTCCCCAACGCAAAGTCCTTCTGGGGTCGAACCGAAGCATGATACAGTAAGAAGTGGCCTCACGTGCCCTCGCAGATGAGGCAAGGATGGAAACCAAATTGGGGGCAGGACCGTGTGCGCTCGCAGAAGAACCGCAGGCGAGCGAGAAGCCGGCAGACCGCCCCTCGCGTAGTCCCAAAGTTCTGCTGACCAGTGTTTGCCGCCCCCTCGGGCCCGCTCACGGAGACGCTCCGAGCGTGGGCTACGAAGTGCTCCACGGACAAGTCACCCGCGCGCAGGGGGTCTTCAGCCCGCGCTCGGTGAATTTCACCTATGGGCTGGATTACATCGCCGCCAACCTGGATGCGCCCGCCGTGGTGCTGCAATACCCGTCGCATCGCGAATTGATCCGCGAACTGAAGAAGGGGCCGGACTACGTTGGCGTTTCCTTCAACCTGGTTTTATTCCATCGCATGAAGGAAGTGGTGGCGCTGGTGCGCAAGCATGCGCCGCGCGCCAAGATCGTCCTGGGCGGTTATGGAACGGTTCTGGACGACGCCACGCTGGCCCCTTACGGCGACTACTTCTGCCGCGGCGAGGGAGTGGCCTTTTTCCGCGCCCTGCTGAATGAGCCGCCCCGGCCCATGCCCTACGATCATCCCCTGGTGATGCTCAGCTTGAAGGTTTTTTCCATGCCCATGGACCGCACCGGCGTGATCTTCGCCGGGCTCGGCTGCCCCAATGGCTGCGACTTCTGCTGCACGTCGCATTACTTCAAGCGCCGCCACATTCGCCTGCTTCCCACCGGCGACGACATCTTCCGCGTCGTCGAGCGCTACCTCGAGGTCGACCCGCACATGAGCATGGCGATTCTCGACGAGGATTTCCTGCTCGCCAAAGACCGCGCCACCCGCATGCGCGAACTGGTGCTGGCCCGCGGCACGCCTCTCTCCATTTTCGCCTTCGCTTCGGTCAAGGCTTTAAGCCGCTTCACTCCCCAGGAACTGCTGGAGACCGGCGTGGACGGTGTTTGGGTGGGGTACGAAGGAAAACGCTCGGGCTACGCCAAACAGCAGGGCAAACCCATCGAGGAATTGATTCCCGAATTGCGCTCGCACGGCATCACCGTGCTCTCCTCCATGATTCTGGGCTTCGAATATCATACGCCGGAGATCATTCGCGAGGAGATGGCGGAATTCCTGGCGCTGCGGCCCACCTATGGCCAGTTCCTCATCTATGGTCCCACGCCCGGCACGCCTTTCTACGAGCGGGTGATGCAGGAAGGGCGCCTGCGCCCGGAAATGTTAGCGGACCCCGAGCGTTATTACCGCAACTGCGATGGCTTCACCTCCATGGTGGTGCATCCCACCATGAAGCCGGGAGAGATCGAGGCCTTGCAGCGCGAGTGCTTCGACACGGACTTCCGCGCTCAATGGACCTTCCATCCTGCGATCGGTGGAGGTCTGGTTCCAGGGTTGGAAGCGCTACCACGATTCCGGTTCCCCCTACCTGCGCGCCAAAGCGGAGCGCTGGGCGGAGGAGATTCATTTCGCCTGGCCGCTTTTCCGCGTGGCCAAGCGCTCCGGCCCGACGCCGGAAGCCGCGGCGCAGTTGGAAGCGGAGATTCGAGCTGCCATCGGCCCGCCCTCTTTGGGCCCGCGCCTGCGTTCGTGGCTGGCGCCCGCCGCGGCCGCTTGGACCGGCTTCACCCTGCGCCACAATTTGTTCCAACACCCCAAGCTGGTCCGCAATGCTTATCGCACCACTCCCTGGGCGTTGCGTTCCGGCGAACTCGGTTCGCTGCGCGTCAGCCTGGAGCGCGCCTTGCACAGCACGCTGGTGAAAATCGAAGGCGCCCTGGACCGCGCCAGCGCCCGACGCCTGGCCGCCGGCATCCGCGCCCATCTGCGCAATAACGATGCGGACGTCAAGGTCGTGGTGGCCGAGGGAACGCAAGCCGAGCCCCGGAATCTGCGGCTCCTTGCCCAGGAACTCGCGCCTCTGCGCCATCGTATTTCGATCACAGTCCCAGATGCTCCAGATACGTGGGAGCTCCTCAAGAGCGCTTAGGTAAACCGTAGGCAATAAGCAGAAGGCAGTTGGCAGAAAGCGCCTGACTTAGAGCGCCCCCAGGAGATTGTTGAGCGCGCGGGAGCTGGGGAGAAGTGCCCCCTCCACACCCCCCACTCCAGCGCTTAATGCTCGATGCACAAGTCGTCATTTTCTTGGACTTCCGGATCACACTTCAGATTTCCTTCCTCCTCGATGAACGAGATTCCAGCTTCCTGAAGGCGGAAACGCTGGGAGCGGGAATTGCCGAAGGCTACCTTGAAGGGAGCATAGGACCGAAGATCAAGGAGATTTTCGGCCGTCTCGCGAGTGGCGTCCAAGTTAGCGCGGAAATTAACCCTTGCGATCCCGGCCACATTCACACTGAGAAGGAGCAACACCAACCAGGAAAGGCGGCGCAAATTCGGTCTCGCGACGGCACCCCCGAGAGGCGCCAGCGCCACCAGAGGAACCAGCCACACCTGCGGGGCATAGCGGGCCCACCAGCAGGCATGAACGGGTAATACCGATGCAATAATTATCAGAATGATAGCTGTCGCCATCCAGGGCGCGGCGCCACCCCGCTGCAAACGGATCGCTAGGAACGCCAAAGACAGAACCAGGGCCGCGGGGAAGAGGGGGCCGAATCCTCCTGTCCGCACATCAGGTTCCTGAAATTGCCTCCATTCGCTACGGTCGACTTGCCAAGGGGTTTTGAGCGTGGACTCTGGCGGCCAGACACGGGATCTGGAGAAAATCGACGCCGCGAGGTTCGCCTCCCGGTTGGCTTCCAAAAAATCCGGCGGGGTGTCATTCGTCAGGCTGAAATTCGGAAAATCTCCTCTTCCGAAAAAAGGATAGAACGGGTGGCCATTCTCGAGGATATTGAACACATAGGGATTCATTCCGAAGACGAACGTTCCGACCCCCAAGGCCAGCACTGCCGTGGAGAAGGGCTTCCGCAAGGGTCGCTTCTGCCACGCCAGCAAAGCAAGAAATCCGGCGAAAAGGACCGTGACGTACACCAAACCTGTAAATTTCACCTGGATGATCAGAATGGCGGCTTCAAACAGCAACAGGTTCACCCATGCATTGCAGTCGGCCGCACACAGGAAACAAAGCGCGGCCAGGCAGACAAAGAGCGAGGCCATTTGCCCATCGACATAGAAAGTGCACAGTTGGCAGAGCGCCACCGGGTTTGCCGCGACCAGCACGGCCATCGCCACAGGCCAGGCACTCAGCTTTTTTCTCGACCCGGCGAAAGCCGCAAGCGCCAGGGAAAAGGCGGCACAAACAAGGAGAAGGTTTGCGAACTTGCCGGTTTCGATACGTCCCGTCAAACGGTACATCGACGCGGCAACTATCCAGGGCCCTTTGGGGTAGTGATTCAATATGACGTTTCGAAAGACGGAGATCGGACTGATGTGGTGACGGGCGAAGAGCGGATTCCACCCATGTGCAAGCTGGTAAACACCTTCCTGATGGTACGCCTGGCCATCAAAAGAGACATCGTAAAAGGCCCGGCTGATCCATGCGGAGGCAGCCACCAGCAAGACCAAGAGCGCGGCCACTACTAGGCTCATGCGGAAAGGGCGGCGGAAGTAGAGGCGCGCTCCCCACCCGGTCAAGAGGCATGAACCCACCAGGGCTATAGGCAGCACAAATGCATGAATGGGCATTCGAAGCGCCCACCCGCATTCTGACGTTGCGACAATCAGAGCGAGGAACGTCAGAATCGCCCCGCCTAAAAGGCTTACAAATCCGGGAAGGAAAGGCCGTGCTCCCACCGTGTTCGTGCTCACGGGCGGACCCCACTAGACCTTGGAGTGAACGACGCGAACGGAAGGCATGCCATCGGGCTCCTCCACGAGCTCGATATCCTGAAAAATATTCGGGGATTCTTTCTTGAAGACGCGGTAGACCTCAACCGCCAGCAGGCGGATTTCCGTATCGGCATGGATGCTGCCGCGCAGTTCGAGAAAGTGGCGCCAGGCGCGGGAATTTCCCGTTACGAAAATCTTGGTTTCGGTGGCGTTGGGAAGAATGGAACGGGCCGCCTGGCGCGCCCACTTGCGCCGGTCGCGCGGGGTCATTTCCGGGTGCTTCTGCTGCACGTATTGCGCGGTGGCTGCGGCGAGTTCGTCATAGGCCTGGCGCAGAGATTCGATGGTCTGCCGCCATTTCTCCCGCAGCTCCGGATTTTCCTGGTAGAGTGGCGGCACTACGTAGCGCGCGTCGCTCTCATCCACGTAGCGCTGAGAAAGCTGCGAATAACCAAAGCCCGCGCGGTGGCGCACCAGTTCGTGGGTGAGGGCGCGGCTGACGCCGGTGATCAGCAGGCACCATACGGCGTGCTCCAGCACGCTGCCGTGTTTGGAAGCGAGGATATTTTCCAAGTACTCACGATTGCTTTTTCGCCCCTTGCCAAACGACATGTAGCAAGTGCGCCCGGCGATTTCCGCCAGGACTTCGCCGGCGGTGGGGGCGTCGGTCGAAAACACCATTCCCTCATCCGCAAGGAAGCGCGCCAGTTCGTCGTCGGCGACGTGCTGGCGTCCCACAAGATAAACTTTGGGCTTGAAGATGTAGGGATCGAGGGGTGGAATTGTGGCCATTCGGCTCCCGTTATGCCAATTTGTGTAGAGCCCTGGGTCCGACGTTCCGATGTGCGCGCCCAACTCCCGGCATTGCCGCCTTCCCAATCATCACGAACTGGAGGCAGTCTTGCCTGCAGTCGCAAGGGCAGCTTTCCTGAACCCGGCGTACTTCCGCTGAAACCGCTCCACGCGGCCGGCGGCGTCCACAAGCTTCTGCTTGCCCGTAAAGAAGGGATGGCACTTGGAACAAATGTCCAGGTGCAGGAGGTCGCTCTTGTGCGTCGAGCGCGTCTTGAATGCGTTGCCACACGCGCAGACCACATTGACCTCATGATAGTTCGGGTGAATCTTGTCCTTCATAAGACTCCTTGTTTGCATCCAGAGCAATCCTATATTTTAACTGCATCACCTGAAACTTTCAATTCGTCTTTTACGGGCGCAGCGATTCCGCCTCTGCACAGGGAAGTGGTTGAAATGCCGAGGTGATAGGTTGGGTTTCGGCTCCCGGCAGGTACGTAGTACCGACCCGGCCCCCTGGGGGTTGGAGGGAGGAGGCCCGAGGGTGAGCCCGACCGACAGTTTCCCTCGGATTGCAGAGTAAGGGAAGGGTGATCGGCAAGAGGAGCGCAAGAAAGGAATTCCGCAAGGCCGCTCGAGTTCGCGCCCGCGCGGTCAGGGACGGCGGATGAGGGCGGCAGGGGCTCGATAAATTTCTGCCGCCATCACCCTGGCCCAGAAGACCTGAGGCTTGGCGCGTTGGATCGAAGTTTTCCGGTGGCGCGTCAACCCGGCATGAAAGAGGTCGCGGCGCGCATCTTTCAGGACGATCACCGCGTGTTTGCGGGGGGCGAGCAAAAAATTCAGGAAAGGAGCTTGGGCGTACCGAGTCTCGGCCAAGATGATCGGGAAGGCGCGCGGATAGGCCGCCAACACGCGCTCCGGGAGGCGCACCGCGGTCGCCACTTCATCTTCGCCGGCCCGCTGGGGCTCCCGGTCCAGCCGCCGGCGGAGTTTCTCCCGGGCCAGCCGGAGGGTGACTTGTCGATGGTCGTACGGAAGGCGATCCCCTTGTTCCCCCGGCACGGTACGTTGCAGGCATCCGGCACCATGACGGCGATAGCGGGCATGACTTTCATGACCGTCTAACCGGGCGACGTCCCCGCCGCGCCGGCAGGGCCAGGCCGGGTTGCGCTTTAAGCGGATGAAATCCATCTTGGGCCTGGTCCTTTGCCCAAAGCGGATCCCCCCAGTTCTCAGGCGTGGCTGGAGGGCAAGCTCTTCGTCGGACTGTTAATCGAGCACAGGGTGGACACGGCGAGTGCATTTTCCCCCTGGGGATACCCCTTGGCCGCCGCGCCGGAGCCGCCGGCGGACGGCCCGCACTGCTTGCCCCGCTCCTTCGCGGGGTCATTTTCCTTTGATTGCACTGACAGGTGCAGCGCTTGCTCGGATCAGAACCCGCGGAGCGCCTGCCCGCGCTTTAACTCCTGCCCCGCCAGCTTTGGTGCAGCACCCCAACCGTACCTACAAATTTCCCGTTGACAATCGGCTTTCCCCATCAGCAGGGGTTTCCGCTCCGGGCGCGGAGGGAAGGTCGCCCGAGAGGCTCACCACAAAGGGGTGGCCTTCACTCATCAGCGTAAGCTGATGGACCATTTGCCATTGCGGCGTGGTTTGCGCCCCATGGGTGGGATCGGGAAGTGACGGAAGCGAAATGGTGACCGGTTGGGGTAACAATGCCTTCAGGTTTCCACCGACAATGTGGATGAGCTCGCTTAAAGCGTCCAGGATCTCGTCGCTTCCTGCGTTATCGGCTTCCACCTGGAAAATGGCGGCCGCGATGGATCGAGCCAGGGGGGGGAGCAGTGCAAGCGCACTTCCCCATCCCAGGCGCCGGCGATTTTAACGCACACGGTTAATGCCCCGATCGGGGAAAACTCCGCCGACGCGGCACGATCAACCTGGAATCCCAGGGTGGAGGTCCACGTGTCTTGAACGATCTTGTAAAAAGCTCTCTCGGTAACCAGCATGACAGCTCCCTAGGTTTTTCGAAGTCGATAGCAGGTCGCGCGTTCGAACTGAACGCGCTCAAAGGAATCATCGATGCTGAAGGTTGTCTCCGCCCCGCCGAGGAAGAAATAGCCATCAGGCTTTAAAATCCTTCGAACCTTGGCGAGGATTTCCTTCTTGGTTTCGACACCAAAGTAGATGAGCACGTTTCGCATCATCACGATGTCCATGGGCGGCAGGAACGGCCAAGCGCTGGACAGGTTTAATGATCTGGTAATCCACCATGTTGCGAATGTCATCCCGCAGATACCAATCGCAGCCGCGCTTTTGAAAGTACTTGACGAGCAGGGTGGCGGGAAGGCCGCGGTTCACTTCGAGTTGGCTGTAGCGTCCCTCGCGCGCCCGGGCAAGGATTTCCGTGGAGAGGTCGGTCGCCAGGATGTGAACCTTCCAGCTCACCAACTGGGGAAAATTCTCGCGGATCAGCATGGCGAGGCTGTAGGGTTCCTGCCCGGAGGAGCTGGCCGCGCACCAAATGGTCAACTCTCTTTCCGCTGCTCGCCGGGCGATCAGATCCGGCAGCACGCGACTTCTTGAGGGCCTCGAAAGGATGGAAGTCGCGAAAGAAAGAGGTTTCGTTAGTGGTCATGGCCTCCACGGCCCGGCGGTGCAAACCGTGAAAGGGCTCGGCCTGCAACTTCTGGACGAGGAGGTCGAGCGAAGCGAACCCCTCGCGGCGGGCCAATGGCGACAAGCGGGATTCGACAAGATATCCCTTGTCCTCCTCCAGCACAATCGCCGATTGCTCGAGGACCAGGCGGCGGATGATAGTTGAATTCCGGTAGGCTGAGGGTCATCTTGGAATACTCGACTCCACCGTCCGGAGGGCGGGTTTGAACTCCCTGGTTGAGTTCCCGGCCGTTTCGAACCCGGCGGAGGATTTCCATGCCGAGTTGATCCAGGGGCAGAACTTTGTCGGCCAGACCGGCGTTGGCCACGAAACCCGGGCATTCCCCAAACCACGCTCGTCGCCTGATCCTGCGCCAGGATTTGCCCGCCGAATTCGCGAATATGTTCGCAACCGCGCAGAGCCGTCCTGGCCCATCCCCGTCATCACCACCGCCAGGGCGTGAGGTTTGTAGACCTCCGCCACCGAGCGGAATAGCACGTCCACTGCCGGGCGGCAGGAGTTTTCCGGCGGGCCCTGGTGGGTGCGAAGCGTCACCTGCCGGTGGTCACTTGCTACGACCATATGGTAAGTCGCCGGGAGCTATCCAAGCGCAGCCAGGCTTCAGGACGGCTCCCGTGTAACCCTCTTCCACACCATATTTGCGACTTCGCAGCCAAGCGCTCCGCCAGGAGGCGGGTAAAGACGGGAGGCATGTGTTGAACGATGACCACGGGGACGGGAAAGTCGCCCGGAAGGCTTGGAATGAGACTGGCAAGGGCATTGGGTCCGCCCGTGGACACTCCGATGGCAACAACGTCGATTCGCTCCTCACGACGAGGAGATGCCAGGCGCGGCGGGATGCTTCTTGGAAGCGACGGTTATGGCCAGAGAGGAGGGAAGGGGTAACCCCAAGACACGGCCACAAATCGCTTTGATCTTCGGAATCAGTTGCGTCCGAATGCATTCCAACCCCTGTGCGGCACTTCCGACGTTGGAAGGCTTGGTGACATAGTCCGTAGCACCCTTGGAGAGCGCATCGAGGGTGGCTTCCGCGCCACGCTGGGTAAGGGTGCTGTACATGATGACGGGCAGAGCTGGTAGCGACTTGCGGATCTCCACCAGCGTGCCGATGCCCATCCAGTTCCGGCATTTCCACGTCAAGAATGACGATATCCGGATTGACCTGGGGAATTTTCGCGAGGGCAATCTTCCCGTTAGCGGCAGTTCCGGCAATTTCAAGTTGCGGATCGGAAGCAAGCGCGTCACTGACCATGCGCCGCACGACCACCGAGTCATCGACGACCAGGATCCTGATCTTGGGCATAAACTAAGAACCTGCCATCCCGAAGATTTGCAGTTTCTCCAGAATGACCTCCTGGGTGAAGGGCTTCATGACGTACTCGTTGGCCCCCGCCGCCAGGGCTCGAACCACGTTTTCCATTTCGGTTTCGGTGGTCACCATCATCAAAAGCACACCGTCATACATGTGCTCGGCCCGAACGGCGCGAACAAACTCGAAGCCATTCATTTCCGGCATGTTCCAATCTACCAGGGCGATGTCGACCTTGCCGAGGCCTTGGAGCCGCTCCATGGCTTCCCGGCCATTGGCCGCTTCAACGACTTCAAACTCCAGCCCTCGGAGCATTCTGCCCAAGATGCTCCGCATTGCTTTTGAGTCGTCAATTATCAGTGCGCGCACGAAGGCTCCCTCCGATGGCGAGTCATCCCTTCTATTTACCCTTCGGCCATGAGGGCGAAAGGTTTACTGAAAATTTCCCCGGCCCTTCTCAATCCACTGGGTCACTCCCCGCTATTGGGTCCAGGGTGAGGTCGGAGCAGCTTGAGAATTTAGGCGGCTTGCCAAGTGCGCATGGTGCCCCTGCCCATCGCGATCGAGAAAGGAGGCTGCCTGCCATCTAATTTTTCATTGACCTCACGTCCAATCCATTTCTCCTTTATTTTCATCAACATCCTAGAGAGAATGGTTTGAGTCGTTTGTTTTCATAAACATCGTGGAGAGGCGAAGCTAAGACATTTTTTCTACATTTGTTTTCAATAACTTAATGAAGTCTTGCCGCATTTTTCACCCCCCTTTTTTTATGACCCTGACCGCCGGTAGATGAACTAACTATTTTAGTTTCAATAATATATATATTTCAGGGATTTTCGTCATTCATTGCTAACCCATTTTTTTTCAGCGCCTAAAGGAGCCCCCCCGGCTTTGCCGGGGGATACTTACTTCTTTCGGCAGTTCGTCGCCGCGTTTCCCTACCATCATCTGCGGATGGTACGCCGCCAGCCCCCGCCCATCACCTCCTTCGTACTTCACGTAGATCGCCGACAGGTCTAACGACGCCGCTTGCGGTAACCGCACTCCTTCGGAACTTATCGCCGCAATAAAAATAATTGACCCCTCCTCGCCAGAAGTTTGAATCTCCTTGGTGCGAGAGGAGTATAATGGGCCTTAAGAATGACCCCCCTCGCAGGGTTGGAGGATGTACTCCATGGCACGCATTTTTACCACGCAACAACTCGCTGATTTCCTCTTCGATCGCATCATTGTGAATTGCCCCAAATGTCAGGATATTCGCTGCCTGAAGATTGCCTGCACGTTGACGGCGGAAGAACTCCTGGAAGAAGCTGAAATCGTTCACAAGCTCGAGCCGGTTTCGGATGGCGGCGCGTAAGACGATACCCGGCTGCCAAGCGGTCTTGCGGGATAGTTTGCGTAGTCAGTGGATTTTGCCTACCGGCGAAGTGGAAAAGTATACGCCGACAGTTGAACCCTCTCCCCCGGTCCTGGCGCGGGCTTGCTGTCGCTTGGCCTTTACTTCATATCGTTCCTTACCACTTGCCCGCCCTTCATGACGAACTTCACGCGCTCGAGTTCGGTAATATCGCTCGCGGGGTCGCCCGCGACCGCCACCAGGTCAGCGAACTTACCCGCCTTGACGGATCCCACCTGGTCCTGCCATCCCATCAACTCGGCAGCCACCCAGGTGGCGGAGCGCATAGCTTGCACAGGGTTCATCCCGTAGCGAACCAGGCAAGCGAATTCTTTTGCCTGCGTGCCGTGCGGGAACGGCCCCACGTCGGTCCCGAAGGCAATGGAGACACCCGCCGCCAAGGCGCGCCGGAAGCTCACCTCATGAATCCGCGCCCGGCTGGTCTTCCCTCCCGTAGCCTTCAGGTCGTCGGAGGAATCAAACTCGTACACATAGAGGGTGGGAACAAGGTAGATGTGTTTCTGAACCATTTCCTGGATGGCGGCTTCGTCCAAATCCAGGCCGTGCTCGATGGAATCCACACCCGCATCCAGGCAATTGTGCAGTCCCGGACCGCCATAAGCGTGGCAAGCAACTTTCTTGCCCTGGCGATGCGCCTCGTCCACGATGGCCTGAACCTCCTCCAGGGTGAAGGTGGGAGTGCTCACCATCTTGCCGTCAGCGGTGAAATTGAAATGATGCGTCCCATAGATCTTGATGAGGTCGGCGCCATAGCTGATCTGCTCGCGCACGGCCTGGCGCGCCGCCCAGGGCGAATCCACCTTTTGGACGCCGGAGGGCACGGTGACTTCCGGCGAATAACCCTCCAGCGCATAACCGCCGGTGGTGGAAAGCGCCCGCGTGGCCACCTCCAGGCGCGGGCCGGGAACCAAGCCGCGATTGATGGCATTGCGCACGTCCACATCGCTGAACATGGCCCCTTCGGTTTCGAGGTCACGCATCGAGGTAAAGCCCGCTTCCAGATCTTTGCGGGCGTTCACCACGGCCTCAATGGTACGGTACTGATAGGACTCCTTCAGGATCTCCTCGTCATAGCGGCCGGCTAATTCTCCGGTCAGCAGCAAATGCGTGTGCGCGTCGATCAATCCCGGCAACAGAGTGGCATGGGGCAGATTGATTTCCGTCGCGCCGGCGGGGACCTTGACCTGATCCGCGGCGCCGGCTTCGGCAATGCGCTCGCCATGCACCACCACGACGGCGTTCGAGATGAAGACCCCGTGCTGCGAGTCAAAGAGCCTCCCAGCGCGAATGACCACCCAGGGGTCAGATTGCGCTCCCAGCGAGAGCGCCAGCACCAGGACCCCCAGCGCGGCGCCGATGGCGTTTTGGCATTTCATTCGAGTGGCCTCCCTTCGGCGGCAGCGTCGTTCTCGATCATGCAGGGGCCGAGCCACACGAGCGCCACCGCGTCGATCATCCAGTGCGCGAGCATGGCGGGATACAGGCAGCCCCAGCGCACCACGGGGTAGGCGAGCAGCGCTCCCAAAAGTGCGGCGCGGGTCATGCCGCCCCATCCCTGGTAGAAATGCGCCAGTCCAAACGCCAGGGAGGTTACCGCCCAAGCCCACAAAAGCGAGTGCAGCCAGTCGTGCAGTTGCGTCAGCAGAAAGCCGCGGAAAAGGAACTCCTCGCAGAACGCCGCGGTGGGCGCGATCATCAGAACCGCCCAGAGTTTCTCGCCGGGTGTTTGCGGAATCAGCAGGTAAACCAGGTCGGATTCGGGCGGCAGCCATCCGCGCCGTTCGCACCAGATGACCAGCACCAGCGCCATAAGCGCGGCCGCCGCCACACCCGCGCCCCACTCCAGGGCAGGACGCAAGGGCATCGCGGCAAACCCCTGAACCAAAACCTTTCGCGCGATCAGGAACACAACTCCCAATCCCACCACGGTCAAGAGCCATTGGGAGAACGCGGCGGAAAGGTAGAGGCCCAAGCGGGGCAGGCTCCGGATTTCGCGGTTCCGGGCGGTGGAGTAGGAGAGGGCTGGGACTCCCACCACCAGCACCAGGGTGAATAGAATAGCGATCAGCGTGGTGAACATGCCCGAGCTTGGGAGACTGGCAGCGCTAAGGCTGCTTCTCTAAATTGATCCGTACGGTGCGGAGCCCCGATCCCGGCGTCAAATTCAAGGGCTGCGAGTGCGCCTTGTAACCCATGAGCCGAAATTCGATTTGATGGTCTCCCGGCACCAGCTTGAGAATGGAAGGCGTGCTTCCATGGTACTCGTCGTCAATCATGATGTCCGCGCCGGTGGGATCAGAGAAACACTCAACCGTAATGTACTCCCCGGGCTGGGCCACGGGAGCAGGATGCGGCGCCGCAGCCGCGGTATGAACCACCGGGGCTGAAACTACCGCCGGCGCAGCCGTAGGTACGAGGGTGGGTGAAGGAGTCGCCGGTTTGGGAGTGGGAGCCGCAACGGCGGCCGGTGCGGGCGCCACTGCCGGAGCCACCACCGGGGCGGGTTGCGCCGGCGCTCCCGGTACAACCACGGTCAGGTCCTGATCCAGATAAGCGGTAAACTCCGTTCCCTTCCGAGCCCCCAAATCTCCTCCCACCTGGGTTTCAACTTTGATTTCGTCCCTCACCGGTATGCCAGCCCTCTTTCGCGACGAAATGCTGCGAAGCTTTACGATCTGTTGATTGGGCAGGCGCACGCCCTCAATATCAAAGTGCAGGAGCTTGCCCTTCTTCACATCCTGGACCGCGCCCCACGCCGCCGCCCCCTGGGGAATTACCGGTACACCTTGCACGGTGATGGGCTGGGCGACTTCCAGGTCCACCCGTGTGCCTACCGCAGCTTTGGAGCTCAAAAGGTCTGCCGTCAGTCGCACCCGAACCGCCGTGCCCTCGGCCAGGTGCGCCGCTTGCGCCTGCACCACACTGCCGGCGCAGGCTATGACCAGTCCCCAAAGCACCACTGCTTGCCTGATTCTCATGGCCAACCCTCCGAACGGGAATGCGGCGATTACCGGCCCTTGGGGTGGTAACGCCGCGATGCTTGCCTCTATTGCGGGATGAGCGTCACCCGCACCGACTGGTGCGATTCCGGATCCACCACCATGCGTCGCGTCCACGTGTGGTACCCCGCCATGCGAATCTCCAGGTCATGGTGCCCCGGGGTCAAATGCAAGGTTGAGTGCGTGTTTCCCAGCAAATTGCCGTCAATGACGATATCCGCGCCATCGGGCGTGCTGTCAAATTCCACCGACGAGGTCGCCGTTATGTCGGTGGCGGGCAAGGGTGAGGTTGGCGCCACCGGAGCCGCGACCGGCGCCAGCGGCGCACTCGGCTGGGCTGCCACCGGGGCTGCTTCCGGGGAGGTAGGGGCAGTTTCCGGCGCCACCGCAATCACATTGGACGCATTAACGGTGAACGATCCGTCAACGTAGGCCTGATATTCCTTGCCCTTGTCGGCTCCCACCACGCGCATGATTTGCCCCGGAATCGCGGACTTCTCGTGGACCTCCTCCTTGGCCTTCCCCTTGCGGGGTTTTTCCGGCTGTAGACGCAGGGGGAGATCCTGCCGGTCAGCGGCAGTGACCGTCGTGAATTCAAAAACCACTTCCGCATCGCCGGCCTTGGGTTTGTAGGCGCCCTTCACGTCCACAATCTTGCCGTGCGCCGTCGCTCCCTTGGCGATCACCACGTGTCCATTGACGATGAACGTCCTCGGTCACTTCAAATTCAATGGCGTCATTCTTCCGCACATTGTCCGTGGTGAGAATGTTGCGGAGCTTCAGATTCACCGTCTGGCCGTCGCGCACCGGCACGCGCACGGCAAATCCCGGCAAGGCCACGAGCGAAATGAGAACAAGCGCGGCGAACCAGGCTATTAACAGCGCAGGGCGATCATTCCTATCAGCGTCTACACCTCTGCAATATGAAGGCCGGTCCATGGCCACCTCCAACTGGGACTGCAAAGATATCCGGAAAAAAGTGGGCGATATTCGGTCATGCTGAAAGTTTCTCGCCCGTGGCAGACGCGGCTAGTGTCTCACCGCGTTCGAGAGGCGTCAAGGATAGTTGAGCACCATACAGTTATTTACATGGAAGGACAGAATAGAATGGACAGAATAGACAGGATAAAAGGACTGAACAAAAAACACCGAAAACCCTGTCCAGCGCTGGATTTGGAAAGTACTTTTACCGGGGGCGCTAAATCCGGGGCTTTGTTCACATATATGGGTAGAATCGCGGGGGTAGAAAGGCCGATAAAATATCCTGTGTATCCTGTCTATCCATGTTCATTCTCTCATGGGCGCCTTCAGCGCAGAAGGTACGCGCCCAAAACCGCGCGGCAGCGATCCCGATAGGCTTCAATCGGCGCATCGCTCGGTCCCAACAGCCACTGCAAGCAATACCCATCCACCAACGCGCGAATCGTCGCGGCGGCGTCCTGGGGATTCACGCGCCGGAACTGCTGCTCGCGAATTCCCAGCTCAACAATCTCCGTATCGCGACCGAGGCAGGCCGCGAAGAAGCTCTGCCAAGAGCAAGCGGAATCGTTCCTGGCGCGTGCCCAACGCCACAAAATCAAAAAAGACGAGGTAGAGCTTCCGGTTGACCTCGGCGCTGTGAAACAGAACTTCCAATTCTGCAACCAGTTTCCCGCGCGCCGAGTCCTGTGCTTGCAGGACTTCATCCAGCGTTCGATTCAATTGCCGCAGGAGCCACTCCAGAACCCCGCTGAGCAGATCTTCCTTCGTGGGGAAATAGTAAAGAGCGCCGCCCTTGCTCGATCCGGCGCGGGCGACAACGGAATCAAGCGTCGTCCCTTGGATCCCTTTCTCCAAAATCTCCGCGTATCCCGCCCTTACCAGGACATCCCGGCGGCGGTCAGCAAGCTCCGGATTGGCACGTCGAGGACTCATTATTCTCCTTCCTGTTATAAAAGTCGTCTGGTCGGATTATTTCTGATTGGCCATATTTGTCAATAAGATTCAGCAATGGCGTTTCCCTTTTGGTGCCCACTTTCGTGCCATTGGGGGCTCGGTTTGATGATGTAGCGGCGAGTTTACCTCGCCCATTGGCGGCGTAAAGCCGCCGCTACATCAAACTGTACCACTATCTTTGTGCCAGCGATTCCGCATGCGTGCTTTTTCACCTGATTTAACCCTCTGAAATTGCAACTACTTTGCCCCCGTCCCCGCTCACCGAGCAGATTCGCATTCGCTTTTTGCTTGACAACGCGGGTTCTGCCTGATATACTATTAATGTATCAGATAAAGAACCCTCCACTATCCCGCTCCCGTCTTCCGGCAGGCGAGCGAAAACGCCGTTCGCGCCTGACGCAGATGGTCTCTAGCCAGCGCTTTCTCCGCGGCACCTTGGCGCCTCGTCTGCGCCGGTGCGGGAAACCGAATTGTCGCTGTGCCCACGGCGAACTGCACGCGTCGCTGTACCTCGTGCAGAGCCGGGGAGGCAAGCCGCGCCAGGGGTTCGTGCCTAAGGAGTGGGAAGCGCGCATCCGCCAGAGCGTTCAGGGCTATCAGGAAATCCAGCAACTGCTGGAGGAACTCTCGGAGATCGAGTGGCAGCGGCTGCTCGATCGCAAGGGGTGATGCCGTTCTCCGACGCCTGATCCGGTATGGCGAGACCGTCTACGGTCTTTCGGAACGGATCGTCGCGGCGGTCCATGATCCCCGACGACAACCCCGTATCCCGGTGGCCGTTCTCCTGAAAGCCAGCCTGGTGATGTTCTGGTCCCGCTTGGGCAGCCTGCACGCGCTGGAAGAGCACCGCCTCGCGCGGTTCTGGAAACGGTGGCTGGGACGTTCGCCCGGCAGTAGCGACACCCTGGGGCGCGTCCACGCTGGTCTCGCCGCCCAGGAACTGCGCGAGGGGCTGCATCATGTCTACTCCCGCCTGAAGCGGAACAAAGCCTTGCCGGGCATCGGCGGACTGAGCGTGGCGGTTCTCGACGGTCACGAGACCCACGCCAGCTATCGCCGTCGTTGCTCGGGATGCTTGCAGCGGACGATTCACACCGAGCAAGGCGAGAGGATTCAGTACTACCATCGGAACGTCACGCTGCAGTTGTTGACGGGTTCGGAGTTGCGCATCCTGCTCGATCTGGAACCCCAACGGCCCGGCGAAGACGAGGTGACCACGGCCCGCCGCTTGCTGGAGCGCGTCCTGGCCCGTTACCCCCGCGCCTTTCAGTTGCTGTTGGCCGATGGTCTCTATGCCCAGGCCCCCTTCTTCAATCTTCTGCTCGCCCACGGTAAGCACGCACTGGTGGTTCTCAAGGACGAGCGGCGGGACCTTTACCAGGATGCCTGCGGTTTGTTTGCGCTGACTCCGCCCGAAGCGGGAAAGTATCGGTCGCGCCACTGCCAGTGGTGGGACGTATCGGACTTCACCACTTGGCCCCAAGTCCACGCTCCGCTGCGGGTCATCCGTTCGCGAGAAACCTACTCGGTGCGCCGCCAGATTACCATGCAGGTTGAGTCGATGACGACCGAGTGGGTTTGGGCCACGACGCTACCGGCCGCGCAGGCCTCGACGGAACAAGCCGTCGGCTTCGGGCATCGTCGCTGGGACATCGAGAACTATGGGTTCAACGAACTCGCCAACGAGTGGCACTCCGACCATGTGTATAAACACCACCCGCAGGCCATCGAGTCGTTTCTGCTCGTCGCCTTCCTGGCCTACAACCTCTTTCATGCTTTCTGGGTTCTCAATCTGAAACCGGCCGTCCGGCGCGGCAGAACACTCCGCTACTGGGCACGCCTCATGGCCCGCGAACTCTGCCAGGACCCCGGCTTCGCCGAGGGTTCATCCCCCTAAAAGTCTTCCCCTCCCCTCCCGGAATTCCGCCCTGCGCTTCGGCCCCATATCCCTGTGGCGTGCGGCGGGTTGCGCCCATCTCACCATAGTGTCGACCCCACCGGGCGTATTTTCCCGCCCTGCCCCCGCCAACAATGCCAATGCGAATCTGCCCGACCGCCTCCCCTGCGCCCGGACTAACTATTTCGCCCACCTCCAACCTCGCATGCGGAATCGCTGTCTTCGTGCCCGCTTTCTACCCGCCGGGGAGAAAGTTGTGCTAATCTAAGGAACGTTTCTCACGGCAAGAGGTTTCACCGTGGGACTGCACTTATGGTCCTTATTGCGCCCTCTCTGTTGGCGGCGGATTTTGCCCGGCTCGGGGAGGCACTGCACATAATTAAAGAGGCTGGGGCGTCCATGGTTCACGTGGATGTGATGGACGGGCACTTTGTTCCCGACATCAGCGTGGGCCAGCCGGTCGTCAAGAGCTTGCGCAAGGCTACGGACTTGGTTTTGGATCTGCATCTTCTGATTGAGCGGCCGGAGCGTTACGTTCCGGAATTTATCGAAATCGGCGCGGACCGCATCGCGATTCATGCGGAGGCGACACCGAACCTGCACAAGGTTCTCGGCATGATTCGGGCCGGAGGCGCCAAGGCGGGTTTGGCGCTTAATCCTTCCACGGCGGTCGAATCGGTTTCCGACGCCCTGGGGGAGATCGACTACCTGCTGATTCTTTCGGCAGACCTGGGATTCGCCAATTCTGCGTTCCTTCCCAGGACGCTCGCGAAGGTTCAAGCTGCCTGTGCCTTGCGCCGCGAAAGGCGGCTGGATTTCGCGATTCAAGTCGAGGGAGGCATCTGCCAGGAGCAGATTGAGGCGCTGGTGCAAGCCGGGGCAGACATCCTCGTGGCCGGTTCCGACATCTTTCAAAAGGACCCCAAGACGCGCTTGGCGAAGATGATGCGTCTGGCGGCGTCTTCGCGCCAAGTTTCCAGAGTTTGATTCCGATGAGGAGCTAGAATTCTGTTCAACGGATCCACAAAGACAACTGTTCGAAAAGCCTTCGTTATCGTCAGCCTGCTGGGGCTCGCCGTCGCATTCCTTCCCGGCTGCGCGGCGGTTAATCGGATGCACCACCCCGACCCGGGATTGATATTTGCCCCCGGCGAGCAGCCGGACAAAGTTCTTTACCAGAAAGCGACTCAACGAAATCACCCACGGCGCGATACGAAGTGGGACGGCTGACCCTGCAAACCCTCATCAACACCTACCCGGATAGCGAGTATCTTTCCAAAGCCAAGCTGGCGATTGCGGATTCCTACTACAGCGAAGGCGGAGTTTCCGGATTGACCCAGGCGGAAGCGGAATACAAGGATTTCATCACCTTTTTCCCCACCGCGCCGGAGGCGCCGGAAGCGCAGTACCGCGTGGGCATGGCGCACTTCCGCATGATGGCGAAGGCCGACCGCGACCAGACGGAAGCCGAAGCTGGCAGACGCGGAATTCAAGGAATTCCTTTTGAAGTATCCTGACAGCCCCCTGATCATCGCGCGTCAAAGCGGCGCTTGCGGCAAACGCAGGAGGTGCTGGCGCAGGGCGAATACTTCACCGCCAACTTTTATTACATGCACGGCGCCTATCCGGCAGCACGATCACGCTTCCAGGAGATTATCGACAAGTACCCGAATTTCAGCGGGGGTGACAGCGCGCTCTTTTACCTGGGCCAGAGCCTGGAGCATTTGAAGAAAGGGCGCGAGGCGATCCCTTATTACTCGCACGTGATCACGGACTTTCCTTTGAGCCCCCTGGTTCCCCAAGCCAAAGAGCGGTTGACCGCCATGAAAGCGCCCATCCCGCGGCCCACGCGCGCCATGCTGGCACGCGCGCAAGCGGATGCAAGCCATCACGTGGAGCGTGACTGGTTGAGCAAGCTGGGTGGCATGATGTCAAGCGCTCCCGATACCAGCGCCACACTTTTCGGCCCGGTGCATCTTGGCGCCACTCCGGCAGTGGAATCGAGGCTGCGAAGGCGCCAGACCGCTGCGCCGCCCCCCAGTGCCGCCATCGTGGCCACACCCGTGAGTGAAAAGAGCTTGGAACCGGCGAAGCCCGCCGGAGGCGGCCACGACTCCCAACAACGACAGCGGAAAGGCCAAGGAAAGTACCCCCGACAAGAACTCAGACCGACGCTGCGAAACCTGCGGAGCCTGCCAAGAAGAAGGGCCGCTTTCACGTCTTGAAGAAGATTGTTAATCCCTTTTAGTTCTGCGCCGCCACCCAGAGGAATGCGTTGCCAAGGCCCAGGCGGGCGGAATCCTGTCGTGCGCACCCGGCCATGCCCGGAACGATAGCGCAAACTCAAGATTCCCAATCAGTTGCGCCTTGACTTCCCGAGTGGCGTCGTGGTATTTCTCAGACCAATTCGGGTTTGGCGCAAAATAGGAGAATCCCGTGGCTCGGATTGTTCTGGTTGCCGACGACAGTCCCACCATTCAGAAGAAAGCGCTTGGAATACTGAAGGGTGAAGGATTTGAGGTTGAAACCGTTTCCAACGGTGTGGCCGCGATCAAGCGCTTGGCGGTGCTCCATCCCGTTGTCATTCTCGCTGACGTCTCCATGCCGGGCAGAGATGGCTACGAAGTTTGCGAGTTTGTAAAGAAGTCGGCGGAGCTTTCTCATGTGCCGGTGTTGCTCGTCGCCAGCGATATGGAGCCTTACGACGATGCGCGGGGCGCGGAAGTAAGAGCGGACGGAATCATCAAGAAACCCTTTGAAGCGCATGAATTGATCTCCATCGTGGTGAAATTTGCCGAGCAGTTTGAAGCCGCGACGTCGCCACGTTGGCTGCGCCTGCCGCGGCTTACCGAGCGCCGGAGTCCACGCCGGAGTTTGTCGGTTCTCGTGACGAAGAGCCGGATGATACGCCCGACCGTCGGTGCAGCACGTGGCGCCGGATTTTTCCGCGCGTCGCGGAGGGAGTCGCATTCGCTGAGCCCGCCGGGGAAGAGGCGCCAGGATATTCTCCCGAGCCCAGCCGGCGGAAATGGAAGTGCCGTACTCAACGCCGCAACGCGGCGGAGATCGCCATGGATCTTGCTCCGCGCCGGAATTCGTCGACACCATTCCTGCTCCCGAGCCGCCGAGTGCCCCTGCCGCGGAAATTCCCTTGGTCGTGGAGGAGCCGCCCGCTCCCAGTCCCTTGGCGCCACTCACCGTCCTATTCCCCCGGCGCCAGCTCCATCGTTTCTTGAAGGGTTGGAGGCAGCAACGCCGGAGCCGGTCTTTATCGAGGAGCAGCCCGCACCAACCCCCGAGCCACCCAGCTCTGCTATCGAGTCGCACAATGATTTTCCGCGCTCCGCTGGAGATTGCGGAGCCGGTCTGGAAAGATGAGACGGTTCCTGCTCCGCCGGCGCCCGAACCCATCGGCTCCACGGCCTTGGAACCGCAACTCGAAGCCGCAGAGCCCCGTTGCTTCTCCAGAAATCCCCGTGGAGCAGCCTCCTGAGCCTTCGCCCATCGCTCCCTCCCGTGACGGCCACGAGCCTCGATAGCTTCTCTTTGGACGATGCCACCGCCGGGCAAGTGCACTTTACTTCGGGGGTCGCGCAAGTTGCCCCCGCAGAAGCTGCTCCCATGGAGACTGCACCCATGGAAGCTGCACCCATCGAAGCTGCTCCCGTGGAAGGAGGACCTGCGGAGGTTGCTCCTGAGGAAGCTGCTCCCGCGGAAGTTGCGCCTGTGGAAGCTGCTCCCGTGGAAGTTGGTCCTGCGGAGGTTGCTCCTGAGGAAGCTGCTCCTGTGGAAGTTGCCGCTGCGGAAATTGCTCCTGGGAAGGTGCCCCTGCGGAAGTTGCGCCTGTGGAAGCTGCTTACTCCGTGCCCTCGGAGGAAGCCCCCGCCACGGAAATTGCTCCTCCTGAGCTCGCGCCGGAAGACAGCCATAGCGGAGACCGCTCTCCCCGAGGCCTCGCCGGAAGCGGCGCCGCCCGAGCCTCAGGCGGAAGTTGCTGCGCCTCCCCCGGCGTTCGACTGGGCCTTGTTCTACTCCGTCGTCCACAAAGTCGTGGTGAGAATGTCGCCTCCCGCCTTGCCGATGGAAGTTGTGGAGGAAATGGCCAGGCGGCTTGCCGAAGAAATCGCCGCTGAAATCAGCTCCGAATCGCCTCAACCCCAGGCGTAATGGCGGTTCTTCCCAGCGTGAGCTTTCCCGTGGCTCCTCAAAATGATAGTGCCGACGGGTTTTTCAGCAGCTCGCAGCTGCCCCGTGGTCATTGACTCGCCCGCCGAAGGTTTGACTCACTCCCACGCAGCCGGTATATTAATTTGATTTCAATCTCTTGCCGGATTTATCCAGGAGAAGGTCCCTTTGGAAACCGAGATCCCCAAGGTTTATTCGCCGGAAAATATCGAACCCCGCTGGGCCCGTTTTTGGGTTGAGCAAAGTCTCTATCGGCCTGCGGATGAAAGCGCCCGCCCGCATTTCTGCCTGGTGATTCCTCCGCCCAATATCACGGGATCTCTCCACATGGGGCACATGCTGGAGCACACGGAAATCGATATCCTGATGCGCTGGCATCGCATGCGCGGCGAAAACGTGCTCTGGCTGCCCGGCACGGATCACGCCGCCATCGCCACGCAAATGATCGTGGAGCGCGAATTGGGCCGCGAGGCTTTGCCCGACTTGGAAGGCGCGCAGGCCAAGAGCGCCTGGCAGCGCGAAGGGCAGCGCCTGCGCATCGAAATGGGCCGGGAGAAATTTCTCGAGCGTTGCTGGAAATGGAAGGAAGAAAATGGCGGGACCATCCGCCGGCAGATGGAGCGCCTGGGCACCTCCGTGGATTGGACGCGCGACCGCTTCACGATGGATCTGCCTACACGCGCTCCGTGCAGGAAGTCTTCATCCGGCTTTACGAGGAAGGCTTGATCTATCGCGGGCAGTACATCGTCAACTGGTGCCCGCGCTGCGGCACGGCGGTTTCCGATTTGGAGGTTGTCCACGAGGACCGCCCCGGCCACCTGTGGTACATCCGCTATCCTTTTGAGGACGGCCAGGGCCACTTGACCGTGGCCACCACCCGGCCGGAAACGATGTTGGGCGACACGGCGGTGGCCGTCAATCCCACCGACGCGCGTTACCAGTCCGCGCTGGGCCGCAAAATCGTTTTGCCGTTGCTGGGGCGAATCATTCCCGTTGTCGCCGACGAGTTTGTGGACCCCAAGTTCGGCACGGGCGCGGTGAAGGTGACGCCCGCCCACGATCCCAATGACTATGCTATTTCCCAGCGGCACAACCTGCCGCGGGTGGTGGTGATTGATGAGCACGCGCGCATGACCGCCGACGCCGGGCAGGCCTACCAGGGACTCGATCGCTACGAAGCGCGCGAGGCCGTGGTGCAGGACCTGCGGGAGCAAGGGCTGCTGGAAAAAATCGAAGACTATCCGCTCAGCGTGGGCACGTGCCAGCGCTGCAAGACGCGTGATCGAGCCTCTGCTTTCCACGCAGTGGTTCCTGAAAATGCAGCCCCTGGCGGAGCCTGCCATTCGCGTGGTGGAAGAGGGGCGGGTGCGCGTCACTCCCGACAACTACAAGAAGATTTATCTCGACTGGATGTACAAGATTTACGACTGGTGCATTTCGCGGCAACTCTGGTGGGGACACCGCATCCCCGCCTGGTATTGCGACGCCTGCGGCGAAGTCATCGTGGCGCGCCAGACGCCCGCGCAGTGCCCGAAGTGTGTCAAGCGCCTCTTTGCGCGCGGACGCGGACACGCTCGACACCTGGTTCAGTTCCGGCCTCTGGCCCTTCGCCACGCTGGGTTGGCCGGAGGAGACCGCCGACCTGCGCCGGTTTTATCCCAACAACCTGATGATCATGGGCTTCGATATCCTGTTTTTCTGGGGCGCGCGCATGATCATGATGGGCCTGAAATTCATGAAGGATGTGCCGTTCCGCGAGCTTTACATCCACGCGCTGGTGCGCGACGCCGAGCGGCAAAAGATGTCGAAGACCAAGGGCAACGTGCTGGATCCGCTGGAAGTCACCGAGAAATACGGGACCGACGCGGTGCGCTTTGCGCTGGCCATCAGCGCCGCGCCGGGCACGGACATCGCTTTTTCCGAGGACAAGGTCGAGTCGTATCGCGCCTTCGCCAACAAGATTTGGAACGCCGGCCGCTTCATCCTGATGAACCTCCAGAAAATGCCGGAGACGCTTCGCGCGCCAACTGGCGCAGGCGCTGGAACCGATTCCCAGCCTGGGTTTTGAGCCCATGGCCGCGGCCGAGCATCTGGCCCTCGCGGATCGCTGGATATTTTCCCGCCTCGCGGCCGTGACCCGGGAAATGGAAGAGGCTCTGACGGATTACCGCTTCCACGAGGCGGCGTTCAAGATCTATCACTTCTTCTGGCACGAGTTCTGCGATTGGTACGTGGAATGGGTCAAGCCGGAAATCACCCGCCCGGCGGAAGGCGAGAAGGTGCCGCCCGCGTGGATCAACCTGGCGCGCGTTTTTGAAGCGTCGTTGCACCTGCTCCACCCCTTCATGCCATTCATCACCGAGGAGTTGTGGCATTTGCTTCCCCAGCGCAGCGCGGGGGCTTCTATTTCTTTGACGGATTTCCGCTTGGTCACCGAGCGCGTGGCCGATCCGATTTCGGAAAAGCAATTTGAAAAGATTCAGGAACTGGTGGTCACGGCGCGCAACGCCAAGGCGGAAATGGGCCTGCAAAAGCAGAAGCCCAGCCTGCAAGTGGCCGCGGAGGATTTGCGGCTGCTGGAAATCTTCCGCACCCATCAGGATACCATTCTGCGCCTGGCGGCCTTGCAAGCGATGCACCTGACGCGGGGCCGTTTGGCGGCGGAATTGCCGGACGTCCGCTCGGGCGCTTCCTTCGATTTGCGCATTCTGCACGAGGAGAAGGTGGACCACGAGGCCGAACGCGCGCGCTTGCAGAAGGAGAAGCAGAAGCTCGAGCAACAGCTCACGCAAGTGCGGACGCAACTGGGCAACCAGGAATTTCTGGCGCGCGCGCCGCGGGAAATCGTGCGCGGCGCCGAGCATCGGCTTAAGGAACTCGAGGAGCATCTCCGCAAAGTTTTGGAATCACTCGAAAGGTTGGGTTGAAGCGTGGGCGGCTATCTCAGTCCTCCGGCTGCTGACGAGTCCTCCGAGTCTCTGGATTTCTCTTCCGAGGAACTCCGCGAGCTGGTTTTTCACGCGCTGGCCGAAGACTTGGGTCAGGGCGACTTGACGACGCGCGTCACGCTTCCCGGCGGCGATGCAGGCGCAAGGCACTTTTAACAGCAAGCAGCGGCTGGTGGTGGCGGGATTGCCCATCGCGCGCAATGGTCTTTGAAATTCTCGACTCCTCGCTGGAGTGGCAGGGCGGAGTGGAAGAGGGGACGGAAGTTGCGCCGGGCACGCCGCTGGCCTCGATCAGCGGAGCAGCGGGATCGCTGCTGGCCGGCGAGCGCGTGGCGCTGAATTTTCTGCAACACCTCAGCGGCATTGCCACCTACGCCCGCCGCTTGAAGGAGGAGTTGGCGGGAACGCGCGCGGAATTTCTTGACACGCGCAAGACCACGCCCGGACTGCGCAGCCTGCAAAAATACGCGGTGCGCGTGGGCGGCGGGCGAAATCACCGCCTGCGCCTGGACGATGGCATCCTGATCAAGGGGAACCACCTGCGCCTGGTGGGAGGGATTCGCACCGCCGTTGAACGCGCGCTCCAGCAGCGCCCGCCGGGTTACCACGTGGAAGTGGAAATCACCTCCCTGGAGGAATTGGACGACGCCATCCTGGCCGGCGCCGACGGCGTGCTGCTGGATAACATGACGCCGGAGGAAGTCCGCGAGTGCGTCCAGCGCGCGGCGGGGCGCGTGCGCCTGGAGGTCTCGGGGGGCATCGACGCCAGCAATATTCGCGCCTACGCGGAGGCCGGCGTCGATTATATTTCCGTCGGCGCCGTCACCCACTCCGCCGCCGCGGTGGATATCAACTTTCGTATCAAACCGCTTTAGGTGTCAGGTGATCGGGTGATCGGGTGATCGGGCTGAGCAATCGACAGTTGACGCTTCAGGCGCTGATCTGAGCCGTTGACTCACCTGGTCACCCGATCACCGGATCACCCGATCACCGCACCTGATATGCCCATGGCCACCGGAAGCACCGATCGCAGAATCGACAAGCTGATTCATCTCCTGGTGAAGAACGCCACCGTGGTGGTGCCGGGCCCGAAGATTGCCTCGGAGATCGGCGTTACGCGCTTCAAGGTTTGGGGGTGGATTGAAAGCCTGCGCTCGTTGGGGGTGGAGATCCGGGGAGTGCCGGTGGAAGGATATCAATTGGTGACGATCCCCGACATTCTCGCGCCCAGCCTGTTGCGGGCGGAACTGGGCGATCACCCCATCGGCCGCAATATCGTTCATTACTTTCGCACCGACTCCACCAACGCGGTGGCGCTCAAGCTCGCGGCGGAGGGCGCGGAGCACGGAACCGTGGTGGTGGCGGAGGAGCAAACTGCCGGGCGGGGCCGCTTGGGCCGCGCCTGGTACTCGGAAAAATCCAGCGGCATTTACACGTCGATCATTCTGCGGCCGCCCCTTTCTCCTGCCGCCGCTCCCGTGCTGACGCTCATGGCGGGCCTGGCGGCGCAGAAAGCGGTCAGCTCCGTCACCGGACTGGCGGTGGACATTCGTTGGCCGAACGATCTGCTGGTGAACGGGAAAAAGGTTTGCGGGATTCTGACGGAAATGAGCGCGGAAGTCGACCGCTTGCACGCCGTGGTGCTCGGCATCGGGATCAACGTGAATCACAGCCTGATGCCCGCCGAACTGGAAAACATTGCCACCTCGCTCCGCATGGAGGCGCACCGCGGCATTTCCCGCGTCCAGGTTCTCGTCGCTTTGCTCCGCGAAATTGAGCGGCATTATCAATTGCTGCTGAAGAGTGGCAACAGGGCCATCACCGAACGCTGGGAAGCGGCTTCGACCTTTGCCCACGGCAAGCGCGTCCGCGTGGTTACCGCCGCGGGCGAAGCGCTGGCGACTACCACGGGCGTCGACCCCAGCGGCGCGCTGAAAATCCAGTACGACGACGGCCGCCAGGAATCCCTCGTGGCTGGCGAAGTGGTGGAAGTGAAGTAGAAGCAACCGGGGGAATGATCTATGGACAACCCCAACACCACAATTCTTGTGATCGACGTAGGAAACACCAACACCGTCCTGGGCTTGTACCAGGGCGCCACCTTGCGGGCGCTCTGGCGGCTGGCGACGAGCCGCGAGCAGACGGCGGACGAATACGGAGTCCTGATCCACAACCTTTTCGCTTTGGAAAAACTCTCGGCCTCCGACATTAGCGGAATCATGATCGCCAGCGTCGTGCCGCCCATGAATTTTGTGCTGGCGGAGATGGCCAGGAAATATTTCAAAATGGAGGCGCTGTTTCTGGGGCCGGGAACGCGCACGGGCATGGCGATTCTGGTGGATACTCCGCAAGAGGTCGGGGCTGACCGCATCGCCGACGCCGTGGCGGCCTATGAGAAATATGGCGGCCCGTGCATCGTGATGGATTTTGGGACGGCCATCACCTTTGATGCATTTCACAAAAGGGTGAATACCTGGGTGGGGTCATCATGCCGGGAATCGGCATCGCCGCGGAGGCGCTGTTTCAGCACACGGCCAAGCTGCCGCGCGTGGAAATTCGCGAGCCGGACCGCGTGATTGGCACCAATACCATCAGCAATATTCAGTCCGGCCTGTTCTACGGCGCGGTGGACGCGGTGGACGGCATGCTGGACCGCCTCTGCGCGGTGTTGGGGAAACAGACCAAGGTCATCGCGACGGGAGGCCAGGCGCCGCTGGTGGCGGGCGCGTCCAAGTACAAGCCGACCATCGACTCTTCCTTGACGCTGGATGGCTTGCGCATTATCTACCATCGCAATCATCCGGACCGGGAAAGTAGGTATCAGGTGTCAGGTGTCAGGTATCAGGAAGGTAATACGCCTGGTGAAGCCCGTTGAACTGGCACCTGACACCTGTCCCTAACCTGAATGCTCTGGACTGACCGTGGAAAATTACTTCAACTACTTCACTGAAATCGAGGAGAAGTTCCGCAAGTGCCGCTCGGAACCCGTCCTGCTTTCGCCGCTCGATTGGGCGCTGATCGAATCGTGGAAGGAACAGGGCTTTCCGCTGGAAGCGGTGCTGGTGGGGATCGAGCGCTCTTTCGAGAAATTCAAGGCGGGAAAACGCAGCTATCGCAAGGTGAACACCCTGGCGTATTGTTCGCAGGAGGTGTTCCGCGCGGTGGAAGAATCGCGCGCCGTGGCGGCGCAGGGAGGCACTCCCGGCGCTGCGAAGGCGGAGACGCCGGCGCCGTTTTCGGCGGAAGAGATTTCGCGTTTTCTCGCGCGCTGCGCGGCGGCGGTGGAAAGCGCGCGGCCGGCAGGCGCGGGAAGAAGGCAAGCAAGTGCTGGCGGAAGAACTGGCGGAGGCCGCCGCCGCGCTTGCAAGCCCTCGGCGCGCGCGCCCAGGCCGAGCCCACGGGTGATTTGGAAGAGACGGAAAGGAACCTGACGGCGCTGGAGGAAAAGCTGAACGCTTCGCTTCTGCGCGGGACGACGGTGGAAGTCCTGGCGCAATTGCGCGCGGAAGTGGATCGAGGCCTCATCCCCTATCGCCGCAAGATGGCGGCGGCGGAGGTGGATTTGCTGGAGCGGCGCTTCCTCAAGAACCGCCTGCTCGAGCATTACAAGATTCCGCGCTTGAGTCTGTTTTACCTGTAGGGTGTATTCCATTGTCTTCACCTTTTGAATTTTCACCGGTCAAGTTGATTTACGGCGGCGAGGCGCTGGGCTTCCATGCCGGGCGCACGGTTCTGGCGCCGCGCGTTCTGCCCGGCGAGCGCGCCGAAGTGGAGGAAGTTCGCCGGCAAAAAGGGGTGGTGCATGCGCGCCCGCTGCGGATTCTGGAGCCCTCGCGCGAGCGCATCGAACCCTTGTGCCGATACTTCGGCCGCTGCGGCGGCTGCCAGTACCAGCATCTTACCCCACTCGGCGCAAATCGCGGCGAAAGTCGAAATCCTGCGCGAAACGCTGCGCCGGTTGGGCCAGGTGAAATGGGAGGAGCCCATTCCCGCGCATTCCGGCCCCGCGTGGAATTATCGCAACCAGGCGCAATTGAAAGTTGGAAAGCCGCCGGACGGCGCCCCGGCGCTGGGGTTTTTCGAGGCGGAGTCGAACCGCCTGATTCCCATCGATGCCTGCCCGATTCTTTCCCCCCGCCTGAACGCGCTGCTCGCGGTGTTGCGCAGCGAGCCTTGGATCAAGCGAACTGGCGAACGGTCGAGAGGTGGAGCTTCTGGCCGATGATCGCGACGAAAAAGTGATGCTTACGCTCGCGGGAAGCTGGAATGCGCAGGAAGCGGAAACGCTGGCCCGCAAGTGTCTGGCGGAACTCGCGGGCGTCGCGACCGTCGCCGTCGCGCAGGATGCGAGCGTGCGGGTTTTCGGCGAGCCGCACCTCACCTATCGCGTGGGAGAGTTTGCGTATCGCGTCAGCCCCACGGCCTTCTTCCAAAGCGCGCGCTTCCTGCTCGCCGAGCTCGTAGCCGCAGTTGTAGCGCCGGGCTTAGCCCGGCACATGCCGGCCTAAATGCCGGCGCTACGTCGCTCAGACAAGAATCCGGCGCGGTGGCGATTGACCTTTACGCCGGCGTGGGCCTGTTCACGCTGCCCCTGGCGAAGCGGTTTGAGCAAGTGATCGCGGTCGAGGCGCATCCGCAAGCGGCGGCTGACCTCGCCGCCAACGCCCGCACCGTGCCCGGCAAGAAAATTCGAGCCATCGCCGCGACCGCGTTTGATTTCCTGCGGCGTTGCGCGCAGATGGATCCCGACTTGGTGGTCATGGACCCTCCCCGCGCGGGCGTGGGCGCGGCCACCTTGAAGCTGCTCGTTGGATTTGCGGCCCAAGCGCCTGCACTACGTTTCCTGTAGCCCTCCCACCCTGGCCCGCGACTTGGGGTTTCTTGCTCAAGCACGGGTACCGGCCTCGACAGTTTGGAAATGTTCGATTGCTTTCCCCAGACCTACCACATCGAATCCCTCGCGCGGCTCTCGCGCAATTGGTCGCGAACGTGCCTGAAAATCCCCTTAAGTCCGACGGCGGGTGTGCTTGCGAAGAGAAGGTGCACCCAGCTCACAACACGCTTTAAATGAGTCGCGCAGGCTTCCTGTGACGCAAGCAACATGATCTCGCGTGCCAAAGCGGGAAGCCTTGGGAATACCGGAGTTCCATTTCGGAACGAAGCAGAGCGACGCCGAGGTTTCGCCCTCCCAGTAAGGAGTGACTTTTGCCTGACCCTCTGCCCAATAAGAAGCGTCGTCCCACCCTTCAAAGCTCCCCTGGCGGCGTTGGCGGCCGGTTTTGCTTTGGGGATTGTGTGGGCGCATTCCTTTAGAGCCACCTTGGGAATTCACTGGTTCCTGGTCAGTGCCGCCGCCTGCATTCTGGCTGGGCTGATCCTCCTGCGCGCGGGCTGGGGCCGCACGGCGGTATGGTTTGCGCTGGCCAGCATGATGTTCACCGGCGTCGCGGCGGCGCGCCGCTGGGAGCAGCGTTTTCCGCTGAACCATGTTGCTTATCTGGAATCGCGGGGCGTGGACCTGAATGATCCCGTGCGGCTGGACGGGACGGGTGATTTCCACCCCCTATCGCACCGGATACGGGTTGCAGTTTGACGTTGAGGCGCAGCGGATCGAGTCACTCGCGGCACGTTTACCCCGTCACGGGGAAGATCCGCCTGCGGGTGCAGGGTTCGGAAGATCGCGACGCTTCCGACGGCAGCGGCCCGCTCGAAATCCAATTCGGCGACGAGATTCAAACCCTCGTTCGCCTGCGCCGGCCGCATATCTATCAAAACCCCGGCAGCTTCGATTTTCGCCGCTGGATGGAGGATATCGAAGACATTTACTGGGTTGGAACCGTCAAGAATCCCCGGCTGGTGGAAAAAGTGGGTCACCCCGCGGGCTTCCATTTCGCGGAATTCGCGGAGCGCGCGCGCCAGCGCTTGCTGCGCGGCATCGATGACCTCTATCCGCCGTGGTCGGCCCAAGGGCGTTACGGCGCGGTGCTGAAGGCGGTGTTGTGGGGTGACCGGACGGCGCTCGATTCCACCACCATCGACGATTTTCGCAAGACGGGCCTTTATCACTTGCTCGTCATCGCCGGGCTGCACGTGGGCTTGCTCACGCTGCTCGTGGAATTCCTGCTGCGGGGGTTGGGATGCCGGCGGGTGACCCGCTCGTTTATCGTGCTGGGTTTCCTGGTGGTTTACGCTTTTCTGGTGGAGCAGCGCGCGCCCACGCTGCGCGCCACGCTGATGATCGCGCTTTACCTCGTGGCGCGCATTCTCGACCGTGGGCATTCCCCGCTGAATGCCATTGGCGGCGTGGCGCTGATCCTTCTCTATCTCCGCCCGGCGTGGCTGTTCGAGTCGGGATTTCAGCTTTCCTTCGCCGCGGCGCTGCTGATTGTCGGCGTCGCCGTGCCGGTTCTGGAGCGCACCACCGAGCCCTACCGCCGGGCTCTGCGGCGGCTGGACGATGTGCTGCTTGACGATCACTTTTCCCCGCGCATCGCCCAGGCGCGTCTGGATCTGCGCGCGCTGATCTATGCGCTGCGCCGCCGCGTGGGCTTTCTTCGAACGCTATCCTGCCCTCTCGCGCAACATGGTGGTCGCGCCCCTGAAGCTTTTGGTGTGGGTCGCGAATATGCTGATTTTCTCCGCCGTCCTGCAACTGGGATTGCTCCTGCCGATGGTGGAGACTTTTCATCGCGTGACCTTTGCGGGCGTGGGATTGAACGCCTTGGCGATTCCGGTGATGACGCTGCTTCTGGCGCTCGCCTTGCCGATCAATTTGCTGAGCGTCGTGTCGCCGGCAGCGGCGGCTTGGCCGGCCAAGGTGCTGAGCCTGGTCATGGCCGCTCCTTTTTGACATGACGCATCTGCCCGGACTCGCGGCGTGGCTTTCCTACCGCATGCCGGCGCCGCCGCTTGTGGGTGGCGTGGGGATTTTGCGGAGCGTTTGTGTTGGCGGGCTTGGCTCTCCGCTTTGCACGGCGGGCCGCGGGCGCTGGCGCTGGCGGCGTGTGCGGTTTTTGTGGTCTTGGTGGCCACTTCATCCCTTTGCGCCCCGCTTGCCGCGCGGTGTGCTGCAACTGACCGCGCTGGATTGCGGCCAGGGTGACGCGCTCTTTCTGGTGCTTCCTGGCGGGACCACGATGTTGCTGGATGCGGGAGGCAGCCGCACGCGGGGAGCGCGGGAGGGTGGCTTTCAGGGCCGGCGCTGGGATTCGGGCGAGGACATCGTTTCACCCTACCTGTGGTCGCTCGGCCTCAAGAGAATCGATGTGGTGGCGCTCACCCATGCGCGCCCGGACCAACTCGGCGGGCTTTACGCAGTCCTCGGCAAACTTTCGCGTGGGCGAGTTCTGGCACGCTCCCGAACCCGAGACTCCCGAGTATGCGGCGCTTCTGGAAGACGGTGGCGGAACGCGGGATTCCGACTCGAACCCTCATGGCGGGCGATGCGCTTTCCTTTGGCGATGCGTCAATTCGGGTGCTTTGGCCGGGACCTGACTCCGGCAACGTAGCGCCGGGCTTTAGCCCGGCATCGGAGACGTGCCGGCCTGAAGGCCGGCGCTACATCAGTCTCACACGCGCAACGATGACTCGCTGGTCATGCGGATCAGCGCGGGCGGAATGAACTTCCTGCTGCCGGGAGACGCGGGCAGGAATGCGGAGAAGGGAATTCTCGCCTCCCGTGAGCCGCTGGAAAGCCAGGTGCTCAAAGTGGGGCATCGCGGGTCGAAGTCATCCACGAGTAGGGATTTCCTGGCGCGCGTTGCTCCGCGCGTGGCGATTATCAGCTCCGAGGCTGGGGCCGACCGAAACGTGGGCTTGCCGAACCCGGAAATGCTGGAGGCTCTGCAAAAACGCCGGCGCCAGAATTTTCCGCACCGACACCGACGGCGCCACCACCGTGGAATGGAATGGAGGCTCGTTGGTGGTTCGCACTTACAGGGGTACGAAGGCGGTGGTCATAAAGGGTCAAACCCATGCGACGGTCCCGCATTAGGTCTGTGCCCGACCGCTGGCGGAGTCTATTCCCCCCCTTGAATTCCCGGCAGCCAGTGGACGGCGTTGTCGTGAAAGATCTTGCGCAGCACCGGCCCCGGCAGGGAAAGACCCTGGTAGGTGTGCCCCTTGTACTCGACCGTCTGGTCCGTGGAAAAGAATTTCCAATCGCGCCGGTAGGTATCATTCCACTCTTGCAGTGCTTTCTCGGTGTCGTCTTTCGGCATGACCTCCAGGTCGGTTCCGTAAAGGATGCGGTCCTGGTACTTGATCAGGAAGGCCCGGACTTTCTCGCGCGGCTGCAACATGAAATAAGGGACGCGGGCGGCGGTATCGACCGCGAAATTGGGATAGCGGTCAAAGCGCTGGGCCATCTGATCCACGTCCGCTTCCATGCTGCCCAGGTGCGCGCCGACGACTCGCAGCGTGGGGTTCTCCGCCACGAAATGGTCCCGGGCCGCGAGAATGGCGGCTTTGGAGGGCCACTCGGGATGGGCGTAAGCGTACTCTTGGGGGTGCTGCTTGTAATAATCATAGTCGGGGCTGGCGGGATTGGGGGGCTGCCAGCACGAATCGGGCTCCGCGATGTGCGCGACGACCGTCCGATGGTGGGCGGCAATGTCCTGATAGATGGGCTCGAAGGCAGGGTCATCCGGCATCACATATTTCCCCGCTTTCGACTTCATCTCCATGCCCATGACCTTGTAAATCTTCACCGCGATGGCTCCCGCCGCGAAGTCGGCATCGAGCTGGCGGATCGCGCGCTGGGCGAATCCCGGCTGCTTCGAAATCGTAAGGGCTGAAAGTCGTGCACAAAACGGCACGGCCCCCGGTGCATATGGCGGACCTTGAGCGCGTCGCCGCGCTGCGGCTCCAGCCCCTTGAAGAAAGGATCGCGATCGTCAATCACGCAAATGTTTAAAGCGCGCAGATTCAGGCGCTGCATGAGGGCGCCGAACGCCGGGTCATCCTGGTAAAGGTGCACGTGCGTATCAATCGGCGCGAGGGCGGAAAAGGCCGCGAAATCGGCGTCGGGCGTCTCGGCCGGGTCTGGCTTCGGATCTGAGAACTTGTGTTGCAGAGAATTGGCGAGCACGACAAGGACTGCCAACGCCGCCACGACTAATGAACTTACCGTCAGCTTCCACTTGGGGAATTTCACCGCATTCCTCCTGTCTCCATGCGGGGTCGTTACGTCGCTGCAACCATGGCTCACTGCTTCGGCGCGCTGAAATCCACCTTGGGAGCTTGGCGCGCGCCCTCGGAAGCGGCAAAGTAGTCATTATTCCGTTGGAATCCCGCCCACCCGGCAAAGATGCTATTGGGGAAAAGGCCGATGTAGGTGTTGTAATCCTGAATGGCCTCGTTATACCGGCGGCGCTCGACGGCGATGCGGTTTTCGCTTCCGGCCAGCTCGTCCTGAAGGGCCATGAAGTTCTGATCGGATTTGAGATTAGGATAGTTCTCGACGATCAGCAGCAGCCTGCCGATGGCGCCATCCAACTGGCCATTGGCGGCGATCTTGTCGGCGGGTGTCCGGGCATTCAGCAAGCCGGCGCGGGCATTGGCGATGTCTCCGAACACGGTCTGCTCCTGCTTGCGCATAACCCTTCACCGTCTCCACAAGGTTCGGAATCAGGTCGGCGCGCCGTTGCAAGCACCACATCCACCTGCGACCATGCTTGTTTGATGGCTTCATTCTTGCGGACCATTTCGTTCTTGCTGCTGACGTAAGATCCTCCCACGACGACGGCAACCAGCACCAGCAATGCCACCACGACTCCCACCACAGCCAGCAGTATCTTCATGACCTTCCTCCTCCAAATTCAGGGGCTGAGCAGTAAACGCCCGCCAGAATTGCCTTTCATCCCTTTGCCGGCGGAACTGCCAGCCGGCGGTCCATCTCTTCCGCGACCTTGGAGACCCTGTCCAGGTATGCGTCGAATGTTGCCTGGACATCCACATCACGTTCACGCTTGTGCCCTTCACGAATCTCGAAGATGGTGTGAAAGGGAGAGGGATCAAACCCCAGCACGGATCCCAGGCGGTCCATCGTACTTCGCTTGGTTGGCGGTGGATCCTCCCCCAGAGCAATCAAGGCATGCCGGAACAGCGCGGCAAACGTGGAAATGGATGAGGTCATCAGTTCCAGGGTCTTCCGGGAGTCAGCGGGATGCCTCAGGTAGTGCTGCCGCAAGCGCAACGTATTGTTCCGCAACTCCCTTTCCACTTGCAGGCGGTGAAGATCCATCGGAACGTGGAGCGAGGCCATTACATCTTCGCCGTGAAGAACCCGGTGAGCCGCTTTGATGTCCAACAGTTCGATGGCGAAAATATCGGCGGAATGGTGAAGCTCGTCGAGCGTGAAGAACAGCGGCGCGGGGTGTCCCTTCTTGGCCCACCAGGCCGAAGCAGCGTGCAACTTGCTCAAATCGTCCCTGCCCAGACTCTGCATGATGCAGAGGATATTCAAGTCGGAATGCCCCTCGTGGAACTCTTCCGTGGCCGCGGAACCGTAAAGTATTACGGACAGCAGGTTGCTTCCCGCGGCATCCTTCAATCTGGTTACCAGGTCTGTCAGGTCTTGTTCTGTTTATCATGGTTCTCGCTCCCGCAGTGTATCTCGGTGAGGTGATTTGTTACCAGCCTCCGCCGGCTCCACCCCCGCCCGAGGAACCTCCACCAAAACCCCCGAAGCCTCCGCCGCCCCCTCCTCCGCCAAAGCCACCTCCACCCCAACCGCCTCCGCGTCCTCCGCCTCCGGACAAGAGAGAGATGAAGAAGAATGGACCTAGAAACCTGAGTAAGATGGGCGCCCCGACGATAAGACGATGAGAAGAAGAATGATCTGTCCGGCCGTCAGATGTAATTCCTGCCCCTCGCTATCGCCGGCGGCAGGAGCGACCGCAGGGAAGCCCGCCAGGCTATCCAGGGAAACGTGGCTGTCCTGCGCAATCACCTCCGCGATCTGGCTCACTATTTGCACGACGGCGCCGTTGTAGTCGCCCTGGCGCAACAACGGAACCATGCTGCGTCCGAAATCGCCCACCTTGCCGTCGGGAAGGATGGGTTCGAGGCCGTAGCCGACCTCGGTCCAGTACTTGTGATCATCCGTGGCAAGCAGGACCATCACGCCACGGTCCGTCCCCTTGTACCCCACGCCCCACTTCTGAAAAAGGTGATTGGCGAAGTCTTCCACCGTGTCGCCTTCCAGAGTCTTGATGGTGACCACTGCAATCTGGGCCTTGGCTTTTTGATCGACCTCCGTACTCAGCTCGGTAAGTTTCTCCACCGTCGTCGCGTTGAGCACGCCGGCAAAATCGTTGACGTACCCCTGGGGGTTGAGCTTTTGCCACTGTTCCGCGTGGACAGGCACAACGGGAATGACCGTAAAAAGTAGGATGATTTCCAGAAGCAGGCGGCAACGAGGCCGCAGTTTGAAGTGGTTGGATAAGGGCCGCATCATTCCTAGTCGATCCTCAAAAGCGATTTGTCGCGGCCGCATCATGGCGCCGCGACGCAAGATCGCACGCGCAGATCGCTTACGCTTAATCGTACACGGCATCAAAGGCCGGCGCAACTTCCGGGGCTCTATCGTGGGCGGGCGCAGACCGAGGCTTTTGGGCGCCTGCGATCCCCCCAAGCATTTCGTAGCAGCCGACTTTAGCCGGGCAGGTTGGGCACGAAAGAACTGCCGCCTTGGGGAAATCGCAGACCCCAAAAAACCGGGTCTGCGCCAGCCTAGGTAGGTTCCGAGCAGAATCTGCCCGCGCGGGCGGCGCTGGTGCTGATTGCGAACGCTTCCATAAAGCACCAGGCCGGGTGGGCACGGGACTAACGGGCGCGATAAACCTCGTGCCAACCGCCGGAGGGAAGCACCGCTCCGACAATGGCGCCTGCAATCGCACCAAGCGGAGTGATTATCTCCTTTCCTCCATTGGGGAGGATATTGAAGCAGAACGACCCCTGGCTGCACTTGTCGTGGGCATCCATTGCCGCGCCGATCCCCAGACCGGTGCCTGCCCCGATCCCAGCGCCGATCAGGGCGTTCCGCATGCGGCGCCCTCTCCCTTTGGACGAAACCCGAAGGATATTCTGCCGACTCATGGTTTGTTCGCTGTTCGCCGTACTCACGACAATCGCCTCGTCGGTTATGCTGTGAAACTTACCGGTAGTGGATATGGCGTCGTTCTGCACGACCTGAATTTCCTGGCCCGCCGACAACTGTTTTATCTTGTCCCAGTCGGCTTGATTTTTGACGGAGGCGTCATCTCCGAGCGCGGGACCTGTCGCGATACCCAAGGAAAGAAACAGGAGCCCCAGACACACACTACTTTTGACTCGCCTCATGCGAAACCTCCTCAAGAGTGGCTTGGCCGCCCGTATTTGAATTTGGCCCAAAGGGGGAAAGGAGCAACTAGCCGGAATTTCCGCTTCCAGCTTTATACTTGCGTGCAGACCATACCCGTACCGCCCTCGCGCGTCAAGCGGGATCTAATGTGGCGCCCTCAAACGCAGCTTCCGAGAACCTGGTACAGCTCTTGAGCGCGAATGGGCTTGGAGATGTAGCCGTCCATTCCCGCCTGGAGGCAGCGCTCGCGGTCGCCCTTCATGGCATGCGCGGTCATGGCGATGATGGGCAGGTGGCTGCCGGTGGACTGTTCCTGGGCGCGGATCGCCGCCGTCGCCTCGAGACCGTCCATCTCGGGCATCTGGATGTCCATGAGGACGACATCGAATTTCTCCTGGTCGAGCACGGTTAGCGCCTGCCGGCCGCTGGCGACCACTCTTACGTTGTGTCCATGCTTTTCGAGCAGGCGCATGGCCAGCCGTTGGTTCACCGCGCTATCTTCTGCCAGCAGAATATGGAACTTCCTTTTTTCCTCCCGCAAGGGTTGGGACGTAGCCAGCGCGGCCGCCTGGGGAGGAGCACAGGGCCGGACAAGATTCCGGACGATGCCGTCAAACAATTCCGACGGGCTGACAGGTTTGGTGAGGGAAGCGGCCATACCCAGTTCCCGGCAGCGGGCGGCAGCGCCGAGTTGGCCGGCGGAGGTCATCATCATCACGGTCACCCGCGATAGCTGGGGGTCTTGGCTCATGTGCTCGACCAGCGAGAATCCGTCCATTCCCGGCATGTCGGCGTCGGTGAGGACAAGGGCGAAGTGCTGCCCGATGGCCCGCGCCTCTTGCAGAAGGGTGAGGGCGGCCTGGCCACTTTCCGTGAGCACGGGTTTCATGCCCCAGTCGCTGAGCATTTCCGCGAGAATGCGCCGGCTGGTGGCGTTGTCGTCCACGATCAGCACCGGCAAACCCTCGAGATCCGGGTGCATCATGGGAGGTTGCTCCGCCAACGGGACCACGCCGAAGTTAGCCGTGAAGTGGAAGGCGCTGCCTTGCCCTACGGTGCTTTCCACCCAGATGCGGCCCCCCATCATTTCCACCAGCCGCTTTGAAATGGTCAGGCCGAGACCCGTGCCGCCGTAGCGGCGAGCGGTGGAACCATCGGCTTGGGTGAAGGCGTCAAAGATGTTGGCCTGCTTTTCCGGGGGGATGCCGATCCCCGTGTCGCGCACCGTGACGTGAATCGTGGTCTGGCCTTGGGGTGTAGGCTGGGATTCCACCTCCAGGGTCACCTCACCCTGCTCAGTGAACTTCAGGGCGTTGCCGATCAGATTCACAACGACTTGGCATAAACGTCCGGGATCGCCGGCCACGACCTGCGGGACCTGCGCTGCCACCCGATAGTTCAGTTCCAGCCTCTTCTCGTGCGCGCGAACCGCCAGAATCCTCAGTGTCCGCTCCAGGCTGTTGCGCAGATCGAAATCGACATCGTCCAGTTCCAGCTTGCCCGCTTCGATTTTGGAGAAATCCAGGATGTCGTTGATGATGGTCAGCAGCGAATCGCCAGAGATCTTGACCATGTTCAGGTACTCGCGCTGCTCGCGTGAAAGATCGGTGTCCAGAGCCAGGTCGGTCATGCCGAGGATGCCGTTCATGGGAGTGCGGATTTCGTGGCTCATGTTGGCCAGGAACTGGCTCTTGGCTCGGTTGGCGGCCTCGGCGGCTTCCTTGGCGTGTTGCAACTCCACCTCCGCGCGCTTCCGCTGCGTGACATCCTGGGCTACCACGACAACGAGGTCTCGTCCCCCAACGCGAATGGCCTGCGCCGTCACTTCCACGTCGATGGTGCGACCATCTTTGAGACAATGCCGGTGGTGTACGGAAGATGGCGCGTCAGTGTTAACATGCTGGATGGCGTCCAGGAAAGCAGGCACGTCCTCCGGCGGCCGCATTTGGGTAATGCGCATTCCGAGAAACTCTTCGCGCGAGTAGCCATAGTGGGTGACGGCGGCGTCGTTGACCTTGACGTTTTTCAGGGTCTTGATGTCTTGCACCCACATGGGCAGGGGATTGCTGGCAAACAGGATGCGGAATTTGGCCTCGTTCTCACGTCGCATTTCCTCCGCCTGTTTGCGTTCCGTGACGTCAGAAAGGTACCGTTCACGAATCACCTCGGTCTGCTGACGCACGCGGCGGTGGAGCAGCAGCACCCATCCCAGTACCGCCACGATCCCCATACCAAGGAGTCCCAGAGCAAGCACCGCACGGCCGGGAGTCCACCAGGAAGGACGTTCGAGCACAACAATGTCATGCGGGTTGCGCAGCAGAAGGCTGAAGCCCTGAGGATGCTTGTTCTGGTCCACCTGCATCGTGCAAATGCCGGTCAAACGGACTCGGCTGCCGTCGCGCAGCCATGCCAGGGCGCTTTGTGCTTGGGATTCTTCCAGGTCTGCCGCAAAAATCAGATTGCCGGATTGCAGACTTAGGGTCTCCAGGGTTGTCCTGCGGGCGTGGCCCACCAACAGGCCCTCAAGCTGCACCAGTTCCCCGTCAAAGGCTCCCTGCATCGCGTTTGCGGCTGTAATCCGTTCCGCAACAGGCGATCTTCCTCTTCCGACCGGCCGGAACAAAGCATCCTGAAGGACGGGCGCATAGTCCCCAAGCCCCGGGAATCCGGCCACATCGACGACGTCTCCGGGTTGAACGGAGCTGTCCTGCTGGGTTTGAACTTGGAGTGTCTGGGTTGGGTCTTCCAGATCCCGGATGAAGAGCATCCGTCCAGGCAATTGCAACGTGACTATGCCTTGAACCCGGACGCGGTGTCCCGTTTTCCCCTCGGGAGTAAATCGCGGGAGGCCAGCGATCGAATGCAACGGGATGGCGAAAGGATTGGATTGTCCCCATTCCACCGCTCTCAGTTGCTCCGTATCGGGCACATAGAGCACCACGCCGACAAACTGCTTTTTCTGGTTGAATAGGGCGCCACAGACACCCCGTAGCTCTACCCGGGAATCGATGAGTCGCCCGGGAATGGCCGCATTAAATTCGGGGATCACGACCTCCACCAGCCGACCACCCGCGATGGCGATATTAAGTACTAGAAAACCCTCCGCCTTGAGCGCTGACCGGACGATGCCCGTCACCACTACCCACTGACTGTCCTCTGCGGTGGAAGCCAGACGCTCGTAGGAGGCGGAATGGGGGACAGGTAACGGAGCTTGACCGAGGACCAGCCAATGCGATTTCTCAATCTGGGGAGCGAAGTCCGGCTCGGCGGTAACTCCCTCGATGTCGAGGAGTTGGCCCGCCCGAGGAGCCTCTTTTAACGAATCGCCTGTGATGTCGACCCAGATGCCTGCGGTGGAGTCCTGGACGAAAAGGTCAGGACCGAATGGTCCAACGTCTTGCACTCCTGTGTAGCTATGCGGGTTATAGTAGGTTGCCACCGCCCGGACGTGGACGGGATAATGCCGCTCGGCCTGCGCAGGGGTAAGATGTCGAATCTGCTCAATACGGGTGAGAGTAGGCAGAGGGGCATCTTTAGCCTCCGCGAATCGGCCGGGAGGGGGGATGCCGGCTACCAGGGAAATGAACAGGAGGATGCTCAGACGGTTTGCCCGCCGAAAGTGCGCCTGCAAGGGCAGAACGACTGCTTTTGCCGGATCGGCCAATCGCATTTCCACTTGCTTCCGCCTTGGGAGCAGGAACCCTGTGCCCCATCGCCGCACGCGATGAATCAATGGTTCTCGGCAAGAGCCCGAGGTTGTGGATCTCCGAGCCTCCGGATTGCCACAGATACCCATCGGTGCACTTCAATCTTTGATTATCGGCACTTCAAGTGCGGACCTTTATTCACATACGCCATCTCCGTCCTTCTTGACGGCACCGGGAGTCAAGCCTTAAGCTTTGTCGGGCCCTTCGCCGATGCTGACTCCCAAGCCCTGGCCCGTGCCATCATGCGCAAGCCATCGTTCATCGAAACCGCTGCTGGCCACCTTGGCAACCCTTTTTGCCTCTGCCACCATTCTTTACACCGTCCTTTGGATTTACAACACTCGCTGGCACCCTCCGGTGGAATTGGGCTTTGATGGTCAGTACCTTGAGGCGGAGCATTGCGAGCTGGTTAGAAGCGTCCAGAAGGGAAGCGCCGCTGAGAGCGCCGGATTAGACGCGGGAGATCGAATCATTAGCGATCAACGGACGCCACTTTGAGAACGCCTTTTCCCTCACCGATGTCTGGGCCAGCCCACCATCCTGGTGATACTGTCAAGCTGACCATCCAGCGTGTCAGTGGCACTGCGCCATTCGTCATTGAAGCTGTCCTTCGCGCTCCTCGCCCCTCTCCGGCAGGAGGGAAGGGTAGCGCGGGACGTGGGCAGGAGCATCTTCGACACCTATCCGTTGGGGTTCCTCGTGGTCGGCTTGGCGGTTCTGTTTCTTCGCCTGGAAGACCCCAACGCCTGGCTTATAGCTTTGATGTTCACGGGCTTTATCGCTATACCGGGTGTTCCGGAATTCGTTTGCGGGCCTGAGTCCATCCTTGCGGCCGTTCGCGATGGTCTATAGGGCACTCTTCGACAACATGGTTACGCCCTTGTTCTATTTCTTTTTCGCGGTGTTCCCCACACGGTCGCCGCTCGATCGCCGTCTTCCTTGGTTGAAGTGGATCGCCCTCATGGTAGGGGCGATCTTGACGCCGCCTGCGGTCTTCGGACGGCCCTCCGGCGGACGACATGTATTGCTGTTGTCTTTTCTCTATGGGCTCATCGCCTTGGGCTTTGTCTCGCTTATATGGAATGCCTTCAGCGCCCCCACTCCCGAGGCGCGCCGCAAGATTCGAGTGATTCTCTGGGGGACACTGGTGGGCGTCGTACCGGCCACGCTGGTACTCGGGGCAGGTGACTTTTTTGGCTTTCACGCGCCTGTTTTGCTGGTTGTCGCGATCGTAGTTTTGTTGTGGCTCTTTCCCCTCTCCTTTGCCTACGCCGTAGTTAAGCACCAGGTGCTGGAGATCCCAGTTTTGCTGAGGATGAGCGCTCGTTACCTGCTGGTACAGCGGGGCTTTACCATCCTGCAATCGTTGATCAGTGTCGGCGTAACATGGGTTTTTGTCCTCTCTTTTGCTCATTATCTTAAACCCCTCACCGAGGCCGCCCTACCCGGAGGAATAGTTTTGGGAACGGCCTTCGGCTCCCTTATGTTCTGGACCGGAACCGTGGTCCATAAGCGCGTCGGAGAAAGGATCGATCACGCTTTCTTCCGCAGTGCCTACGACGCTCGCATGATCCTCCAGGACCTGGCGGAGAAAACCCGCACCGCAACGGATCGGCAGGAGCTGGCAGCGCTTCTCGACCATCATCTGAATCAAGCCCTGCAACCGAGCTCTCTGGTGGTCTATCTTGAATCCAGTGACCATCAAATCTCTGCCCTGCGTGGAAATGTCCCGCCTGAACTCAAAACCATCCCGGTCACGCCCGCGATCATGGCGGAACTGGTGCGACACGGCCGGGTGGATCGACATGCTGCAATTCCCTCCACCTGGGAGGCTTCCGCGGAGAGCCCGAGCGGTGAGACAGAACCCTCTCTACTGGCGCCTCTCAAGCCCGATTGCGTGGTACCTCTACTAGGACGTGATAGCCGGCTAGTGGGTTTGCTGGTATTGGGCGCGCGCCTTTCGGAAGAGCCTTATTCGAGCGACGATAAACACCTGCTCGCTTCCGTGGCGAACCAAGCGGGCGTGGCGCTGGAGAGCATTCGCCTGGGCGAGAAGATTGCCGAGCGCATCGAGGCGGAGCGGCGCATTGCCCAGGAAATGGAGTACGCGAAGCAAGTCCAAGCCCGGTTGTTCCCGCAGAAGATCCCGTCCATGAAAACGCTCGAGTACGCGGGCGGCTGCATCCAGGCTCGCCAAGTGGGTGGGGATTATTACGATTTCCTCGAGTTGCGCCCCGGCCGGCTGGCGCTGGTGCTGGCGGACATCGCGGGCAAGGGAATTTCCGGCGCTCTGTTGATGGCCAATTTGCAGGCCAACCTGCGCAGCCAGTACGCCGTAGCCTTGGACGACCTGCCACGACTGCTCAAGTCCGTGAATCAATTGTTCTACGAGAACAGCAGTGAGAGCAGTTACGCCACGCTGTTCTTTGCCGATTACGACGATTCCAGCCGCCGCCTGCGCTATGTGAATTGCGGACATTTGCCGGCGCTCTTGCTGCGCGCGGATGGACAGTTGGAACGATTAACCGCGACAAACACCGTACTGGGATTATTCGAAAGGTGGGAGTGCTCGGTGGCAGAGGTGCAGCTTGCCGCGGGCGACACCCTGGTCCTTTACACCGACGGCGTCACGGAAGCGGAGAACGCCCAGGAGGAGCAATTTGGGGAGTCTCGCCTTGTCGAGACGATGCTCGCCCAGCGTCACCTGCCTGTCCCCGCTTTGCTTGCAGCCATCGTCGCGACCGTGCAAAAGTTCAGCGATGGCGAACAGGCCGATGACATCACCCTGGTGCTTGCACGGTGCAGATTCTAGTGCAGCGACCGCGCATAAAGTGGATAAAGCACCAATCCCCGCCGTTAGCCCGTAATGCTCATGGAGGATTTAGCCATGTCTTCTTTCCTTTCAAGACGAGCGCAGTGCCTCATCCTGTTTGCAGCCATTTTCCTGGGTGCCATCCCCAGGTGCCAAGCGCAGTCGCCGGAGGCCATGGCCACGGCTCGCCGATGGGTGGCCACCAAATTGCTTGGCGAGGTGGCGCCGAACCCGGCGGAAAGCTACTTGCTGGTTTACACCCAGTCGGGGCTGGTGACCAAGAACGGGGTTCAAAGCCATCGTCTCCGCATTGTGGATCAGCAATATTCGCGTGGTCTGCACTTTCCTTCCGACGGCACGGTGCGGGTGGTGCTTGCAAGTGCGGCCAAAAGCTTTGAGGCCATTGTAGGGGTGGACAGCAACGACATGGGCTACTACTCCAGCGTCGGTCGGGGAGCGGTGGTGGCCTCCGTGGACGTTGCCGGCAAGACGCCTTTCCGCAGTCAAGTTATGCACGAAGGCATGGCGGGCGTTCCCGTCAAGGTGGACCTCGGCAATGCCACGGAGTTTGACCTCAAAATCGAAGACGGTGGCGGAGGCGTGGTCTTTGGCAATCATTTTGACCAGGCCGATTGGGCCGACGCGCGAGTGACCCTGGCGGATGGCAAGACCGTGTGGCTGGGGGACCTTCCCACGGGACCCTTGCGTGCTCCCTTGACCACCGAAGTTCCCTTCTCCTTTCGTTACGGCGATCAGCCTTCCAGCTATTTGCTGAAAATGTGGGAGCGCAATCGCAGTTCCCGCCGCCTTGACGACAACCGCACGGAGCATACGCTGACGTACACCGATCCGAGGAGCGGCCTGGTGGTGCGCGCCGTGGCGGTGGAGTATCACGACTTCCCGGTGGTGGAGTGGACGCTCTATTTCAAGAACACGGGCAGCGATCCGACGCCGATCCTGGAAAACATTCAGGCCCTCGACACGCGCTTCGAGCGCGGCGAGGACGGCGAATTCATCCTGCATCACAGCAAGGGCTCGCTCGCCAGCTCCACGGATTTCGAACCTCTTGCCGATCGCCTGGAGCGTAAAGCGGAGAAGCGAATCAGCGCGGCGGGTGGCCGTCCCACCAACACCGACCTGTGCTACTTCAATATTGCCTTGCCGGGCGAAGGCACGATTGTCGCCCTGGGCTGGCCGGGCCAATGGGCGGCGCAATTTACGCGCGACGAAGGGACGGGACTTCAGGTGCGCGCCGGGCAGGAGCTGACCCACTTCAAATTGCTGCCCGGCGAGGAAGTGCGCAGCCCTCTGGTGGCCCTGGTGTTTTGGCGTGGCGATTGGATCGATGGGCAGAACGTTTGGCGGCGATGGATGATCGCGCACAATCTGCCGCGCCCCGGCGGCCAGTTGCCGGCGCCGCTGCTCTCGTCGGGGACCAACGGTTACACCATCGAGATGCAGGGCGCGAACGAACAGAACGAGAAAGAATTCATGCAGCAGTACTTCGACCGCGGGTGGAAGTTTGACTACTGGTGGATGGACGCGGGCTGGTATCACTTCAAGGACGGTTGGTGGAACACCGGGACCTGGGACCCCGACCCCGCGCGCTTCCCGCACGGCTTCCGCCCCATCTCGGACTTCGCTCACGCGCACGGCGCGAAGACCATCGTGTGGTTTGAGCCGGAGCGCGTTACCGCCGGCTCGTGGCTTTGGGAGAATCACCCGGAGTGGCTGCTGGGAAAGGAGGGAGGCAGCAAGCTTCTGTATCTCGGCAACCCCGACGCCCGCAAGTGGCTCACCGACCACGTGGACCAGTTGCTCACCGAGCAGGGAATCGATCTGTACCGGCAGGATTTTAACTTTGACCCGCTGGAAATCTGGCGAGCCAACGACGCCCCCGACCGCCAGGGCATTACGGAAATCCGCCACGTCACCGGCTACCTGGCTTATTGGGATGAATTGCGGCGGCGGCATCCGGACATGCTCATTGATACGTGCGCCAGCGGCGGCCGCCGCGACGATTTGGAAACCCTGCGCCGCGCCGTGCCTCTTGTGGCGAAGCGACTACGGATATGACGATCCCCCCGCCATGCAGGATCTCACTTATGGGTTGGCCTTGTGGGTTCCGTACTTCGGAACCGGCATCCGGTCGTCCAATCCTTACTCCTTCCGCAGCACCATGGCAATGGCGATGGGCATGGGTCCCGATCCTCGCAGCAAGAACGTTGATTTCCGGCGCTCGGACCGGCTGGCCGCGCAGTGGCGGCAAGTCGCTCCTTATTATTACGGTGACTATTATCCGCTGACTCCTTACACCACGGAGGACAGCGCGTGGGTGGCCTGGCAGTTTGACCGGCCCGCATCGGGCGATGGCATGGTGCAGGCATTCCGGCGTTCCGCAGAGTCCCATTGAAAAGGTAAGGTTCAAGCTTCGCGGGCTCGACCCAGCGGCGCAGTACAGCGTGAGCAATCTCGACGCGCCAGGCGAAACGCAGTTCAGCGGGCGCGAGTTGGAAGAAAAAGGCCTGCCGGTAGCGATAAAAGATCAGCCGGGCGCGGTGATTATTATCTATAAGCAGGTCAAGCGTTAGCGCTAGCCCTGGTATCTAACCATGTCCGGCATTTTCCGCCATCGGCCGTCTGGCATGGGCCCTTACTTGGCGGTCATTTTGTCGTGCCTATTGGGATTTCCTACGGTTGCGCCATAACTTGACGCGGGGCCTTTAGGCCCTGAAGGCGCAGGGGCTTAAAACCGCCGAAGCTGCGGGTCCGATCATGTCCGAGCTAAAGCTCCGTCCCCCGATGAGGTCTAGGGGCAATACTGTTCACTTAAGCTGGCCGTTCCGAAGACGGTCGGACAAAGAATTTTAACAAAATCTTGTGACGCCGGAGCAGTCCAGCGTATCATGGCCAAATTCGGCATGTTAAAGTAGGAATCACGGCAGATTCGACCGCCGGCTCTAGGAGGAATTATGTTCCGATGGAAGTCGCTTGCTTTCTTTGCTCTCACGGTTGCGCTGATGACCGGTGTGTCTACAGCGCCGGGTCAGGTTTCCGTTAGCATTGGAGTGGAGCCTGTTTGCCCGTACGGATACTTTGACTATGCTCCGTATGCCTGTGCTCCCTACGGCTACTATGGACCCGATTTTTTCGTGGGCGGGATATTCATCGGGGCGGGCCCATGGTTCCATGGACCCAGAGGCTTCGCCGGTCACGTCGATAACCGCTACGATCCTCGCCACGGTTACAAAGGACCGGTGCCCGAGCGCGGAGAGCAGGCGTTCAACCACTTCCACCCGAACGAAGCTCGGGACGGGAAAGGCCACGTCGTTCCTAATGCCGGCCACGACCCGCACGAGGAGCACAGCGCCGGATATCAGAAGGGAAAACCCGGCGGCGAACACCGTTAAAGAGTGGTTCAATGAAGTAATCGGAGAGCCTCATTTCGTGACCGAAGGATACCTGACCCCCTTTCTCTCCATGGGATCACGGGTGGTAGAGGCTGAATACGAGAAGGGCATGCTCAAGCCGAGCACGCCGTTGACGCTTCGTAGCGTGTCCATCGGATCGTGAGGCGGCAGCCGGATCCGAAGCAATGGGAGCTGTCCCGTCTGGCGCCGAGCCCCGCGGCCGAGGAAGCGGTTCTCGCCGCGCAGGGCCTGGAGGGCTGGGCGGCAAACCTCGAGGCAGGGGATCGCGAATCAGTTACGTGCAATTCCCCCGTCGGCTCTCCAGAAAAAAATTCGGGACTTAACCGAAGAGGAAACGGCTGAACTCGAACTGGCCACCGACGAGGCTCTCGGTAGGGTCGAGCCGCCACCCAAGTAGCAGCACATAAACCCGGGGGAAGAGAAAGGGTACCTGACAGCGTTTCCCTGACACCGTTTCTCCCACAATGGACCATTTTTGCAACGCGCCGTTACTCTTTGCCCCTGAGGATCGCGGCCATCAAGCGGGGGCTGCGGCGTCCATGCATAACGGCGACAACCCATAACGGTTTTTTGTCCGGGGCGTAGGCAATGAGATAATTCTGTGCGGTAATGAATCTCAAGGGGCGGGAGGTAAGATCGGGGCGGCGGTGGCCCCGATGGGGTAAGGGCACAAGCGCCTCGATAGCGGCCACAATCTTGTCCAGCGTCCGGTCGGCGGCATCGGGACTGTCTTCGGCGAGGTAATCCCAAATGGCGTTAATGTCGCTTTCAGCTTCGGGGTGGAAATCATAGGCTCTCATGGCGGTTCGCGCGGTAGGCCGCGCTCTTGGCCCGAAGCCGGGCGATCACTTCATCGCCGGGGACAGGCTTTACCCGGCCGCTTTCGAGGTCGTCATAGCGCCGGTCCAGCGTTTGCCGCGCCTGCGCCAGATCGCCGAAATATTCCTCGATAACATCCTGCACAAGCTCGTCAACCGTCGCGCCTCCGCTTTGCGCGGCGAGAGCGTGGAGCCTCTCTTCCGTCTCGGGGGTTAGGTGTATTTCCATGCGACTCAGGATACGGCAAACCCGGCTTCGAAGCAAGATTTTAGGGGAGAATGTGGCGGAAACCGTCCGTTTACGCCCCGAAGGCGCGGGAGTGTGCGATCTGCAAATTGTCGCCACGATGCTGGCGACCGGCGCTCAACGCATCTACACCTTCAACCCTGGCGATTTTCAAGTCTTTGCGGAATTAACCGTGGCGACGCCCACCTAGCGAGCGGGTACCCGGGGGGACAAAAAACGGTACCTGAGACCCTTTTTGAGAGTTCAGCCCTGGAAAAAATCTGTATGCAGCAACCCGTGCGGGCGGTCAAACTGGAAAAATGTCCAAGGGCGCTCGACGACCACGAACGGGGAAAAGCAGGGTAGCGCAGACTTTGTGCCGTTCAAAGTCTGCGGTTTTTAACATGGTAAACGTCCACTTTTTGTGAACATAGGGCCACGGCGATCAAAGCCCAGAACCGCGGGTCGTGGCAGGGGGAAAGCCGCAGACTCTCTGCGACGCGAGAGTCTGCGCTACCCTGCTAGACGAGGTATCAGTAATCACCAAACGCGGCGAACACCGTAGGCTTCAAAGATGCGCTCGTTGGTGGCGATGGGGAGGTTTTCGGCCTGGGCCTGGGCAATCAGCATGCGGTCGAAGGGGTCTTTGTGAGGTCCGGGGAGGAGGCCGGCGCGAATGCCGTGGTTGACGGTAATATCCAGGGTCGTAAACCCTTCCCGGCTTATGAAGCCTGGGAAGTCCGCGGCCAATTCCTCGGCTCCCGGCAAGCGTCCGAGTCTTACTTTCGTCGAGATTTCCCACGCCGAGGCCGCGCTCACCAGAACCACATTCGAGGTGGCCGCCATGGCCTTGCGTGCGGCGGTCGAAAGGGCAGGATCATCACTAAGCCACCAGAGTAAGGCATGGGTGTCGAGGAGGAGGCGCACCGCGTTTACTCCCAGGCAGCAAGTTCCGCGGGCGGAAGCGGCGCAAAGAATTCCGGACCGACGCGAAGCTTTCCGCGCAGCACGCCTGGCTGCCGTCGGCCTTGCACCACTCCGATGGGAACCAGACGAACCACCGGGGTCTTGCCACGGGCAATAACCACCTCCTCGCCGCGCCGAGCTCGCGCGATCAACTTCGAGAGGTTGGTCTTGGCTTCGTGTACCTTAACTGAGCACATCGCGACTCCTGTTAGCTAAGTAATGTTAGCTAATTTCTGAGCGATTGGCAAGCTTCGTGAAGAGGCCGCAAGTCATTGTCGGACTTCTGCCCCATCTGGCCTTGGCGGAGATGAATCGCCGCGCGGGAGAGAGAGGTTCTGGGGAAAGGCGTCAGTGGGGAAAGGTGGGAAAGGGGTCAGGAACATGTGAAAAAATTGGTTTTACCGATTTCAGCGCCACGCATTTTCAATGCTTTACACAGTTGATAACAGGCCCAAATTCAATTTTTTCACATGTTCCTGACACCGTTTCTGCCCTTAGAGCACTCCACCAACGCATCGTAAATCTCGGGGCACCTTTCCTTGAGATCGCATGCTCCCGATATGCGAAGCCCTAGTATGTCTCCAGGTGCGACGTGACCGGAACTCATGCCGTCGTCGGGGGCATCCAAAGAGGTCATGCAGTCGTTCCAAGCGTCCATATTTCGACCGTAGAATCCGGAAAAGCCAAGCATCTCCGAAAAGTAATCGTGAAACGAACCCTGGAAAACCGGGGACAGTCCGGTTTCCCGTTTTCCTGTCCCCGGTTTCCCGATGCATGACTAAATGCCCGAACATTAAATTCAACATATTCTTGATTTGTTCCTTGAAAACGTGCATCCAATCAGTTAGAGTGGGAGACCTCTATGGAATACGATAAAGAGAACGAGGGGGTCATCCTCGGCGGGCGAATTCGGGAGGCACGTGAGCGCCTGAAGTGGACACAGACCAAGCTTGCAACGGAAGTTGGGCTGGGTTCCGCCCAGATTATTTCATCGATCGAGTCAGGAAATCGTGAGGTGAAAGCCTCAGAACTCACGAGAATCGCTCGTGCTCTGCATACGAGCATCGATAATCTTCTGAATCCTGAATTGCGCCCGGAGCCTAAGTTCGCATGGCGGGAACAACCACAAGAGGGCTTTGAAGAGCACGAGTCTCGATTTTTGCTTAAGTGTGAAAGATACGCCCTTGTCGAAAAATGGTGCAACGCCAGCAACGCACAGCCGCTTCCCCTGCTTAGGTTCAACTCGCCATGTCCGTCGTTCGCCGATATACGACGCCAAGCCGATAACATCAGGAACACTCTCCAGCTTGGTGGCAGACCGGCCTGTTCACTCGAAAAGGCTCTTGAGGAGGATTACGGCGTTAAGGTCTTCTATGACGACCTTGGAGCAAACGTAGGGGCGGCATTTTCAGTGACATCGTGGTTCGGAACTGCCGTGTTGCTGAATTCGCATCACGCACCTTGTTGGAGAATTTACAGTCTCGCTCAGGAGTTCTTTCATTTGCTCGCAACGAACCAATTGGACATTTCGGACAAACGCCTCGTCGAGTTACAAGCGGCTGAGTTTGCCTCTGCGCTGCTGTTGCCATCCGAGCGCCTTTTGGCTGCCTTCGAGGCTGGCCTAAATAACGGCAAAATCTCATACGAAACTCTGGTGGAAATTGCCAGAGAGTTCGGCGTGTCAATTCCCGCACTGCTTTTCCGGCTGGTGAATCTGCGGAGACTTCAGCAGGACACGGTCAAGGACGCTCTCGCCAGCAATCGCCTCAGGGCAATCGACACAATAAGTTTTTCCCACTGGGGCACAGCACCTCGACTACCTGAACGGTTTGTTCGGTTGTGTTTTCTCGCATATAGGCAAGGGAAAATCGGCTTGGCGAAGTTGGCCGAATTCCTAGAGACCAGCATTGTGGATTTGGCAGAGCAAGTTTCTGAAACAGGAGCAGAGCTGGCAGACGGTGTACAAGCCGAAATTACTGTTGCTGGACGCTGACATAATCGTGTTTGCGCATCAGTTCGGGGTTTGGGGCAATCTGAAAAGGGCGTATGAAGTCCACGTCCCGGCAACCGTCATTGATGAAGCTCAGTTCTTCGTCTCGAAGGATGGCCAAAAGAGTATTGACCTCAACGCCGAGGAGACTGCTGGCCAAATCAAGCGTCTAGAGACTACCGCAACGAGAATATCTGCGACATTCAGGGAATTCGAGCCAACTTTTCTTGCGGCTCTCCATGACGGGGAGAAGGAAGGGATAGCGATTCTTGTAGCCGAAGCGGACACCGGCATGGTCTTTTGCACTGGCGATACGGTGGCGGTCCAGTCGGTCGGTATGCTCGGACTTTCCGAATCTTGTATGTCTTTTGAAGATGTCTTGCGGATGGCAGGACTGTTGAAGCTAGTTCCACATCTTATACCCCACCTCACGAAGCGTTCTCACGAGCACCACATCGAAGTGGGGAAAACCCGGCGTCTGACCGGAGAATGCTTCAAGAAATCTCCGCTCTCCCGGTGACGCTGCTAGATCGTGACGCTGCGATATCCCTGACCGACTGCCCCGGAATCCGCATGCAGGTTATCTGGACTTGCCCAGGCGACCGCTATGCTCAACAACTTGAGGCATGAAATGGGAAACCGGAAACCGGGGTCTGGAACATGTGAAAAAATTGGTTTTACCGATTTCGGCACCACGCATTTTCAATGCTTTACACAGTTGATAACAGGTTCGAATTCAATTTTTTCACATGTTCCTGACACTGTTCTCCCCGACACTATTCTTCCGTTCTCCCGGATGAGGCGTAGGGGCGGTTCGCGACCGCCCCCCACGTTCGGTAAACGTGCAGTCTTGCAAAGGTGGGGCGGAACGTGGGACAATCTGCCCACTGAGGGTTATGAGCTTCGACGTTTGGTGATGTTACCGAGAAAACGATTTTTTCGTGAAATTGCAGGCGGGCGAGGTGAACATTTAATGCTCCCTGTTTTGGAAGTCACCATGGATCTCCCCGGTGCCCCCGGCAAGGAGGTTTAGTTATGGCAATCGGTGGCCAGATTCGTCCGCAAGATAAGGAGAAATTCGCCGCCGCCGCTCGAAATATCGGCGTCTGGATCCTGGTTCGCGGCGCTAATCAAAAGTCGCTTGACTATATTGGCCGGGGCGACTGCACCCCCAAGCCGATTGACTGCAAGGCCAAGACCGCGCAGTTGGGGCTCAATTCCGGTCTCGTGGTCAGTCCTGATGTGGCGCCGGAGGCCTTCCAAGACCCCACGCAGGCGAAACGGAACTGGAAGGAAAAAGCCAACCCCCTGGTTTTCAGCCCCCGCAAAGGGAGCTACTCGATTGAGCCGACGGGCCTGCACAAAGGCTGCGTCAAGCTCGACGGCAAGTACATTTACGGCGACTACGATTTGAAAGCGGTCGTGGTGCCCGGACATGAGTCCGCAACCATGGCGCTCATCACCGAGTTACGGGGAGTGCAAAACGCCCGCCGCGGGCCGAAGTTTTACCAGGTGCAGAGCGAAGTGAACAATGCCATCGGGGTCCAGATGGTGCAGCACGGCGCCGATGACGAGTTCACCGGGCACGCGGACGAATCTATCTTTGTTTTCGGTCCCCAGGGCGAGTACGAAGAACTCCATGGCTTAAATGCGGTTCAGCAGTGGTACGAGAACCAATTCCACGGCCGCAAAACACTGGATGCCAACTTTCCCGGCGGCGTCCCCGCCGGTGTCACACCCGGCATTCGCGGTGTGGTCCAAGCCGACGGCACGATCCGCCCGGTCACCTTCGGCAAGCGGTGATTCGCGCGGCTGACCTCTAACCGGGGTTTCTCACCAGGCTGAACCATTTTCTTCGGGCCGCACTGAGGTCAGGTGTGCGACAGAAGGGTGAATTGCCGTCCCCGAGGATGTAGGCGTCTCGCCCGCTGTCTCGGGAGCGTCCCGCCCCCGTGGCGCGGGCAGGATGCCCACGCCCCAGCGGGCGAGACGCCCGCGCTACATCCTTCCCGCACTTGTCGGCACGAGAGGACGAGACCTTCAACCTTTATGTCGCGCAGCGCTGACATCTTCCGGAGGCTGACATGAAACCTCTAGCCATCACCAAGCTCCTTTTGCTGTTCCTCATGATGGTTCTTTCCGCCGCGGCGCAGACCACCAACGTGGCGCCGCAAAGGCCGCTGACCCGCGCGCAGATTCTGGCCCTCCTGGCGGGTGATGTCCCCAGTTCTCGCGTGACCATGCTGGTGGGGGAGCGGGGGATAGACTTCACGCCCAATGAAGCTTACCTGGGGCAAGTCCAAAAGGGTGGAGGCGAGGACGATTTGGTCAAGGCTTTGCAATCGGCCCAGGTAACGAAAAACGCGAGCGCCCTCCCGCCCGCCGTCGGCCCCGCCCCCGAAACCAAGCCCACCCCCGATGCCCAGCAGGAGGAGGCGAAGCAAGAGGAATTGGCGCAGCATGCGGCCCAAGGGGCGGAGTTCCTTCAGGATCATCGCTATGTTAAGGCGGAGGCCGAGTATCGCGCGGCGGTTAGGCTGGACCCGGAAAATTCCTATTTGCACATGGCGCTCTCCCGCGCGCTGAACTTTCAGAAGAAGACGGACGAAGCCATGCAGGAAGCGCACCTGGCCATCCAATTGAATCCGGAAAGCGACATGGCTCACTTCAGCCTGGCCAATGCCCTCCGGTTGCAGGAGGACTTTGCCGGAGCGGCTGCCGAGTATCACGAGGCCTTGCGGCTGAACCCCAACTTCGACATGGCCCATAACAACCTGGGCCTCACGCTCGGCAAGCAGGGCAATGGGGACGGGGCGATTAAGGAGTTTCGCGAGGCGTTGCGTCTGGGTCCCCGCAGCGAAATGTTTGCGGTGAACCTGGGCAACGCGCTCGAGAGCAACGGTGATCTGGACGGCGCCATTGCCCAGTTCCAGCAACTCGTCCACGAGCGACCGCGACTGGCCGTAGCGCACTTCCGGCTCGGCCAACTCTTGGAGAAGAAAGGCGAGCCCCGCAAGGCGATGGCACAATTTCGCCAGGCGACGGACTTGGCTCCGGAGAATCCTAAATTCCAAGAGGCTTACGAAAACGCCCGGCGAAATCAATAGGAAAATTGTAAATGCAATGAACGATCCGCGATTTTAGGGGGGACCGAAGCGCACGATGGTCACGGTGATGTCATCCGACTGGGGGGCGGTGCCGACAAATTCGCGAATGCTGGCCAGGATTCTCGCGCACCACTTCTTCCACCGTTTGGCCGGAGCAAGCTTCCAGGAGGGACGAGCAGCCGGGCATCGCCGAACAGCCCGCCGAGGGTATCGCGCGCTTCCGTGACGCCGTCGGAAGTGGTCACAATCAAGTCGCCGGGGTAGATTTGGGCGCGATCGACCGAGAACTCCACGTGGGGAAAGAGGCCCACGGGGAAATTGGAGGAATCGAGGCTGATCCACGCCGCCCTGGGCGCGGACAATCAGGGGCGGGATGTGCCCGGCATTGACAAACTCAAATCCGCCCTGCCGGTCCAGCACGCCGTAAAGGAGGGTGGCAAACATTTCCTGCGGCGTGCGGTCGCACAGGTAATCGTTGACGCGCCGAAAGAGCTCGCCGAGGTCGGGCGCTCCCGCGGCGACGGCGCCGAAGGCCCCCTGGAGGCTTGCCGCCATCAGGGCCGCGGGCAGGCCTTTGCCGGAAACGTCGGCCAGCGCGAATCCGTAACGGCCGTCGGGAAGTTCCACCACGTCATAGTAATCGCCCCCCACGGCTTCCGTGGGCGTGGTGACGCTGACGACCTGGAAGTAATCGCTTTGGGGCAATTCCCGCGGCAGCAATCCCTGCTGGATGTTCCGCGCCAGAAACATTTCGTGCTGGATGCGCTCCTGGTCGCGCGCCAGGCGAAACAGGCGGGCGTTCTCAATCACCGTGGAGCCTTCCACCGCCAAGCGTTTGCAGCACTTGCCGGTCAAGCCCGGTGACGGCGGCGGCCTGCGAGCGGGTGTCAAGATAGAGCAAGCCGAGCATTTCCGGCGCCTTTCCTACAAAGGTCTCTCCCGCCGCATCCGCCATGTGCAGCTTTTGCAGAGGGACCGCCACGATGCCGCGCGCGCCCGTACGGATGATGCCGGTTTCCATCGCCGTGCGGCCGGAGGCCACTTCTTCCAAAATCACTTCCTCCTGGCCGGAGGCCGCCACGCGCTTCACCACGGTGCGGGAGTAATCGCTCACCTCCGGGCTCAGGTAGATGCCCCCTTTGCCGCGCGCCAGGCGAAGCTCCAGCTCGCCCTCTCCTTCTTTCAGGAACAGCAGCCCGCGCTCGGCATTGGTGAGTTGCACGGCGGAGTCCAGCAGGGTGATCAGCACTTCCTCCAGCGCCGGAGCGCGCAGCATCATCTGCGCCATCTGCAGAAGCAGGCCCAGGTGGTGCAGTTGCGGGGCGGAACTCTGCTCCGCGGCCTTCTCAAATTTTTCCAGAAGGCCCGGAAGCACGGCCTCTTCCAGCCCGAAAGCCAGCGCGTAGGAATCCGTCACGCCCAGGCTGATCTGGTCGCCCGACTTCAACCGGCGGGGCGCCGTGACTCGCTCGCCGTTCACAAACGTGCCGTGGCGGCTGCCGGCGTCTTCCAGCAGGTAGCCTTCGCTGTCTTTTACGATGCGCGCATGACGGCGGGAAATGCGGGTGTCGAGCAGCACCAGGTCGTTATCGCCTTGCCGTCCCAGCGTGAAGGGCGTGCGTGAAATCTCGATTTCGCGCTGGTTGCCAAAAGCGTCGCGGACCGTGATGTGGGGAAGCGTGCTGGGCATGAGAATCGCTGAATCCTGAACGGCGCGTCCGCCATTATAGCAAAGGCCCTGCCTGCCGCCTACTTTTCCCAAGCTGTTGTCCCAAGCTGTTTTCCCAACCTGTTCTTCGGGAGCTATTTGAGGCCCGGCGGACGGGCGACATCAACCGTGGGGGAGAGTCCGGAGATCAGCGAGCACGTCGGCGGGTGTCCATTGGTTGCCAGCGGTAAAGCTTAACCACTTTTCCGTCGGGGCCCATCAGCGCCGTGACCAGCGCGTGCACGATCTGGCCTCCCTCGGTCCAGTATTTCAGGCCAAAGAACTCGGCAACTTTGCGGACCTGCTCAGGAGTGCCGGAAGCAAATTCCCATTGATCGAAGGGATGGGGGTTGCCCGAGCAACGTTCAGGCCATAGGTCCGCAGGACGGCGGGTTTGTCGTACTCCGGGTCGATGCTAATGCTCAGCAGATGGGTGGAAGGGGAAAGCTCAGGGTCGCTGCGCACTTCCCCCAAAATCTGCGCAAAGTTCTTGCTCATCAAGGGGCAATAGTCGGGAAGCGGGCAACGCGTGTAGATGAAGGTCAGCAGCAAGGACTTGCCGCGGTACTGATGGAGATGAATCCGTTTTGCCATCCTGATTGATGAGCGCGAAGTCCGGCACCTCTTGCCCCAGAGGGTGCGCGCCCAGATTCCGGAGGCGCGAGCGAGTTGCTCTCCGGCTTGCCTTCTTCGCTCACCACGATCCCTTCCAGCCAGGCGCGGTCGCTCGCAACCACCAAAGTTGCATGTACAGTTTGGCCTGGTTTGAGAACGTCGAAGGCCCACTTGTCCTTGACGGGATAGGCCATGGTCATGGCGGCCATATAGCCCGGGATCGCTTCATGCGCCAGCGTTACCGTGCCTTCGCTCTTGCTGACCGACACCACTTTCCCGCGCAGATCAAAACGCTGCTCCGGTAAGGGCTTTTCGGTTTGGCATGCAGCCAGCACTAAAATCATGCTCAAGCTGCCTAGCCATACCGTGAGTTGTTGGGCGCGCATTACGGACCTCCCGTGCATAAGACGGTGCGACCTCGTGAGAGATGGCCGGGGAAATTGTACACCCCAAATTGTCGTAAACCTCTGCCGCGTTAGCGGCGGAATAATGTGGCCCACGGCGCAAGCCGTGGGATTGCGTCGTGCAGAGTAATGTGTGAGCCACGGTAGTGGCGACATTAGAATCTCGCTCGGTCCGGCGGGCTTATGTCACCCCCGCCGGGGCTTAAGAAGATTTTCCAGCTCCCATTTTCCCCCCGGCTCGCGCCGTGGGCCACATTATGCCGCCCGCCAAGGCGGGCTTTTGGGCGCACCCACCAAGGAGATTTTCTCCTGCCTCGCGCCGTAGTTCAGAAGTGGAAGCGGTACCTGACTTCGCCATAGATTTGTCGCGGGTCGTTGTAGTGAAAGCCTCCGAACGTCAGACTGTTGTCCAGCTCCACGCGGCGGTTCGCCACATTCAGCGCGGTTACGGAAACGGTGTATTTCTCGCCGAAGGTTTTCCCCAGCGAAATGTCGAACGTGGTGTGCTGCAGGCAGATACGGCCCCGGATATTGCGCGTCCGGAATCCCGTTCGTGAACCCCGAGCCGTAGTACACATTCGTCGAAGCGTACGCGTGCCAGGGAAGATTTGCATTGAAACCGAAGTTCAACGTGTTTCTCTGATCATGGTCTACCGGTGAATATCCAGGCGGTATATCGAGTGGGCATGCCGAGTCGTTGCTGGTAGGGCAGATCAAGCCTCCGGTGATGGGTGAGGTTGCCTGCGCGATTTGATTCGCATAGGCAAGGTGAAACTGGCCGCGATGCCAAAGGCGGGGGGACCGCAAGGTGAGTTCCCAGCCTTGAATCAAGGCGGCATCCCACGTGATCGGCCAGAAGAGATTCGATTCTCCGATATTGTTATGATCCAGCCAATTGCTCGCCTCAGTTTGAAATGTGTCGGCGTCCAGAACCCAGCCGCGATAAGGAATCGTGACGCCAAATTGGTGTTCTTCATCGCGCTCGCCGTGCAGGGGAGCGAAAGTAAAATTCTGGCTGTTCGCTAAACCCAGCAGGGGGCCGGTGGCCGTCACCAGTGGCGGGGCTTGGTAGAATTCACCGTAGAAGGCGCGAAAGACCCAGTTCAGGCGCGGGACTTTGAGGGCAAGACCCAAGCGCGGGTCCGTCGCGTTCTCCACGATGTCCGCGGTAAAGTGGGTTTGGCGGAGGCCGGCGATTAAGGTCAACCACGAGGTCACTTTGAACTTGTCGTTGATGAATGTGCTCGCGAGGCCTCCCGTTACGCCAATCGAAGAGGCGGGGAAGTTTTGACTGCCGTCCGTGAATTGGTTATCGAAGAGGTTGTACTGGTGCTGAGCGAATCCGTACACTCCGACCTGAACATCGTTTCTCCAGAAGTGTTCGTCAAAAGTCGCCTGCAAGCCCCCGTAATTGGCCGCCTGATCCGTGGTTGAGATGACGGGATAATCGTTCGCGCCGCCTTGGTAGTCGGCGCTGTTGTAGTGATAAAAGGGAGAAACCGTAAGCAGCGTATTGGGATTGAAGGTGTGGACCCAGGAGAAGGCGACGTAGCCGTCGCGCTCATGCTCGCCATCGCGGAGGCCGTAACTGGGCGATTCCCCCGCCTGCTCCAACTGCTGATTTCCGATGGAATTGGGATCCGGGTCGTAGGGGATCTGGTAATAATCCTCCCGCAAAGAGGTGACCAGCCGAAGTTGGTTCTTGGGATCGGGATTGAAAATGAACGAAGCGAATCCCCCGTAGCCGTTCTCCGCATCGTGAAAAACTTGCGCAATCGGGGTCTGCAGACCGTAGTTGCTGCGATTTCCGTTTACACTGGCGTAATAGGCGAAGCGCTCGGTGTGCCCTCCGAAATTGAGTTGATCGTTGGTTTGATACCAATTGCCGAAAGTGGTGACGAGTTCCGCCTCATTGTTACGCTCGAAGCCGGTTCGGGGCACGATGTTGAAGATTCCGTACGTCCGGTCTCCGTAGTCGGCGTCGTAGCTGCCTCTTTGAACCTCGAGATAATCAATGTCCTTGGGGTCAATCACCGGGGCCAGATTGGCGGCGATATTGGTGTTGGGTATGGGTACGCCGTCAATCAGCCAGTCCACCTGGTGGCCGCCTCGCATGTGCAACATGTCGTGGGTCACGTAGGCGGCGGGAACGTAGTCGGTGATCATCGCCAGACTGTTGGTGCGGTCGGCGCCGGGAGTTTGGGATATGTCCTGGCGATCGACCAGAGTGGTGGGGGTTACCGAATCCATATTGGCCACTTCTCCGCGGCCGACGACAACGGTAGTTTGATTCACGGTCGCAATCGCCAGTTGAAAGTGAAGAATCGGTGATGAGCCGGAATCGACGGTGACCGTCTGCTCCGAAGTCTGGAATTTAGGCTGAGTGACGGTGATCTTGTAGTCGCCAATCGGCACGGCGGTAAACGAAAACTCACCGTTATCGTCCGATTGCGCGGTTTGAGACCAATCCGAGGTCATCGCCTGAAGCTTTACCGATGCTCCGGCCACAGGCCGATGCTGTGGGTCGTGCACGATTCCTTGTATTCTTCCAAAAATTGTGGCGTGGAGCAGGGAACCAGACATCAGAAAGACCGCCAGACACAAACAGAATACGAGCTTTCGCATGAAGCCTCCTTTTGGATGAATGGAATTTAAGCGTCGGCCGCAGGCGGGCGAGGAAGGGCGAGAGGTTTAGGATCTCTCGTGGTCTCATACGCCAGCTTACAGCGCAGGGCGCGCGAATATAAGGTGTAGCGAGGATGAATCAGAGAGTGGGGCGCGGAGGTTGCTCAGGAATCGGCGCATGGGACGGCAGCAGGCTTAAATCGGAAGTGTCGTGGCCAAAACTCCAAGGCGCGAGAGGGTTCGACCAAGGATGTTCGGTGGGCACATAAATCAAGGTGCTGAGAAGCGAGTTCAGGTAGTTGTCGTGAGATTCCAATCCGCACTGGCCGCCCTTGCCCATGCAGCAACTTGGCATGTGTCCGGGAGCATGGTGATGGCCGGCACACGTGCAGGCTCCCGGGGGGCACGCGCACGCCTCCACGGGAGCGCGCAGGGAAGCCCAACGCACGCCGGGGGCGAGCAGTGCGGCAATGGTCAGAATGGCCAGGAATCGGATGGCGATGCGCATGTTTTCGTTTGGAAGCCCGAAGCATCATTGTAACAGATTTTAGGCGGAGCGGATCGATGGGGGGCATTCAGGATAGCGAAATGAATGAAGACTGAATTTCTTGAAACTCGATTATGTGAACAGTATTGCTTTAAGGAGGGTGCCTTGGCGGCAAGGGTGTTCGTCGGGGCAAAGGGGTCTTCGAACTTGCCGCCAAGGGCTCAGCAGCGCTTTTGGGCGGGTCAAATCGCAGCGCTGGCGGGCTCTGACGCTATTGTTCTCATCGGCATTTCCGAAGAAAACTTGAGTGGATTTGTGTCCCCTCGCCCCTCCCTTCAAAAATGGCACGCTCGCCGCGTAGTCAAAAAGGATTCCACGGACTCTCTCGCCGGACTTGACCTGCCACCGACCCACCCAACCGGCCCGTGCCAGCTTCCGTTAAGGTCAAGGTTGAAACTACAGCCACCCCGTAACGTCTCTAACCAGACACGGGCATTTCACGTAACAAAAATGTTACCTTTGAATGATTGACGCAGGGAATGGGGTAGCGTATAGTCACTTCATATTGTCGCACTAAGGCCGATTTGGCAGGGGGAACCGGTCGGCCAGTTTGGCACGAAAAAATTCCCTCTGTGCCCCTCGAGTTAGCGCCAGTCGAAGGGAAGTATGAGGTTAGGCAGAGATCCTGCAAGCGGGGTCGTTTAACACCTCCTCGTCTGGGTGACTGCGATGGGGAATATTTAACGGCTCGGGGCTTGCTCTTCTTTCTTCCGGCACTGGCGGTGGCGCTGGTGCTGGTGGGTTCCTTGCTGCCTAATGGCGCGGACGGAATCAAAGGCTGCGCCGCAACACGGAAGTCTTCTGGTTTTCCAGCCTCCACTTTTTCAGCAAAGAACTTTCCGAGTGTCGTGATCCCCAACAGATGGTGGACCAGTCGTTGCGTGGCGCGTTGGAGATGCTCGACACGCAGGAGGGTTACCTCCTGGTGCATGAGGAGGGCGACGAGGGAAAGGTTCACTCTTAGCATCCGCGGGATTTCCGCGCCGGGGGCGGAGCGGCTGAGTCAGGATCCCCTGCGCCGCTTTGTGCTTTCCAGTGGCGAACGCTGGGGCGCCCTGATGGTTTTCCCCGACCTGCGCCGCTCGGAAGTGGTGGCGGCGTGGCAGCGCGACCCCGTCTTCCACGAATTCCGCGATGTTCTGAGGAGGCGAAGGGCTGCGGACGCTGATTGTTGTGGGGTTGCAGGTTCGGGAGAAATCTTATGGCGCTCTGATCCTGGGTTTCCGCCGCACCCGGACCTTTGAACCGCAGGAGCTGCGCGTGGCGCTGGCGATCGGCAACCAGGTGAGCGTGGCGATCGAGAACTGGTCGCTGAACCGGGCGGCGGAGCGGCGCGAGGAGGAATTGAGAATCCTTCACCGGGTCGGCGAAGCTCTGCGCGCCACTTTTGATATGAACGCCCAAATTGAAATCCTCCGCCGCGAGTTGAAAGGATTGATGGGCGGAACGAACTTCGGTTTGGCCTTGCAGGACACCGCGGAAGGGCCGCTGGAAGTGGTGGTGCCCTTTGAGAGCGCCGGGCCGCAAGGCACCGTGCAAGGCGGGCCGGCGAGTTCGCTGGCGCAATATGTGCAGCGGACCCGCCAGCCGCTGTTGGTGGCCAGCGACGTTCAGGGCGCCACGCGGCGGTTGGGGTTGGCGCCCATGAATCCGCGCATCAAGACCTGGTGCGGGGTGCCCCTCCATTTCTCCGATGGATCGATGGGCGTGCTGGCGCTGGCCGATATGGAGCGCGAATACGCGGTCACCAAGACCCAGTTTGAGCTGGTGCAAGTGCTGGCGCAGGAGGCGGCCGTGGCGCGTGGAGAACGCCCGCCTCTTCAAGAAGGAACAGCGGCGCGCCAGCCACTTGGCTTTGCTCAACGAACTGGGACGCAAAGCCAGTTCGGTTTTGAACCCGCAGGAGTTGCTGCCCAGCATCTGCCGGCAAGTCCGCAATGCTTTCGGTTACGACCTGGCGCGGATCGAGATGATGGACCCGGGGCGCGAGGAATTGGTGGTGGAGGCGGAAGCCGGTTACGGGCCGGAGCTGATGGGCCGCCGCATTCGCATGGGTGAAGGCTTGGCGGGCGCGGCGGCGGATTCCGGCGAGCCGGTCCTGGCCAACTCCGTGGTGAAAGAACCGCGCTACATTGCCCTTCATCCCGGCATTCGGTCGGCGCTCAGCCTTCCCCTGAAGTACCGCGAGGAATTGATAGGGGTTCTGAGCCTGGAGAGCCGGCAGGCCTACGCTTTCTCGCAGCAGGACGTGCTCACCCTGCGAACCCTGGCGGACCAACTGGCGATTGCCCTTCACAACGCGCGCGCCTATCAAGTGGCCTTGGAGCAGGCCATCACCGACGGGCTGACGGGGCTGAAAACCCATCGTTACTTCATGGAAGCCCTCGATCGTGAGTGGCGGCGCTCGACGCGCTCGGGCCACATGTTCTCCGTGATCATGATGGACCTGGACGGGTTCAAGCAGGTCAACGACCGGCACGGTCATTTGGAAGGCGACAAGGTCCTGACGGCGGTGGCCAATTTGCTCAACGACCGGGTGCGGCAATCGAATGTGGTGGCGCGTTACGGGGGCGACGAGTTTGCCATCATGATGCCGGAGACGCGCACCGAACAGGCGGAGATTCTGGCCGAGCGCCTGCGCGCGAACATTGAATCGGACCACTATCTGGCCGCCCATGGCGTGACCGCCAGCTTCGGAATTGCGACTTTTCCCGTGCACGGCCCGACGCAGGAGGAAATCCTGCGCGTGGCGGATTCCGGCATGTACCTCGCCAAGCATCAGGACGGCAATCGCGTGCGGGTGGCGTCCCTGAGCGTCGCGTCGGCGCAGGCCGACTGGGAGCGCCAGTTGCTGGAGGCCTACCTGGGCGTCACCATGAAGCGCATGTTCTCCACGGGGCCGGAGGCATTCGATCATTACCTGGAACGCTTCCAGGACGTCATGCTGAAGGGCAACGGTGACGCTCCCTCGTTGCTGGATACCGTGACCGCGCTGGCTTTCGCCATCGATGCCAAGGACCATTACACGCAGGGCCATTCGCGAGGCCGTGTCCCGGCTCGCCGCGCAGATCGCACGGCAGATGGGCCTGCCCGATACGGTGATTGAGGAGGTTCGTCTGGGCGGCATTCTTCACGATATCGGCAAGATCGGCGTGCCGGAGGCGGTTCTCAACAAACCCTCGCGTTTAACCCCGGAAGAGTACGAATTGATGAAGAGCCACGCGACGTGGGGGCGCAGAAATTCTCGAGCCCCTCAAGGTGAAGGCCATCGAACGGATTCGGGCATGGTGCGGAATCATCATGAGATGGTCGATGGGACGGGCTATCCCGACGGTCTGAAGGGCGAGAATATCCCGCTGGGCGCTCGAATTATCACCGTGGCGGACTGCTTTGATACCATGGTTTCCGACCGGGCTTACAAGCGCAGACGGAGCAAGGAAGAGGCGATGGAGGAGTTGTACCGCTGCTGCGGGACGCAGTTTGATCCCGACATCGTGAAGGCCTTCGCCCGCTCGCTGGAGATCTCGGGCGATCCCCTTTCCCAGACGAACGCTGATGAACCGAGCATTAATCGATCGGGTGATCGGGTGATCCGGTGATCGGGAGAACAAGAAACCACTTAGGCCGAACGGGTTTTTGTTCACCCGATCACCCGATCATCGGATCGCCCGATCCTGTTCGCCCGATCACCCGATTCCGTGAACCGTGTGGGCCGGTAAGCTTCTATCGGCCGGGAAGTTGAACCTCTTAGAATAAGATCCGCAATGATTTCCGCCGTCACCGGCGCCAGCAGGATGCCGTTGCGGAAGTGGCCGGTGGCGAAGACCAGGTTCTCAATTTCTCCATAACCCAGAATCGGCAGGTGGTCCGCCGTGTCGGGCCGAAGGCCGGCCCACGCGCGCAGGAAACGGAACTCGCTCACCAGCGGCGCCAAGCGCGCCGCGCCTTCGAGAATGGAGTGCAGTCCCTTTGGCCGTTACCGCCTTTTCAAAGCCGGTGTATTCCGCGGTCGTCCCTACCAGGAGGCGCCGCTCCGGGCGCGGCACCAGATAGTGAATCCCGGCGCGCACCACGAACGGCAACTCGCGCGGAGCCTCGAACTCCATCATCTGCCCGCGGCAGGGAGTGATGGGCACGTGGAATCCCGAGCCCCCCGGCGACTTCGCCGGACCAGCATCCCGCCGCCAGGACGTAGGTCTTGGCGGTAAAGGTGGCGCCGCTTGCTGCGGCGGCGCTTTCGATGTGGCCGCCTTTCGTGTGGAAGTTGTGAACGGCACACCCTGCTTCCATGCGCACACCGCGCGCGCTGGCAAGCAACCAGCAACGCGCGCATCAGGCGCTCGTTGTCGACCCAATGATCACCGGGGATAAAGAGGCCGCTGCGAATCTGCGGGGAAAGCCCCGCCTCGCGGGCATGAACTTCCGCGGCCGTCAGCGGGTGGAGGGCAAAGCCCTGCGCGGTCTGCGTGCGGTGGACTTCCGTGAGTTCTTCCTCCAGCTCTTCGTCGAGCGCCACCAGCAGCGAGCCGTCGCTGCGATAACCGGCGTAATGGCCGCTGGACTCTTCGATCTCCGCCGCGAAGCGCGGGTAAAGGCTGCGGCTGGCGACGCACAGCTCCGAGAAAGGCCGGGGCGTAACCATCTCGCCTAACGGCGCGAGCATGCCCGCCGCGGCGGAGCTGGCTTCCGCGCCCGGTTCGGAGCGGTCGAGGACCGTGACCTTCATCCCCGCCTGCGCCAGCCGCCAGGCGATCGAGCAACCGATGATCCCGCCGCCGATGATCAGCACGTCGGCAGCGCGTGAAGAATCTTCTGCCATGAACGAATCGGTCCCCGCTGTCCAGTTTTCGCCAAGCGACGCGAGGGGTCAAGAGGATTCTATTAATTTTCGATTGGCGATTTTGGATTTTGGATTGGCGCCCCTGGGTTTGTGGTCAGGAATCTGGGATTTCGGATTGGCGATTGCCGATTGTCGGACAAGCCCGGAAATCAGGCGCGGACTCATGGGACGGAGGTTGCGGCTGACTGCCCCTTCGCCGGAAAACCGCTCCTCCTAATACGCAAGGCAGCACGCTTCTCACAGCAGTATCCTTGCCAAACCAGGTAAGCTTAAGTTATTGCATCCACAAGGTCTTCATGGCGGGGGAGGAAGCCCTGCGTGGGAAAAATATTCTCGCCATGGTAAGAATTTCGCAGGCGTTATCCAGATCTTCGGGACTCAACCTTATTAAACCGTTGGGAGAATCGCGCGCGCATTCTGATCGATCTCGAAGCGCTTCCGTCGCCGTTTCCGCAACCCACGAGGAGGTTATGTCTCGGCAACTCCTCTGCGGCCCGTACCCGCTGGACTTATTATTCCAGAACGTATATAACTAACATATACGATGAACCCGTTAGCTGAATGCGTTGGCTTTGATTGGGATGCGGGCAACTGCGGGAAAAACTGGACAGCGCACCGCGTGTCGGACTCGGAGTGCGAGGAGGTTTTTTTTAATCGCCCCTTCGTCGTTCGCCGGGACCTCCAGCACTCCCGGGAAGAATCCAGATTTTATGCACTGGGGCAGACGGATCGAAGCCGCAGGCTGTTGGTGGTCTTCACGATTCGCGGCAAACTCATCCGCGTGATTTCAGCGCGCGACCTGACGCGCAAGGAACGGAGAATCTATCAAATCCATGAGAAAAATGAACAAGAAGGTTATTCCGAAATTTAAGTCCGAGGCGCGCGAAAGAGCTTTTTGGGCCCACCACGATGCGAGCGAGTACCTGGATTGGACAAAAGCGCAACGCGCTCTGCTGCCCAATCTGAAGCCTTCCACCCGAACGATTTCCCTGCGCTTGCCCGAGCCTCTCCTCGCCCGGCTCAAAGTCCTGGCGAATAAGCGCGATGTTCCCTATCAATCACTGCTCAAGGTTTTGCTGGCCGAGCGTCTGAAACAAGAGGAATCAAAACCAGTGCGAAGTTGAAGGCTGGGCGCTACATCTTGCCCTGTGGGTTGTCGTGGTGATGCACATTCGCCGGACCGTTCCCGCCGCCGAGGATTCAGAGGCCACCCAAAGTCATCCTGAAAAGCACTAATCGCATTTTGCCGAGCCCACCGCAAACCACGCATTGCCCAGCGCGTCCAGCTCCTTCTGGGTGGAGGCCTTGATGTCGATAGAAAATTTAGCCACGCGGATGAGTGCTCTTCCGGCGATTCGCCCGGTATTGCTCGTAGGGAATGCTTTTCTCTTTGCGGCGTGATTCGGCCACGAGGCCATCCCAGAAATCCTCCCAGAGTGCCCGGTGCTTCTTGAGGTCGATTACCGCCGCCGTCTTGCGGCCCTTTTCGTCGGTGATAAACTGAATTCCGGTCATGGGCTACCATCTCCCTCGGTTGCGTGGAACCTGTTCCCACCCTGATTCCGATGCCTCTCCCTGTCAACAAAATAGCGCCACACAACGCCCTTTATGTCCGGGTGTTGGCACTGGGCAGCCAATTTGTCCATGAAAACCGGGCAACGTGTCCACGTACAAAAAGGCGAGAAAAGTGATCTCAATGAGTTATTGAAAACAAACGACTTAATGGGGGGCAAGGAGGCGAGGGGAATTGTGAGGTCTAAGGGGGCAGATGCCGACCTTCGTCCTTTATCCCTGAGCATTTGCCCTTTATCCACTTTCGACCTCGCAAGCCCGCTGCAAAAGTGTGGCATAATCTTGTGTGCAGAATTTGAGGAGAAAACCTTGGCCTGTCCGATTTGCAATAAACGTAAAGCGAAGCGGCTGTGTCCGGCGCGCGCGGAGAGCATCTGTTCAATCTGTTGCGGCACGGAGCGCGAAGTGACTATCGATTGCCCCAGCGATTGCGTGCATCTCGTCGCCAGCCGCGAATACGACTTGACGCGGCTGGAGATCGACTGGGCCAAGGTGCCTTTCGCGGAGGCGAAATTCGATCGCAGTTTCGCGGAGACGCACGGGCCGTTGCTGGTTGAACTCGATTACGCGGTCTGCCAGTTTGCCGCCGACCATCGCGAGGTGGTGGATACGGACGTCCTGGTGGCGCTCCAAACGCTGGCGGAGACTTACCGCACTCAGACGAGTGGGATTATTTACGAGAAGCCTCTGGACTACGCGCTGCAACGCGCGTTGTACGAGCATCTGAAGGCGGCCATCACGGAATTCCGGGAAAAGGAGGCGCAGCGTGTGGGCATGACCACCGTGCGGGATAGCGATGTCCGCGACGCGCTGATTTTCCTCACCCAGCTTTGCGCCATCCACGCGAACGGGCGGCCCAAGGGGCGCGCCTATCTGGATATGATCCGCCAGCAGTTCCCCAAGGAAGAATTCCAGAAAGCCGGGTCGAATATTCTGTGCTGCTTTAGAATGAGAAGTGACGAGTGACAAGTGACGAGCAAGAGGCTAGAAGATAGTGGCGAGTGACCAGCAAGTTGGTTCCGCGCATTGAGCTGACGGAGAGTGGACAACTACCTGCCCACTGCCTATCTGGCCACCTGCTTCGCTCTTACTCGTCACTCGTCACTTGTCACTCGTCACTTCTTCTTTCCATGACCCAAGTCGATCAAGTTCGCGCCGCGGCCGACATCGTCAAGATCGTGGGCGACTATGTGAAGCTGCGCAAGTCGGGCGCGAATTACGTGGGGCTGTGCCCATTCCATCAGGAGAAGACGCCTTCTTTCGCGGTGCATCCGGTGAAGCAGATCTTCCACTGTTTTGGCTGCGGCGTGGGGGGCGACGTTTTCAAGTTCGTGATGCTGATGGACAGCCTGCCGTTTCCGGAGGCGCTGCGGCGCGTCGCCGAGAAGGTGGGCGTCCACCTGGAGGAGAGGGCGGGCGGCGAAACTTACGACGCCAACACCAAGCTGCGGGCGGCGCTGGTGAAGCTGCACGAAATCGCCGCCAAGTTTTTCGCCGCGCAGTTGGGGGCCACGGCGGAAGGGCGCATGGCGCGCGCCTACCTTGCCGACCGGGGCATGACGGACGAAGTGGTGGGCCGTTTTCGCATCGGCTATGCGCCGGGGGACGGGCAGGGATTGGTGCGGCAATTACCGGCGCGGATTTTGAGAAGGAGACCCTGGAGAAGAGCGGGCTGATCATCTTTGATGCCGAGCGCCAGCGTCCCTACGACCGCTTCCGGCGGCGCATCATCTATCCCATCGCCAATGACGCGGGGAAGGTGGTGGCGTTCGCGGGCCGGGCGCTGGGCGACGACCAGCCCAAGTACCTCAACTCACCCGAAACGGCGATCTACACCAAAAGCCGGTTGCTCTATCACCTGGACCGCGCCGCGCAGGCCATCCGCAAGCTCGATTACGCCATTCTGGTGGAAGGTTACATGGACTGCATCGCCGTGGCCGCCAGCGGCATCGAAAACGTCGTGGCCTCCTGCGGCACCAGCCTGACGGAGGGGCAGATTCGCCTGCTGGGCCGCTACACGCGGCGCGTGGTGGTGAATTACGATCCCGGACTCCGCGGGCATGGCGGCGACGGAGCGCTCGCTGGCGCTGCTGCTGGAAGCGGGATTTGAAGCCAAAGTGCTGGCGCTGCCCGGCGGGCCTGGATCCGGACGAATTCATTCGCAAGCAGGGAGCGAAGGCGTATGGCGAGCTGCTGGCAAACGCGCCTTCCTATCTCGATTACTTGACAGAGCGGGCCGCCAAGACCCACGATATGCGCACCCCGGAAGGCAAGGTGGCAGCGGCCAACGCCATCCTGCCGTATCTCATCAAAGTGCCCAACCCCATGCTGCGCGCCGAGTTGGCGGGGCGTTTGGCAGAGCGCTTGCGGGTGGATGAGCGCTTGTTGCGCGACGAACTGCGGCGGGCGGCGGGCGAGAAGCGCGGGGAAGTCCGCGTGGTGGAAGAGGCGGGGGCGGACGCCAACCATGCCGTCAAGCAATTGCTGCGCGCCTGCCTGGAAAGCGAAGAGGTGGCGGAGGCCCTGCTGCCCGAAATCGTGGAAAGTGGCGCGGTGAGCGGGCTGCTCGGTGAGAATATTTTCAAGCACTTGTGGGAAGCTCGGCAGCGAAATGAGAAACTGAATCTCGCGGAGTCGGAGGGGGTCCTGAGCCCACAGGAAAAACGCTTGGCGTTCGACGCGCTCTTCTGGCCGGGGGCTCCGCCGAGCTTGGAACAGGCCCAGGGTCACTTGCGAACGCTCAAAATCGAACGCCTTCGAGCGCGAGCGTGATAAGCTACAAACGGGACATCGAAGCTGCCGTGCAATCGCAAGATTCTGCCCGGCTTACGGAATTGCAGCGGGCCAAGTCTCATCTTGACAAAGAGTTGCGACAATTGGCCCGAGCCATAAAAAAATCCGGGCAAGGACAAACGAATTGGGTTATATTACATCTAATTTTATGGAGCCGTAGGAAATTGACGGCTTATGTCAAATTCTGCTTCAGGGTTGCCAGAGGTGGCACTGCCGAGGCTGGGTGCGGCGTGTCGCCTATTTCCATTTCTAAGCATTACTAGTTTGCTGCACGTGGGGAGGCCATTGCTTTGGCGTTTGACGAAAAGTTCGACCAAGTAAATAAACTGATCAGCCTGGGAAAAGAAAAAGGCTACCTGCTTTACGACGAGGTCAACGACCTCCTGCCTTCCGACGTCCATTCCGCGGAAGACCTCAGCGATCTCCTTTCCATGTTCGATAACGAGGGGATTGAGGTGGTTGATTCCCCGCGCGGCAAATCTGCGGAAAGCATTGCGCTGGATAAGACCGATGACATCAAGTCCGACGAAGCGGGCGAGGACGTTGAGCTGGACCTGACCCCCGGAGCTCTGGACAAAACCAACGACCCGGTGCGGATGTACTTGCGGGAAATGGGCACGGTGCCGCTGCTGACCCGCGAAGGCGAAGTGGAGATCGCCAAACGCATCGAGCGCGGGCAAATGAAAGTTTTCAAGGCGCTCTCCCGTTCTCCCATCGTTATTCAGGCCCTCTTTGCCACGGCCCGGCAGCTCAAGGCCGGGGAAAAATCCATCAAAGAAGTGGTGGTTTTTGATGACGACGAGCTGACCGAGGACCGCGTGGCGCCAGCGCTTGAAGGAGGTGGTGGGCACCATCGATGAGATGGAGCGCCTCTACAAGAAGCTCGGGCAGTTGCGGACCAAACGCGACGCCATTCCGCGCAGCAAGAGGCCGCGCGATTTCCGCCGCTACAGTTGGGCGGCGGCCGAGCATCGCATCCTGATTTCGCAATTGCTGCGATCGATCCAGTTTACCCACACGCAACGCAAGGTGCTGATCGGGGCGATTCGCCAGGCGGTGGATGAAATGCGCCCCCTCGAGCGCGAGGCCAATCGCCTGGAAAAGCGCGCGGACGGGACGCGCACCAACGGCAACAAGGATCTGCGCAAAGAACTGCGCCAGGCGCGCACGAACCTGGGCGATTTTGAGGGCCGCATTCAAGCCACCACCATGGAGCTGCGCCGCAGCTACCAGAACATTGTGCTGGGGGAGGAGCAGGCGGAAGCCGCCAAGCGCGAGCTGATTGAAGCCAACCTCCGGCTGGTGGTGTCGATCGCCAAGAAATACACCAATCGCGGCCTCCAGTTCCTGGACCTGATTCAGGAAGGCAACATCGGCTTGATGAAAGCCGTGGACAAGTTCGAATACCGCCGCGGCTACAAGTTTTCCACCTACGCCACCTGGTGGATCCGGCAGGCCATTACCCGCGCCATTGCCGACCAGGCGCGCACCATCCGCATCCCCGTGCACATGATTGAGACCATCAACAAGCTCATCCGCACCTCGCGCCAGCTTGTGCAGGAGTACGGGCGCGAGCCGACCTCGGAAGAAATCGCCAAGCGGATGGAAATCCCCGTGGTGAAGGTGCGCAAGGTCTTGAAGATCGCCCAGGAACCTATTTCCCTCGAAACCCCGATCGGGGAAGAGGAAGACTCGCATCTGGGCGACTTCATTGAGGACCGCGGGGTCATTTCACCCGCGGAAGCGGTCATCAATATCAATTTGAAAGAGCAGACGGAGTCGGTGCTGAAAACCCTGACGCCGCGCGAGGAAAAAGTCATCAAGATGCGCTTTGGCCTCGACGACGGCAGCGAGCACACGCTGGAAGAAGTCGGACAGAGCTTTGCCGTCACCCGCGAACGCATTCGCCAGATTGAAGCGAAGGCGTTGCGCAAGCTGCGCCACCCCTCACGCAGCCGGAAATTGCGGGCGTTCCTTGATGCTACCGCTGCGGGAGTAATGCTCCCGCCCGCGGAAAGAACCGCCGCGATGCATCAGGTCGGTGTACAAGTCGAGTCTATTCTTGTTGCGGGGGGCCGCACCCATGAAAAGCTGCCCGTACTGCAGTTACTCCAATTACGACAATGCCACCGTCTGCCGCAAATGTGATGCCTCGTTTGTGGCTGCTGACGCACGGCACTGTTTACCGAAGCCCGGACCTACTGGATCGGGCCCGCAACGCGCCAAGGTCATCCGCAGCCGGGCGCTTTCCATGATCGTCCTGGGGCTGCTGATCAGGGTTTACTGGGGAGGCTATGGGCCCTGGCCTACCGATGGATTTTCCCATCCTCGTAACCCTGCGCTTGTTCCTGGAGCCCCTGCTGCTTTACGGTGGCGGCCGCGCTTTACATCTTCGGCTGGGTTGCGCCAATTACATTTGACCGGACAGCAACTGTTCGGAAAGACGCGGCCAAACCCCGCCGGATTTCCCCGGGGCAGTGCAAGCTTTGCTCTTGGGGCCCCGCCATCGAAAACCGGAAAGGACCGTTGTTGTATCCATGGACCGTAGTTGTACACTACCGGCGGGTTGAGACTTGAAAACGGAAATCTTGGGCTGTGCGGGTTGTCGGCAGAGGTGGATGGTCATTCTAAACACACGGGAGGTTGCGAATGGTAAGCATTCCTAAGCATGTGCAGGAGTTTTTCCCCGGCAAGATGGGTTGGGTAGCCACCGCTACAAAAGAGGGAGTGCCCAACGTCACTCCCAAGGGATCAGTCCGAGTATTGGACGATCAGCACGTTATTTTCGCCGATCTCTTTTCTCTGAAGACCCGGCAGAACCTCGAGCAGAATCCTCGTGTGGCGGTGACAGTAATCGATGCGGCGACTCACAAGGGTTACCAGATCAAGGGGACGGCAGAACTGGTCTCGTCGGGTCCGCTTTACGACCAGATGGCGGAGCAAATAAAGCAATCAGCGCCGTCACTGCCCCCGCCGAAGTATGTGGTAAAGATCGCGGTGGATTCTGTTTACGATCAATCCGTAGGACCAGATGCCGGCAAACAAATTGCCTAAGCGAGTTAAAAGTTCCGGGTGTGGCGCATAGACCGTGCTCGGGCCGACGCGTGCGACCACGGAGGCCATCGTGCCTTCTTCACTCTTCATCGACTGTGCTCAGAGGATTCCATCCGCCTGGGATCGAGTGCGCCGGATGCGGGAAAGCACTTGCTTCCATCCATAGGAGTTGATATTTTCGGCGTTGAAGGAAGCGGCCGCGGAATTTTTGCGCCCGCGCGTATAATAGT
>CAWELY010000030.1:0-93277 GCA_963810005.1 uncultured Acidobacteriota bacterium
TGATCGCCAGCAGGGACGGTAACTTCCTCGAAGCAGACTTGAACGGGGGAGTCAGCGGTCCCACTTCGGCGTTAGCCCAAGTTCGTCACGGTGGGGGCGGTTTTGATGATTTTCGCGACCAGGTGATAGGGTAAGGATTTTGTTTTCAGTCCCGCCGCTTTCAAAAGTCGATGTAGTGTAGACCAACCCCCTTGCGGTGGCGGAGCGCAGCATGGCACGATCGCCTCGATGTATTTGCGACCCAATCTGCGGCACAAAGACGGCAAGGATCATACTTACTGGTCTCTGGTAGAAACGGTTCGAACACCCGACGGGCCGCGCCAGCGCACATTGTGTTACTTGGGCGAGCTGAATGCCTCAGCCCAGGCGCGCTGGCTGAAGACGATCGAGGTTTTCAACGCCCAGGGGGAGAGTCAGCAACTGAAGCTGTTTCCCTCCGACGTGGCAGCGCCCGAAGATGATGCGTCGGTGGCGCGGGTGCGCCTCGACCAGGTACGCTTGGAGCGGTCGCGGCAATTTGGGGATGGGTTCCTGGCGCTGGAGTTGTGGAAGCGTTTGGAGTTGGACCGCTTCTGGGCGGGGCTGCTGGACGGGCCGGAAAATGCCGCCGCCGTACCTTGGTCGCGGATCGCGGCGTTGTTGGCGATCAACCGGCTGTGTGCACCGGGCAGCGAGTTGGCAATCGAAGAGCGCTGGTATCCGGCCACGGCGCTGGACGACGTGCTGGGGATCGAGGCTGGCAAGATCAACGACACGCGTTTGTATCGGTGTCTGGACCGCCTGCTGCCGCACAAGACGCAACTGGAGCGTCATCTGGCGCGTCGCTACGGGGAGTTGTTCGCGGTGGAGTTCGACGTGCTGCTTTACGATTTGACCAGCAGCTACGTGGAGGGGGCGGCGGCGAAAGATCCCATGATGCAGCGCGGCTACTCGCGCAACCATCGGCCCGACTGCAAGCAGGTGGTGATGGCGCTGATTGTCAACGCCGAGGGTTTCCCGCTCAGCTACGAAACCTTCGATGGCAACCGCAGCGACGTGACGACGGTGGAAGCGGTGCTGCGCATGGTGGAGCGCAAGTATGGGAAGGCGCGACGGGTGTGGGTTTTTGACCGCGGCATCGTGAGTGAAGAAAATCTGGAGGCGTTGCGGCGGCGGGGCGGTCAGTATCTGGTGGGCACGCCGCGGGCGAAGCTGAAGCAGTTTGAGCAGGAGTTGTTGGCCGGGGGTTGGGAGCAGGTGCGGCCCGATGTGGAAGTGAAGCTGGTGCCGACGCCGCAGGGAGAGGAGATCTACATCCTCTGCCGCTCGCAGGCGCGGCGGGCGAAAGAACAGGCAATGCGCAGCCGCTTTTCCACGCGGATGGAAAAGGCGCTCGCGGCGCTGGAGAAACGGGTGGGGGCGGGACAGTTGAAAGACCGCCATAAAATCGAGCGCGGCCTGGGGAAAATTCAGGCCCGCCACCCGCAAGTCGCCGATCTGTACGACGTGCAGGTCACCGAAAAGGATGGTGCCGTGACGCTGCAATGGCAAGCCCGCCAGGACCGGCAGAGTTGGCAACAGGCCCGCGAGGGCGCCTACCTGTTGCGGAGTAATCTGCCGCCGGAAAAGCCGGAAGCACTGTGGAAAAGTTACATTCAGCTCACGGAAGCGGAAGCGGCGTTTCGGGTGTTGAAGAGTCCGCTGTCGATCCGGCCCATCTTCCACCAACTGGAGCGGCGGGCCAAAGCCCACATCCTGGTGGCGTTTCTCGGCTATGCCCTCTGGGTCACGCTGAAACACTTGTTGCGAAGGAAAGGCTCGACCCTCTCGCCGAGCAAGGCGCTGGCGTTGCTCGCTACCCTGGTCAGTGCCGACATTGTGCTGCCCACGACCGACGGGCGGGAAATCCGGCTGCGCCGCGTCACCACGCCCGACGCCAAACAGAAAGAACTCCTTGACCAACTCGGGATCACGGTGCCGGACCGCCTCAGCTTTGATCGCCAATGTAGTGTAGACTTGGCAACAGCCTGAACTGATTCCACTCTACTTAGCTAATTTTTCGATGCTCTCGTGACGAACTTGGGTTAGGCCGTCTTACGCCCAAGTGGCGTCTAGGACAGGAAGGCGACTTTTCATTCCGAATCCCCGGCCGTGGAATTATTCAGAAGGCATTCATTCAATGGGAAATATGGATTCAAGTTGCCCGGAACCGCCGCAATTTCCGGTTCAATCGGACCGAATCCTGCCGCAATTTCAGCCAAGCTAGCGATTCATCTCCGCCAATAGGGCCTCATAGTTGGACTTGTAGGTTTCATTCGTGGGAGCAAGCGAGTAAGCGAGTCTGAACTGTTCCAGCGCGCCTGGCAAATCCCTCTTATCGAATCGGAGCCTCTTGCCCAATCCAAAATGGGCGGGAGCATTTTTGGGATTGATACGGATGGCTTCACGGTACTCCGCAATCGCCCCATTGGCATCGTGCTTCATCATCAAGGCGACGCCCAGATTGTAGTGCGCGCCATCGTCGTTGGGATCAATTCGAATGGCCTCGTGAAACTGGGCGATGGCCCCATCCAAATCCTGCTGCATTCCCAACGCCGAACCCAGGCTTGCATGGGCGGGCCCATAGTTCGGATCATAGCGCAGCGCCTCGTGCAGGGGGTCGATGCTTTCAGTCCATTTATCTTCGTACTGAAGCACAACCGCAAGGTCCTCGAGCAGGGCGGGATCACGCGGCGACAGTTGCAAGGCAGCGCGGATTTCCCGCTCCGCATCGGTAAACTGGTTCTTTTGCTGAAACTCAACGTACCGCGCAACGTGCTGCCGGACTTCCGCCTCCTTCGCCGGCCACCGCCGGGTCGACGGACACCGGCTTGGAAACTCGCGCCGCCCTCAGTGCGCTGAGCAGTTCCTGATCGCCTCCACCGCGGCTGACCTCATTGAGAAAGCCCTCATCGGGAGTGAAGTCGATTCCCCGCTCCGCCACCAGCATCGCCACGCGATGGCTCGGCACCTGCCCACCCAGCAAGGCCAGCACCTGCACCCGGGTTAGAGTTTTGCTTGCCGCGTGGCTCGGATGCCTGGCGTTCTGCAAGGCGGCGGTAAAGACATCGTTTGCGCCCGCATCTTTCAGACTCTCGATGAAATCCGGCGTGGGATCGAAATCGATGCCCCGCCGCTCGATGGATCGGGCACCCCTCGCGTCGCCGAACTGGTGCTTCACCAGATTGATGACCTGCTCCTGCGTCAGCGGCTTTTCCTGTGGCCGCGCTGACAGCCCGCAACAACAGACAAGCGCGAGGATGAACGCAGTTGTGACCCGCCGGAATCGCATGATGACCTCCACATTGTCGCTATGCTTATTAAGGGCGGATCCCTTCCTTCTCCTCGGGCGTCATGGCATTCCACTGCCGCAGACCACCGCCACAATCATCGATGCCCGGAAGGCCGAGCTCCGGCTTTGGCCGGGTGCGGCTTCGGCCCCTTCGCGCCGGCGCTTGGCGAAGCCGCAGACAGCAAAGACGGCGGAATGCGCCACAGGGTCAGCGCTACCCACACGTGACTAGACAGGGAAAAAGAATCCCGCGGCCATCAGTCCGCAAAGGACGGCAAGCCCTATGGCGGTCAGGCCGGTGGCCATCAATCCCCACGCCTTCTTGCGCAGAGCTTTTTCCTCTTGCTCTTCGGATTTTGAGCTGACCAGGAAAGGATCCTCCTTCTGCCCTTGCATGATGATGTTCCGGTCGGCCGCATCTTTCGGGGCCGGGTTCTGCGCATACAGGCCGAGAACGCTGCATTCGCGTTCAGCGGGCAGGCAAATCTCCGAGAATTGATATTTCCCTTTACCCCATCGCGCCTCCACCAGAGCTTGCAGTTCGTGGTCTGTCGGTCCCGCGACTCCGAGCGAGGGATCAACGTAGCGCGACTTCGGTTTGTCCAACTGGGTGCGAAAAGACTCCGCCAGTTCGTACTCCGCACCTTGGTGATTCACCAGCACTCGGCCGGTTCCGTCATCCACGTAGAACGGCCGGTTTTCGGTTTCCTTCGCGATTTCTCTCCACTCTGGTCCACCAGAGGAGAAAGTAGAGTGTTTCATCACCTTGGCCTCAAAGTAATAGCACGGCACTTTGGTGAAAAAGCTGGTCAATCGATCTTCTCCGCTAGCCTTACCGCGCACGTGGACCAGCCCGGCACTTGCGCGGTTCACCGGAACGATGGGGGTGCGCTTGAGGGTCTGAGATTTGCGGTAAAACTTGATTCCGGAAATAATCAACGACACGCCACAGAAACCAATCACCCCGGCGCAATATAAAGGAAACCAGGGTCTGACGATGGTTGAGACGCCAAAAATAAGGCCATAGGGAAGGCTCCTGGTGAAAATCTGCGTCTGGCTTTCTATTTTGCCCTGTCTGCACACGGAGGCATACTTCGAACCCCGACGGGATGCAACCGGAATTTCCATTATGGACTTTCTGCCCCACTGCTAAAGTACACCTGACCACCGCCGAGCGCAATGGTCCGTCGGGTTTGCAGTGCCAGATGCCTCCCCAGCCCACAGAACGGCCAGTTTTTTCCTCCCGAGAAACCCAAGCCCCTCCTTCGACCCTTTCCTCCGACACTTTTCCCACCCCGGCCTACCTCGCCGCCGAAATTTGCTCCCGTCTGCGGCTCGCCTACTCGGTGGGCAATGGTAGTGTATCCCGCTGGATTTGGAACGATAAACGCGCTACTCGTCACTTACTGATCCATCCGGCCCATCATGGTTCAGCGGGTAAGGAGACCGCTGGCCATGATAAAAAAGGACCCAAAGAAAAAGTCCGCCCGCCCCAAACGAATCCTCCGACTTCCCGATTTGGACCACTCCAAAATCGCTGTCCTGAGTACTCTCCGTTCACCCGACTCTCAGCGTTCATACCGGTTTGCAATCGACAATTTTATTTCGTGGTACTGCTCTGAGCCTAGACTGGCCTTCAACAAGACCGTCGTCCCGGAAGTTAGGAGGCCGACGGCTTCCTGAGCGCGCCCAGTGTTCCTGTCGCCGGCGACACCGTCGGAGATAACGGCACCACCTCCACGCCATGGGTGTTTCTCGGCAAGGTGGACTGTTATCCGGCGTACTGGCCGGAACCAAGAGTAGCGGTGTCATTTGGTTGTTGTAGCAGCGGTCTGTGGCCGCCGGCTGACCTTTAGGTCAGCATGTGCCGACCGGCAGGCCGGCGCTACAGTAAATGACCCCAGCGCCGAACCCAGCCATCAGGTGACGCGGTGTAACGCACTGCGGTACAATGAAAACAGGAGCGGGGCTACGAAACCAATTCCGGCTCAGCCTACTGACTGAACGGAACTGCATATCGTGTGAGGTATCGGGCAGCGATGCGGCGAGACGACTTTACGCTGTGGTCTGATGCGCCGTGAGCACGCGATCCGTGGCGAGACCTGCGCTTCGATACCCGATTATTACAGGAGACCCTGATGTCGAGATCAACAGAGTTGTTCATCCGATGCGCTGTCGCCGTGGTGCTGGCAGTAATGGTCGGCGGCGCGCTTCGACCGCAGTCGTTGTATGCGCAGGCCGGATCGCCAGCAGGCCCTGGCCGACGCGCAGGCCGCGTGCGCCGGTGACGTGCAGAGGCTGTGCGCCGGTGTACCGCCAGGCGGAGGACGAATCGTCGCCTGCATCAAACAGCATCAAGCGGAACTCTCGGATGGCTGCAAGCAGGCCCTCGTCAAAGCCATGGGAGGCTCCGGGAGGGGCGCTGGTTCCGGCGCTGTCGCTCCAGCAGCGGCCCCCGTGTCCGAGCCCACCGCGCCAGAACCCACCGCGCCGGCGCCGGCACCGTCCAAGCCCGCCGCTCAAGCGCCCACGTCATCCGCTGCCAGACACGGAGCCGCCGCCAGCGCTGGTTCAGGTTCTTACCTGCTCCTGAAGAAGGCGCAGATCATGATCACAACCGATGACCACCCTGGCGAGGCGCCCTGGCCGGCGATCGAGATGTTGATTCCCAGCACCTGGGACTTCAAGGGCGCGGTTCATATGTATGGCGGCAAAACAGGCTGTTTCAGCGAAGCTTTTTCCGTCTTCTGGGAGGCCAAAAGCCCGGACGGCGTGACCAAATTTGCAGGCATTCCCAACTTCGCCTGGCAATACTCCGACGACCCGCAAGAGTTGCACAACCTCACCGATCCCAACCGGCGCACGCACACGGGGGGCAAGGCCAACGATCTCTGCGCCGTGGCCAAGCCCTTGAACGCCGAGCAATATTTCCGCCAGAGGGTGCTGAACGACCTGCAGCCCGCGATGACGGTGGAATCGGTCGAGCCCTACCCCGCGCTCGAGCAACTCGTGCGGCAGCGCAATGGATTGCCGTCCGCTGACTCCGGCAACGGCGGCGCCCGCGTCGACGCCATCCGCGTAAGGCTCTCGTATCAAAAGGACAACCAGCCGATGGAACTCTGGTACTCTCTGGCGCTCGTGACCCAGACCTATCGCGTGGGCCGGGGATTTCTTTACGATATCCACGCCGTCGGCCAGGTGGCGCTCGGGGCACCCAAGGGCAAGCTGGATGGCAACGAAAAACTGTTCAAGGTGGTGATGAGTTCCATTCAACCCACGCCCCGCTATGCCGCCTATACGAATAAATGGATTGCCAATTACTACCAAATACAAGCCCAGAAAGAGGCCAAAATGGACCAGATCCAGGCTGACCTCGACAATTTCGCCACCCAAACGTACTTGCACATGAGCGCCAATGCCCAGCGGGTTTCGGATATTGGCTTCCATGCCAACGAGCAGAACCTTCGGGATGTGCGAACCTATCGCGATCCCTCAACGGGACGCGAGTTTGAGCTGAGTAACCAGTACAACCACGCCTGGCTGAATGGCGCCAATCAGTACGTGATGAGCGATGATCCTAACTTCAATCCGAATGCCGACCTCACCGGGACCTGGACGCAGTTGCAGGCGGTGCAGCCCTGACCCTGACTGAAGTGGCGCGCACGTATTGAGCGGAGGACGGGATGGCCGCCGGGCGGTGCTGCGCCTCAAGGAGGGTAACGCCTATTGTTGAGGTCAGCGGTTCGCCCAGCCATGACAATAACAAGCAAGCAAGTAGCCCGGTCGTGCTTTTCAATGTCCACGGTTCTCGTTCCCGTTTCACGCCCCATCTGCGGGCGTAGCATGGGGCGATTCGAGCCGCGTCCGTGTTGCGGCGCCCAATCCCAAAGCCGCGAACGTTGAGAACCATGCCCGCGCTACGGATTCTCTTTGCGAGCGGGTAGCCGCAGTCGGCGGTTTGCTGACTGTATGTCCTTCCGTTGATGCCAATCCACGTTTGGAGCCTTAATGCGATTTCGCCGAACGGCGATGGGAGTTTGTAGCGCGGTCATGCTTTCCAATGTCCGCGGCTTTTCGGCTCGTCGTGGAAGAATTCTGCGGTCAAGAAACCGTTGATCGTGGCTGTCACCGACCACCTGGCCGTATGTCGGCTTACCTGATTCCGACATCTCACTTGCGTCATCGAGCGGATCACGGCCAATCTGGAAGTTGCACGCCGCAGAGTGACCGCTGACGCACGGCCCAGACCGGAGATCGAACACACTCGTATAGCCCAACCCCCGACTTATGCCGGATCCGGGTTGCGGTAGGGACGACCATTGCTGATCGCCCCCCGCACAGATCCGTACGTGCGCTGCTAGCGCATACGGCTCCTACCTAGGATGCCTAGCGAGGAAGCGTTCTGTGGGATAAGGATGCAGAACACGTGGGACGGGAATCCAGCGATCCAGAAGCGGATTGAGCCGCTCCCAGGGCATCCGCCTCTTCTGACTACGACGCACTAAGACTCGCCGCCATAGTAGCCGGAGCCGATGCCGAAACAAGCGTAACCGATTGAGGTTCCCCGGAACCGCATGGTATTGGTAGTAACCCAAGGTTACCCTCCTTAGCCACTCACCGACTACCGAGGTGGGCGCGTGCATTTGGCGGCGCAGTTCTGCCTGGACTGCATGCAGCTTTGCCACCAGCCGCTTCTTGGCCGTTTCCCGCCAGACGATGAAGGCCCCATTGCTCCGGCGCTTCCCGCAGTAATGCGTGAAGCCCAGGAACGTGAAGGTTTCGGGTTTTCCCTCTCCACGTGTCTTCCGGTACTGAGCAGCGAACCGCCCGAACTCAATCAGCCGCGTTTTGTCCGCATGTAATTCCAGACCGAACTTTGCCAGACGTTCCCGAAACTCCTCAAGAAAACGTTCGGCTTCCGCTCGGTTTTCGAAGCCCACCACAAGATCGTCAGCGTAGCGGACGACAATGACATCGCCCTTGGCTGTTCTCTTGCGCCAAGCCTCCACCCAGAGATCGAACACATAGTGCAGGTATACGTTGGCGAGCAGTGGTGAAGCAACTGCTCCCTGCGGCGTACCCATCTTGGTCTCCGACCACTGACCGTCCTCGGAAACTCCCGCCTTCAGCCATTTCTGGATCAGGCGTAGTACCCGACGATCGGCCACGCGGTGCTCAACAAACTTCATCGTCCATTCGTGGTTCATATTGTCAAAGAACCCTCGAATGTCCGCATCGAGCACCCAGTTCACTCGCTTCCGTTGTATACCCACGGTCAGCGCATCCAGCGCTTGATGCGGGCTGCGACCTGGCCTGAACCCGTAGGAAAAGCCCCGAAAGTCCACCTCGTAAATCTGGTTGAGGATGGTCACTACGGCCTGTTGAACAATCTTGTCCTCCAGCGCCGCAATGCCCAACGGACGTTGCCGCCCGTCGGCCTTCGGTATGTAGACTCTCCGTGAGGGCTGTGCCTGATACGCTCCACGGTGAACCCGGCTGTGAAGATCCATGAGCCGATCCTCCAGGCCGGTCTCATACTCCTGCCATGTGACGCCATCGACTCCCGGCGCAGCTTGCCGCTTCAATGCGAAGAAGCTGTCCCGAAGCAGACCAACTGTCAGATGATGGAGCAGAGCGGTGAACCGTTCTTGCTTCCTTTCCTTGGCTGCTTTTCGCACACCGCGCAATCCCTGGGACACTCGTTCCCCGCTCTGTGTCGGGCTCGTGTTGGACTCAGCGATGTTCTCCTTGGTCCGCACCCTTTCCTCCTCAACCTCCGCCGAAGGTTGCCCTTCTTTGTTCGGCTGATTCATCGGTAATACGGCGCGGTCCGACCCCTCCAGAGTGTGCATGTCCGACGTTCGGCTTTGCACCTTCTCGGACCGGCCTCGATCTCCACTAGATCGAGGCACCCCAGAGGTCTCCCGGTTCTCGTGCATGTTGTTTCTCAGCGTGCGCAGGTTCTTCGACTACGCAGGGCCGGCTGACCACTCGCGTCTAGCGCAGTCCGCCGTGTTGCCTTCCCTCTATCATTACGAGGTCAGCACCCTGATCCGCGTTTTTCGAAGCTCAATAGCCCGGCCCACCGATACCCCTGTCTACGCTTCGGCCGACGCCTCGCGACGCCGTCCGTAAGACTCGGGGCCAAGATGGAGTCGCTTTCTCCTTTCTTGTAGGACTCTTGCATTCCCAACAACATGCCGGTTTATCCCGGCGCACAACGAAAAACGCCCTTCCCATCAGCAATCATCCAACCCCTCGGGAAACGGGGTTCCAGGAAATAACTCCCGCCTTGTCGCCTGGTGTTTGCAGATGATTCCGCCGGCGCAATCCGGAGTTCTGGCCGAGCGACGGTCATGCGGAAACTGTGCAGAGTCGGGCGCCTCGCCGGATTAGGAATGAAAAATCCCAGTACGGAAATTGGCCAACCTGACCCGCTCCCCCGGGTGGTTCTCCCATAGCCTGCCGAGTCCGGCGGGGATATATTGCCGCGATTGATTTGGGCGCGCGAAGCTTGGGAGTGCGGCAGCTTGCCGCCGCTTTCCTCTCCGCGAGCTTGCGGGGGAATTTTAACCGCAACCAAAACTCCCCGCCAGCAGGCTGGCTCGAAGACAAAGCGGCAGCAAGCTGCCGCACTCCCGGAATTCACCCATCCCGGCCAAGGGGCTGCAAGAGTCCACCAAAAGTTGCTACGATGTACCGGAGTGACGATCACGATTAACGAAAGGAAGCAAGATGCCAGAAGGCGCCCCACGAAAAATCCCGTTCACCCTGGCCCTGGTTTGCGGCTTGGTGATGCTTCTGCCGTGGGCGGAAGCAAAGCCACCCCAAGCCGCTGCCACGGCGGCGGATGCGCAAGTCCACGCCGCCGAGCTCCTCGCCGCGGGCTGGCGCAGGGCGAGCGTAGCCCGGCGATATATTGCGGATCAAGCAAGGCGGCCCATAGTCAGGATGGTCGAATCGGCAGGGTCAGAGATGTGAATCGCAGACGTGGGCTCGCTCTGCGCCAGCCCCCGCTTCGCCGCCACCTGGCAACGTCGCCGATTCTCAGCGCCAGTCTCGCGCCCCGTGCCAAGCGATCTTAGGTGGCGCCGAAGGGAAGAACCCGGAAGTGCGCTGGCCGTGGCAAGCCGCTGCGCAGCCGTTTCATATCTCGAACTGGGCGAACAGCAGGACATCGACCGTTTTATGTTGTAGAATCAAAATCGGAGAACACGGCTGTGACCATAGAACTAAAACCGGAACATCAGCGCTTGATTGAGCAGGCCATCCAATCCGGCGCGTACCGGTATCCCGACGAAGTTATCAGCGCCGCGCTGGACAGGCTCGCGGAAGACCTGCCGGAGGGAAACGGCCAACCCCGCAAATCCCGCCTGTGGGAGTTACGCGAAGGGCTAAGCCTGGGCGACATCTCCATCCGCGAACTGATTGAAGAAGGGCGCGAGTGAGCGGCTTTATACTGGACGCGTCCTACACGCTCGCCTGGTGCTTCCCTGACCGCGCCACCGCAAACACGGACGCCACTCTGAAGCGACTGGAAGCGCGGGAAGACAACGCCATAGTGCCGTGGGTGTGGCAAGTGGAAGTAGCCAACGCGCTCGGCAAGGCCGTCACCAGGGCCAAGGTGCCCTTAGCGCGCGCCCTCGACATCTGGGCCGAATTGCAGCTTCTGCCCATCCGTCACGTGTCGATCGGCGACATTCCGCAGCTTCTGGGGCTGGCCGTTAAACATAATCTGTCCGTATACGATTGCTGCTATCTCCAGGCCGCGATTGCCTCCCGCCTCCCGCTGGCGACGAACGACAAGAAATTGATAGACGCAGCAGAAGCAATCCATGTGGTTACGATGACACCCTAAAGCACGGAGATGGGCGAACTCAGCCCTCCTCCGCGGCGCTACATCCGGAAATGACCGCCTTGGGGAGGCGGGTGCAAGGCCTATCATGGGCGGCCTGTGGTGTGGCACAGGCACTCTTGCCTGTGCCTTGAGTTTCTACATTTGTTCAGCGCCAACTAACTCAGCGGCCAGACTGCTGTAACCACCCCGGTGCTCGCGCGCCACCCCTCCTAGTTTAGGGGGGGAGTTCGTAAAAGCTCCCCTCCTCAGATGAGGAGGGGTGGCGCCATGGCGCCGGGGTGGTGCTAAACAGGAAATGTAGAAACTCCAGACACAGGCAGGAGTGCCGGTGCCACCACGCCACCGGTCAGAGCACCCGCGTTGGATGGCCCTGCGAAAGCCGCTCCGGACGCGGGCAGGCTGTTTGCGCCCCCGTCTTACTTGCAGTAAAGTAGACCCATGATGACGAGGGAGGATAATCCTATGACCATCACCCTCAGTCCGGACCAGGAGCAGGCGGTCCGCGACGCCATTCGCGCCGGCAAGGTCACCTCGGTTGACGAATTCATCGCGCGGGCAATTGCCAACTTGCCCAAGGGTGACGAAACTCCGTCCGTAAGCTCATCCTCCAGGGTCTTTGCGCAGGGGCTGGGTTTGTTCGGCAGTCCGGAAGACGCTTCTCTGCTTGACGGAGCCGGCAACCTTATAGATACGCTACCCGTGTTGGCTGGAAAAGCCGCAGGGCCGGAGTGCGGGACCTGCGCTACGGCTGCAAGCTCACCGCTCTTCCGGTGCGAATGGATTCTATCGCGGCGTCGATGATTTCGTTCACTCCCACATTCAATTCTGCCGACACCGGGTCTTCAATCGGTTTGTTGTTGCGGATGCAATCGAGGAAATAGGCGATTCCATCCATTTTCTCGGGTGGCAGCGGATGTAGGGCAACGGGCGTCCCGCTCGGATTCTCAACGTTGGCGTCTTTCTTGGCAGGTTGGTAAAGCAAGCCGTCGCCCATCACCAGAAAGCTTCCCTGGGGACCGAAGAACTCGGCCTGGCCCTTGCCGTAGGGCCAATCCCAGGAAGGCATCAGGATGGCGGTGGCATCGGGGTACTCGAGCAAGACCACCGCGTCATCCTCGACTTCGTTTTGCTGGGCGGTTTTGAGCTTGAGCGAATAGGCGAAGACGCGCTGCGGGCGTCCCTTCATCCACATCGCCCAGTTGGCGCCGTAGCAAGCAAAATCCATCAGTGCGCCGGCGCCATTCTTTTTGGGATCGTAGAGCCAGGCGTTGAATTCCTTTGAAGCGCCGATCTCCTTGGGGCCCTCGTGACCGAACTCGACGATGATCTTCTGAATGGGGCCGAGTTCGCCGGCCTTCAGGCGCGCGGCGGCTTCCTGCGTCGAGGGCGACCAGAAATTCCAGATAATTCACCATCAGCTTGATGCCGGCCTCCTTCGCCACGCGCGCCATTTCGCGCGCGTCGGCGCCGCTCGCGGCCATTGGCTTCTCGGTGAAGTAATGGATGTGCCGCTGGGCGCAGGCGCGCAGGATGGGGAGATGCAGATTGTTGGCGGTGGTAACAATGACGGCCTCAGGTTTCATCTGGTCGAGCATCTCGATGTAATCGCTGAAGAATTTGACGCTGGCGGGGACGCGAGGCTTTGGCCTTATCAATCAGTTCCGGGTGCGTGTCAGAAATGGCCACCAACTCCGCATCCGGGGTTTTCAAGAGGGTTTCCATCCGGCCCCACACGTGATCGTGGTCAAGGCCGACGATGGCGAAGCGAGTCTTCGCCGCCTGGGCAAATCCCAAGCTTGTTCCCAGGCTCAATAGAGAAATCAGGAAGAACAGTTTTTTCATGGCAGCACCCTTTTCTAAAAGCAGCCCCAAGGTGTATTCCAAGCCGGGATTCTACTACAAATCATGAAGTCGGAGATTCTCCTTTGCTGGAGCCTGGAACTTGAGTAGATTTACTCACAGTACTTAGTAGATTGTATGGTGCGCCGACCATCACACGACGAACGGCTGGAATGGCGGAAAGTGATTACCCAATTCTTGGCGTCTTGGTGTCGCGATGAACGATCACAGGGATGGATCGGAAGTCGGGCCGCGCGTTGAAGCGGGAAATGGCATTCCCCGGCGTGCCGAGCCCTTTCTTGCCGGGGCGTGGCCGCTGGGTGTTCTCCTGCTGCTGGCGACGTTGCCCTACATCGGCATCCTCCGCAATGATTTCGCCTACGCTTATGACGACAAGGCACAAATCATCGACAATCCCTACGTGCACAGTTTCGGGCACTTGCGGGAAGCGCTCGCGACCACGGTTTGGTCGTTCAAGGACGGCTCACGGAATCTGACCAACTATTACCGGCCGATCATGACCTCGGATTTCTTCTCTGCTATCAAGTCTTCGGTCCGCTCGGCCTACGGCTTTCATTTGGCCAGCTTGCTCCTGCACGCGGCGGTGGTTACGATTCTATTTCTGTTTGCCGAGCGGCTCTTCCGCGCAACGTGGCGCGGCGTTGGGCGCGGCGGGCCTGTTCGCGCTCCATCCGTTCACGTGGAAGCCGGTGGCGTGGATTTCCGCCGTGACCGACCTCGAGGTGACCTTCTTCTATCTGCTCACCTTCTGGTTCTTCTTGCGGGTTGCGGACGGGGCAGGCGGCGGGAGACGGATTGGGCTGCAAGCCGCCATGACGGCGAGTTTCGCTTCTGGCCATCTTCTCCAAGGAGCAGGCGTTGACGCTTCCTTTGCTCGCCACGGTCTATGAGCATTTCTACCGTGGAGACCGGCGGGATACCACGCTCGCGCAAAAACTCCTCCGTTATGGGCCGCTGTGGCTGGTGTGCTTGGGCTATTTCCTACTGCGGGTGCGGGTTTTGGGGGCGTTCGCGCACACCACGGGGATGCACCTGCTCAGCCGCGGGAAGTGCTGCTTTCCGCCCTGGCCTTGGTTGGCCAATACCTGGCAAAACTTTTCCTGCCCGGTGCACCTTTCAGCGTTCCACGCCTTCCATCCCAGCACCAGCGTGTTTGATGCCCACGTTCTCCGGGGGGCGATGGCGCTGAGCCTTTTTGCGGGGATTTTTGGCGTCCTCTGGAAGCGCGCGCGGCCGGCTTCCTTTGGAATTCTGTGGCTGTTCTTCACGCTCGTTCCCGTTCTGAATGCCCGGTGGATGAGCGCTCTACGTGTTTGCGGAGCGCTACCTCTATCTGCCCTCCGTGGGATTCTGCCTCGTGGCGGGTTGGGCGTGCGCGGCTCTGTGGCAAGCGGCATCGAGCCGCCGCGACGTCTGGCGAACAACCCCGCTGGTCGCCGCCTGCGTCGTGGCGGCGCTTTGCGCCCTCCGCATCAGCACGCGCGTGCTGGACTGGCAGGACGACATCACGTTATTCACTCAAGCCTCGGCGGCCGAGCCCGATGACTACCGTTTGCACGACGCGTTAGGACTGGCGTACTGGATTCGAGGAGATTCCGAACAAGGCTGAACGCGAATGGCAGGAAACCCTGCGCCTGGAACCGAACAACAGCCAAACCCTCGATTTGCTGGGAGCGCTTTATGCTCAAAAGCGGCGCTTTGACCTGGCCATGCCGCTTCTGGAGCGCAGCCTCTCGTTGAATCCCAACAACGCCGATGCGCATTTGAACCTGGGGGCGGCCTACGCCGAAATGGGCAAGCTGGATCGCGCCGAGGAAGCAACTCCGCGCTGCCGTGCTCCTGTCTCCCCTGAATTTCAACGCCCACAACCTGCTGGGCAAACTCTATTTTGATTCCAAACGGCTGGGCGAGGCGGAGCAGCAGTTCCGCCAATCCCTGCAATGCGAGCCCAACCTCGCCGCCTACGACCATTTGGGTTACATCTATGCGCAGTGGGGAGATCGGGACCGGGCGGAGAAGGCTTTTAAGGCGGCGCTCGCGATGAACAGCACGGACAGCCACGCCCACTTCAATCTGGGGCTGATTTACGCTGCCACCGGCCGAAACGCCCAAGCCGTGGAGGAGTTGCAAGCGGCGCTGGCGGCTGATCCCAACAATCCTGAAATCCTTTCCGCCCTGGAGAAATTACGGCGTTAGAGCCAGGATGGGGGGCAGGGTAAGCTGCCGCTTTGGCGTTAGCGCTGGTGCCATTCGTCGCCGCGAAAGAGCGAGCGGAGAGAGGTCATTCCTGCATCTTAATAAAGGAAGGCGATCCATCGGCAGACAAACGGGCTCAGGTGCGGACTCGGCCTGTTTCGGCTCCAACGTATTGGACCGATGAGGGTCGCAAGGAGGAATTATGTTCGTGGCTCCAGGGAGTCATTTGAGTTCTTTTGCCAGGAGGGTAGGGGTCGTCTTGCTGGGGGCCATGGCGCTCTCGCTCGAGCGCGCAGCCGGCGCCCGGCAAGGATTTTCTCCATCAACTCGACAATTCCGTGGAGTCCCTGGTGCAGCAGGTTTCTCCTGCCGTCGTGCAGGTTCTGGTGACGGGATACGGGGCAGTGGAACAGCACGGGCACACGGACACGGCGCTGATCGGCCGCCAGCGGACCCTGGGCTCCGGCGTGATCGTGGACCCGGAGGGGTACATCATCACCAACGCGCATGTGGTGGAAGGAGCAGTGAGGGTCCGGGTGGTGCTGTTTTCATCGGAGAACAGCAATTCGCCCCACGCCACTATGCGCTCCAGGACCACCACCATGGACGCGCGCGTTCTGGGCGTGCACGCCGAAACGGATTTGGCCTTGCTCAAAATCGAAGCCAGCGGCCTGCCGTCGCTTCCCTTCGGCAGATACCAGGACGTGCACCAGGGCCAAATGGTATTTGCCTTCGGAAGCCCGGAGGGCTTGGGCAATTCCGTAACCATGGGTGTGGTGAGCTCCGTTGCGCGCCAGCCTGACCCCGATCGCCCCATGGTGTACATCCAGACGGACGCGCCCATCAACCCCGGGAACAGCGGCGGGCCGCTGGTGGATATTGAGGGCAGGGTGGTGGGGATCAACTCTTATATCCTGACGCGAAGGCGGTGGAAATGAAGGCATCGGCTTTGCCATTCCCAGCGGGGTGGTGCGGCGCATTTACCAGCAACTGCGCAAACAGGGACACGTCCACCGCGAGGAAATCGGCGCGTCCGTACAAACGATCACCCCGACTCTGGCGGCGGGGCTGGGGCTGCCGCAGGACTATGGCGTGATCGTCTCCGACGTTGCGCCCGGAGGTCCCGCCGAAGCGGCGGGGCTGAAAGTCCAGGACATCATCCTGACCCTGGATAAGAGGCCGGTGATCAACGTGCCGCAGTTTGCCGCCGCGTTCCAGTGGCGAGAGGATCCGGCGCCCCTCCAATTGGAGGTCCTGCGCGCCTCGGGAAAAGATCTCCCTGGAGGTTCCCGTGGTCGAGACAGCGGGGCGACATGGATCGCCTGGCGGACTCGCTTGACCCGGTGAAGGACCTGGTTCCCCAACTGGGAATCCTCGGCGTGCAGATCGACCGCCGGATTTCCGCGATGGTTCCGGACTTGCGCATGGCCTCGGGAGTGATCGTGGCGGCCCGCACCGCCTTTGGCGCGAGCGTCGATTCCGGTCTCGAGACCGGAGATGTCATCCACGAGTTGAACGGCGTCACCATCATCAGCCTGGAAACGCTGAGCGCGGGCATCAAACAGCTCAAACCCGGCGACCCGGTGGTGCTGCAAATCGAACGCGACGGCCAATTGCAGTACCTGGCATTTGAGATGGAATAAAGGATCACTCCCGGATGTACTGGTGATACAGGCCCATGTAATAGGGGAGCAGAAAGGCCGCGCCATCAGCGAGCGTCGTGCCGTTACCGCCCTCATCGAGCTCCCAGGGATCGTGGTTCCACGTGCCCACCCAACGTTCATCAATGGGCAGGACTTTGCCGTTAACCCGGTAGCCGGCGGCGCCGATATCGCGCCCCAGATCGATGTAATCGGGCAGGCGGATGATGTCCTGGCGATGGCTGTTGATCAAGCGCCAGTCGAGACGGTCAAGCGGGAAGCGCTGGAGCGTGTCCACCGATTCCTCCAGCCATCCGTTATCCTTGGGGGAAAGGTCTTCCTTGCCGAATGCGTCTTCGATGGTCTGCCCGCTGCAACTGGCGGCATAAATAAAATCGAAAAACGGATTCAGCTCCTGCCGCTCCCACTGCCACTGCTTGTACAGGGCCAAAGCGTAAGTCTCCCGCAGGACAGGGTCGGTCTCGTAGCGGATGAGGTTGTAGTAGTTCATGAAAATCATCTCGTCATCCGATTGGTTGCCGGAGCCGGGACCGGTGTCCGCCTTGGGAATCAGAACATTCGCCGCGTAAGCATGCTGCTCGATCAGCCAGCGCGCGGCGGCCGCGAATCTGGGGTCGCCGGTGATGTGCGCGGCCACCTTGAGGTAAGCCAGGATGCTCAGGGAGTTGGTCCCGCGCTCCTCGCTCCAGTCGAAATTGTGGTTGAGGTTCTCCGGGTTGAAGATGGCCCAGCGCGTCGGCTTGCCGTCATGATCGACAAGCTGGAAGTTGTGGTCGATCAGGTGCTCCGCCACCGCGGCAACGTGCTCGCGCACGCGGTTGCGTTCTTCTTCCGTGTCCGCCACCAGATCGTAGTAGAGCGCGTAGAAAAAGAAGTGCCCATCGAGCTCGTCCGAGCTCGTGTCGGTTTTCCAGTACCACTTGCCGTCGGCGGAAACGGGCCAGCGGGGCGTGATGACCTTCCACAAAGTGTCCTCGGTGGCGCGCGTTTTTTCATCTCGCGCAGGGCTGTCGTCCCGGTTCGGGTCAGGGCCGCTGGTGGGCAGGATGGCGCGGGCGACAAAACCCGGCGGCGCCGGATGCGGTCCTCCCTGGGTCACGACGCGAAGGAAGCGCAGGGCTTCAAACGCCGCCTTGGCGCGCTGCTTCGCCAGCGGGTCTTTGGTGGCCGCGTAAGCAAAACACTCGCCGGCGCCGTACATGGCGGTCCAAAGGCCGTCGTTGTCGCTCGCCTGCTGCTCCCAATCGCTGAAGTGTCGCCGGGGTGCTTCAGGTTAGACGTCATAGATGTAGCCGTACGGCGTGCGGCGGTGGCGCTTGTCGATTTCCTCCTCAAAAAATCTTGGCCTTCTCGGCAAGGGTTATGGGACGGCGCTCGATAACGCCGACGCCCGCGGCGGTGGCGAACCACGCGTCGCCATTGCCATTCACGGCGATGGAGCGCACATCGTCGTGGGGCAGCCAGCGCCGCCCCTGGCGATATTCCCAATCCTTGCCGTCGTAGCGGATGGCTCCCATCCTGGTGCCGAACCAGACCGTGCCGTTTTCACCGGCTGCCAGCGTGGTGAAATCGTTGTAAGGCAGGCCGTCAGCTCCGGTGTAGAGATGCCAATCGCTTGCCTGGCAGCCAACGCCCTGCGCGCTGGAAAACCAGAGGCGATCCTTGGAGTCAAAGGCCACGCCGCGCACGTCGTAGGGAGCCCAACTTCGCGTGGCATTGCGCGGATAAACAGCACCCCAGGCGCCCCCGGCCGCTTCAGGAATAGCCCCGCCATAGCCGCAACGGCGATGCGGCCGTCCGCGGCAACGGCCACTTGCCGGACGGCTTTCTCGGTTCCCAGCAATCGCGCCAAGCCGGAATCGAGCACGAACTTCATTCCAACCAGAATGTATAGACCGGCGTCAGTGGCCAAAAACGGCCTTGCCCCGGCCGTCATTTGGTTTACCTTCACCGGGGGCAGAGAGAACGACGCGCCGTGCAAGTGAACCAGCTTTCCCGCGGAAATGAACCAGACGTCATCACCCGATGCGGCGACCTGGTCGACGGCGGCACCTTCCGCAGTGACGTGGTCCACTTGCCAGCCGAAAAGCGCGCCAGACCCGCGCGCCGTGGCTGCGTAAACGTCACCGGAAGCCGTGACCGCGATCGAGCGCACGTCGTTTGACGGTATGCCGTCCCTCACCGTATACGTCCTGCTAACTTCCTCCGGGAAAACACCGACGCGCACGCTGGTGGCCGCTGGCAGGTCCGCGCGCCGCGCCGCGGTCTTCGCCTCTTGCTGCGGCATCGCCCGCTGCCCCGCGAGGGCAAGAAACATGATGAAGACGACAAAACGTGGTTTCATAAGGTACTCGCTTGCACGCGTGGCGCTACCCGCTGATGAATACAGCGCCAAAACTAAGATGTTTTCTTCCCTCGCCCCCTTGGGGGAGAGGGGGGACCGCAAGGCGGGGGGTGAGGGGGTTAGTACCAAGATGAATTAAGTTGCAAGAAATTAAACAATCTCACGCAAAGACGCCAAGGCGCTAAGGCCGCAAAGAATAATTGCGTTGTTTTCTTTGCGCCTTTGCTGCTTTGCGCCTTTGCGTGAAATGCTTTTGCTCGTTCAGAGATTTTTTCACAGCATTGAACGCCCTGGGTCAGGTTCGTATCCTGCGCGACGGTTTTGACCCCCTCACCCGTCCCGCCCCGGCTGACGAAAACGCCGGTTGCGGGCCACCCTCTCCCCCAAGGGGGCGAGGGTTGTAAATCTAAATTAGCGCGTGCCTCGAGCTGCGAGGCGAGGGTTGTAAATCTAAATTAGCGCGTGCCTCGAGCTGCGAGGCGAGGGTTATAAATCTAAATTAGCGCGTGCCTCGAGCTGCGAGGCGAGGGTTATAAATCTAAATTAGCGCGTGCCTCGAGCTGCGAGGCGAGGGTTATAAATCTAAATTAGCGCGTGCCTCGAGCTGCGAGGCGAGGGCTGTAAATTCAAATTTGCGTCCCACTTCGCGGGACTCGGATTCGTCGACTCGACGACGTGCTTAAGTAAACGCCTGCGTGTGGGGGCCGCAACCTTAACGCTCGGAGTGCAAATAACGCGCTTCGATCGCCTTTACTTTTCCCAAACGCCGAACGTGGCGCTCCTCACCGCTAAAGTTGGCACGCAGGTAATCGCGCACGAGGTCTTTGGCCAGCTCGCCGCCGATGACCCGGGAACCCAAGACGAGGACATTCATATCGTCGTGTTCAACGCCCTGGTGGGCGGAATAACCATCGTGGCAAATGGCGGCGCGGATGCCGGGAATCTTGTTGGCGGCCACGCAAGCGCCCACGCCACTGCCGCAAATCAGCACGCCGCGTTCGGCCCTGCCGTCAAGAACCGCGCCGGCCACCGCCTCCGCATAATCCGGGTAATCCACAGCCGCCGTGCTACCGGTGCCGACGTCCAAAACCTCGTGGCCCAACGAGCGCAGAAAATCAATTAGCTCCTGTTTTAGTTCGTACCCGGCATGATCCGAACCTAATACTAAGTTGACTACACTAAATATTGCGCGTAATTCGGTTTGGGTATACCATCCCTTGTATGGCCCGACCGAGTTTGCTCAAGCTGTCGGAAGCGGACGAGCGCCAGTTGCGGGAAGCCGCGGCCGACTCTCCTGATGCAGATTTTCGTGATGCCTGTCGCGCCGTTCTGAGCCTGGCCCGAGGGGCGACGCGCCCGCAGGTGGGGGAGCAGTTGCGCGTGCATCCGGCCACGGTCGGGCGTTGGGCGGCGCGCTATCGCCAGCGGGGGCTCGCCGGGCTTCGGGGCCCGGAGCACGATGGCCGCGGACGACCGCGCCGCTTGCAGGTGGAGCATTTGCAATGGCTGCGGCAAACGGTTCTGACCTCGCCCCGGAAATTGGGTTATGCTTTCACCGCCTGGACCTTGCCGAGGCTGGCGGAGTTCTTGCAGCGGCAGACGGGCGTAACGGTGCAACCGCACTACTTGGGACGGCTGCTGCACCGCATGGGCATTGCCCGGAGACGGCCCAAGCATGTCCTGGAAGGCAAACGCGATGAGGCCGCCCATGACCGCGCCAAAACTGAGTTGGAAGCCCTCAAGAAGCATCTGGGGCGCCGGAAAAGGACCGTCGTGATCAGCCAGGACGAAACCGAATTTCATCTTTACCCTTACCTGGTGGCGATCTGGTCGGTGGTGGGCAGTCCCCAACCGGAAGTGCGCACGCCGGGGAAGAATCAGAAGCGCGTCTTGTATGGAGGCCTGAACCTGAAAACCGGACACCTCACCAGCCACTGGGCGGCGACGAAAAGCGGTGCGCATTTTGTCGAATATCTGGAAACGCTCTTGCATGATTATCCCGACCAGAAGATCCTCATGATCGCCGACAACGGCAGCTTCCATCATACGCTGAAAGTGGACGCCTTCGTGAAGGACCACCGCAACCGTTTGGAGATCAAATGGCTGCCTCCGTATTGCCCCGACCTGAACGACATCGAGCGCACCTGGAGACGGCTCAAGGCCAGCCATGCCTCCAACTTCCTGTTTAACTCCCTCGACAAGTTGGTCGATAACGTGCGCCAAGGCATTGGCGAACTGAATTCCACGGTCGCTACCAATTAAGAGCATTATTTAGTGTAGTCAACTTAGGCGCATGGCAATCTCCTCCCTCTGGCGGAATCGGGTGATCCGGTGATCGGGTGATCGGGTCATTTGTTCATCGGGTCATCAGGTCATTGAAAAACCTCCCATCGTGCGTGGACCGTTGTCGAAAGTATGTATTACGCGGAGACCAAAAGCCTGAAGCAACTGACAACGGACAACGGACCAAGGACGGCTTTTAGCGGAATATGCTCGCCGAACCGTTGGCGGAAAGTTTCGATCAAGGAGCGGCGATGGCCGGATTCTTCCTCCTGCATCTCGTCAAACATCTTGGCGCTCGCGGGATAGGCTTCGCGCAGCCCGTCGGCAAAATCACCATAGATGCGCGAGTCCTCTTCCTCGAGAGTAATAGCGAGCGCGAGAATTTCCCGCTCGGTGAGGTCTTTGAACTTCTTCGCCACGGCAATTCTCCGTTGTCAGCTCACCGTCCGCTTGCCGGCTTTCCGGTCGGCGCACTGCTCAGCGATCCAGGCATAGGTCTTGGCCATCCCCTCGCGCAACGGAGTGCGCGGCTCCCAATGGAGGATGCTTTGGATCATGGTGTTATCGCTATTACGGCCCGCCACGCCGCGCGGCGCCGTCGGGTCATACTCGCGATGCAGCTTGGCGCCGGCGATGCCCTCCACGATGTCCACCAATTCGTTAATGGAAACCAGTTCGCTGGACCCCAAATTGATAGGCGTGGCGATCAAATCCTCGCAATGGGCAATCATGTCGATGCCCTTCACGCAATCGTCGATGTACATGAAACTGCGCGTGGCCGTGCCGTCGCCCCAAATTACAATTTTGTTGCTCCCCGAGTCCCGGGCTTCGATCACCTTGCGGCACATCGCCGCCGGGGCTTTCTCCCGGCCGCCATCCCAAGTGCCGTGCGGTCCGTACACATTATGAAAGCGCGCGATGAAGGTCTTCATGCCGCGCTCGGCCCAGTACTCCTGGCAGACCATTTCCGAGAAAAGCTTCTCCCACCCGTACCCGCGTTCGGCCATGGCGGGGTAGGCGTCCGACTCTTTCAATGGCACGAACTTTCGGGTCCTTCTGCAATTCCGTGTTGTAAGCGCAGGCGGAGGACGAGTAGAAGTAGCGCTCTGCCCCGGCGCGGTTGGCAGCTTCAATCAAATGCGTGTTGATCAGCACGCTGCGCAAGCACTCAATGCGGAAGTGCTCGATGAAGCCCATACCGCCCATGTCCGCGGCAAGGTTGTAAACTTCCCATGCGCCTTCGCAGGCGCGAATACAGCTTTCCCGGTCACTCAAATCCAGACACAGGCTCTCGACGCCCGGAACGTGCTGATACCACTCCGGCAGGGGCTTTTTATCAATCGCGCGGATTCGCGTGAACCCGCGCTCCTGGAAATATCGCACCAGGGACCCGGCGATGAATCCGCCTGCCCCCCGATTACAATCAAGCCATTCTTGTTCGGCTCGGAATGATCGTTGGTCATCGATTGCTTTTCCATCGTGCCTCTCCTTATGAAGCGGAGCCCTTCGATAAACTGCTGGACTCCCCTCTCTACAGCATAATCTGAACTGAAAATGATAACAGAATGAAGAAAAATAACCACCTGCGCAGTGACCGGTAGTGACTCATTTTGTGGTGGCACGGCCATCTTGGCCGTGACTGCTCACGGGCGGGAGAAGGTGTGAAAAAATCTCTCAACGAGCAAAAACAATTCACGCAAAGGCGCAAAGCCGCAAAGGACGCAAAGAAAACAAAGTACCTTGTCTTGGCAAGTCTTAGCGCCTTGGCGTCTTTGCGTGAGATTGTTCATTTTTTCACAGCTTCGGACGCCCGTGCCACCGGTGCAGAGATTGCCGCGCCCCGTGCCGGTGTGGGATACTCACTCCATGATAACGCTCGAAGATTACCGCCGTTTCTACGCGGATGATGTCCGTGTTGCGGCCAACCTTCATTCCCCCGCCCTTGTTGAAGCGTTCGCGCGGGTGCCACGTGAGAAATACATTGGCCCGCCTCCCTGGCAAATTGGATCGCCTGATCAGATGGCCCTGTCGTTTTTTGGCATGGGAAGCAGGACTCACACGGCGACGGAAGACCCTCGCGATGTGTACCACAACGTGGTGATCGCTCTGGACACCGCACACGACATCAACAATGGCCAACCGAGTTTGCTGGCGCGATGGATCGAGGCGCTCGACCTGAAGCCCGGCGATCGCGTTTATCACCTGGGCTGCGGCGTGGGCTATTACACCGCGATTATGGCGGAAGTGGTCGGGACGGGCGGCGCGGTAATAGGAATTGATGTGAATTCGGAGTTGGCGGCTCGCGCCCGCGAGAATCTTTCCGGCTATCCCAACGTCACTGTCCATGCCGGCGACGGTGCGGCGTTCGATCCCGGCTTTTGCGATGCCATGCTGATCAATGCTGGAGTGACGCATCCGCATCGGGCGTGGCTCGAACGCCTCCGAGAGGGTGGCCGGCTGGCGCTGCCGATTACCATGGCAGCCAGCCCAACTGCGGGTCAAGGCCCGATTGTAAAAATCACTCGCGAGCGTGGGGGGGGTTCCGCGCAGATCGCCACCTTCGTGGGGATCATTTCCTGCACCAGCGTGCGCGACCCGCAATTGGAGCCAGTAATCGCCAAGGCCTTCGCCAGCCGCAGCCTGTTCAAATTGAAGTCCGTGCGCCTCGACGCGCACGAACCAACCGACGCGTGCATCCTGCACAGCTCGGAAGTGTGCGTGAGCAGCGCCGAACCCATGGCGCGATCGACAAGGGTGACCCTCCATGTCACGTGAGTATCCAAAACATCCTCTGGTGGGAGTCGGTGGGGTGGTGATTCATCGTGACCGCGCTCTGCTGATTCGCCGTGGCAGTGAGCCGCTGAAAGGCGAGTGGTCCATTCCCGGCGGTATGGTGGAACTGGGCGAGGAGCTCGCGGCCGGCGTGCGACGCGAGTTGAAGGAAGAGACCGGCTTGGACGTCGAGCCCCTGGAGTGCATCCTGGTGTTTGACCGGATCATGCGCGAAGGCAAGCGAGTGAAATATCATTACGTCATCGTCGATTATCTCTGCCGCCGCAAGCGCGGACGGGTGCGCCCTGCTTCCGACGTGGTTGACGCGCGCTGGGTGCGGCGCGAGGACCTGCCCCAATACCATCTGACGGATATGGCGACAGCCGTAATTTCGCGGGCATTTGCTTTGATGGGTAAGCGGCGCTGAAGTGGATAACCCAAGAATGCCCGCCCTAGGAGCCTGTCGGAGATAGATTTGGCTCCACGTAGAATCAATAACTTAGCGTGATAAGGCTGTCTGTAAGTTATTGATTCTTCGTCGAGAAACCGTTATTTCCGACACGCTCCTAGAGGGCCACTAAGGAGACGGGCAGGCGTCAGGGTGCGGCGATTTGTCCATCGCCAGACAGCGACATTTTGTTCTTCAGGAGAGCTTCGAAATGGCGAACCGGAAAGTGTGTGTCTATTGCGCATCGAGCAAGCAGTGCGATCCATCTTATCTTGATGCCGCCGAGCGCCTGGGCCGTCACTTGGCGCGCCATCAGGCGACGCTGGTTTATGGGGGAGGCGGAGCGGGCGCCATGGCGCGCCTCGCGGAAGGGGCGCTGGGCGCCGGCGGCACGGCAATCGGCATCATACCGCGCTTCATGGTGGAGCTCGAGTGGGGACACAAGCAATTAACCGAAATGCGCATTGTCGAGGACATGCGCGAGCGCAAGCACCGGATGCTCGAAGGCGCGGACGCCGTCGTGGCTCTGCCGGGCGGCTGCGGCACGCTGGAAGAACTTTTCGAGACCATGACCCTCAAGCGTCTGGGCCAATATCTCGGGCCCATCATCCTGGTGAATACGCGCGGTTTTTACGACCGAGTCGTGGCCGCCCTCGAACACTGCATCGCGGAACGATTCATGGACACGCGGCACCGGGATATGTGGACGGTCGTGAACGAGCCGGAGGAAGTTCTGGAAGCCATCCAATCCGCGCCGCGCTGGAGCGCCGAGAATCGCAGCTTTGCGGTGGCCTAAACCACTGCAGCGCCAAATTTCTCCCCCAAAAATCAAAAGCCCCTGGTTGTACGCTGACCGCACAACCAGGGGCCCGGGATACTGATGGGTTTGGCTTTTTCCTAATCTCGAATCTTGCACAGGAACGGCGCCCAGCAGCGCCTTGCCACTACACCCTCTCTTAGCTAGAGAGAGGGACCCACGGAATAGCGCGTGCTTTGCGCCTAAGCCTCAGCACCCTCGCTAAGGTTACTATCACTTTCAATCGACATGGATCACCTCCTTTCTAGCGATGGGCCGATATTAAATTCGCTGTTTTCGCGAGTCAAGAAAAAAGTTGCGAGACCAGTGGCCAGTGGTTAGTGGTCGACCGGTGGACTGGATCGGGTGATCCGGTGATCGGGAGATCGGGAGAGCAGAAGGAAATTCGGTCGGCGCTGGGTACTGTCCTCCTTTTCCTTACGCGTGGTGCCGGCTTCCAGCCGGCACAGGGCCGCCAGGATGGCGGCGCTACGTTCAAACTGCGACAGCACCCAGCACTGGTTATTGCTCACCCGATCTCCCGATCACCGGATCACCCGATCATCGACGCTGCCTACGCCCACTGCCTTCTCATACTGGCCCGTCAAAGCCCGCCAGCGGAGAACCACCAAGTCCAGCGTCATGTGCACGGAATCCCGCAGATAATGCACCTTGGTGGCAGGGTTGTGATTCCAGCGCACCGGAACCTCCACCACCTTGCCCCCCAGGCGCTGGATCAGGAAGAGGATTTCCGGGTCGAATCCGAATCGTTCCACGCGCTGGAGCTCGAAGGCGCGGCGCGTGGTTTCGCGCCGGAAGAGTTTGAAGCCGCACTGGGTGTCGTGGATACTGAGGCCGGTGAAAATCCGGACCAGCAGGTTGAAGAATCGGCCGCCCCATTCGCGAAACAGCGATTGGTGCGTGCCGATCAGCTCGCGCTCGAGCGCCCGCGAACCCACCACCGCATCGGCGTGGGAAGATTCCATCGCCGCCAGCAGTTTGTCAGCTTCCTCGATGGGAGCGGAAAGGTCAGCGTCGGTAAAGAGGATCAACTCACCGCGCGCTTCCAGGACTCCGTGCCGAACCGAAAATCCCTTGCCGCGATTGCCGTCGTTGCGCAGCACGCGAATCTCCGCATGGGCGGAAGCGACTTCCACCGTGTTGTCCGTCGAGCCGTCATCCACCACAATCGTTTCGACGGGGAAGTTTTTCCCCCGCACGTAATTCTGAATCGCCTCCAGCGAACTGGCGATGCGGCCGGCCTCATTGTAAGCGGGAATCACGATGCTGAGAAACGGTTCGGGCATGGAGCGAGACTATATCAGAAGTCAGGAGTCAGGAGAGCTAGAAGTGAGGAGCTAGAAGTCAGAATACGGAAATCGCGGAAGTGCGACAATCTACCGCGAGCGGATTCCGTGCGACGTTCGTCTTTCGGCATCTCGTCACTCTGTAACTCCTCACTCTCCTGTTCTCCTTCCGGCCAGCCACCCTTTCCGAGCAGCGGCACAAACTGGCACGGGTCGAGGTGGTGGGTGGTTATTTGCCCGCCTTGTTTGCGAAAGCAACAAGAGCTCCTGATAGCGCAGATTTCCCACCGGCGCCACCAAGCGGGCGCCCTCCGCCAGTCTGGCCGAGCAGGACCGGCGACACGCTGGGCGTGGCCGCGCTCACGATGACCACATCGTAAGGCGCGCGGGCGGCAAGGCCCTCACTCCCGTCGCCGGCGAACACCTCGACATTCGTGTATCCCAGGCGCTCCAGGCGTTCGCGCGCTTCCTCCGCGAGCCGGGGATTGATTTCGACGGTGCAAACCGTTGCGCCCAGATGGGCGAGAATCGCCGCCTGGTAGCCGCTGCCCCCGCCGATTTCCAGAGCTTTGTCTCCCGGCGCAACGCGCGCCGCCTGCGTCATGGCCGCCACGATGTAAGGTTGGGAAATCGTCTCGCGCTCGCCGATGGGCAAAGGGCGGTCGTCGTAAGCCGCGTCCACCAACTCCGCCGGCACAAATTCATGGCGGGGAACCAGCCGCATGGCCTCCAGCACCCGCTCGTCGCGGATGCCCCGCGGGCGAAGCTGGGTTTCCACCATGTTGCGGGCTTGGATATCGAATTGATGGGCGGCCATCATACTCGTTGCGGCGGAGAACCGCTGAATTCGCCTCAGCGCTATCGCTCTGCGGGCGCGGCCCGCTAGGGATAGCGGCCTGTTGCGATCGAGGCCAATTGCGAGCCTCCTGGCGCGTGTAGAGAATGCGATGGATCACCGTGACGTTGGACAGCACGGCAATCAGCCAAAGCACCGGCGCCATGCGGTCAAACAGCGCCCCAATGATGATCAGCACCACGCGCTCCGGCCTCTCCAGGAACCCCACCTTGCAGGTGGGAATCAGGTTTTCGGCGCGGGCGCGGGTGTAACTGATCATGACGGAGCCGATCATGGCGACGGCCACCAGGCAGACGTAAGAATAGCGGTTGATGCGCCCGTAGTAAATCAGCAGTCCAATCAGCAGGCAGAGGTCCGAGTAGCGGTCCATGACCGAATCGTAAAATCCGCCAAAGGCGGTCACGCGCTTGGAGAGGCGCGCCACGCGGCCGTCGGTCATGTCGAAAATGCCGGCCAGGATGATGGTGGCGCCGGCCCAGCGAAAATACCCGTAGGCGAACAGATACGCCGCCAGGCAATTGATGGCAAATCCGATGAAGGTGAGAAAATTGGGGTTGATGCCGCTGGCGGCAAAGCCCCGGACAATGGCGTCAAGGACATGCTGAAGGGTGTCGCCGATTTTTCGCGTTACCATGGAAGGTCTCTGCGCTCCGGGCGGGAGCAAGTCCCGCTGGAGGTACTTACGCCTGCTCGTGAAAGGTCAGGACGGCGCGGATTTCAAACTCGCGGGAGCCATTGGGCGTGGTCACTTTGATCGCGTCACCCAGTCTTCTTGCCCATCAAGCCCCGGCCAATGGGGGAGGTCGTGGAGATCAGCCCCTTGCTGACGTCGGCTTCTTCGCTGGTCACCAACCGGTACTCAATCTCCACATCGCGGTCAACGTCATAAAGAGTCACTTTCGAGCCGAAGGCGATGCGGTCCTTCGGGATGTTGTTCATGTTGATGAGCGAAAGGTCCGCCAGACGGTTCTTAAGCTGCATCAGGCGCGCGCTCACGAAATCCTGGCGCTGCTTCGCCATATGGTATTCGGCGTTTTCGCTCAGGTCACCCAGGGCCCGCGCGCGTTTCAGCTCCTTGGGCAGCTCGGAGTTCAGCTCGTGCTCCAGCGCTTGAATCTCTTCCTGAAGCTTTTGGACAATGGGCGAGGGCATAGTGCAAATCCTGATTCTCTCGGGTCCAGACGACATTATAGGTGAAACTGGCCTTCCGGCGCAACGGAGAGGGCGATCGGATCATCAGGTCATCGGGTCATGGAATGATTTAGTGATTTGCGATTGGCGATCTTCGCACGCCGCCCCGTCCTTTCCCATTTTAAATCTGCCCATTGAGATTTGTGACTGCCGCAGTCAGCAAATCGATTCATCCTCCCACCGGGCACTACCGATATCCGAAGCGGGGAAGTGTGTCACGCCGGGGTGAAGTGGCACGGCCATCTTCGCCGTGACCCCAACAGGTTCGAGTGTCGGCGCTGCCAGCCTTTCCGCTTTCGGCCTTTGACCTTTCTCGCCACTCGTCACCTTAGTTTTCGATAACTGTCACGGAGGTAAGCCACGGGTTCGACCCGTGCGACTCGAAGAGGTTTGACCGTTGCTGGGTTCCCCGCAAGGGGAACAACGTGAGTAGCCGTAGGTGAAACCTACGGGACCGGTGCGGAGGAAAACCTCTCGGCCCTTGCGGGGCCGAACCGTTCGACCCCTGCAGGGTCGATAAAATGGGGAGCGACGCGATCCGTGGGCGGCGGGCACCAAATGCGTGCCCTTGCCCACGGCTACTCAATTTCAACCCCTGCGGGGTTGCGACGGCGGTCGGCAGGGAAGCCAATCGAACGTTACGGGGAACCGCCTTCGCGGCGGCCCCACTCATCAAGCCCGCCGCTTCGCGAGAAATCCGGACTTGCAGATCTGAACAGTATTGGGGCGAACAGTGTTTCCCCGCACGCGCCGGTCGGTGTACACTGGCGAGTCTTCCCATGGACGACACTCGATTCCCCATGAGGTGCGTTCGATGAAGCCGCCGGGCACGGATAAAGTACGGGAGGCACTGTCCCAAGGCAACTGGGAACACGCCGTCGCGTTGCTGCAACAACTCGATCCCGCCGTTGCCGCGGATGTCATGATGGAGATCCCGTTTGAAGAGCAGCAGGTTCTCTTCCGCATCGTGCCGGATGATCTTGCGGCGGCGTTGGTCAGCCGCTTTCCCTATTACCACTCGTACGTCCTGCTCCACACCCGATCGATTGACGATTTGCGCGCCATCATCGACAAGATGCAGCCCGACGAGCGGCTAATGTTCTTCGACGAACTGCCGGAGGAAGCCTGGCAGCGCTTGATGGATGAACTCTCCGGTGAGTATTCCCCGACCGCCCAAGGGGGGGAGGGGGCGGAGGTCGCGGGCGCTATTTCCAAGCCGATTCCGGCGGTCGAGCCCATCACCGAGGCCGTCCAGGTGGAGAAGTCTTTCCTCCAGCCCGACGGCCGGCAAATCCAGGTGATCGCACCGACGGATTTGTCCCTGGAGCCCAACGCCATCACGGCTCTCCTCGGCCCGTCGGGTTCGGGGAAATCCACCCTCCTGCGAATCCTCACCGGTTTGATCCAACCCACCAAGGGGCTCGTCCTGTGGCACGGCAAGCCGCTGCGCGATTGCGCCCCCAAACTGGCGATTGTGTTTCAAAGCTTTGCCCTCTTTCCGTGGCTCACGGTTCTGGACAATGTGGAAACTCCGCTGCTGGCGCGCGGCATGGCCCATTTCGAGCGCCATCACCGCGCCCTGCGCGCCCTGCACGCGGTAGGATTGCAAGGGTTCGAATCGGCGTATCCCAAGGAACTCTCCGGCGGCATGAAGCAGCGCGTCGGCATTGCGCGGGCCCTGGCGCTGGAGCCGGAGATTCTGTTTATGGACGAACCCTTTTCGGCTCTCGACGTCCTGACCGCGGAAAATCTGCGCGGCGAACTGATGGAGCTGTGGCTGGGGAAGAAAATCCCGACGCGGAGTATTTTCCTGGTCACCCACAACATTGAAGAAGCGGCGCTGCTGGCCGACCGCATCCTCGTGCTGGGGCGAAATCCCGCCCGCATCCGCGCCGACTTCCGCATTCCCCTCAGACAACCGCGCGACCGCAACTCCGCCGCGTTTCTGGTCTATGTGGATTATATTTACAAGTTGATGACGCAGCCGGAACTGGAGCCGGCGCTGCCCTCCGCCACGGCCCGAGCGGTAAAAGCTCCCTACCCGATGTTGCCCCACGCCCGGCCCGGCGGCATCGCGGGATTGCTGGAACTGCTGAACGATCGTGGGGGAAGGATGACTTGTACCACCTCGCCGACGAACTGCTGTTGGAAGTGAATGACCTGCTGCCCATCACCGAAGCCGCCACCTTGCTGGATTTTGCGCGGACGGAAAAAGGTGACGTGGAAATTACCGACCGGGGGCGCGAGTTCTCGACCGCGGATATCCCCACGCGCAAGACCCTTTTCCGCGCCGCCGCCCTCGCCCATGCCACGCTGCTTCAGCAGATCCGAAATAGCCTCGCCGGCAAGTCTGACGGCACGATGCCGATGGAGTTCTTCCGCGATATCCTGGACGAACACTTTTCCGAGGCAGAGACGCAACGGCAGATCGACACCGCTTTGCACTGGGGCCGATACGGCGAGATGTTCTCTTACGATTCCGAGACCGACAAGCTGTTTTTGCACCGGCTTGAACACACGGGAGATTCCCATCCGGATATGTTGCGCCAGGGATAATGCCACGACCGACTAAAATCTCTTCCGGAGTTCCACCGTGGGGAGTGTTTCCCGCGGCGGCGCCCTCCCTGTTGCGAGACCTGCCCATCCTCATCGCGGGGTTGGCGCTCTTTTACGGCTTGCTCACTTTTGCGCGTTACGGAATCGGTCCCGTCAATACCCAGGCAGAAATTCAGCTTTATCCCGGCGCCTTGCCGAAGTATGCCTTCTTCTCGGTGGCGCGGATCGCCCTTGCGTATTTTCTCAGCCTGGGTTTTACCTTGGTGTATGGATATGTAGCCGCGTACAACGCCCGAGCGGAGCGATTGATGATTCCGCTCCTGGATATCCTGCAATCCATCCCCGTCCTCAGCTTCCTTCCCCCCGTCATGCTGGCGATGATTGGGTTGTTTCCTCACCGCCAACTGGGAGCGGAATTGGGGTGCATCGTGCTGATCCTGACGGGGCAGGTTTGGAACATGACCTTCAGTTTCTATTCTTCCTTGAAGAGTATTCCCCGCGAGATGCACGAAGCCGCGGAGATTTACCGCTTGAGTTGGTGGCAGCGGCTGTGGCAATTGGAACTTCCCTTCGCGGCCATCGGGCTTATTTGGAATTCCATCATGTCGGTGGCGGGCGCCTGGTTTTTCCTGATGGCGTGCGAAATGTTCGTGCTGGGCAATCGCGACTTGCGGCTCCCCGGGCTGGGCTCTTACCTGCAAACGGCCGCCAACGCGGGCGATACACGCTCCATCGTCTGGGGCTTGGGGGTCATGGTTGCGATCATCGTGCTTGATCGACCAGTTGGTTTGGCGCCCCATTATCGCTTGGGCGGAGAAATTCAAATTCGAGCAGGTTGAGGCGGCCGAACCCGCGCGCTCCCCCATCCTGGATCTCTTGCGCCGCTCGAAGATCATTCCGGTGGCCGCGCGCTTGAGCATCCGGCCGGCCCGTGAGGCGTTGAGCCTCCACTTCGCCCGAGCCGGCGCGATGCCGGGCGAGCGTCCGCGAAGCGTTCAATTCACGAAATGGATGTGGCGTGCGCTCATGCTTGCCGGACTGGCAGCCGTTGCCTATGCAACGGTCCGCATGGGCCAGATGCTGGTGGCGCTATCGAGCACGGAAGTCTGGGGAATCTTTCGGGGAGCCGGGGCAACATTCTTGCGCGTGGAAGCGACGCTGGTGTTGGCCGGGCTTTGGACCATCCCCGTGGGCGTCTTCGTAGGCATGCGACCAAGGCTTTCCGCCCTGGTGCAACCGCTCGCGCAAATTGCCGCCTCGGTCCCCGCCACGGCCTTGTTCCCGGTCATCCTCTTGATGCTGGTTCGCGGCGGCGGCGGGATGGGGATCGGTTCCATGGTTCTGCTGCTGCTCGGCACGCAATGGTACATCCTGTTCAATGTCATTGCCGGCTCGAGCGCCATCCCCACCGATTTGAAAGAAGTGTGCGGGGTGTTCCGGTTGGGGAATTTCGAGCGCTGGCGCAAATTAATCTTGCCGGCAATTTTCCCTTTCCTGATTACCGGCTTCATCACCGCGTCGGGCGGCGCCTGGAACGCCAGCATCGTTGCCGAGTATTTCCATTTTCAAGGAAGAACCCTGTCCACCGTCGGGCTGGGCGCGGTGATCAGCCAGGCCACCGACAGCGGAAATTCTCGCGTGCTGCTCGGCGCCACCATCGGCATGGCGGCCATGGTGGTCACCCTGAACCGCCTCGTCTGGCGGCGGCTGTACGGCCTGGCGTCCACGAGATTCAAGCTGGAAAGCTAATCCGTAGATTTAAGGAGACCCCTATGTCGAGCATCGAACCATTTGCCGGTGAGGCCCACAAAGACCGCTTCCTCGCCGCCCTGCGGGGAGAGCACACTGAGCGCGTGCCCCCTTTCGCGATATTGTGAACTATATTCCTCATGAAAATTTCACCGCCATCATCAACCCTTTTCACGGGTACGGCGGCTACTGATGGGGTGGCTTATGAAGAACGGGTCACGGTATAGCGAAGTGCTCCTCCTGGCGTTCCTCGTGCCGGCACTCACGAGCAACGCTCCGGCGCGAGCGGCGCACGCGGAAAGCATCGACCTCGTCGTCAACACCTCTCAACCGTCGGGGCCGATCGATCTTACCCGGTATGCGCTGGGTCAGGGCGGCTTAAGCGAGCAGCCCATGATCAGTGATCGCGTCGGCCAAATCGGTCAGCTTCACCCTCAGACCATCCGCCTATTTGTGCAGGAGTACTTTGACCTTTACCCCGCGCACGGTCAGTACCACTGGGTTGCACTCGACAGGGCCATCGAAGCGATCCTGGCCACGGGCGCCAAACCCATCATGAATTTATGCTTCAAACCCCATGTTCTGTACCCGCAGATCAACCACGAAGTGGTTGACCCCACCGATTACGCGGAATGGGAGGAGTTGATCTACCAGTTGGTCAAACACTGCAATCAAGACCGGAAGTATGGAATTGAATATTGGGAGGTGGGGAACGAGGGTGACATTGGTGAGTCGGGCGGATGCCCCTACAAATTCACGCCCCAGAACTATGTCACTTACTACCAGCATACGGTGCGCGCGATTCGCCGCGCTGACGTGCGCGCCAAAGTTGGAGGGCCGGCGATTGCCGGCTACCAAAGCCCTCTCGCCGACGCCCTGATAGCTGCTGCCGCCCAGGGTCAGGCGCCTCTGGATTTTCTCTCCTGGCATCTTTATGACAATGACCCCAGGAAATTCTGGAAGACCGTCGATTACATGCAGGCCAAGCTGGCGAAGTATCCGCCCTTGAACCAGGTGGAAACCATTCTCGACGAATGGAACATGTCACTCAGAAACCCGGTTCTGAATCCTTACTTCCAGCCGGCTTTCATCCTTGAAACCACACTGGGATTCTACCAGCACGGACTCAGCCGATCCTCCTATTACCATATTCGAGACTATTTCGTTGACGCCGCGAAATTCTCCGGATTCATGTCTGAACCTGGCACGGCCTTCATGGCCCACTGGTGGAACGAAATGCCACAGTATGACGGCCTCTACGACAATCAGGATCGGGTGCGGCCGGCTTACTACGCCTTCAAGCTTCTGAGTCTGATCAAGGGAGAGCAATTGCCGGTGACCGGCACAAATGCTGACCTCAGCGCCCTTGCCGCGCGCGCCGGACCGTGGGTGAACGTGGTCCTGTGGAATTTTCCCTTGCCGGGAGTGGGCGGGCCGTATGAAGTAACCGTGCAGTTTCCCGCGGAGAAAAAGGGCGATGTGCGGGTGGTGCGGCTCAATCCCCAAAACCCCATAAATACCCTCGAGCAGATTCGTAATGGAGAGATTTCGGACCTTGCACGTGACCCGCTTCGTCTCACGCTTCGTCCTTATGAGATCTACTGGATTGAGGTTACGGAATACTAGGCATGGCGAAGGGCGGCGGAACCGCAAATGCAAGTTAAGAGGCGAAAGGCAAAGGGCAATGCTCCTCGCGCCAGCCCGCGTAGCGAGCGAAAGATAGTAGCCCATAGCGTGAGCTATGGGTGACGCGTTTGGGTAAAATCCCCCCAGCCCCGGAGGGGCGAACGAACATGAGGAAATCATCGCGTTCCTCAAAGAATGGCATTTCCTACGATGAGCGTTAAATTTGGGTGTGGTTTCTTTCGCCCCTATCGGGGCTCGGGGGGTGGGCGGGGCCGATTCTCCCACGGCTGGTGAAGATGTGAAAAAATACACCATCTCGCGCAGAGGCGCTGAGGCGCAGAGATTCGAATTAAATAACTGCTTTGTTTTCTTTGCGGCCTCTGCTCCTTTGCGCCTCTGCGCGAGATGCCTTTGCTCGTTCGGGGATTTTTTCACAGCTTCTTGTGCCGTGGGCACGATCTTCCGACCGCTTCGCGGGCGGGCGGTTTGCGAACCGCCCCTGCTTCCGTCACAACAATCATCCATCATGCTCTACTTGATCTTCTGCGCGGGACCGATTTCGGACAATTGGACGTAATCCCAAGAGATTTTATCCCCCGGCCGGAACTATTTCCGACATTCTGTCATAGTCAATATATGTTGGAGTATGTACTTATATTTGACTTGACAAATGCAATATCAATCGATATACTGATGTGTGAGGCCAGCCCCCATGGGCTGGAAGGGCGCAGACCTACTCAGGGGGTCGGCGCAATTCATGCTAGATAAGTAGGCAAGGGCCAGGTGCTGGGTGCTGGGGATAACCTCCAGGACCCAGCGCCCAGGCTCCAGAACCCAGGAGATTTCAATGTCCCTGGTAAAAAGCCCGCGCCTGACGGAGAGGAAACTGCCGGCGATTCGGAGGAAGAAACGCTAGGAACGTCAGATGGAAGCTTTAGAACAGGCTGATCAGAAAGATGGTAGCGCCGACCTTTAGGCCGGCACGCCGAGCACGCGCGGAGAATGCCGACCTAAAGGTCGGCGCTACAAAGAACCGCGGCTTTCCACGATCTACCAGAAACAAAAAGGGTTAGCTGTTGTCGGTCAAAATGTCTAAACAGCTTATCTCCCTCAAAGACAAAGGGTTAGCTTGAAAATCGGGGGGTCGAGGCCAAAAAAATGGCCCGGCTTTCCACGATGTACAAGAAAAAAAAGGGGTTAGCAATGAATTGCGAAAATATTGCAAGAATCTATGCCATTGAAACTAAAATAGTTAGTCTATCCTTAGTGGCTAGGGGTCTCGAAAAAAAAGCGGAGAAAAATCGGGCTCAGCTTCATTAAGTTGTTGAAAACAAATATAGAAAAAATGTCTGCTTTCCGGCTTTCCACGATGTTTATGAAAAGAAACGAGTTATAGCCTTCTTTCCACGATGTTGATGAAAATAAAGGAGAAAGGCGTTGAAGGCAAGATCGACAAAAATTGATGGTAGACGCGGTGGGCACGGATACGCCCAGGTGCATGGTTTGAGAATTTCCCACTCGATCGACTTTGACGCAGCTATGAGAATATAAGACCCATGCGCGAGCAGTTGGTGTAGAATGGATACGTACAGTTTTTTTAATGATCTGTGCCGTGCGACCGGCGGGCATTGCCACCTTCCGCGTTAAGACCATCAAGAGCACTGTCGCCCATCGTCAACCGTGGTTGAGTACCACGCATTGCGGTTCTGATCCTTCCCAAGGGGTGTCCACGGCCGCTTCTCGGTATTGGGTAGGGTCTTAGGAAGCGGATGGCTGACTCCCGCCGTCCCCTTAAAGGAGAAACCTTTGTCGCCTGCGCTTCAGAAAGAGGATGACCGGGTCCGCGACCTCATCAGCTTGGGCAAGGAACGCGGCTATGTCTCGCATGACGAGGTGAACGACATCCTGCCCACCGAGACGCACACCTCGGAGGAGATGGAAAGCTTGTTCTCCGCCTTCGAGCATCACAACGTCCAGGTTTACGAAAATGCCTCGGTGGCGAAAGCGGCTCGCGGTCCGCTCGGGAGCACGGAGCCCGCGGAATTCGAAATGCAGCAAAGATCCCGTCCACGGTGAAGACGCCGAGGTCGACGAGACCGCACACGCTGCGGAAAAGACCAGCGATCCGGTCCGCGTGTATCTCCGCGAGATGGGTCAGCGTGCCGCTGCTTAAAGCGCGAAGATGAGGTGGCGATCGCCAAACGCATGGAGCGTGGCCACGGGCTGGTGCTCAGGACAATTTCCCGTTCTCCGCTGGTGCTCAAGGAGCTCATCGCCGTCGGCAAGGAAATTCGCAACGGTACGCGTTCGATTCGAGAAGTTGTCCAATTCGACGAAGAAGAGTTGACGGTAAAGAAAATCGCGAAGAAGACCCGCCACACGCTGCGGACCATCGATAAGATTGAGAAGCTCTATGCGGTGGCGGTTGAGCAGGCGGCCGACGCTCGAACGCCCTTCCGAAATCGAGCGCCGCGTGCTCACCGGCGGGCCCGTGGCCAGCTTGTCGCGAACGCGGGTTAAGATGTCGCAACTGGTGCGTTCGATCCGGCTTGCACCCGCTGGAAAAGAAGCGCCTGATTGACGAGTTGCGGCACACGGTGGAGCGAGATTGAATCGCTGGGGCGCGAGTCCGCCCGGCTGGAGCGGCGCGCCGGCTCGACGGCGGGAAGATCCGTCGCCTCGCGCGCAGATCTGCGTTCGCGCCGCTCGCAGCTAAAAGAGATCGAGGAATCGGGCGAGGTCGGGCATCACCGCCCTGAAACGCTCGCTCGTTCTGATCCGCCGCGGCGAAGCTGACGCCGAACGAGCGAAGAAGGAGTTGACGGAGGCAAATCTTCGCCTCGTGGTGTCCATCGCCAAGAAGTATGCGAACCGGGGCCTGGAATTTCTCGATCTGATTCAGGAAGGCAATATCGGCCTGATGAGGGGAGCGGACAAATTCGACTGGCGTCGCGGGTACAAGTTCTCCACCTATGCCACATGGTGGATTCATCAGGCCGTCTCGCGCGCCATCGCCGATAAGGCGCGCACCATTCGCGTGCCGGTCCACATGTTCGGGGCGATCAATAAGCAGATTCGCACCAGCCGGCAACTCGTGCAGGAGCTGGGCCGCGAGCCCACTGCGGAAGAGATCGCCCAGCGCCTGGAAGTGGCGGTGGAAAAGGTGCGCAGCACCCGGAAGATCGCGCAGCAGCCCGTGTCCTTGGGGACGCCGGTGGGGAAGGACGGAGAATCGGCCCTGGGTGACCTCCTCGAGGACAAGACTTCGGCATCGCCATCGGACGCGGTGATCGACCTCAACCTGAAGGAACGGGTGGCGTCGATGCTGAAGACGCTGACGGCCCGCGAGGAAGCCATTATCCGCATGCGGTTTGGCCTGGGCGATGGCAGCGAATGTACCCTCGAGGAAGTCGGCCGGACTTTCGCCGTTACGCGCGAGCGCATCCGCCAGATCGAAGCGATCGTGCTGCGGAAACTCCGCCATCCGTCGCGGTCGGGCCATTTCCGGCTCTTTGTCCAAAATTCTTTGTAAGACAAACCGGGAGGCGCGCCGGTGCTCGACACCGTGCCGCCTCGGCAATGTAGGGTGCGTAAAGGAAAAACATGAAAAACCTCTTTGTTGGCAATATGAGCTTTCAAACTACGGAAAGCGAGTTGACCGCGCTGTTCCAAGGGTTCGGGCAGGTTACGCGCGTCCACGTGGCGATGGATCGGGAGACGGGACGAGCCCGCGGTTTCGCCTTCGTGGAAATGCCCAATGATGAAGAAGCGGCCAAGGCGATTGCCGGCCTTAATGGAAAAGAGGTCGGAGGCCGCGCTCTTAAGGTGAACGAAGCGCGTCCCAAGACGGAGCGGAGCGGACCGCCGCGTAGCAGCGGCGGCGGTGGAGGGCGAGGACGGGGCGGATTCTCCAACGAAGATTACAGCGAAGCCCCGCGCAAGCCGCGTGAACCTCGCTGGTAGTCCCCCACGAAGCGGTGCGGGTATCGCCCGCTTACATTCGGATTTGAAGGAGACCCCATGGCCACGTTTCTGAAGCGTCAGAAAGAAATGAAGAGATTGGAAAAGCAGCGCGAGAAGGCCGAACGCCGCGCCCAGAAGAAACTCATCAACCGCACGCAGGGCGAACCTCCGGCCGAAGAAGTAAGTTCTGGCGAGAATGAAGCCTTAAATGACAGCATACCCGCACCCTCCGAGCCGGTACCGCATAACTGATCCTCAGGGTCGAGCGCCATTCCTTTTATAACGATGGGGGCCATCCATGTTAAGCGGTACCTTGAACGTCGGCGGCCAGCTCGGCCTCCATTTTCGCGGCGTCGCGCTTGACGAAGAATAGAACCCCGGTAAACAGAAAGAGTCCTGCCATCACATACGACAACGCCGTGGCTGCAATCGCCACGCTCAAACCCTGGCGCTCGGCCAGAAAACCCACCACGATCGGAGATATCCCTCCGCCCACCAGCCAGCCCATGGTATTCATACAACCCGTGGCGGTTCCGCGCGCTTCCGGGCGCACGACGTCAAACACCGAGGCGAAGATATTAGCTTCATAGAGGCCGCGGGAAAGCCCCCACAGCGTCAAGGCTACGGGCAACCAGGATATCGAATTGGTAAGCGCGCACCAGACCACAAAGGGCGCTTCCAACAAAATGCCGATACCCTGCACGATGATCCGCCCCCCGGGGTACGCTGGCGCAGCAGGTCTGCCAGCCATCCCCCCACGGGCGAGCCCACCATACTCGCGGTTTGGATGTAAATGGTCGCGGTCAGTCCCGCCGCCGCCAGACTGAGATGATATTTGTGATAGAGGAAAGTCGGCATCCAGGTAAACAAGACCATGGTGGTAAAGTTCTCACACATGAAAGCCAGCATCAGGGTAATAACCGTTGGGGTCTTGCGGACGACCTGGAGAAAATCCCAGATGGACATGCGCCGCGAAGCTGCCGCTGATTCCTGCGCGCCCACGTCGCGGAGGTCGGCGGCGCCGCGCTGAGGCTCCCGCAAGAATCGGTTCAACAAGAATCCCAACAAGACTCCACAACCACCGAAGACCACGAAGGATGATCGCCAGCCGTAGTATTGGCCGATGAGGCCCGCGAAGAAACCTCCAGCAATGGTGCCGACGTAGACGCTGCTCTGATGAAAGCCCATCGCCCGCGAGCGTGTTTTGCGGCCATGATAGTCACTGATCATCGACATGGACGCGGGAAAGTACGAGGTCTCCCCCAAGCCTTCGGCGGCACGAAAAAAGAGCAAGTGGCGGAAATTGCGGGAGAAGGCGGTGGCGAGGCAAACCAGGCTCCAAGTCTCCAGTCCTGTCAGGATGGCGGTCTTACGACGTACCCGGTCGACAATGTTGCCCGCGAAGGGCGCACAAATCCCGTAGACCCAGGCAAACGATGACCCCAGCAATCCCAATTGAATCGGAGTTAAGTGAAACTCTTTTTCCAGCAGGGGGAAGACCGAGAAAATGGCTTGGCGGTCGGCGTAATTGAAAAAGGCAATCCACCACAGCATTCCCACCACGTACCATCGGTAATTTGAATTCATGCGAAGTTGCCGCTCTTCGGCGGGGCGAAGCCGAGGGGGGTGGGATTGCTCGCTGCTGCCTCCAACATTCGGCGCCGGTTGGCGTAAGTGACGTTTTCAACAATCCACTCGCGCATTCGTTTGCCGTGGGCGGTTTCCTGCGGGGCAGGAATGAAATCCAGATTTACGCCGAGCTTTTCTTCCAGGGCATAGGCAATGATCGGCCAAACCACACCAATGTCCGCGGTGACGGGAATACTTCCTTCCAGCCGGGCGAAGCCCGACATTTCCATTCGAAACGGGATCCCGGTTTGTTTGGTCTTGGGCAGTCCAAGGTCGACAGCCTTTTGCACGTCGGCGCTCTGCCGCTCGTTTTTCCAAACAGTTTCCAGGTTGGGATCGAGATCGATTCGCACCAGCGTTTTTCCTTCCAGGCTGTAGGTAGGAAGATGGTCCCATGCGGCCCAAATGCCGTGGCCGGTGTAGGTCTCAAACGGGCCGTCGTGGATCTCCTGCGAAAGGGCGATGGCGGATTCCACCACCACCTCGGCGTGCTGGAGCAGATCCGCGATCAGGCGCGCGCGCCGGCTGAGAGAAATAGCGTCGCCGATGGCCAACCCCACGGCGCCACCGCCCACCAATTGCGGAATTGATACCAGGACGGGAATCCCCCGCCCCGCTCCTACCCCAATCATGGTCATGGGGTCAGCGCCGAGTCCGGCGGCGTGCTCGACCGTGGTCCCGAGCTGTTTCGCAATTTCCTGGGCTTCGCGCGCCAGGCGCTCCGTGCGGAATCCCATCGGCCAAGCCATATTGCCGGCGGCTTTAATGATCACGTCACCGGCTCGTTGCTGCATGCGCGCGTACAGGTCCCAGCCAGTGGAGAATTCCTCGCGCAGTTCGGAACACGCCTCGGCGGTGAGAACCGTAACCTCGAACGTCCGTCCGCGGGGAAGGTGGTTCACGGAAATACCGAGATCTTCGTCCGCAACGATGCGAATGCGTTTGACCCGATCCAGCGTGCCCGCCATTTCATGAGCGACCACGGCGGAACTGGTGATGACCCCGTCCACAATTCCTTTGCGCATCAATTCCGCAATAAGCGTTGTGACCCCTTCGTGGATGTTCGGGCCACTGCCCGTAACCACTACCACGGAGCCATTCTTGCTCTTGGCTTCAACAATTCTGCCGATGGCAAGGTCGAGATGGGCCCGTGTGGCTTCCGTAATTGAGGCACGCAGTTGGTCGATTAATGGGCGGTCAGGCCTCATTTCATGACCCCTTTTTTTGCGGACGCCGCCATGATCTGGCGGACTTTTTCCAGGTCCTCGGGAGTATCCACAGAGACCATCTCCCCTTGCAACTGGGTTTCCACGACATGGATGGGAATGCCATGTTCGAGCGCGCGGAGCTGTTCCAACCCCTCGATGAGTTCCAGCGCAGTGGGCGCCAGCCGCGAGAACTTCAAAAGACTTTCCTTCGTGTACGCATAGATTCCGATGTGCTCGTATACCCGAAAGTCTTTCGTCCGGTTCCGGGGGAAGGGCAAAAGCGACCGGGAAAAATACAAGGCCCGTCCCGAGAGGTCTCGTACCACCTTCACCACCGCCGGGTCGGAATACGATTCCTCCCCGACAAGTTTCATGACGGTCGCGATCTCGGCGGGAGGGTTCCAACGGAAGGGGGTCAGGCACTCTTCAATCAGGATCGGGTCCAGAAGGGGCTCATCACCCTGAATGTTCACCACCACATCGAAGTCCAAACCTCCCACCGCCTCGGCAACGCGGTCCGTGCCACTGGCGTGCCGCGGGCTGGTCATGACCACTTTACCCCCGAATCCTTCCACCGCCTTCCGGATCCGCTCATCGTCGGTCGCCACCAGAACGTCGGTCAGGCCTTGCGCTCGGCGCGCCCGCTCGTAAACGTGCTGCACCATGGGCTTCCCCTGGATGTCTTTAAGGCATTTTCCCTCCAGGCGTGTCGACTTGAATCTTGCGGGTATCACTCCGATGGCGCGCATGATTGGGCAATCCTCCCCGGTGCGAATTTATTTTGGAATCTTAGCAGGATTAATCACGACGTGCTTGATACGCTTTCGCTTCCAGGTATAGGTAATATGAAGCATACCATCGCCGGATTGAATAATCGCCGGGTAGGAGTACTCTCCCGGGGCATCCTCCAGGACATGGGGAAATCCCCAGGTATTTCCATCGTCGGAGGACAGGGCGAGGTTCAGGGGAGTGCGGCCGTGTTTGGTGTGATTATAGACGAGGGCAATGGTGCCGTCCCTCATGCGGACGGCGTCAATTCCACTGTCGGGATTGGGAAGAGAGGTGGGCCGCACCGGGGTCCATGTCCTTCCACCGTCCTCCGAGGTCGATGCACAAATGGCTCCGATCAATTCGGTGGAGCGCAGCAGCATTTTGATGTGCCCGGGCTTGCTTTCCCAGAGAGTGGGCTGGATGACCCCGTAGTTCACACCCGGGTAGGTGATGGGCCCATGAATCGTCCAGGTTTTGCCGCCATCTTCACTGAGCTCAGTCCACGCTGCCCAACTCCAGTAAGGCTGAGGACGGCTATCCCCACGCCGCATGCCGGCTTCTTTCGATGACCCCGCCAGGATGTCGCCGTTGGAGAGCAGGATGGGTTGGTTGCGGATGGGACCAAGCATGCCTGCCGGCAAGTAGGTAACGTCGCTCCAGGTCATGCCATTATCGTTGGAGGTCCGGTACGCGCCCACCCACGCTTCCTCATTGGGCCCCACCTTAAAGAAAAGCCAAACCACATCTTTGGCGTCTCGGAAGAGCACGGGATTCCAGCAAGGCGCCTCGCTGTAACTCGCCACGCTTACGGGAGGAGACCATGCTCCACCTCGGGGCTTGCGGGAAAGCCAGATGGCGACGCTCTTGTCACCTTCTTCCTGGCCACCAAACCACGCCGCCAGCAGGTCGCCGTTCGGCAGTTCCACCACGGTTGAGGCATGGCATTCCCGAAAAGGGGCCGTCTCAAAAATAAACTCCTCCACTTTGGTTTGGAGTTTGGCTTCAACAGCAAACGCCTGGGCGCAGAAGAACATCAGCAACGTCGTGATCAAAACTCTGCCCAGCATAATTAAACCTCCCCATAAATTGACCCACTACTATACGCTGCGGTCGATTCTCCCCGGCAGGGATTATAAACTCAGAACAAACTTGAAAATGGAAACAGTTTATACGAACCCGCGGTCATACCCAGGCGATCTCACCATCCTTGAATTTCGTCAAATCCAGTTTCACCACCCCGACCTCTGATGTAGACTCTCTCACTTACGGCGGCACAAAATCTCGGCCACCTCGCAGCGGGCAGCGAATGGTCAAGCGGAGAGGCGTGAAAGGGTCGGTTTCCTGACCGCGTCGATGGGGGAGAATTCATCAGGCCTGAAGTTCCTAGAACGTATCCTGTGGCAGGCGGAGTTGTCGAGTTGCGGGGCCTCGGCCCAAGGGAGTGTGGCATGCAATATCAGCCCGGGTAACAGAATGTGCGGTGGCCAGAGGTTTCTGGCTGCAGCCTGCGTGTCATGGTTCTGCTGGGGGCGGGGATTGGAAAAGGGCAATCGCCGAGCGTGGTGACACAACTTTCTCCCAGCGCCAACAAAAGATACCTTGTTGACCAGAATGGTGCTCCCTTTCTAATGCAAGGCGACGCCGCCTGGTCGTTGATCGTGGGGTTGACCGATGCGGAAGTGGAACAGTACTTGAAGAACCGGCGCCAAAAGGGCTTCAATACCATCATCGTGGAATTGATCGAGCACAAGTTTTGCAAGAATCCTCCGCTGAACGAAGCGGGTGACGCACCCTTCACCACGCCGGGAGATTTCTCCACCCCCAATGAAAAGTATTTCGCCCACGCCGATTGGGTCATCCGCAAGGCCGGGGAAAATGGCATCCAAGTGCTCCTGGCTCCGATCTACCTGGGATACAAGGGCACCGATGAGGGATGGATCGAAGAGTTGCTGAAGCTCGACCCTGAAAAGTGCCTTGCGTACGGCCGGTATTTGGGGAAACGGTACAAGGACTTTGACAACATCATTTGGGTGATGGGTGGTGATCGCAATCCTGAGACGGCTTTGGAAAAGGTCGACTTGATTGCTCTGGGAATCCGGGAATACGACAAGCGCCACTTGTTCACTGCCCACTGCCACCCTGAGAATTCCGCTGCCGACCAATACAGCGGGGGGAAGTGGCTGGACATCAACACCACTTATACCTATGAGATCGTGCACAGCAAACTGCTGGCGGATTACAACCGCACACCCACGTTGCCCTTCTTCCTGATCGAATCCGCTTACGAAGGGGAACATAATTCCTCCGAAGTGCAGATCCGCCGGCAAGCGTATTGGTCGGTCCTCTGCGGCGGGTTCGGTCACGTCTTGGGCAACAATCCCATCTGGCACTTCGACGGCCCGGGTCTCTATCCGGCAAAGATGACTTGGCAGCAGGCGATGGATCTTCCCGGCTCCGTGGGCATGATGTATTGGGGAAGACTCTTCCGCTCGCGCGCCTGGTACGACCTGGTTCCGGATCAGAAGCACGAGGTCGTAACCGGAGGGCTGGGCGAGTTCCGAGGCCTTGACTATCTGGCGGCGGCGCGCACGCCTGACGGCAGCACGGTGATCGCTTACATGCCGACCAAAAGGACGATCACGCGTGGACATGAGCAAGATATCAGGCGCTCAAGCCCACGGTTGGTGGTTTGATCCCCGCACCGGCCAAGCGACCGCGGCGGGCACGTTCCCAACCAGCGGCACGCAGGAACTAACTCCGCCCGCAGAGGGTGATTGGGTTCTGGTGCTGGACGACGCCTCCAAGAGACGCCTGCCTCCGGGCGGATTACGTGGAGGAGAAACTGGGAGCGCCGATGCTTTACATCAACGGCGCGGCGGGCAACCAGGCTCCCATTTATACGGTCTATCCCGACTTCGAGAGTGGGCACCTGGAGCAGTTTGAAATGCTGGTCGGCGACCCGATCATCGCGGCCAATGCGCGCCTGGGTCCCACGACTGTTGTTACTCTCGGAAGTCGATGGTAAGCGGTTTCGAGCGGAAGCCCCGCGTCTTAATGGCCGAGTAGAGCAAACCGACCCCTAGCCAGATTGCTCCCCTGATCATGGCGGGTTTGGACAGATTCCACCAGATCCACAGGCAGAATAAGAATCCCACCAGGGGTATCACCGCATCCTTCAGCAGATGCCGCTTTTGTCCCGGCTGCCGGACAATATAGAACTGGACAAAACAGGTGAAGTTCACTCCCATAAAGGCAATGAACGCGCCGAAGTTCAGCATCTCGGCGGCAAGCTCGTAACTCCAGATTTGGGAGAAGATGAAGGCCAAAACGCCGATGATCAAGACGTTGATGGTAGGAACGTTATTGCGGCCAAGGTAGGCGAAGGGCTTGGCGGCAGAACTTTATCGCGCCCCATGCTGTACAGGAGCCGTGTTGCCCCCAGTTGCCCGGTGAGGGCGCAGCCGAGACTCGACACGAGGAGGATCCCAGCCATGGCGTTGAACAGCCCCGTGTGGCCGACCCGCCTGGCAACATCCATAAAGGCGGTTTCGAAGTGCGGGAAGGTCCGGTAGTCGGGCCAAACCCGCTGCGCCAGATAAACCTGCAAGCCGCTGAAAATTCCCGTGAAAACGCAAACCATGACGCCGGCCAGCAGGACGTTCCGCTTGGGGTTCTTCACCTCTTCCGCCAGCAAGGTGACGCCGTCGAAGCCGATGTACGTCAGTGCGGCAAGGGAAGTCCCGGTTGCGATCGCGTGAGTGCTGAAAGTGCGGCGGTCGTAGAACGGCTGCACAGGAGAACAGCCCGCTCCATCCCTGGTTCATGAAGAGATACCGGATCGCCAGGATGATAAAAATCCCGATGACCACGGTCATAATGGCGAGCATGACTTCGTTGGCCCTGGCCGTGGCGCGGATGCTGCGCAAGTTGAGGTAGGTCACAAATGCCACGCACGCCGCCGCGAGCACGACGTAGGGAACGTTGGGAAGCAACCGCTGGATGATCAGAGCGACGTAGATGCTGTTCAGGATAGGTTGGTCCAAGTAGTCAAGAAGCATCGCCCAGCCAACCAGAAAACCCAGGTGGGGGTTAAGTCCTCGGTCGATGTAGGTGTAGGCCGACCCCGCGGAAGGGAAGAGGGTGGCCATTCGGCCATAGCTGACCGCCGTGATCGCCATCGCCCCCATGGAGATCAAAATGCAGGTTACCGCGAAGCCGTGCGAGAGGTCCTGCGCCACACCGAACAGCGGCACGGCAGCCATAGGGGAAATCAGGACCATGCCGTAGAAGACGAGGTCCCAAAGACCCAGGACTCGGCTTAGATGGGGGGTTCCGTTCGACGGGGTTGCTTCGGCAGATTGTCCCATGGTGTGTTGTGGCGGGGCTGGCTCCGAGAACGTCCACGGCAGCCTAACGCCGCATCCTGTCATCTCCTGATGTCGCGCCCTGAGAAACAGCGCGGAATTATCCGTCAGCCGACGGATTACTCCGCGGATTTCGTTACCTGCTGGCGCGGACGATGTTGGAATAGGCGGATTCACCCGCATCATTGAGCGCCCGAACCCGATAGGAGAGGCTCTGGCCGTGCGCTAAGCTGGCTGTCGGTATACTCCTTCGCGCCCGCCGGTAATTTCGCCACCCGCTCCCAACTGCCGTGGTCGCCCAGTGCGGCGCTCCACCGCCATGGCGGTGGTATCTCCGCCGTGCGGTTCCCAGGTGAGCTGGGCGGAACCGCTCGCCATCTTGACCTCCAGTGAACTCGGCGCCTCGGGCAGGACAGGCCAATCGAAGTAGTCGGCATCCACAATGGCCTGCACGCTATCGAGCAGAGGAACTCTTTCCAGCGTGTCACGCGTCCCCGCCTTCCACTCCAGCGGCTTGATTTCACCGGTATAGACATTCGCCAGCACGGGGTGCTCGATGCCGGTGTTTTTCAAGGTGAGGGTCACATATTGGGGAACGTAAGACATTGTGCGGCCAACTGTGCGCCGCCAGCCAGTAGCCGACTACCGCCTTGCCTTTGGCCGAGCGGAATCCGTAAGCGAGCACGGGTGCTCCAGAGTCCTTTTGAATGGGCGGCAAAATCCGGACTCGAGATGGCGATCGAGTTATCGCGCTCGGTGTCGGCGAAGAGCGCATCCAGGTTCTGCACGGCGGCATAAACAAGCCGCGGGGTGAAGTCGGTCGGCTTGAACATCATGCCGTGAATGATCCCGAAATTATCGCCCTCGCTGCTGCTGGTGTCATTGATCAGTTCCCAGATGGAGGTGGGAATCCCGAACGACCAGTTGTAGAGCATCCCGCGCGTGACGTATTTTGCCTGCACCGTCTCGTCGTTGCCACGGGGAAGATCGGGCAGGGTGTTGAACTCGTCATCCCAAAACTGGATGTCGGGACGGATGCCGGGATAACTGCGCACGGCCGCGCGGAGCGCGGTCGGCGTGAGAGGTCCGAAGGCGCCGTAGTCCATGGATTCCGGAGGAGCGTTCTGAGAATAGCCGCCCGGATAGGTGTGGTAGGCAAAAACGTCGAGGCTGGAAGCGCACTGGCAGGCGTCCAGAGCGGCCCGGGCGAAGTCGGTGGAAAGCGAGGCTTGGCCGCCGTAAACCAATTTGGCGCTGGGGTCGGTTTCGTGCACCGCTTTCACGAAGGCGCCCAGCAGCCGGCCGTATTCTTCCGCATTGGCATCGGGATTCCAGTAGGAGCCGTCCTGTTCGTTCCACAACGCGTAATAGTGGATACGCCCGCGAAAGTGGTTGACCATCCACTTCGTGTAGCGGATGAACGCCGCAATCTGCTCCGGCGTTCTTGGGCGGCCAGAAGATCGAGTACAGATTCATGTCGCGATTGTGTACGGAGGCAGGGGTGGGAGTCATCGAGTCAGGCAATTTCCCTGCCGGTGACGTGTAGATGGGGTTGCCGTAAAGAAGTTGGAGCTGAACCTTCATCCCGTTGTCGACGAGCGAATCCACGTAGTCATCGAGTTCGGGCAGGCTGCTGAATTCCCCGCGCTTTTGCTCGATCCAGTCCCAGCCGCTGATGTCGGAGGTGTCCTCATACTGGCCGATGCGGGCCCAGGTGATGCCGCCATCAAACATGCGCGTCCACCACCAACGGTTCCAGGGGATGTAGGGATCGCGCGGCAGGCTGGTATTCACGCCGCCCAGTCCCTTGTCGATTTGTGATGAGCGCTTGGGAGGAATGCGTTCCGGCACGCCGGGCTTTTTCTCGGCGGATAAAGCACCGGTCCCCACCGCGCCCAGCATGATGAATGCAGCGCAAGATGCGCAGCAACCATCCCCGGCGTACAAATAAAGACGGGTGTTCTGAATGTCCGGCCATGTTCCGACCTCCAAATTGACAGCTGAGTATCCGCGCCACTCACTAGCAGGCTGATGAAGAAGGACGTAAGGCGGCTTTACGCCGTGAACGGTTTGAAAGAAAAGAAAGAGGCGCCGTGGACCCGCCGCTACGTCGCCGGCCGACGCGAGATCACGGCGCCATCCTCACTAGGGCAAGAATACAGAAAGGACTTTGCTGAAGGCGCGGATGATGTCGTCCTCATCCTGCTTCTTCAAGCACGATGGGATCGCGATCAGGACGCTCCGCTCAAACAGGCTATCCGCCGTGGGACAGGCCCCCTTTTCGTAATTCCGCTCCAAACCGGCATTCTCGGCGAGCTTCCACGGCGAGCCGTTGCCGTCCACACTCGCGTGCTCCACCAGGCCGACGTTGTTGTAATACAGGTGCAGCCCCCAATCCGTCATGACGACATTGGAAACTCCCTGGGCATGAGGTCACGATGCCTTCCGCGCGCAGCGCCTGGTTCACTTTCTTGGCGGTCTCCGCGTCCGGGTAGGTCGTGATCAGGAAGCACCCGGTGTCGCCCGCCGGGTCCTGGATCTTCCGCAACTGCACGCGCGGGAACTTCTCCAGCGCTTTGCGGATCCGGTACTTGCTATGCTGCATGGCCTTGATGATTCGCGGCAGTTTCTTCAATTGGACTCGCGCCACGGCAGCGCGCAGCTCGTCAAGCCGGTACCCCCGTCCCCACATGCGGAGCTCGGGGTTGTCGAAAATCAGCCGCCCGTTTTGCGTCACGCGCATAGCCCAAATCGTGGCAGGCGAACGCCCGCTGATAGAGCTGGAGGTTGTTCGTCACCACGCAGCCGCCTTCGCCCGCCGTCATGTTCTTGTTCATCTGAAAACTGAAGATTCCCATGTCGCCGAACGTCCCCACCTTTTGGCCCTTAATGCTCCCGCCGTTGCACTGCGCGCAGTCCTCCAGAAGGAAGATCTTGTGGTCGCGGGCGATTTTCTGGATGGCCTTGGCATTGCCCGGCGCTCCACTCATGTGGACCAGGATGATGCCGCGGGTCTTCGGCGTGATGCATTTCTCCACCGCCGCCGGATCCAAGCAGAAAGTCTCGTCAATATCGGCCAGCACCGGAATGGCGTCGAGGTTCACCACCGCCGCCAGTACCGAGATCCACATGTAGGCCGGAACAATCACTTCCTGCCCGGGCCCCACGCCCAGAGCGGACAGAGCGGTGTGCAGGGCGCCCGTGCCGCTGGTCACCCCGATCGCATACTTCGTTCCCAGGCGTTGCGCAAACTCGGCCTCCAGCTTCTCCACTTCCTTCTGCAATTTCACGCCGTAGTATCGAAACAGCGACCGGGACTTGAGCACTCTCACTGCCGCTTGGACTTCCTTGTTATCCATGTGATGAACACCGGGGAATTCGAGCGGCAGCGGCGCCTTGCGGACCGGCTTCCCGCCATTGATGGCTAATTCGTTTTCCTTCATTCCTCACCTCGACAAACGTTTGGGATTGAAATTCATGCTTCCTGGCTGGTTAGACGGGATTTCTCACCATGGATTTGGAAGGGCAGACCTTTAGAGCTTGCGCAAAGCCCTCCCGTGCTGTCATCCCGAGAATTGACAGCCTTGCGCCTGCCCATGATGGGCCGAAACTCAGGCCGAGGAAGGGTAGCGCGGACCTATTTTGTAGGTCCGCGGCTTTCCCTTGCCCCTCGGGAACGAGCCGCGGACCTACAAAACAGGTCCGCGCTACACCTGCGCTCACCGGCGCTGTCTAGCCTTGATCCCCGCAGGGGCTAAATTCAGTAGCCGGGGGCAACGCCCCCGGAAAACGCCCCCCCCGATAGCGTCCGACCCTGAAAGGGTCGAATTCGGACGGGGTCACGCCGTCTTTGGTCCCTCCGCCCAGGATAGTGCGACCCCTTCAAGGCCGGGAAACATATCCCGCGCTTTCCGGGGGCGTTGCCCCCGGCTACTGACTTGCGCCCTTTCAGGGCACGAAAAACCTGCCCTCCGACCTTACCCACACCACCGCATCGGAGATTCGGTTTTTCGCACCTTGATTAACCTCGCCGTTTAATGGCGGTCATGATTATCCCGGCAACCTCGTCCAAGCGTAGTAAGATGTACGCGTTAGACCCCTAACCCACTGCTTACGCCCAACTATTAAACCAGGGGTCAGGACTTGCGGCGCCGGGACGGGACTCGCTCCCGCCCCGGCGCCGCCTAGATTCACTAGAAGAAGAACTTCGCACCCACCTGGCCGATTCGCGCCGAGTTGGCACTGGTCACGAAGCCGAAGGTCGAGGTGTCATTGATGGTGCCCTGCGGCCCCCCAAATTGAGCATGATTCCAGGCATTGAAGAGCTCCGCCCGGAATTGCAGGCTCTTCGATTCGGTCAACCTCACATCTTTCGTCAAAGACAAGTCAAAGTTGTTCCAACCCGGTCCGCCGAAAAACCGGCGGCTGGAATTCCCGAGTATACCCTCCGTCTCCGTACTGAAAAGCGACGTGTTGAAGTATGGATTCTGCCCCGCAGGTAGCGCAGGATTGGGAAGAACTTCGGTTCGCGGATTCTTGAAACTCAGGTTCCCGAGAGCGCGGTTGGGCTCGTCGACGTCATTGCCCTGCCCCGTACCGCCCGTCCCCAGCATCGAATAATCATCATTTTCCTGGAGATACACAGGGAACCCCGTGGCGAAGCGCGTAATTCCGTTGATGGCCCAGCCATTGGTCAGGCGTTTGGGGCCCCCGAGTTTGTCAAAGGGTATCCGATAGGCGTAACTCACCACGAAGTTCTGCGCCACATTAAAGGCGGACAGCGCCTTGGTGATTCCGTGGTTGATCGGGTTGATATTGTCGCCCTGGCCCAAGCCATTGCCGGAGGCGTTATCGAGCGACTTGGCCCAAGTGTAGCCGGCGAGGAATTCCGCGCGGCCCATGGTGCGGCGCAACGTGACCTCGAGCGAGTTGTAGTTGGAGTTGGCCATGGTGGCCATGTAGCCGTCGCTGGCAAAAGCCTCGGTAGGACCATTGAGACCATTAACCACGCTATTGTAAGGCGAGCGCACGGTGTAGACGAGTGCGCCCGTGGCGCTGGTAAACGGGCCGGCATCCTCGGCGTTCGGGCCGCAACCCGGGCAGACTCATGCACAGCGCCGGACTGGAGGGGTTGGCTTCCATGGTGGCCAGCAGCCGGTGCGCCTTGCGTTCCGACGTAGCTTACAGAAAGGATGGTCGCCGACCCGAATTGGCGTTGGAAGGAGAAGTTGTAATGCTCGGCGTAGGGAAGCCGGTTGTCGATGGAAGAAGCCCGGCGAACTGCCGAGGGGCACGAATTGCGCCCAGTTTAAGGAAGTGTCAGGGTTGGAGGCGCTGACGTTAAGCGGAGGTACGGGGACGGGGAAGCGCTGGCCCTCGTTCACTCCCGAGGTGCGAATCACATAGGGGTTCGTAAAATTCGGGAGATAACTAGGCCCCCACCAGTAACCATACGGGCGCGTCCCCGCTCTCCTGCTCCAGGATGCGGTTCTCGAAAGAGGTGAAATACACGCCAAACCCGGCTCGGATGCTCGTCTGGCCGGCTCCTCCCAACAATTTGCCGAAGAAGCCGCCCTCAGCATGAGGCGAGTAGGCGAGCCCTACGCGCGGGGCAAAGTTGTTATGGCGGGTCGGGGAGAGCGTGGAGGGAATCCCCGGGTCGCCCGGGAAGCACCAGCCCACGGGCGATCCCGGAAACTCCTTCGACTGGCAGCCGGGAATCGAGGGCCTCCCATTCGTTGTGGGCCTCCCACCAGGGAGAGCTGACCTCCCAGCGCAAACCATAGTTCAGGGTAAGGTTCTTGGTGGCTCGCCAGCTATCCTGGCCATAGAGGCCGTAAGACCGCGAACGGCCATAGACGGGTAATTGCAGGCCCTGAGAAAAGCCGGAGGGCGCCCCAATCAGGAAATCGGCAAAATCAAAGCCCGTCTCGATGCCGTTAAATCCGAACGATCCGTTCAGGTTCAGGGTGAAGCGGTATTCCACCTGGTCGTAATTGAACGACCCGCCGAATTTCACCGTGTGGGTGCCAATAACCTTGGAGAAGTTGTCGGCGAAGTTGTAGGTGTTGTCGTAGACCCGCAGGAAGTTGTTCGCCACCCCGATGCTGTAGTTATTGAAGCCGATGGGCATCAACGCCCTCGTAGCTGGGGTTCATGGGAAAGATGCCCGTAAAACCCTGGGAGGCGAGCGATGTACCCAGCCCTCCCACCGGGGTGCCGGAGAACTGGACATCCCGCATGTAGCCCAGCCGGAGCTCGTTGACGGAGGTGGCGCCCAACGTTTTGGTGATGCCTAAGTTCGACGATTTGCGCCCGGCCGTTGTTACTCGAGGCAGAACCCCGGGAGACTTGCTCCACCGTAAGGATTAAGCTAGGATGTCATCGTCGATGAAATAGTAGCCCGAAACCATGCCCAGCCGGGTGTTGCCATCGATCCGGGCGCTGGCTTTGTCGTCCCGGAGCGTTTCGTCGTAGGCCGAGGTGCTGAAGACCGAGCCTGAATTTGGATTCGGAATGTACTTCATCAGGGCGTTGGCGGGGGTCGAAAATGCGGACGTAGGGATCATCGCGTTGGGAAATACGCATTGAGCGCTGCGTTGTGCACCCGCTGCGTGTAATACGGCTCCCCGTTGGTGACGGGATAGCCCAATGCTGGGTCAAAGTGTTGGCCCAGGCTGTACCATCCACCGTTTTGCAAGGAACAGTTTGTGGAGGTGTACTGCTTGTTTGACAAGTCGTATCCAGTAAACCTGCCACATCCGCCAGATTCCCCGTCTTGTCGGCGGCGGAGGGCACCGAGATGAGCGCCGGTGTCCACGCCCTCCACCAGACGCGTCCCCTGATAGTCGGTAAAAAAGAACAGCTTGTCGTGCTTGATCGGTCCGCCGCCCGTGCCGCCGAAAATGTTCTGGTGTAAGCGTGGCGCGGCTGGGAGAATAGAAGTTGCGGGAATCGAGATGGGGATTCCGCATGAACTCGAAGGCATCGCCGTGGAACTGGTTGGTGCCTGACTTGGTAATGACGTTGATCATCCCGCCGGAATAATTCCCATACTCGGCGTCGGCATTGTTGGTGAGAATGCGGAATTCGGCGATGGAATCGAGGTTGGGGATGATGGCGGTGTTGTTGTACAACCTTTCCTCGGCATTGCCGCCGTTCACCATGAAGCCGTTGGCGGCTTCCCGCTGTCCGCTGACCGAAAGCGCCCCGGGGTTCAGGTTTCCGGAAACACTCATGCCCGAGCCCTCGCCACTGGAAGTGGGCGCCACGCCCGGTTGCAGAGCCAGCAGGTCCGTGTAACTGCGGCCATTCAGCGGCAGGCTGGTCATTTTGGTGTGTTCCGATCACCTCGCCCATCTGGGTGTTGGTGGTTTCAACGTGTACCGCCGTGGAGGAGACGCTCACCTCCTGGGTCACGGCGCCCACCTTCATCGCGGCATCAATGCGCAAGGCGTTGTTGACGTCCAACACCAGGCCCGTCTCCCGGTATTCCTCGAATCCGGTGGCCTTGATCCGCACCTCATATTTCCCCGTGGGGAGGGCCGGAAAGGAGTAGAACCCCTGGGCATTGGTCTGGGTTGAGCTATCAATTCCCGTGTCGGTATTGTGCGCCGTCACCGCGGCTCCCGGGATGACCGCCCCCGTGGGGTCCGTCACCGTCCCGGAAATACTCGCCGTGACGCCCGCCCAAATGGTCCCGGTCGCAAGTAGTAACAGAACTACCAAAGCTCCCAATCTGTTTTTCATGTAATTCATCCTCCGGACTTGAATTCGCGAACTTTCCACTTGTCCGACCCGGGTTCCCCGACCCAATCCAGTTCAGCACGATCCGGGAAAACACTCCGTTGCTGGTAGTGGGTCACTTTGGCTTGCTGTAGCGGCGGTCTCTTACCGCCGGTTCTTGATTCTATAGAATCCGGCGATCGGAAACCGCTGCTACCGCAAACTGACCCACTTTCTGGCAAAATTGAGTGTTCCTGGATCCAAAATCAAGAAAAGGCTGCTTATCCCCACCTATGCGCTCACTTTCTACCTTCTGAGCAAGAACTGTCGCAATGGAGTGGGATTACCAGCCCAGTACGGTTGAAACAGGAAGCCACGACCACGGCTTCACTCCAAATTGTTAACATGAGGGAATTCCCTTTGTCAAGCCGGATCGTGGCATGATTTCCCGCTCTAACTCCTTCTTAAGGTAGCGATTGAGGTAAGTAATATTTTCGCATTAATTCGAAAAAACGGATATCAACTCCATCACCACAACCTGGATTGAATGCCTGAAATGCCCCATCGCAGCTCCGTCGAGAAGGTGCTGAACGTAGCGCGCCCTTTAGGGCGGCACGTGCCGGGCGCAGCCCGGCGCTACACCCGAATATGCCACCCGACAAAAACTTCCGTTGACTCAAAGAGGCATCAAGGATAGAACCTTAGCGCTGAACCAGCACTGTGCCTGCTATGTTAGAATTCAGGCCAAGTCTCGTGGTCCCTCGGAGGATAAGATCATGCGGAAGAAAAAAGTGATGTGGTTGGTGGTGGCAGCCGGCGCGACGCTGGCGTCAGTCTCGATAATCCTCGCGCAAGCCGGGGGCGAAGCGCCGATCTATCTCGATCCCAAGCGGCCGGTGGAGGAGCGTATCGATGACTTGATGAGCCGCATGACGCTCAAGGAGAAAATCGGGCAGCTCAATTTGCCTTGCGTTTATGTTGATGAGCTGGGAACGGACATCCCCGCGAAGACGGAGGCGTGCAAGCGATTCACGGCCGGAACCTACACGCAGGAAATCGGTCCGGCCTGCGGGTTTTTCACCCTTGCCAATGAGATTCTCAAGCACGGCGCGCGCCAGCAGGCGGAATACTTCAACGAACTGCAAAAGATCGCGCTCACCCAGACGCGCCTGAAGATCCCGGTGATGGAAGATGAAGAGGGCACGCACGGCGCCATGTTTCCGGGAGGGACGGTTTTCCCCGAGGGCCTGGCCGTGGGCAGTTCCTTTGACCTGGATCTGGTCAAGGCGATTTACGCGGCGGCCGCGGCAGAAGCGCGGGCGGTGGGCATCCACATGCTTTCCACTCTGGTGATGGAAACGCTTCGCGACCCGCGCATGGGCCGAAACGAAGAAGCCTACACCGAGGATCCTTACCTTTATATGCGCATCGGCGAGGCCATTGTGCGGGGGACGCAGGGTTCTGACATCTCGGCCCCGGACAAGGTCATCGCGGTGCTGACCGATTTTCCCACCCAAAGCGAACCCGCCAGCGGCCTCGAGCGGGGAGCGATTGAGGTATCGGACCGCTCCTTGCGCGAGAACTTTATGCCGCCCTGGATCGGGGCGATCACCAAAGCCGGGGGCTTGGGGGTGATGGCGGGTTATCCGGAAGTTGAGGATGTGCCCTCCCACGCCTCGGTGAAATGGATGAACGATGTCCTGCGGGGGGAAATTGGTTTCAAGGGAGTTGTCGAGAGCGAAGGCGGCGGCTTCTCAACCATGCAATATGAGCACATTGTTCCCACCCAAAAGGAAGCGGGACTGCTGGGATTGCGGGCCGGAGTCGATTTGAATATCACTTACGAGCCTGCCTATATGGGACCGTTGGTCGAAAGCGTGGAAGAGGGTCGAGTCCCCATGGCGCTGGTGGATCGCGCCTTGCGCAGAGTTCTGGAGGTGAAGTTCCAGTTGGGCCTCTTCGAGAATCCCTACGTCAACGTGGACCATGCCGTCCAGGTCGTACACACGCAGGCGAATCAAGACCTGGCTCTGCGCGCCGGCCGCGAAGGGATTGTGTTGCTGAAGAATGACAAGAACCTGCTGCCCCTCAAGAAGGATTTGAAATCGGTGGCGGTGATCGGTCCCAACGCCGATGACGTGATGAACCAACTGGGCGACTATTCGCCGCACGGGGTTTTGCAGCACGTGACCACCATTATCGAGGGAATTAAGGCCGCGGTTTCACCCCAAACCCAAGTCACCCACGTGCGCGGCTGCGAAATTACGGGTACGGACAAGAGCGGGTTTGCCGAAGCCGTGAAGGCCGCCCAGGGCGCCGAGGTCGCCATTGTGGTGGTGGGAGAGAGACAACACGATACGGAGGGAGCTGGCCGCCAGAGTGAGCCCACCGATGGTGAGGGGCACGATGTCGCCAACCTGGATCTGTCGGGCGTACAGGAGGACCTGATTCAAGCCGTCTTCGCCACCGGGACTCCCACCGTGGTGGTGCTCATCAATGGCCGGCCCCTTTCCACGCGGTGGACGTCCGAACACGTGCCGGCTCTGGTCGAGGCGTGGGAGCCCGGCGAGCGCGGCGGCCAAGCGGTGGCCGACGTGCTCTTTGGCAATTACAACCCCAGCGGACGCCTGGCCATCTCGGTGCCCCGGCACTCCGGTCAATTGCCGATCTACTACAATTACAAGCCTTCCAAGGCCTACTGGATGCAGGAGATCAAGCGGGGCTACGTGGATATGCCGGCCACACCGCTTTACCCCTTTGGTTATGGGTTGAGCTATACCCGTTTTGAGTATAGCAACCTGCGCGTGGAGCCGGCGGAGATTCATCCGGGCGGCGAGGCGCGCGTGACCGTGGACGTGAAAAACGTCGGCGACCGGGCGGGGGTGGAAACCGTCCAGCTCTACCTTCACGAGAAATATGCCCCGGTTTCAACTCCCGTCAAGCAACTGCGAGGGTTTGCGCGCGTGGCGCTCGATCCGGGAGCAACCAAGACCGTAACCCTGAAGCTTACCCCGGAAGATCTCCAGTTGCTCGACATCGACATGCGCTGGCGGGTGGTGCCGGGGGATTTCGAGATCATGGTAGGAAGGTCGTCGGCGGATATACCGCAAGAAGGATTACTGAAGGTGACGCCGTAACGAGCGCAAGCAGGGGGCGCGGACCTGCTTCCGTAGGTCCGCGGCTCCTCCCCTATGGACTTGGCAACCCCCGGCGGCGACCTCGGCGGGCAATTTGTCTGAATCTGCCGGTACGCCCTCCCGCTGCACCATAGCAAACAGCCCTCGAGAATCGCGCGGTCGCACCTAGGCGCGTCTCGTCCCACTTTGGCGGTCACATCCAGACTGGTAGAAAAGCCAAAAATCTTTTTGCATTCAGCAATGCTGGAGGGTCAAGTTTGAATCAGGCGCCACGATTTAGACCCCCTCACCCGCCCCGGCTGGAGAAAACGCCGGTTGCAGTCCACCCTCTCCCCCAAGGGGGAGAGGGTGGTAGGTTAAAATCAAGGTCCCGTTCGCCTGCTTATTTTATCGACTGAAATCGCTTTTCGATTTCCGCCCAGTTCACCACATTCCACCAGGCGCCGACGTAATCAGCCCGCCGGTTCTGATACTTCAGGTAGTAGGCGTGCTCCCAGACATCGATGCCCAGGACCGGGTATTTGCCTTCCATAACCGGGCTATCCTGGTTGGCGGTCGAATAGATGTCGAGCTTGCCTCCGTGGGCGACGAGCCAAGCCCATCCCGAACCAAAGCGGCCCATCGCGGCAGCACTCAATTTCTCTTTAAAGTTGTGGAAGTCACCGAAGGCGCTTTTGATGCCCGCCTCCAGCGCTCCGCTGGGTTGTCCGCCCGCGTTAGGGCCCATGATTTGCCAAAACATGGAGTGGTTAATATGCCCGCCGGCGTTATTGCGGACGGCGGTGCGTATCGGCTCGGGAACAATCGCGCAGTTATGGGCGAGCAACTCCTCGAGACTCTTGCTGGCCAATTCGGGCGCGGATTCAATCGCTTTATTCAGGTTGGTCACATAGGCGTTGTGGTGTTTCCCGTGGTGGATTTCCATCGTCATCTTGTCGATGGAAGGCTCCAGTGCATCGGGAGCATAGGGAAGCGCGGGTAGTGTGAACGGCATAACTCCTCCTCTGGTTCTGAAAGTATCGAAGGTACGCCACCTCATCCTCCCATGGGAAGAGAGTCCACCGCCGGTGGGCGCGCCACCTTCGGCAAAGTTGTGAATGTCTCTCAATACAGCCCGGACAGTGGAGAACTAAAATACCAGATTAAACCATGCGTTCGGGCCTGTCAAATTCCGGCCGGGCGTGGAACTGTACCCGGACATCGCATCCCCTCGGTGAGGTAAAAGCATTAGAGCGAGAGGAAGAGAAGCGAGGTGCTGCCTTGGTGAGATGGAGCAACGCGAAGTCGTTGTTTGGCGGTGGACCTGAGGCCCCTTCGATTGCCCAATGACGCGCAGGGAGGTTTGAGCCCGAACGACCTGGGTGCAGAATATGTTGGGGAGGAACCCCAACTTCGTGCATAATCGCCGAAGTCGTGGCCAACTCAATTTTCCAAATATTGTCTGACTTCTTCGCACGCTACGGGTATTGGGTAATTTTCTTCGGCGTAATGTCGGAAAACATTGGCGTTCCCATCCCCGGTGAGACCGTGCTCTTGTTTGCCGGCTTTCTTGCCTATCAAGGCAAGATCCACATCCTGCCGGCGATTCTCACCGCCATTGCCGGGGCCACAATAGGCGCCAGTGGTGGCTTTTTGCTGGGCCGGTACGGCGGCACTTCCGTCGTCAATCGTTTTCTGGGGCGTTTCCCGCGGTTTGCGAAGCAGTACGATGATGCGCAGAAGATGTTTCTCAAGCACGGTCGCTGGGCAGTCTTTGCGGCGCGTTTCATCACGGGCTTGCGCATCTTTGCAGGAGTTGTGGCTGGCGTTTTGCGCATGCCTTTTCCGATTTTCCTTTTTTTTAGTTTCGCCGGTGCGGTTTGTTGGTCATTGGTTATCGGTTACGTAGGTTTTCTGTTTGGCAGTAGCTGGGGCAAGCTGGTCACCTTCGTGGGCCGAATGGACCGCATCGCTCTCGCGATCATTGGAGGTTGCGCGTTGGTGTTGCTTCTGGTTCATCTGGTTCGGCGAAAGAAGTCGTCATGACATGCGCCGGCCCATCAGTTGCCCAATCTCTTGAGATCGTCCTTCGCAGCCTTGAAGTTGGGCCGGAGCTGGAGGGCGGTCTGAATTTCCGTGCGCGCTTCGCCCTTCCGTCCTTCCCTTTCGAATAAAAGTCCCAACAATCGGTGCGCCTCGGCGTTGTCCGGTTCCTCGCCCTCCGGCTCCTGCGAAAGGTATTTCTTGGCGTAGCCCTCGGCTCTCGGAAACTCCTTGCCGATTTCCAATAATGCTTGGGCAGCTTCATAGAACGGCCGCCGGTTATCCGGAACGTCTTTCTCCGCGGTGGCAAGGGTTTGCTCAAGATCGCTCCACCGTTGCTGGAGGGCAAAAACCCGCGCCAGGATCGAGTGCGCCCCAATTCGCTGGGGATCAAGCTGCAAGGCATCCTGGGCGTGTCCCGCAGCCTCATCAAATTTAGCATGCGGAGGTTGACTGTAAAACTTTGCCAGCGCGGTTAACGCACCGTAGTTCTTGGGGTTTGCTTGCGCCGCCTTCAAAAAGTAGGCTTCCACCTGAGCCGGATTCTTTTCCATTTCCGCGAGCTCGGCGTGGGCCAAGTATCCTTCACTGGCGTTGAGAAGGGTTATTTTCTCCGCCAAGGCGCTTGCTTCGTCTTTGCTTCCCCCCATCAGACCGGGCGCCTGAAACTTGAACTGCATCATGGAGTCCAGCGCGTCCAAATTCGTGGAATCGAGTTGTATGGCGATTTCCACTTCTTTGCGGAACTTCAACGCCAGCGACCCTGCCGAAAACATGCTGGCCCGCGCAGCCATTTCTCCAAAAACCTGACCCAGCTTCAGGTGGTAGTCGGAGTTCTTGCCCTCGAGGTCGACGGCCTGCTGCGCAAGCGCCAGCGCTCCGTCGAAATCCTTAAACGACATTTTCACTTCTGCCAGCAGGTAGCATCCCCGGGGGTCCTGGGGATGGGCTTTAACTTGAGGCTCAAGAATGGCGCGAGCTCTCTTCCAGTGACCTGCACGGATGAGCGCTTCGGCGTCCGCGCCCTGGCTGTCGGGGGTAGAACCGCGGGCGAGACCTTGCCCAGCCGGCAGCAGGCACAGGATTATGGCTACCAAAACGGGAATGGAGACTTTACGCGACATGGTCGTCCGGCACTCTAAATCCGGCGGCAAGGAAATTGAAGAACTCCGTTTATGGCGTTGCAAGCCAAGCCTCCCTTATGGCCACCTGCTCCGGAGTCGCCGAAGGCAAAGGGACGATGGAATATGGGCCGCGCATCGGCGGGTCAAGCGTCACCATGATTCTTTCCCGGCGCCCGTGCCGTTCCACATTGATCGGGACCTTGGCGCCCACCGGATAGGGTTTGAGGCGGGTTGCAAGATCCTCAGTCGCCAGCGATTGATCGTCGACATCGATCAACAAATCATCGCGGCTGAGTCCGGCCCGGTCGGCGGCGCCGCCAGGAATAATCGAGATGATCCGTATTCCCCGGCTTTCGGGTTGAACTACGACGCCCAAGTCTGGGGCGGCGCCGGGTGGTGTCTCCGAATGGAGCTGAAGTCCCCCCATGGCCAGGGTCTCCTGATACGTGAGGTCATCCGTCCCACTGACGTAGCGCTGGAAGAATGGCGCGAAATCTGATCCCGTGATGGAATTGAGAGCCTCCACCACATCCTGTTCCTCAAACCCCCGGCCCGGTCCATAGTAGCTCGTGGCGGGGGCCTCGTAGAATTTGTGGTACATGAACCGCATCACGTCCAGCAGGGACTTGTGTCCTTGGGTACGCGAGCGTATTTCCAAATCCAGCAACATTCCCAGAATTGCGCCTTTGTTGTAATACGAAATTGTTGTGTTGGCGAAATTCGTTTCCTGCATTTGGGGTGAACGGTCGAAGAACCAGGCACTGAAACTGGATGATTCCGCCGACATCAGTTTTCTCCCGGGTTCTCTCTCCAGCGTGTAGATTTCATTCGCCAGATGATTCAGGAACTGCTCGCGCGTCCAAAGCCCGGATTGGAGAAGGAAGAGATAACCATAATAAGTGGTGATGCCCTCGGCGACCCAGAGAGAGCACGTGTAATTCTCGCGGGTGTAATCGAAAGGTCCCAGCGCCGCGGGGCGAAGTCGCTTCACGTTCCAAAGGTGGAAGAACTCATGAGCCGCCGTCTCCAGCGCTTCCTGCGTGCTCTCCCGGACACTGCCCTGGATGATGATCTGAGTCGAATTCAAATGCTCCATGCCATCTCCCATGGAGAGGTCCGGCACAAAATGGAAAATGAAAAGGTAATGTTGGAAATCCGGCGGGGGCATCGCGGCCATCTCCACGTGCACAAGTTTTTTCAGCCGGGGGAGGAGGCGGGATAGATCGTTATCATCGTCGTTGTAAGTGTGCACCGCAACCTCGATGGTCTTCCCCTGTTCCTCAAACTTGTCGAGGGAGCATTCACCGGAGATTTCCAGCGGTGTATCCACCAGAACATCGTAATTGCGCGCGTGAAAGGTCCTCTCGGTTGTGGAATCCAAGAACCCGCTGATGACTTTCCATCCGGCAGGAGCATCAACTTTAAGCGTGGCGGGGTCTGGTTTATGACCGTCAACATACATGAACACCGAGGGGCCATTCAAGTTGGCATGCACGCTGTCAACCTGGGAGAACGACCCGGTCAGATCATTGGCAAAAACTTCATAATGGACTTGGACGGTTCCCCCGGCGTGGCCGGTATCAACGCGCCACGTCTGCTTGTCGAGTTTGATCCATGCCAAGGGGTGATCGTCCGCGCCCTTCGCAGAAAACTCCTGAACATTTTTGGCAAAATCATAAATCGCATAGCGGCCCGGCGCCCAGGCCGGCAACACGAATTTGAGATTGGCCGATTCCACCTGGCGGGCAACGATTTCGACGTCCACAAGATGAGTCGTTGGGCGATCCACTCGCACGGTGTATGCGATCTCGAGCGGGCGTGGATCGGGTTCTTGAGCAGCCCGCAAACCACCCGAGCAGCCCAGCGCCAGGAGCAGGACTAACGCGAGCCCGCGCATGCACGATGGATGCGCCGAACCGAGCGATCCGCGAGGATTTTGTGGAACATTCGAGGCATCGTGCGGCAACAATAAGTTCATTGATGTGTGATCCTTTTGGTTTTCTCGAATTCCTGACGCGCTCGGCACGATAGCCGGTGTAGCGCGCCTGTTTTATAGGTCCGCGGCTCGTCCCCGCTGGAAGGTAAAGCCGCGGATCTACAAAACAGGTCCGCGCTACCCTTCCTCGGCCAGAGATCCAAGCTAAACCCTTCATCGTCCAGGTTCCAACCAGAGCTTATGAACAGCGCCCCTTTCAACTGCTGCATCGGTGAACAGCATGGGGAAGCTTTTCCCTTCGTACCAGGCCGAAAACTGGTCTCGATAGTAAGGGCTGGAAAACTGGCCGGATTCTCCCAACGTAATGTTTTGCACGGACTGGTCCAAATCGGAAAAATCCACGACCATCCGCATGGAAGGGCCCATGCGAGGAGATGTTTGCTTCACTGTCGTGCCAGTTCCCGCCTGTGGAAACGGCCCTACGTCCAGCCATCGCCCCAAGAGCGGCAATCCGCCACTCAAAGGATGGTGAAAGGTCAGAGGAATCGTATCACCCCATCTCCAGGCCGCGTGATTCTGGCTGTGAACCAGGGAGGGTATCTGGCGGATCCCTTCGTCCAGGCTTTTCATCAGGGTTATATTGAAGTCGGAATCGCCCGGCGGGAGCCAACGCGTGAGGTCTTGCTCCAAGACATTCTGAAGGAATATCGTGCTCATGGGCCAACGATATCCGGAAAGGTCATCGCCCAGTTTCGGTTTCAGGATGCGGGCAAGCAAGGCGCGCCGGGTAACCTCCAGGACTAGCGTGGCAGCGGAATCCGCGCGCGCTTCGCCGTCCCAGCCTTTCAAGATGCCGAGCGCAAACTGGGCGTCGGGGCTGGAAGGCGGTTGCTTCCCGGCCGCCGCGAGAAGTTGTTTGGCCAGCCACTCATCTTCGAGGCTCAGGATATCGGTCTGAATTCGCAGCATGTCCGATGGAGTGAGGAGACCCCCCTCGCGGAGGAGTTGAAATATTCTCGCCGTGCGGAACGGAGCTTCCCACTTTGCGGTAATGAAATACGGATAATTGTCTGGAACAATGCGCCCGTTGGCGGTTGCGATCATGCCGCTCGGGGGATTGTAAGAGTGGGGAAGGTCATCAAACGGGATGAAACCCGTCCAATCGTAGTCGTCGGTGCTGCCGGGCACGGGGACGGCGCCATTGCCTTGTTTGCGGATGGGAACAAGTCCCGCGGCGTAATAGCCGATGTTGCCTTCGGCATCGGCATAAACGCAATTCTGCATCGGCACCTTAAAGTCGCGGAGGGCGGCGGTAAACTCCTGCCAGTTACTCGCTTGATTGATGCGCAGGAAGGGCAAACGGACTGCGTGAGGGCTTAGCAATGTCCATTGCAAGGCAAGATCCCGGCCGCCGTCGTGCGAAATGATCGGCCCGTGCCGCGTGACCATGACGGTGAAATGGTAATCGGGCTGGTTTCGCACTTTAATGCGCTCATCGCGCCCCTCCGCATCCACCCACTGGCCGTTGTGCAAATATTTCTTGGGGTCGCCGACATGGAAGCTCTCGATGTAGAGATCTTGAACGTCGGGCCCCGTGTTCGTCATGCCCCAGGCAATATGTTCATTGTGACCAAGGATGACAAAAGGCAAGCCGGGAAGGCTGACGCCGATTACATCGAGTCCGGGCGTTTTGAGATGAATCATGTACCAGACGCTGGGGACGCTGTGGCTAAGATGGGGGTCGTTGGCCAGAAGCGGCTTGCCAGATTTCGTGTGCGATCCATTCACAACCCAGTTATTGCTCCCGATTCCAGCCATTGACGATTGCCAATCGACGATTGGTGATTGAAGCAATCGGCAATCGACAATCGACAATCGGCAAGCGCCAGAGTCGAGGGCATGGAAGAACAGATCTGCGCTGCTGGTTCTGGCGGCGGCAGGCGCGGAGGCTGGGACATCAGCCACCGGCGCGTCGAGGGCAGAGTGGTCCGGGAACACGTCGGAGAAGAGATCTTTCCCCAACTTGGCGGCGATATGCTCGCGCATTAAATCGCTCTCCCAACTTTCGCTTAGCGCCGTCGCAAGATTCAAGGCAACGGCCACGGAATCGATTTCCCGCCACGGCTGGGGCTGGTATCGCATCATCAGGAATTCTAGAGGAAGACGGTCGCGATGGCTTTCGATATAGGCATTGACTCCGCGAGTGTACGAATCAAGGAGGAGGCGCTCGTCCGGGTTGAGATTCGGCGAGTGCTCTTTCCGCCACCCGTGGAAGGCCCAGCGTGCGGCTTTCAACGTCCATGCGCAGAGTGCGATCACCAAAGATTTCTGAAAGCTCCCCCTCAGCATTGCGTCGGCTCAAGTCCATTTGCCAGAGGCGGTCTTGAGCCGTGACGTAACCCTGCGCGAAAAGAGCGTCGGCAATAGATTGGGCCCGGATGTGGGGAACACCGCGCGCGTCTCGCAGAACTTCCACCCGCGCCGAGAGCCCCGGCACAAGAATCGCGCCATCAAGGACGGGAAGGCTTACACGTGTGCGCCAGCAGAGCCATACCCCACTACCCCCAAGGGTGAGCAGCAAGACGACAAAGATCAATAGGGCGAGACGCCCGAGGAATCGCTTCATGGGTTTTCGGTCGGCGGGGCCATATTGCGGAAGATCCCTCCGAGGAGTATAAGTGCCTTCCCTAAGTCAATCTCCCGCGACTCGCCGGAGCGCCAACGTGGAGCGTATTCTATAGTGCAACTCCGCCAAGAACAAAAGGCACAGGTTCCCGCCAGGTAGTTTAACAGCCACCAGGTCTTTGAGCGGCGACAAATTTGTCGATCCTCGAAATGCTTTGACCCTCCAGCGCTTGCTCCCCAATCCACCGCATCTCTCCTGGCTGGGTGGGCAGGGGGGCACAACCGGTGATAATATTTCTTTGGGGGGGGGCAAAGAATCGGTCCCTGTCTCAAAGACCAGTAAACCCTCTTTCCCTACTTAAGCATCAATAATAGTAGGGGTTTGATATTAGGGTTATAGCGGGATATCGAGAAGTGCCAGGGGGAAACATCACGTGAGGGAACGGACCGACCACCTGCCTTGATGACATATTGAAATGATTTCCGTCTAATAACTCAGGGGCCTGGTTTTAAGATGCCCTGGAATAATCAGTGGGCAAACTGCCACGGCGGTGGTGCTCTCATGACGCGTCGAGGGGATTCATCTCGCGCGAATGCAACGACCGGTGCGAAACCCAGCCGCGTAATCGGCAAAGAGCTTCGACCGGTCGCCTGAAGGAGGAAGATTCTATGCGATTTGACAAACGGTTCTTGCGGGAAAACTTGGGCGGTTTGAGCCTGACCTTGATCGGGATTATGACCCTGGGGTTGTCGTTTATGCTCTACCAGGGAAATCACCTGTTTCCGAATTTTGCTATGGCCCAAGGGAAAGGACTGGATGGGCCTGATATCGACGTCCTGGAGCGGCAGAATCAGGCGTACGAACGAATCGCCAAAGCTGTTACTCCGGCCATTGTGGCGATTCAGTCCACCCAGGTTACTAAAGTGCAACAATCGCCTTTTATGAACGATCCGTTCTTCCGGCAGTTTTTTGGGAACATGTTTCCCCAAGTTCCCCGCGAGCAGCGCGAACACGCGCTGGGGAGCGGCGTGATTGTGTCCCCCGACGGATACATTGTGACCAACAATCACGTGATCGCCAAGGCGACGGAAATCTCGGTGACGCTCTCCGACAAACGGACGTTTAAGGGCAAAGTGGTGGGGGCCGATCCCCAGACGGATGTCGCCGTCGTCAAGATCGATGGGAGCGGCCTGCCCACCGCCTCCTTCGGCAATTCCGACCAGCTCAAGGTGGGGGACACGGTCATGGCATTTGGGAACCCATTTGGGCAGTACTTCACCGTGACGCGCGGCAGCGTGAGCGCCTTGGGCCGTTCCGGAATGGGAGATCGAAGTGTTTCAGAACTTCATCCAGACCGATGCCGCGATCAACCCCGGGAACTCCGGCGGGGCTCTGGTGAATGTGCACGGCCAAGTGGTGGGCATTAACACCGCCATCTTGAGCGGGAATTCCGGCCCCGGCGGGGAAGGCGGCTTCGTCGGCATCGGGTTTGCGATCCCTTCGAACATGGCGAAGCACGTCATGGAGGATTTGATCAAGACGGGAAAAGTGAGCCGCGGATACCTCGGCGTTCCGATCACGGACTTGACTGAAGATCTGGCGAAGCAATTCAAGGTGCCGGATACCTCGGGCGCCCTCGCCCAGGACGTGACCGCGGGCGGGCCTGCCGACAAAGCTGGGCTCAAGACCGGTGACGTCATTCGCAAACTCAATGGCCAGGTCATTGGGGATGCCGGCCAACTCACTGCCCAGGTGACGAACCTGAGCCCCGGCGCCGTAGCCACGTTGGACATCTTGCGTGATGGCCAACCGATGACCCTCAAGGTGACGCTCGGCGAGCGGCCTTCCGACCTCAGCGCTCGCGCGGGTGGGGGAGGCGTTCAGCAGGGGGCTCTGCGCGGCATCGCCGTGCAGAACCTCACTCCCTCGATCCGCGATCAGTTGGGTCTGCCTCCGAATGTGACGGGCGTGGTGATTGCCCAAGTTGATCCGAATAGCCCCGCCGCTCAATTCGGTTTACAGGAGGGCGACGTGATCGAAAGCATCAATCGCCAGCCGGTCCACAACGTTGCCGACTTCAACCGATTGGCCGCTCAAGCAAAAGGCCAGACGCTGCTGCGAATCAACCGTCAGGGCAATGGCGTCTTTGTGGTCATCTCCCCAGACGAAGGCGGCGGTGACGGTCAATAAACCCAAAGGCTGGGGGCTAGGAACTGGGTGCTGGGGACCGGGTTTGGAACTTGGCTTCCCCAGTCCCCAACACCCAGTCGCCGCAGCACCCGAAGAGGCTCTTGACGATGGTTCTGGTGGCAGTCGCGGCCGGAATTCTGCTCGTTGTCGTCACCCTCAGGGTTATTGAGAATCGACTCATCTACTTTCCTCCGCGCTACCCTGAGGGCTTCCCCCCACCACAAACACTACGAACGCGATATTGAAGACGTCTGGCTGCTAACCGCGGATGGCGTCAGAATCAACGCCTTCTACCGTCCGAACCCCGCATCAAAACAAGTCCTCCTCTGGTTTCATGGAAACGCGGAAAACATTGGATACGGCCTCGAACATCTGCGGGCGCTGGCGAAGATCGGGGTCAATATTCTTGCCGTCGATTATCGTGGGTATGGGAGAAGCGAGGGCAAGCCCGATGAGGCGGGCGTTTACCACGATGCCGACGCGGCTTACGACTATCTGATCAAACAGCGGCATTTCCGTGCCCAGGACATCATCATCTACGGACATTCACTGGGCGGCGCGGTGGCGGTGAACCTGGCGTCGCGCCGGCCGTGCGGAGGCCTGATCGTCCAGAGCTCTTTCACAACCGCGCGGGCGATGGCACGGCGAATCTTCGCCATTCCGCTCATCGAGTATGTGGTGAAATCCCGCTTCGACTCACACCAGAAGATTCGCGATGTGCACGCGCCGATTCTGATCGTCCACGGCACACGGGATGACGTGGTGCCGTTTGCCATGGGTCAGCAACTCTTTCGGGCGGCGCCTGAGCCCAAGCGCTTCTACCCCATCGAAGGGGCGGGCCACAACAACCTGATGGAAGTGGGCGGTGAGAGTTACCTGGCTTGTCTCCAGCGTTTTGTCGCCGATTCAGCGCAGGAGTAATGGAGTTGCTGAAGATGCCTCTCCTGCTCCCAGCCACTGCCATGCGGGGTTTCAGCGAATCAGCAATCCCGATAGCGTTATGCCCAGGCCGGCCACTCCCATCAGAATTCCCAATTGCCAGAATTGCCGCCGCTTGGTCAGCAGGGTAAGTGACGCAATCACAATGGCGGCATCCAGGCAGACTTCCCCCAGGTCGAAGCGATTGGCCCGGCGTTGCTGTAGGGCAACCTCGCTTTCAAACGAGCGGGCTTCCGTTTCGATCTCCTTCAGCTCTTCCTTGTAACGTGCCACTTCCTGGGTGTACTTCGCCTTCACCTTTTCCGCCTGCGCGGGGTCTTTCACCGCGGAGACCGAGAGGAGGTCCAGGAAGAGCTCATAAGTATGCTCCCGAATATTCTTAGCTTGATAATATGCCCACTGATCTGTTGCCTTACTTTGTAAGAGCAATTCTTCCGTGTGGGCGCGGTGCCCAAGCAGCGTGGTGGCCGCCAGCACGACGGCCAGCACGGCCATGGTGAAGGTGACGGGCAAAAGCGAAGGGTCGTGCGCGGAGTGTTCCGCGTCCTCTTCCATCTCGTGGAGTTCCTCGATGCTCATGACGCCTCGATGGTGCTGGTGTGCCCAAGCGGCTTGCCGGGGCTCACGAAATTGTACGATGAAAAATGCTTAAACGTTCGCGCCCAATACCGCTACGCTTTGGCGCTCGCGCCGGGTTTTGCCGGCGCCGCCGCCACCGGCCCTCCCGCCCCATGGCATTTCTTGTATTTCTTGCCGCTCCCGCAGGGACAAGGATCGTTGCGCCCGATCTTTTCCCGCCGAATGACCTGCTTCGGTTTTTCCACGGCCCCCGCGCCGATCATTTGCATTTCCCGCTGTTCGCGCCGCTTGCGCTGCTGGTATTGCCGGATCATTTCCTCCTCTTCCTCGGGCGTGCGCATCAGGAAGAGGTAGCGCAAGGTTTCATCTTCCACGCGGTCCATCATGGCTTCGAACATCTCGAAGGATTCGCGCTTATACTCCACCAGGGGATCGCGCTGGCTGTAACCGCGCAGGCCGATGCCTTCCTTCAAGTGATCCATGGCCAGCAGGTGATCCTTCCACTGCGCGTCGACCACCTGCAACATGACCATGCGTTCGTGCATCCGCATGCGCTCGGCGCCCCACACCTGTCTCGCGTTCATCGTAGTGCTTGTGGACCAGGTCTTCGAGCTGGGCGGTGAGCTCGCCCAGGCGCTTGGGATCGAGCGGAAGGTCGTGCTTCTTCAGGTCGATTCCGAACCTTCCCCAGAATTCCGTGCGCAGGCCGCTCGATGTTCCACTGGTCGGCGTGCTGGTCTTTGGGGCAGAAGCTCTCCACCAGCCACTCCACCACGCGGTCGGCGGCGTCCATGACGAATTCCTTCTGGTCGGTCCCTTCCAGCAATTGGCGGCGCAGGCCGTAAACGGTCTCGCGCTGCTTGTTCATCACATCGTCGTATTCGAGCAGATGTTTGCGCGATTCGAAGTTCTGCGCCTCCACCGCTTTCTGTGCGGCCTCGATGCGTTTCGAAATCAGGCGGGATTCAATGGGCACGCCCTCTTCCATGCCCAGCTTGTGCATGATGCTGGAAATGCGCTCGCCCGCGAAAATGCGCAGCAGGTCGTCTTCGAGCGAAAGGTAGAAGCGGGAGGAACCGGGATCGCCCTGGCGGCCGGCGCGCCCGCGCAACTGGTTGTCGATGCGCCGGGCTTCATGCCGCTCGGTGCCGAGGATGTGCAGCCCCCCGAGCGCCACCACCTTCGCGTGCTCGGCGTCGGTGACGGACTTGAAGCGGTCCACGAATTCCGCCCACTGTTTTCTCCAGGCGGCGTAGGCTTCCACATACGCGCCGAAGACATCTGACCCTGAACCTTCCGGCGGCCGCTCGGGAGGTTCGGGGTTGATGCCCTGTTCGCGATACTTCTCGGGCGACTTGCGGAATTCCTCGCGCGCCATGGTTTCCGGATTGCCGCCCAGCAGGATGTCGGTGCCGCGGCCCGCCATGTTGGTGGAAACGGTGATGGCGCCCACGCGTCCGGCTTGCGCCACCACCAGCGCTTCGCGCTCGTGCTGCTTGGCATTCAGCACGTTGTGCCGGACTTCTTTCATGCCCAGAACTTCGGCCACGCGCGCCGGCTGGCAACGATGCTCAATCAGATAATCCAGGACCGGCAGGTATTTCTCATCCGTGTTATTGGCAAGCGCTACAAGGTCGGGAAGAATGGATTCGTCCGCGGGCGGCAACCCGTCGTAGGGGTATCCCCGGGGCGCGCGCTTCAGCACGGCCTCCAGGAAAGCCTGGCGCGTGCCGTTGGCGCCGGCCGCCAGCGTCTGGTAACGGCCCTGGCTCAGCATCTCTTTTACCGTGGAGACTCCCACCCCCGCGCGCGTCAGCCAATCCAGCGCCGGATTGGGGAGTTTGCGCCAGGCGCTCCACCCAGATCTTCAGCTTGGGACCTTCCAGGCCCGCCGCCTTGGCAAGCTCTTGCAGGCGGGCCGGCACCACGCCGGCTTTCTTCAGCGCCAGGCTCAAGCGCTCCGATTTCTCGATGGCGATGCTGCCCACCAGCACCGGCTGGCCGCACAGGTGATCCTCTTTGATTTCCTCGATCACCGCGTTGAACTTCTCGCGCTCCGTGCGGTAAACCACGTCGGCGTATTCGTGCCGGATCAGGGTGCGATTGGTGGGGACGATGACGATTTCCAGGTTGTAGATCTTCTCGAATTCCGCCGCTTCCGTTTCCGCCGTGCCGGTCATGCCCGCCAGTTTCTTGTACATGCGGAAATAATTCTGGAAAGTGACCGTGGCCAGGGTCTGGTTCTCACTTTCGATCTTGACGCCTTCCTTGGCCTCGACGGCCTGGTGCAGGCCGTCACTCCAGCGCCGGCCGGGCATCAGGCGGCCGGTGAATTCGTCCACGATGATGACCTCGCCGTCTTTCACCACGTAATCGCTGTCCAGCTTGAAGAGCGTGTGGGCTTTCAGCGCCTGCTGGAAGTGGTGGTTGTACTCGATGTTGGCGGGGTCATAAAGGTTCTCGATTCCCAACAGCTTTTCCGCCTTGGCGATTCCGGAATCGGTGGGCGTGGCCTGGCGGTGCTTCTCATCGACTTCGTAATCTTCTTTCTCCACGAGATGCGGAATGACCTTGTCCACGCGGAAATACTTGTCGGTGGCTTCGTCGGACGAGCCGGAAATGATCAGCGGGGTGCGCGCCTCGTCAATCAGGATGGAGTCCACCTCGTCCACGATCGCGTAATGGTGGGGCCGCTGGACGTAGTCCTTAAGGTCGAACTTCATGTTGTCGCGCAGGTAGTCAAATCCGAACTCGTTGTTGGTGCCGTAGGTGAGGTCGCAGCCGTAGGCGGCGCGCCGCTCGTCGTCGCTCAGGTCGTGGACGATCACGCCCACGCTCAGGCCCAGCAGGCGGTAGATGGGCCCCATCCAGGCGGCGTCGCGCTTGGCCAGGTAATCGTTCACCGTCACCAGGTGCACGCCCTTGCCTTCCAGCGCATTGAGGTAGCAGGGCAGCGTGGCCACCAGCGTCTTGCCTTCGCCCGTCTTCATTTCCGCGATCTTGCCTTCGTGCAGCACCATGCCGCCGATGAGTTGCACATCGAAGTGCCGCATGTTCAGCGTGCGGCGCCCCGCTTCGCGGCAAAGGGCAAAGGCTTCCGGAAGAATCTCGTCGAGCGTGGCCCCGTCGGCCAGGCGTTCCTTGAGCTGCTGCGTGCGCAAAGGGAAACTCGGCGTCCGGGAGCTTCTGCATCTCGGGTTCGAGGGCGTTGATTTCCCCCACCCGCTCGCTCAGGCGCTTCAACTCGCGCTCGTTCTTCGTTCCCAAAAACCTTGCCTAATGCGAACTGTAAGATAATTTCCCATAGTGTATAGATTACCGTCCGGCCTGACACTCCAACCTTTCTATTGTAAGGCCCGCTGCCCAAGTTGACAAGGAACGGGCGGATCAGTTCATCGATCCATCGGGTCATTTGCGATTTCGATTTGTGATTTGCGATTGCCTATCAATCGTAACTGCCCTTGTTGAACGGTTAGGATTTGATCCCGGGATTCGACCCCGTTCACCCATCTATATGCAAGTCCTGCGGGAAACAGACTTCACAATTCAGAACTCACAATTTATAATTTCCTCCATCTCCTTTCCTTTCAATAACTCATAGTGAAAACACGATAACTCCTTTATTTTCATCAACTCATTGGGAGCACTCTTTTTGCCCCTTTGTTTTCAATAAACTATTGGGAGCAACCTTCATTTTTAACATCTTTTTGTGTCGGGTGATTTTGAGAGCGCGTTCGGGAGTTTGGGAGATTTTCGTGGGGGCCGTGCTGCGCCTGGCCTTCATCGCGATTCTAGCCTATACCCATCGACTCGTTTTGTCAAGAGACAAATTGTTCCCTCGGCAAGAAAAGCGCCGGCGGCGCCCCGCCCGCGGGTGGCGTCCCGATGCAACGGGGTGCTCCGGCAACACGCGCGACATTTCTGTCCACGCGTCCCAACCCTGGCCTGTCCTGCCTTCTTAACGGTCGCCGAAATAAAACGCAATGTCGGCGCCGCCCGCGGTAAGGTAAAATCACAGACCATGACGGGACTAAAGCTGCCGAACGACTACGACGGTTTTCTCAAGAGCCTCAAAGAGCGTGTGCGAGCCGCCCAACTCCGCGCCTCCCTGGCTGTAAACCGGGAACTTGTCTTGTTGTATTGGGGCATTGGCCGTGACATCCTGGCCCGCCAGAAAGAACAGGGCTGGGGAGCCAAGATCATTGACCGCCTCGCCGCTGACCTTCGCCAGGAATTCCCAGAAGTTACAGGCTTCTCGCCGCGCAACCTGAAGTATATGCGAGCGTTTGCGGAGGCTTGGCCGGACGAGCCAATTGTGCAGCAGCTTGCTGCACAAATACCCTGGTGTCATAACTTCGCCATCCTGGACAAGGTCAAAATCCCCTCGGAACGAAAGTGGTATATCCGCCAGACCATCCAGAACGGCTGGAGCCGCAACGTCTTGGTGCATCAGATCGAAAGCGGCCTCTATCATCGGCAAGGGAAGGCACTGACGAACTTCACTCGCACCCTGCCTGCTCCCCAGTCGGAACTCGCACAGCAAATCGTCAAAGACCCTTACAACTTCGACTTTCTCACCCTCGGCCCTGAGGCGCGTGAGCGTCAGGTCGAGATTGCCCTGATCGAGCACGCCCGCCAGTTTCTGGTTGAACTCGGGATGGGTTTCGCATTTGTCGGCAGCCAGTACCCTCTTGAAGTTGGCGGGCAGGAATTCCGATTGGATCTTCTCTTCTATCACCTCGGACTTAGAGCTTTCGTGGTGATTGAAATCAAGGTAACCGACTTCCAACCAGAGTTCAGCGGCAAGATGAATTTCTATCTGTCTGCCGTCGACGACTTTCTCCGACACCCCGACGATCAACCGAGCATTGGGATCATTCTCTGCAAGTCCAAGAACAGGGTCGTTGCTGAATACGCGCTGCGGGATCTGCACAAACCAATGGGTGTTTCCGAATATCGGCTTACGGACGAGCTGCCGAAACAGTTACAGAAAGGGTTTCCTTCAATTGAGGACCTAGAGGAAGAATTGGGAAAGAAGAAGCCAACATAATTGCTTCAAACCGAGGCTGATCTGGCAGCACAGCGAAAATGTGCGAAGCGCCTCGGCGGCTTGCATCCGCTCGCCCTTACAGCACCGCGGTTTCGTGGATCAGGCGGCCTTCGGCGAAGCGGGCGAGGTTGAGGGCGCGGGCGTCGATCAGGTCGGAGTGGCCGTGCAGGATCAAATCCGCCAGAACCTTGCCGGTGGCGGGTGAGTGCATCACGCCGTGGCCGCTGAAGCCGTTGGCGAGATACAAACCAGGGACCTCGGGCACGGGTCCGAGGATGGGGTAATGGTCCGGGGTCATTTCATAGAGGCCCGCCCAGGCGCGCTTGGGATTCACTTCCAGCGCCTCAAAGCAGGGAACGCGGTCCACGGCGCGCAGAAGAATTTTCTCGACGAACGCCGGATCGAAATTGGTTTTGAATCCCGGCGTCTCCTCCGGATCATTCCAGGCGAGCAGGATTCCCAGACCCTCGGGGCGGAAGTGAAAACCCGTGGCCATATCGATGGTCATGGGCGCCTCGCGCGCGATGAGCGGGAAAGGCTCGGTGGGGACCAACATGCGGCGCAGGGGTTCGACGGGCAATTGCACTCCCGCCATTGCTGCCACTTGTGCCGCCCACGGTCCGGCGGCATTCACCACCGTGCGCGTGGTCACCGGTCCGCGTGTGGTTTCGACACCCGCAATGCCTTGCGCGTCCTGCAAAATCGCCGTGACTTCCGCGCCCTTCCACAGGCGCACGCCTTTTTCGGTGGCGCGCTGCATGAAGCCCGTCATGACGCTGTACGGGTCCACAAATCCGTCGGTGGAACTGAAACTGCCGCCCACGATGTCGTCCGCGCGCAAATGCGGCATGCGGCGGAGAACTTCGGCGGGTGAGAGCAATTCCGCCGTCTTCACTCCGCACGCCACTTGCAGTTGGTAATTGGTCCGCAAGTAGTCCAGGTGCTTCTCACTCGTCGCCACGAACAGGTAGCCCTGCGGACGATAGCCGCCGGGGCAGCCCGTGGCCTCCTCGAAGCGGGCAAAAAAATCGAGCGCATAGAGCGACAGGCGAATGTTGATCTCGGTGGAGAACTGCGCGCGCACGCCTCCCATGCTCTTGCCCGTGGAGCCGCGGCCCAGGTGAGGCTCGCGCTCCAGCACCAGGACGTTCGCGCATCCGGCCTCGGCAAGATGGTAGGCGATGCTCGCGCCCACAATCCCTCCCCCGACAATCACCACATCGGCTGTTTCCGCCACGCGCCGCCTCCCCTCGCCAAAATGAACTGGTCGTGCTGGCGGACATCTTAACTTGCTTGGGGCCAGGAAGAAATCCCCCTTCGCAGGGGGCGGGCGACGTTCTAGGGGCAAGCCCAGTTCGTCCTTCAGTAGTGTGTCAATTTGATGTTGTAGCGGCGAGTTTACCTCGCCCAATGGCGGCGTAAAGCCGCCTCTACATCATCTCGACCCACCACCCGTCCCTACTGCTGGTTGCATCCGCGCGCACATCGCGTCAGAATAGGGCCGGCTGGAACTGCCCATGGCGGCCGTGGCCGGGACGATGGCGCGTTGTTGTGCCCATAGGGTTGCAAAGTCCGGCGGTGATCGACCGGCGAAAGAGGGGGAACTATGAAAGCAGGCGGATTGATTGTGGGACTGGTGATCGCTGTAGCGATTGTCTGGTTCGTGATCAAGACACAGTACACAGAGGGACCCGCCGGCACGCAGCCTCCAAAAGAGGTGATCGACGTGGTGGGCGTCAAGAGCGACCTGCTGGCCATCGCGCAGTCCGAACGGCTTTACATGGCGAGTCACGGTTCCTATGTCTCGGTTGACGAGCTCCAGCAGGACGGCTCGATTACCTTTTCCGGCGAGAACCGGCGCGGCTACAATTACACCGCGGAGGTGGACGATGGCGAGCATTTCAAAATTACGGCCGCGCCCACTGATCCCGTCAAAGCCAGTTGGCCGACCCTTACGATTGATGAGACGATGCAGGTGGCACAGCAGTAGAAAAGACGTCCTTTGTCCATAGTCCGTGGTCCGTTGTCAGTTTTCAGTCGTCAGTTTTCAGTAATCAGTCGGGGTTGATCAGCCCGCTTTTTCCGTATGCCTCCTGACTGACAACGGGTGACTAAGTTGACTACACTAAATAATGCTCTTAATTGGTAGCGACCGTGGAATTCAGTTCGCCAATGCCTTGGCGCACGTTATCGGCCAACTCGTCGAGGGAGTTAAACAGGAAGTTGGAGGCATGGCTGGCCTTGAGCCGTCTCCAGGTGCGCTCGATGTCGTTCAGGTCGGGGCAATACGGAGGCAGCCATTTGATCTCCAAACGGTCGCGGTGGTCCTTCACGAAGGCGTCCACTTTCAGCGTATGATGGAAGCTGCCGTTGTCGGCGATCATGAGGATCTTCTGGTCGGGATAATCATGCAAGAGCGTTTCCAGATATTCGACAAAATGCGCACCGCTTTTCGTCGCCGCCCAGTGGCTGGTGAGGTGTCCGGTTTTCAGGTTCAGGCCTCCATACAAGACGCGCTTCTGATTCTTCCCCGGCGTGCGCACTTCCGGTTGGGGACTGCCCACCACCGACCAGATCGCCACCAGGTAAGGGTAAAGATGAAATTCGGTTTCGTCCTGGCTGATCACGACGGTCCTTTTCCGCCGCCCCAGATGCTTCTTGAGGGCTTGCAACTCAGTTTTGGCGCGGTCATGGGCGGCCTCATCGCGTTTGCCTTCCAGCACCCGCTTGGGACGTTTCCGGGCAATGCCCATGCGGTGCAGCAGCCGTCCCAGGTAGTGCGGTTGCACCGTTACCCCCGTCTGCCGCTGCAAGAACTCCGCCAGCCTCGGCAAGGTCCAGGCGGTGAAAGCATAACCCAATTTCCGGGGCGAGGTAAGAACCGTTTGCCGCAGCCATTGCAAATGCTCCACCTGCAAGCGGCGCGGTCGTCCGCGGCCATCGTGCTCCGGGCCCCGAAGCCCGGCGAGCCCCCGCTGGCGATAGCGCGCCGCCCAACGCCCGACCGTGGCCGGATGCACGCGCAACTGCTCCCCCACCTGCGGGCGCGTCGCCCCTCGGGCCAGGCTCAGAACGGCGCGACAGGCATCACGAAAATCTGCATCAGGAGAGTCGGCCGCGGCTTCCCGCAACTGGCGCTCGTCCGCTTCCGACAGCTTGAGCAAACTCGGTCGGGCCATACAAGGGATGGTATACCCAAACCGAATTACGCGCAATATTTAGTGTAGTCAACTTAGCCACGGACAACGGACCACGGACTACTGACCAAGGACCAAGGACACCAAAACCCAAGGAGCCCCCATGCGAGTTGAAGCGACAAGCGCCGGCACGAGTTGATTTGGCGGGTGGAACGGTGGATATCTGGCCGCTTTACCTTTTTCACCCCGGAGCACAAACAGTTAATATCGCCATTAAATGCTATGCCTCATGTGTGATTGACACCCGAGCCGACCGGCGCATTGTACTTTCTTCGCAGGACCAGGAACTGCGGGAAAGCTGGGAAAACCTCACCCAGCTTTCTCTCGGCACTTCGCAATTGCCCTTGCTGCGGGAACTGGTGATGTTTTTCGAGCCGCGCCGCGGCTTGAATATCAAGACCAGTTCGCAAGTGCCGGCTGGCGCCGGACTAGGAGGCTCCTCGGCGCTGAACATCGCCCTGTGCGGGGGCCTGGCGCGGGTCACAGGAAAGCGCTGCACGCGCACGACGATCCTGGAGATTGCCAAGAACGTCGAGGCCATTGTCATCCGCGTGCCCACCGGCTGGCAGGACTACTTCCCGGCGCTTTACGGTGGCGCTAATTCCGTCCATCTGGAGCGCGACGGCGTGAAGGTCGAGCGTCTGCCGCTGCCCTTCACCGACGTGGAAAAGCGGTTCGTGCTTTGCTACACGGGCCAACCGCGCAATTCCGCCATCAACAACTGGGAGGTGATGAAATCCCACATCGACAACGACGAGCGCGTCCTCAAGAATTTCGATCAGATCACCACTATCGCCAGCCAGATGCGGGAAGCGCTGCTGGCGCGGGACTGGAACGACGTGGCGGAGTTGCTGGCTCTGGAGTGGGAAAACCGCAAACGCAATTTCAAAGGCATCTCCACCCCCAAGATCGACCGCATGATCGAACAGACCCGCAAGCATGGAACCATGGCTGCCAAGGTCTGCGGGGCCGGGGGCGGCGGATGCGTGGTCTTCATGGTCCGCCCGGGCACCAAGCCGGCCGTCGAAAACGCGCTGGTGCAAATGGGTGGGAAAATTATCAGCTTTGGCATTTCCAGCACCGGGTTGGAGGTTCGCGCCGATCAAGTTGAGCGAAGCCGGGAAGTTCGATGAATTCGGTCGGGATATTTATTGAGGATGACCGCCTGCGCCCCATCTGGCGATTCCTTCTCTCCGTGGTGCTCGTGTACGCCGCCCTCATGCTCTCGGCGGGGATGATGGGAACGGTCTTGGTCGTCTGCAATGTTCATCCCAGTCAATGGGTGGCGGTGTTCTGGCAATCCCTCGTGGGCCTGGTGGCAGTTATCGCCGCCTTCAAGGCGATGACGGCGGTTTTCGAAAGGCGCCCCTGGGTTCGGTAGGTTTGGCGTTCCACTCGAGGTGGTGGAGGGAACTGGGTCGTGGCCTGGTGGTGGGCGCCGGGATGCTGTCGGTCGCGATCGTGCTGGAGTGGGCTTGCGGCTTTGCGCACTTCAGCTTTACCCCGCATCCGATGCTGCGGGTGGGATCTTTCAGCCTCATGCTGTTTGCCGTGGCGGCGGCCAATGAGGAGGCCATCTTTCGCGGTTACCCGTTCCAGCGGTTGGCAGAGTCCATTACTCCCGTGGGAGCCATTGCCGCCACTTCCGCGTTATTTGGCCTCGCCCATCTCGCCAACCCGCACCGGACGTGGATATCCACGCTCAACACCGCGCTGGTGGGAATTCCCTTCGCCATCGCCTATTTACGAACCCGCTCATTGTGGATGCCCATCGGGATGCACTTTATCTGGAATTTCCTCATGGGCTTTTTTCTGGGGCTGCCCGTCAGTGGTTTTACCATTTCGGCCAGCGCCCTTACCGCGCGCGTGCAGGGGCCCACTTGGCTGACCGGCGGCGATTATGGCCCGGAAGGCGGTTTGCTGGCGATGGGAGCAATTTTGGTTGGGACCGCGTACCTATCGTTTGCGAAAAGCATCTATACCACTGAAGAAATGAAAGCCCGGGTTTTTGCTCCGGCGGCATCGCATTGGCCTGACCCGCCAATCACAATTTTTTCGGCTCCTCCCCAGGAAGACGCGAAGAGAGACTGATTTCCATGTCCGCCTGCCGCTTCGAGACTCACGCCCCCCCTGAAAATGCCATCCGGCGATGGCTCTGGCGGAGCTTGTGGGTGGCCAGCGCGTTCCTGGTCGTTGCGCTCGGCTTTCCCAAGGAGGGAATGGATCCGAAAGCCCGAATTGACATTATCCGCGGCCTCCTGCGGGAAGTGGGGGTCACCAAAATCCCCATGCCGCGCGGGAAAAGGGGCGTGCGCGTGGATGCGCAGGGGAAGCTGGACCAGCCGGAAGCCCAAAAGGAAATGCACATCAACGGCGTGGCCATGCAACCGGGCACGCCCGCGGAGATCACCAAGATCGAGTTCAAGGCGAACCAAGTCACTTTCGAGGTCAACGGGGGCGGGAGATCCGGAAAGAAGTGGTACCAGCACATTGAGATCGGCATGGGCACGGAAACTGCCCCGATTGGCGCACAACAACCCGCGACCACCGCCTTCGGGTCCTCGGTCACGGTGGATTTCGGCAAGGCCCTTCCTGACCTTACCGTTGCCCAAATGCAGAAGATTCTCTCCTCCGTCCTCGATTTTGAGCGTCACTCGCCCACCGTGTTGTACTCGCCGAATCTCCCGCCCAAGGTTAAGGAGGCCATCAAGAACCACAATGTTATCGTGGGAATGGACCGTGACGCGGTCCTTTCCGCCAAAGGCTCGCCGGACCGACGAGTGCGCGAGGTTCGGAATGGCTCAGAGCAGGAGGATTGGATCTACGGGACCCCTCCCCACGTACTTTTCGTCACTTTCGACGGCGACCAAGTGGCCGCAGTGAAGCAGTATTGAGCCCTCCTGATGTGAAGCTGTAGAGCAGACCACAAGTGCCAAGAAATGAACTTCCCTCGCCCCCTGGGGGGAGCGGATAGTGAATTCAAATCAGCCTCCCACCGCTACCCAGGACGCAATGCCTGTAGAGTTAGCATCGCCTTTGGAATTCAGGGTGCGGCGTCTTCACTGTTCTGCCTATTTGCTGAGCTTTTTCGCGCATTCGAGGAAGGGGCAATCTGTCCCTTAATCCTTTTAGCTTTGACTTAGTTTGCTAGGCCGAATAGAATTTTTGATTTGAGTCAATTCTGTCGAACTTCACTGGAGGTAGCAATCATGCCTGTTAAGGTTGGAATCAATGGTTTCGGGCGCATTGGCCGGAACCTTTTTCGCGCATCCCTAAACGATCCCGGGATCGAAATCGTCGCCGTAAACGATATTACTGATCCCAAGACCCTGGCCCATTTGTTGAAGTACGACTCGATTTTCGGCATCTTCGACGCCACCGTGGGTTTCCGCGAGGACGCCATTACCGTCAACGGCAAGTCGATCCGCGTCTTCAAAGTAAAGGACCCCGCTGAAATCGACTGGTCTTCGCTCGGCATTCAGGTGGTTGTCGAGTCCACCGGACTGTTCACCAAGGCCGACGACGCCAAGAAGCATCTCAAAGGCACGGTGAAGAAAGTCATAATCTCCGCCCCGGCGAAGGGTGAAGACGTCACCATCGTGTTGGGCGTCAACGAGAACATGTACGATCCCGCCAAGCACAATGTTCTTTCCAACGCTTCTTGCACCACCAACTGTCTGGCCCCGGCGGCGAAGGTCATCAACGACAACTTCAAGATCCTCAAGGGATCGATGACCACGATTCACGCTTACACCAACGATCAGAAAATCCTCGACCTGCCCCACAAAGATCTGCGGCGGGCGCGTGCGGCGGCTCTTAGCATGATCCCCACCACGACCGGCGCGGCCAAGGCTGTCGGCCTGGTGCTGCCCGAACTCAAGGGCAAGCTGGATGGATACGCCATGCGCGTCCCCACGCCCGACGTTTCGGTGGTTGACCTTGTGGCGCTGGTCGAGAAGCCCACGACCACCGAGGAAGTGAACGCCGCCCTCAAGAAGGCCGCGGAAGGCCCCATGAAGGGCATCCTTCAGTTCGTCGAAGAAGAACTGGTCTCCAAGGACTTCACCGGCAACCCGCATTCGTCCATGGTCGACGCTGGCTTCACCAAAGTCATTGACGGTACGTTGGTGAAAGTCATCGCTTGGTACGACAACGAGTGGGGATATTCCTGCCGCGTCCGCGACCTGATCAACTTCGTGGCGAAAAAGGGACTGTAAAGAACAGTAGGCAGTAAGCAGTCGGCAGTAGGCAGTCGGCAGAGAACAAAAGGCAGCGGACGGCTGTCCGTAGTCCGTGGTCAGTCGTCCGTTGGGGGACCCGTCGCCAACGGAATCCCGGCCTCGCTTCGGAAACCGCGAGGAGAGTAAATGGGTCTAGCGGTTCTGGAATTGGAAGTAGCAAATCCTGCCAAGCCCGAAATCGCCGAGGAGGTGGAGTTCCTAATTGAATCGGGAGCAAACTACTCGGTGGTTCCCTCCGTGGTACTTGAGCGGCTCGGCATTCGGCCACTTGCGCAGCAGGAATTCCGGCTGACAGATGGTTCCCACATCATCAGGAAAAAGGGAGCGGCTGTTTACAAGTACGACCAGTGGGCCGGGGGCGCCGATGCCATTTTCGGCGAAGAAGGGGATTGCAACCTGCTCGGTGCTTTCACCCTTGCAGCTCTCGGCCTTTTCTTGGACCCATTTCGCCGCGAACTGAAGCCGTTGCCGATGATTCTTGCGGAGACCGGGGTGAGTATCGCAGCGGCGGACCGCGGACAATGGACAACTGACCACTGACAAAGGACTAATACTATGGCTAAACTCTCTGTTCGTGACCTCGATCCCAAAGGCAAGCGCATTTTCATGCGCGTGGATTTCAACGTGCCCTTAAACGACGCCGGCGAAATCACGGATGACACGCGCATCCAAGCTTCGCTTCCCACCATTCAGTACCTTGTGGAGCGCGGCGGCCGGCTGATTCTGGCCTCGCACCTGGGCCGGCCCAAGGGCAAAGTCAATCCCAAATACAGTCTGAAACCCGCGGCCACGCGCCTGGCGCAAGTGCTGGGCAAGCCCGTGGCCTTCGCGGCCGATTGCATCGGTGCGGAAGCCGAAGCCGCGGCGCAAGCGCTCAAAGACGGCGACGTGCTTTTGCTCGAAAACCTGCGCTTTCATCCCGAGGAAGAAAAGAACGCGCCGGAGTTCTCGCAGAAACTCGCCGCGCTCGCCGAGGTTTACGTGGACGACGCGTTCGGTTCCGCGCATCGCGCCCACGCTTCTACGGAAGGCATTACTCATTACCTTTCCCCTTGCGCGGCGGGGTTGTTGATGGAGAAGGAGCTCGAATACCTGGGCAAAGCGGTGGAGAACGTCGCGCGGCCCTACGTAGCGATCGTGGGCGGAGCGAAAGTCTCCGACAAAATCGAATTGCTCCAGAACTTCCTGAAGATTGCCGACACGGTGCTGATCGGCGGCGCCATGGCTTACACGTTCCTGAAGGCGCAAGGAGTGGAAACCGGGAAGTCGAAGACCGAAGACGACAAGCTGGATCTTGCCAAGTCGCTGTTGGCGGACGCCGCGTCGGGCGGGAAGAAATTCCTGCTGCCCAAGGACCACATTGTGGCCGATAAGTTCGACGCTTCGGCTGCCGCGGAAACCGTCTCGACCCCCGCCATTCCCGCGGACCGCATCGGACTCGATATCGGCCCGGCAACCCGCGCCGAATATGCGGCGGAAATCGCCAAGGCCAAAACGATTGTGTGGAATGGGCCTATGGGCGTGTTCGAGATGAAACAGTTCGCCGAGGGCACGCTCGCCATCGCCAAGGCCGTGGCGGCATCGTCGGCCGTGTCGATTGTGGGTGGTGGTGACTCCGTATCGGCCGTCAAGAAGATGGGCGTGGCCGAGAAGATCAGCCACATATCGACCGGCGGCGGAGCTTCGCTGGAGTTCCTCTCCGGCATCACGTTGCCGGGCGTGGCCGCGTTAACGGAGAAGTAGTGGGACGGAAGAGCTTGTCAGTTGTCCGTGGTCCGTTGCCCGTTGCCCGTCATCCGGTGTCTGCCGTCCGCTGCCCGTGTCGGACCTCGAAGAGGTCCAATATCATTAGCCGTGGGTGAAACCCACGGAAAGCGAGCCGCCCAGAAATTTACCAACCCCGAAGGGGTTGAATGATGTCCACCTACACGCAGATTCTATATCACATTATTTTCTCGACCAAGGATCGTCAACCGGTACTTTCAGACTCGCGGCGCGATGAACTGTTTAAGTACATGAATGGTGTGATCACGAATAGTCACTGTCGGCCCGTTTGGATGAACGGCGTGAGAGACCATCTCCACCTTCTTCGGGGTCGATTGGAGTTTATTGGGGACGATTCCTGTCCGTGGGTTTCGCCCACGGCCAATGATATTGATCCCCTTCGGGGAACATGCCGCGCCGATGGACAACTGACAACGGACCACGGACCACGGACAACTAACTCAAAGGACTCAATCATGCGTAAACCCGTAATTGCTGGAAACTGGAAAATGTACAAGACCATCGCGGAAGCGGTGGATTTCATTGAGAAGATCAAGCCGGTGGCGGCGAAAGCCGAGCACTGCGAAGTGGTGGTGGCGCCGCCCTTCACGGCCTTGGCGGCCGCGGCGCAGGCTGCCAAGGGATCGAAGGTTGCGGTGTCCGCGCAAGATGTGCACTGGGACAAGGAAGGCGCGCACACCGGCGACGTCTCGCCCGCGATGCTGGTGGATGCCGGCTGCACGCACGTCATCATCGGCCACTCCGAGCGCCGCCACGATCACGGCGAAACCGACGAGCAGGTGAACCGCAAGCTCAAGGCGGCCTTGGCCGCGGGCCTCACCCCCATCGTGTGCGTCGGCGAAATCCTGGCGGAGCGCGAATCCGGCCGCACGGGGGAAGTTTTGAAGACCCAGTTCGAGGGCGGATTAGCCGGGTTGACCCCCTCCGACTTTTCCCGTATCATAATTGCTTACGAGCCGGTCTGGGCGATTGGCACGGGCCGCACCGCGACGCCGGAAATGGCAGCGGAAACCCATCGCCTTCTGCGCGGGCTGGCCCGGCAGAAGTTCGGAGAAAAAGAAGCGAGCGCCGTGCGCATTCTTTACGGCGGCAGCGTGAAGCCCGACAATGTTGGCGGGCTGATGGCCCAGGAAGAGATTGACGGCGCGCTGGTGGGCGGGGCGAGTCTGAAAGTGGATTCGTTTACCGCGCTGGTGAATTATAAATAGCGGTCAGCAATCAGCGCTCGGCTTTCAGCTAAAGCATGAGCTGACTGCTGAATGCTGAGAGCTGAGAGCTTAACGAATGATCACTCTTGTTCAAATCTTACACGTCCTTGATTTGCCTCCTGCTGATCGGAGCGGTGCTCCTCCAGGGCGGCGAAAACGTGGACATCACTGCGGCCTTCGGGGGGACCAGTCAGGCGGCCTTTGGCCCGCGTGGCTCCGTCACCCTTTTGGCCAAAATCACTTGGGTGCTGGGAGGACTTTTCATCGTCACATCGATCACCCTCGCCGTCCATGCCTCGCGCGCGGGCGGCGGCTCGGTGTTGGAAAACGTGCCGGCCAAGACTGCCCGGCGGTCCCTGGCGAAGAAGTAGAAGAACAGTTGTCAGTCGTCAGTTTACCGTCGTCGGCAAGCCACTTCGGGCCTCGCGGCTAACTGACGAGACTGACAACTGAAAACTGACGACTGATAACTGATAACTGCCTTTATGTGCGGAAGTGGCGGAACTGGCAGACGCACCAGCTTGAGGGGCTGACGCTCGCAAGAGCGTGGGGGTTCGAATCCCCCCTTCCGCACCATACCTGTAGACGGCCAGGGTTCGTTGCGCGGCGCGGCCAGGGTTCGTTGCGAACTCAGTTTCCGTTCAGGGTTCGTTGCGGAGATTTGGGGTAGAAACAGAACCGCGCCTGCCTGACGCCCCAGAGACGCCAAACAAGCGCCGCGTGCCGAAAGCCGTCAAAATCCCCTAAAATTCGCGCCAGGATGCTCCCAGACGCGCGCTAAGCAACCCCCTCGACTCCTACTATCACCGGCTGCGCACATCTTTCGCCGCCTCAGTGGCCCACGGGCGCGCCCCGCTGGCTCGAAGTGCTCGTCACTGTGATTCCGCGATTCACCGCGCCGTTGACGGCGCGGGCGCAATATTCCTGAAACGCAGCCTCACCTTGGATAATGACCACGCCAGTGCCCGGCGCGCCGAATCTCCCACCCCCGGCGCCTGCGCCAGGTGCGAGCGTTTGTGGAGGCATCCCATAATCAGAACCTTCGCCGCCATGCCCGGCATGGTCAACGCCGCGGGAACTGCCAGCGCCAGCGCCGGATGCGCTGCGGTGCCCGCCGCTTGAACCGGCCAATAACGCATATTGCGCGGCAGCCTCGAAGTGTAGCCCGGCAGCCAGAAGCGCGGCAGGATTCGGAGGCCAAGCGCCTTCCGCTAACAGAGCGATACCCCGCGCGGTTTCCCACAGCGCCTCTACACCCGCTTGAGCCTTGCGGCCGGCAATCAGACCGGCTAAGCCCTGCGTGAAGAGTTGGACGTTCCCCATCAAGTCGCCTTGGACAGCCTTAATCTCATCCTTGAGACCATCAACCCATTGCGCTTGAGCCTCACGCGCCGATTGAGTAACCCAAATCAATTCCTTCCGCGCTGCGCTTAGGTGAACCGTGGCATTTGTTGCGATGGTCAGTTGAGGGATGAGCTTTTGGAAGCCTTGAATGTGGCGTTGCTCGACAATCCCCATCTCTTCAAGGCGAAGCGTGAAGTCTAAATCAGCCCGCGCCATCCGGTCTTTTGTGGCAGCCTCCGCCTCTTCCGACTTGTGGAGCTTCTCGACTTCTTTCCCGGCCTCTTGCATCGTGCGGATGCGCTGCATTGCCATCCGCTGTTCTATAGTGAGCTTCCGCTCTGCATTCCGCTCCGCCGCGCGGTCTGCTTCCTCTTGCGCCCGCGCCGCGTCCTTTGCAGCCTTGGCCTCTTCTTTCTGCCGCTGATCCTGAAGGTGTGTCAGCCGGTCAAGCTGAGCAACCAATCGCTGGCGCATCTCCGCCGATTGACTCTCCGTGTCACTCGATTCCTTCACAGCGGCCTTGTATCCGCGATAGAGGGTGATTGCGGAGCCAATCGGCCCTAAAAGCGAGGACAGTACCGACTTTGAATCGCTCATTGCCTTGTTAGCGGCCTTCGTTTCCTCTTGCCAGTTCCCCTGTTTGGCCGCGAGATTTGCAAGAGCCTGATTCGTTTGCGCGATTAAAATTGTCCCTTGAGCTATGGTAGTGAAGTGAATTAAGGCGGAAGCAGAGGCGTCAATGTCGGCCTTCTCTGCCTTGCGCACGGCTTCCGTATAGCCACCAAGCGCCGTGGCCGCATCCTTGACGCCCTCAATAAATTTCGGAATCTCCGCCAGAGCGAATACGCCAAGAAGCGCAGGGCCAATGGCTTTGATGCCCGGCAACATCTCCGCCAGAGCGCCACTGACCGCGCGCGGCAAATGTACGCCCATCTCTTCCCCGAGCAGCCGCACAGACTCGCGATTGTTGAGAAGCGAAGTGTCTAAGGGCTTTGTTCCCGCCGCTGCCTTCTCGAAACTTTTGCCCGTCGCTTGCTCAAATTTTTGCAACGCATCTTGCGCCTTGCTCGGGTCCGCATTGATCTCGAACAGCAAACCTAAAATGCTCTCAGCCATTTCTCACCATTCGACTGCGTGCTCATCCTGCGGAGCGTCTGTCTGCGCTTTCTCTATACCCGCCAAACACGCCGCTAGGTCAATATGGAAGTCCAGCATCACACCCCGCAGAATCGCGCTTGGCCTACAGGCATAGCGCTTGCCCAAGACATCCAATAACGCCAAGTCAGCCTTGCACGCTGGCAGGAAAGGTGCTCAGGCTTTCGCCTGAATCTTTTACCTCCCCGCGAATCCACCGCCAGATGAATTGTTGGTCTTCCTCGGGAATCCAGTCGGGATGGATTTCATCAGCGCCCGGCTTGTGCGAGAGCTTGGGATGCACAAAGACCTTCCTCCACAGCTTACTTAACCAATCGGCAACCTGCGCCTTCTCTTCGCTGGTCATCGGGGATTGGTTTTCAGTGGGACTTGCTGCCTCCGCATCCTCTTCCGGGATACCCGGCAACGGAGCCCCGAGAAGGGTATAGGCGAGAGGCTTCGGTCTGCGAAGCAAAACCCATTTCTCCGACTTCGGCAAAAAAACTTCCCGCGCCGGTTCGTAACAGTCTTCTTCCTTCACGTCGTTGCGGAAGTCCGCCGCAGTGGCAAGCTTATGTTCGGACATCTATCGTACTCCTTCCTATTATTGTTAATGTAAATGCCCGCGAGTGAAAGTAAGGCATCTTGAATAGAGTTGCGGTCGCACCCGCTCGCGTCGATCCGGCACTTCGCCCGGCTACTCCCCACCGAAAGCAAAATCTCAGCATTTCCCCAGTCATCGAAAACGATACTCTCAATCTCGATTTTCGGGAGCCTGACTTCGATTGTGAAGGAAACGTCCATCAGCTTCTTTCCCCCGCGAATGCATCAAGCCGCGCCGGAACTGCTAATCGGTCGGGGTGCCGTCACCTCATTGCGAAAGTCTGTGCTTCATCCGCGTTTCAGTGACGAGTTGCGAGCTGCTTCCCAAGTTTTCTTGCCCTCGGGGGTCAAGGCAACGGCATATTCAGCCGCCCCCTGCGATTCGCCCGTTTCAGCCATGCGATTCTTTACCAACTCTAACCAGTGAACATCTGCGTAACACTCAAGCGCGCAATGCCCCACTCGATCTTCCGCAAGAACGACCGGCTTCCCTGTTTTTCCGTCCATCATTCACCTCCTGAAAAATTAGCCGCACCTTCGATCCCTAGCCCAAAGGAGTTGCGCGGCAGGCGCGCATGGCCTTCCCGATAGTTGATGGAATCGGGTTCGCTTGAGGGACGCAAGCGGTTACGCCAAGCCCGAAAGGTGCGGCCTTTGCCTATTTGCGAGGGCAAAACTGTACCTAAACAGTTATTCAATCCCCCCTACCTTCCGTAAGCTCTTTTCAGGTTCATCTCAAGCTTGACACCCTTTTTAGGCGGCTCTGGCGGCCCCGGAATCCGCGCGACTGCCTGTGGCCCGGTAACGCGATTAGGGACACGCAAGGCCAGAAAGAATTCCGCTACCTCGGGAGCAAGCTCATGTAGCCCACGCCCGTACTCCGCATCCTCATAAACAATCGGGTGAAGCACTTCCACCGTCACATACCCCACGCCCTGTGCAGCCGGAGCTTCAGCCGTTGACTTGTTTTCATTTTTTGGCATCAGTTCTCTCCTTTTCAAGGTCTGTCTTGAAGCTGGCTTTAAAGCCCTACTGTCCAGCTTCCACAATTTTTTCCACCCGCGAATCGCGAATTTCAATTCTTGGCCCAGCCCGCCATCCGCCTCCAGGAACTTCCTCTGCGACATGCGCGACTCGGGTCTGTTCGGTGGAACGGATTTCCGCCAGTGTTCGCTCATCCAAGTCGATCTGGTCGCCGCGCTTATATGCCCCAGCGTTCGCCAACGTCTCTTCAAGGAAAAGCGTCTCGTCGCGCACGATGTAGTGTTCCGTTTTTGGGCCGTCGCCCAAAAGCCAACTCACCCACGATTCGCTTTGCCCCGCCAGGTCGTATCTCAAGACGTTTTCCAATTCGGCCACCACATCTTTATCTATCCCGCCAGGGTCAAGCATAAGGTCAAGCTTGCGAGCCAAGCCCCAAACCTTGCTCGTCATCTCTTCCCGTTTTTCCAGAAGTCCCTTAGCGCCCCGGATCACATCAGCCAATGCCCGGTCGCATTCCAGCCGCTCAAGGGCAAGTTGCGCCAGCGCCAATTGATTCTCGGCCCGCGCCGTTGCCTCCGCGGAACTCGGGTTTATCAGCGCATTGAGTTCGGCCTGTACCCTTACTCTCTCCGGCTCGAAAATAGCAATCTGTTCTTCCTGCGCACGGATCATGGCGCGACTCTTCGGAATCAGTTCTGCGGCCCATGACTCACCCGAAATAGCATTCCGGGTTAGCCTGCCGATTTCCTCTTGCGCTTCCCCTATCGTCCTTTGGCAACGGGAGACCCTGCTTTTAATATTGAAAAGTTGGCCTCGCAGGATGGCTTCCCGGCGATAGGAAGCCTGCGACCGCGCCGAAAAGGTCTTACCTTTGAGTCTCTTTAGACAATCCACTGCGCCCTCCATGCTCAGACTTTGCTCAGGCTCCGCCGTATTCGGCTACTACTACACACTGCGTGGCAGCGCCGATGTAAACGTAGACGTTGGTTTTGTCGAAGCCTAACTTCCCGCCAGCAAATGACCCGGTGGGGTCCGTTGCTCCCTGCGAAGTATCGAGTGAAACCAGCGCGCCGGCCGCTCCGTTCCCTACCGCCGTCAGTGAAACTCGATTGGGAACTTGCGGAAGGCTCACGGGAAACGGCAAGGTGTTTGCCGCGTTCGCCGTCAAGCCGGTGGCCGCAAAGCTTTCCGCCCAAATATTCGGCCCCGTCAAGCTCTGCCGAATATCCCGCCCGAGACTCTTTAATGTGATGCCCATCTGTTCACCTCACTTGTTTTCGACCGTCGCAAGCAACTTTTTCACCAGCGCCCGACAATGACAAACCGGGCTTTTTCCCGCACCCGACGCCCGCAGATAAGTTTTGAAGCTCTGTGCCGGGTAGATCACTTTCCCCCGCGCCTGTAGATAAAAAGGAGGCCCTTCCCTTTTCAGTCGCCAGTCCGCCAGCGCCTTGCGGGAAACCTTGAGCACGGCTGCTACTTCCGCTGGCGTCAACACTTCCGCCGTCAGAATGGAAACTACTTCGGAAGTTGGCATCACCGAACCGGCCACTGTTCCCCTCCTAGACTCGAGGCAGCGACGCCAACCATTTCTCGAGGCTCGCGCGTTCGTAACGGACACAATTGCGCCCGAGTCGGACGCACTCCGGCCCCTTGTGCTGGCGTCGCCAGACAATTAGCGCCCAAGGTGACAGACCAAGGCGGTCTGCGACCTCAAAGCTGGTTAAAAACTCGGTACCCGCCCGCCGTCCATTTTTCGCTTTTAAGCGTTCTCTCTTGGTTTGAGCCATCTCAGTACCTTGATGTAACGTTACGTAGCTTGTTTCAGCTTCCTGACGCTTTCCAAGGCCATTCCTGGAAGACACCGGGTGTCCTTGCCGTTTTACAGGCCAGCGTCTGTTACTGTCTCCCTTCCGGCAGTTCGCATCGAAGTAAATCTGCGTCTTCCTCTTCGGCGTAAATTCTCGTTTGCATGGGCACGCGCATTTCACTGTGGCCTATCCTAGTTCCTGCTTCCGCGCCTCTTCCCAAGAGCAAGCCCTTCGTCAGTCCGGATTAGACTGATCTCGGCGAGCGCAAACGTCTCACCGAAATGTCCATGCGCTTCCCTATGAGCTTCGCTAGCTTCCGGCGCGCCGGACTCTTGGACGATTCTGCCGCGAGGAGTATCTCATTTGACCGCGCGAAGTCCTTGCTGCGATTGGGTCGGGCTAAGCCCAAGGCTCTCGCCCTCAAAAACGCCCGACCGACCCCGTATTCGCCTTCAGTCACTTGCCTCAACTCAAATGTCTTCATATTTCTCACCAATGCCTCGGCGACGGCTTGCCATGCTATTTCTCAGGATGCGGTGTCGAGGCGAGCCATCCGGTTACCCTCCCGATAATTCGCACCCTTCGCAGTTCTGCATCCTCCCGCGCGATGGCCGATGCCAGTCTTTCGCCGTCAAGGCCAGACCTCATATCTGACGGAACAACATTCCAATCACTGCGTTTGTGTTGAATTCGCCCTTCAGTGGCGCAAACTCCAACATCGGCACAGAGGAAGTAAAGCCAGGCCGTCTCATAAAAGTTCCGATTGCCCGTCCTTTCAAGGGGAACAGACGACGCTCCGGCTCCTCATCAGGAAACTCGGCGAGTACCACGGGACCGTTGTGGAACCGCTCCTCGGATGCATCACCGTAATCGTTCCGACCTCGATGACGTCATCAGCCTTAAAGGACCGCAGGCGAGGTCTTCACCCACAACAAGCCAGATGGTAGAGAGTGGGCTGGAAATGTATGCCGTAGACACCCCAACCGCGCCATCCTGTACCATAGCTTCGGGAGTTTCACGAATACGGGGAATCGCCTGAATCTCACCCACCAGCAAAGACCGTGCCTCGATGATCTTGGCCGCCGCCGACTCCAAAAGCTGGCGATCCACGCCCGCCCGCTCCAAGAAAAAAAACGTACTAGGCAGCCCGTACCTATCTGCCAGCTTCGCGAGCTTTACCATGGCTTCGGGGATGGAAGCCTGCTCCCAGATAAGAACTCAGAAATTCGACTTTCGCTGACATCAATAGCAGCAGCAACGTGGACTCGCTTTCCAGCCCTCTTCACCAGTTCCGCGATATGCTTGATGGGTCCAGAGTCCCTTTCGCCTATCTTTCGCCCCCGTGAAACCACTTGCTCTTTAGGTCGTTTTTGGCCGGTCATTTTCTCCTTGACTCCTTCCCATGTGGGATATACTATTATCCCCATGAAGAAGCTCACTGGGATATAGTAGCTTCCCACATGTTGATTCGCAATAAGGGATATGCACCATGACGCAAGAAATAAATGGGACGCCAGATATCGAGAAAGACATTCGCGTAATCATCCGCCGCGTCACTAAAGGCCGCCGCCACATAATAGCCGCGCGGATGACCAAGATACTAGGGCGTCAGGATGATCCTATCACGCCCGCGACGTTCGCTGAATTTTGTCGCAAGGCTCCGGGCAAGCGTCACACCCGCTTTCCCGCCGCGTGGGTAAGAGCGTTCTGCGAGGCTGTAGGTAGCGATGAACTGGCCAGATACCTACTTCCTGATTTCGTGCGGCGCGCCCTTTCTGCCAGTGCGGGCATTGGCGAATCCCGTGAGGCTGTGACCCATGCGCAAGAAGCATTGGGCCGGGTACAGACCGAACTGAGAAAGTTAGCTGAGGGAAACCAACGGTCAAAGCGATGAACGAAGCAACACCATGGGTTTCAGGATCGACAGCGCAGCGCCTCTTAGGCAACATCTCGCGCATGGAGTTGCACCGGCGCACGAAGCCCGGTGACTCCGGCTACATCATCACCAAGCCGCGCGAGGATGGCAACCCGGGCCTGCTTATGCCGTGGACTCCATGAACATCGACGCGAGGAAAAGGTACAGGGATGAAGATCTGGCCGCCGCCCGGCAGACCACCGCCAAGGCCAGCACCCCTCCTTCACCTATACCTCAGCAACCCAGCCTTTTCTCGAAAGAGGAAAAATCTGCGTGTCCTTCTCTAAGCTCGACACCATCCAGTGGGCTCTGAATGGTGATTATCTGCTGTCGGGTGAAACAAAGACCTTCAATCGAGAATTGGTCCGCAGCCAGAGGGGAGTGGCACCGCGTACCCAACAATTTTGGGAACATCAGTACCGGAAGAAGGGTTTGTCAGGACTAGTTAATCGCCGTCCAGGACCGCCGAAAGGCACAGGGTCAAAACTTGATACGTCGATGCGGGGATTTATACAACTGCGGTGGAGTGAAGGGTTGACCCCTACACAGATTTGCCGGGAACTTTCTACTTATCTAGCCCCGAAACATGCGTCGGAAGCATGGCGGTCCACGCACAGGCGGTCTGTTGTCAGCGATACCACGGTCAAACGGTTCATCTATTCGCTTGATGAGATTGACGACGCCTTGCGCGAAGGCCCCGACGCGCTGAAAGCCGCCTGTGGCCACATTGACCGCTCCTACCTTGATTTGGCCCCGCTTGAACGTGTCGAGTCGGATGAGTGCAAGCTTAACCTGTTCGCCTATGACCCGCGACGCCCGGTGAACCGCGCGGGCAAGTCGGGGATTCGCCGCTATTGGCTGCTCACCTTCTATGACACGCGCTCCATGTTCCCGCTGGTTTGGAACCTCTGCGAAGGCTCGGAGTACGAGCTTCGGCATGGAATCGCGGTAGAGGATGAAATCAACCTCTTTGTAGCGC
>CAWELY010000031.1:0-186292 GCA_963810005.1 uncultured Acidobacteriota bacterium
AACTCGGTCATCCAATCCACCCGACCAGTAGTTGAAGGGCTTCGAATGATCATTGAGGTTCTGGATGCGGATAATGGGAATCCCTTGTTGACTCCAGTCGCTCTCCTTGTAGGCGTCCCCGTTAACAAATCGGCACAATTCCCCAGCCGCACCCAGCGCCAGCCATCCGGCAACGAGCGTACACGCTCATTCATTCGGCTGCTCACACTCGGAAAAATATTTCTTCATCTTCCGGCTAGGATGGAGAACCACTCCGTGTTCGATTAAGACCCTTTCTATAACTGCCCCGATGTCCAATAGAGAGTGGAAAACTCTCGGATGTTTGGGCTCGATGCCGTGAGAGGGGTTGCGTTCCATCCAGACCACGCCGCTGCTCCAAGCATGTTTCGGAATTATTTTTCCCGATTCACCGGAAAGGTCGTTTGTCCAGAATCGAACTTTCACTTCGATCATTCTCTCGCCATGCACCGCATTAATCCCTTTGTTAGGCATGGAACCTCCTCTCAAAACGGTCTGAACCACCCCGGCTGGGGGTCTGCCCTGGGGCGCTGTTGCGCCCGACGTACGGGCATGCCATGGCATGCCCTAGGGCACGCCGTGGCGTGCCCGTACGACCCGCACGACCTACCATCCCCTACAATTCGTCGTCATCGGCGGCCAAAAGCTCTTCGATATCATCCGCCCCCTCAGCTTCGCACGCTGGGTTTTCCACGTCGTAGGGCCAACGCACCGGATTATTGCAAATGTATTCCCGAATGCGATTCAATTCTTTTTCGTTTCGAATGATGTGCTCGTAATAATTCTAGTGCCAGATGTGCGCGGGCATGCCGCCAGCGGTCGTACGGGCATGCCATGGCATGCCCTTGGGGCACGCCGTGGCGTGCCCGTACGATTCCGGCGATTGCGGCGACTCCGCCGCCTCGACGGCAGCGCTCGACTCCACACGTCGAGTCACCGCCTGTTTGAATTGCCCCACGATCGTGGCGAGCGAGCCCGAGACGGGCTGACCAAATGCGGGGCGCGGCGATTGCACGGCCATGCCGTCAACGGGCTGTACGGGCATGCCATGGCATGCCCCTTGGGCACGCCGTGGCGTGCCCGTACGGCTTGGGCCGATCGGCTCCCCGTTGATGATCAGAACGCCGTGAAAATGATTGGGCATCACCACCGATACGTCCAAGGCCGCGCGAGGAAAATGCTGTGGGAATTTCGTTCCAGCATTCCTGAGCAATGGCTCCGATCAGTTGGATGGCCGCATCTGGCTTCTGACAATCTCACCAAACAGAAACTGCCGCTCGAATGCGCAGATCGTTAGGTAATACCATCCGGGGCCGGAGTAATCATAGCCTTTCAGGCGGATGGAGCGGCGGTGATGTTTCTTGGGGTCGTAGGGCATACGAATATTCCGCGATTGCTACGGGGGACGGCGGTAATCCAGGGTCGTACGGGCATGCCATGGCATGCCCTAGGGCACGCCATGGCGTGCCCGTACGTCCCTAGCGGTGCCTTTCATAGAGCACCTTTCCGCGGTCCAGGGCCTCCCGGATCAGGGGGTCGCCCTCTTCGTACCGGCGGGCGGTATCCTCCGGACGGCGCGCCACGATATCAACGGAGAAATCGGGGTCAACGCGGTTTAGGATTTCCAGGGACTTGCGAAAGCCTTTGCCCTCAAAAGGCAGCACCACCAGGAGGTCCACGTCGGAGTCCGGCCGCGGCTTCCCGTAGGCGTAGGAACCAAAAAGGATGATTCGCTCCGGCTGGAATTCGCGGGCAATCCTTTCGCCCAGGTCGGCAATCTTTTTCTCGTCAATCATCGGCTTCTTCCTACGCATCCAACATGCGGCTCATTCGGGAACCGCCACGGGCGATTATACCAGAGGCGTTGACAAAGCTTACGTGCGGAAGCATGATGACCTTAATCCGGTTTAGCCGGAGGTGGAAGGCGTAAGCTCTCGGGGGCCCGCAAGGGCCCCATTTGATTTTGTAGGGCCGAACGGCGTTCGGCCCGTAGGGGCACGCCATGGCGTGCCCGTACGACCCGGCCTCACGCCGCAAAAATCCTTTCCTTGGTTTCGCGCAAAACATCGGCGGGGTTGCCGATCACTCGCAGCGCGGCCAATCCCCCTGCCCCCCGGACATTCGACATCTCGAAGACGTGCGGGTTCTCCAGTGCATCGGTGCCACCATGAGCGAACTGGTCGGCAAGTTTTTGCAGAGTTGATGACGCTGCGGGGGGAAGGCTTTTCAGCCAATCCGCGTGCTTGTAGCCGAACGCCTCCGCACGCTCGAGCAGGTGCGAGGGTTCAAGCCATATCCCAGTTCCCCCAGCACATCATAGAGGTCGTAATCCGTCATGTCCTCCAGCGCCCGCACCAGAAAAGCTGATCTGCCGCCATCGGGAAGCTGGCCAAGCATCTCGCGGCGGTCCTGCGGGGTAATCCATCGGGCGCGGAATGCTTCAAGCGTTGGGGCTTCTTCCACCAGCTTGGCGGCGAGCCTTTGCTTATATTCTTCCACCGTGACGGGCATGGCCCGGCCATCGACGTTGGTCACAATGAAGCGCCCCGCGTCGGTAACGTGAACCTCGAAGCCTTCCACGTGAATCTGTGGCTCGGGCGGGGGTGGCGGCTCCGGCCCTTCGCGGGGCCGTACGGGCACGCCATGGCGTGCCCCTACGAACTCCTCCCCGAAGAACCGCGTGGCATCGGTGTAATCGTAAACGCAGAACGTGAGCTTGCCGTGGCCGGGTTAAGGCGCGTGCCGCGCCCCACCATCTGATAGAAAGCGATGGGCGAACGCACGTACTTGAAAAACACAATATTGCGGACCACCGGAACGTCCACGCCCGTGGTGAGGAGTTCTACCGTGGTGGCAACAAAGTGGTGCCGCGAGCCGCCGCGAAGGTCGGCAATATAGTTCGCCCCTCCCACCGACGCCGTACATTTAAAGGCATAATCCTGAGCTGGGGTTCTGCCGTTTTCCTTGCACCATGCGGCATAGAGATTGTTCATGGCGATCGCAACGTCATCCGCGTGGCGGTCGCGGACGCAGAAGATAATGGTCTTTTGTTCCGGGCCTCCTGCTTCCAGCAGGTATTTGAAAAGGTCCTGGGCCATGGCGAGGACCCGATCCGGAAGGAGAATGCGGTCTTCGTATTCCGTTTTCTCGTACAGCGCCTTCAGTTGCTCGGCAGTGATGGGCTGGCCGGTGTTGGCGTCCACGGGGTGGCGGGCGAGGATGTCGGCAATGGTGATGCCCGTTTCGTCCAGATTTACGCGGCCCTTTTGGATTTCGCAGAGGGCGAGATAGCCATCCTCCGTGCCTTGGCTCATGTCGTATTCGTAAACCGGCTCGCCAAAATGCTTGATATTGTCGGCGGTGATTTGCAAATCTCTTTCGACCTCCACCGGTAGGGGCACGCCATGGCGTGCCCCTACGAGATGACGCGGGGTGGCGGTGAGGCCGATTTGCACGGCATCGGGATTGCGGGTCAGAACTTGTGACCACTTTCCCCAGGCGGAGCGGTGGCACTCATCAATCACAATATGGCTGAAGTAGTTCACCGGGTAGAAGGTGGTAAGAAAGTTGGCCGTTCCTTCCTCGGTGTCAATATCGAGAGTTTGATAGGTCGCGACGTGAATGCGGGCGTTGCGAGCATGATTCTTGCCATCAGGGTCTTTATAAACCTCCGCGGCGTCGCCTCCAAAGACGTTTTGCAATGCACCAAGGGCCTGGGTGCGCAGCTCGTCGCGGTCACAAACAAAGAGGGCGCGTTGAAGTTGCCCGGCGTCGGCAATTCGCTTGAGAATCTGGACCGCGATAAAGGTCTTGCCGGAGCCGGTGGCAAGCGAAAGCAGGGCGCGCTTGGGTTCGCCAGTCCGATCGCAGCGGGCCATCTTCTCGAACACGGCTCGAATGGCAGCATCCTGATAATAGCGGCGTGTGGCCTCGCCGCCCGCATATCGGAGTGAGCAGGGGGCGCGCGGCGGGGTCTTCTAAGGAGAAGCCCGCACTGGCTTCATACCGCGCACGCAGGCTGGCGGGAGTGGGGAACTCGGAAAGTGGGCGGGGCTTTGAGGTCATCCCCGTGGTGTCGGTCAAATTCCACGAACAGATGGCCGTTGGTGGAAAAGACAAACGGGACATGCATCCGCTTGCAAGCAGCGTATGCTTTGGCCTGCTCAAGACCGTGAGTCGGCGGAAGGTTTTCGGCTTTGGCCTCAATGAGCGCCATGGCCACGGGCTGGGTGCCGGGATTCACCTTGACGCGGAGAACGTAATCCACCTTGCCTTTGGATTGCTGTCGTGGCTTTCCGCCAATGATCTCAATGGCCCCAGCAGTCTGTTCACGACTGATGAGGTCCTCCGTCCAGCCTCGGATATGAATGGCGGGGTCAATCAGCTTGGCGCGAGTGTCGGATTCGTTGAGGCCCAAGATTCCGCTTCTCCAGTTTTCTTGGGTAAGTGGCTTACCGGCGGGTATTGTATCTGAGAAGCAAGCCGGAGTCAGTGGTTTGCTGACACCGCATGAAAGTCGCCTTCACGCCCAGTGGGCGCCACATGGTCGTAGAACGGCCCACCCGTAGAAGTGCCCTATGCCCCACCTGTCTCTTAGCACGGTGGTGGAATCACTTCGGCGGTTCTGTTCAATGCCGTAAGGGACGGCGGTGGCTTTTACGATTTCGCCGGCACGCGCGCCTTAGTGCCATGGGGAGCGGCTCTCACATACTGTACGGGCCAGGGGACGGGATATCCCAGGTCGCGCCCCGCTCGCAAGGGCCAGTAGGGATCGCGCAGAAACTCCCGCGCGATAATGGCAACGTCTGCCTGGCCGGTGCGAATGATGTGGTCAGCCTGCGCGGGAGCGGTAATCATTCCCACCGCACCCGTTAGGATTTCGCGCTTCGTGACGAATTCTTTCCGCCAAGGGTGTTTGATATCCCGGGCCGACGGGAATTCGGGCCGGTGGCGCGTTTCCGCCGGAGGAACAATCGACCAGGTCCACACCGGAATTTTTCAGGTGCCTGGGCAAGCTCCACGGATTCGTCGAGGGTCCATCCACCTTCCACCCAATCGGTCGCCGAAATGCGCACGAATAAAGGCGCGCGCTCCGGCCACGATTCCGCGAACCGCGCGAACCACTTCGAGCAGCAAGCGGATGCGGTTCTCGAACGAGCCACCATACTCATCGGTGCGGTGATTGGCAAGGGGCGAAAGAAACTCGGAGATCAGATACCCATGGGCGGCGTGAATCTCCACCACGCGGAATCCCGCTTCGCGGAGCGCGGCCGGCGGCTTGCGCAAATGCCCGTGACAACTGCCTGAATTCCCTCCCGGGTCAGGGCCTCGCGGCATCAGATAGTTGCTGGCAAAGGGAATCGCGCTGGGGGCGACCACATTCTTCCAGCCGCCCGCTGCTTCCGGCACGGCTCCATCCCCGTCCCAGGGGCGATAGGTGCTGGCCTTGCGCCCGGCATGTGCCAACTGTATTCCGGCGACGCTGCCCTGGGAGTGAATGAACCGGGTAATGCGGCCGAGAAACTCAATATGCTCGTCTTTCCAGATTCCGAGATCTTCCGGACTGATCCGTCCTTCCGGTGTAACGGCTGCGGCTTCCGTCAAAATCAAGCCGGCGCCTCCCACGGCCCGGCTCCCCAGGTGAACCAGATGCCAGTCATTCGCAAATCCATCAGTACTGGAGTATTCACACATCGGTGAAACGACGATGCGATTGGGAAGAGTCAGGTCTCGGATCGGGAGCGGATCAAACAAATTAGGCATGAGTTTTGCTCCTCGCTGGTTCTGGTTTCCTTAGCGGCAAGCGAATCGTAGGTCCGCGGCTTTTTATTGTCAATCGGGGATGAACTGCGGACCAACAGAACGGCCGCGCTACGCGGGCCCGAAGCTCAGCGATCCTCGCGTGCGCCGCTTATCGCATTTTCGACTTCAGTTTGATCATCTCGCCATCCACAACGAACCTGCCGTATCCGTGATGGTGGATGGTTTTCGGATTCCTTTGCGCCGGGTCGATCCAGGCTTTGAGCACTTCCAGGATGAAAATGCCGTACTTGTTGACGAAACCCGTGTCGGCCACTTTGCACTCGAGATTGGCGAAACACTCGGCCACGAGAGGCGGAGCCACAAGCTGGGCGGGCGCCGGCGTCAGGCCGAACCTCTCGAACTTATCCACATTCCGGCCCGAGCAATTGCCGACTTCCACGACTTTGGGCGCCAGCTCCACAGCCGGAATGGCGATCACGCACTCTATCGTCGCTCTCAATGCGGCAAAGCTGTGATTCCGGTTGCTGACAACGCAGGCAATGAGCGGTGGTTCAAACTCGACCATCATATGCCAGGACATCGTCATGATGTTGGCGCGGCCCTTGCGGGCGGTCGCGAGCAGGACCACCGGGCCCGGTTCGAGCAACTGATAGACTTTCGACAGAGGAAGATCCCTCCTCATGGTCGCACCGCCACAGTGAGCTTCAGTTCGATCATCGGGGCAACGCCGCCCGTCCGCGGGTGCTGTCCTAATCTGAACGTAGCGCCGCTATCTTTGCGGCTCAATGCCGGCTGGAAGCCGGCTCTACATCTGAAATTAGGACGGCCCCCATCCGCGGATACGAAGCTAACTCTTTGTCCATAATGAACCAGATGAACTGGCCGGTAAAGTGGTGCGAACCTTACTTTCACTATTCACCCCCTAGTCCCGATTCCGCATATAATAACGGGCTCGAATTTTGCGAGGACGATCATTAAAGGAGACGCATTCATGTTTAAGCTCGTGTTGTTGCGGCACGGAGAGAGTGTTTGGAACAAGGAAAATCTTTTCACCGGTTGGACAGACGTGGGGCTGAGCGAAAAGGGCCTTCAGGAAGCCGTCGACGGAGGCCGCCAGCTTCGCAAAGACGGTTTCGTTTTCGACGTGGCCTATACCTCGGTGCTGAAGCGCGCCATCAAAACCCTGTGGGTGGCGCTGGAAGAAATGGATCAGATGTATATCCCGATTCACAACACCTGGCGGTTGAACGAGCGCCACTACGGCGCGCTGCAAGGGTTGAACAAGGCGCAAACCGCGGAGAAGTACGGCGAGGCGCAGGTGAAAATCTGGCGGCGCAGTTATGACATCCAGCCGCCGGCGCTTACCCCCGATGACGACCGCTACCCGGGCAAAGATCCCCGTTACGCGGGCTTGAGCGCCGCGGAATTGCCGCTTACCGAGTGCCTTAAAGACACCGTGGCGCGCACGCTGCCCTACTGGCATGAAACCATCGCCCCCGTGGTGCGCTCGGGCAAGCGGGTCATTATTGCCGCCCATGGCAACAGCCTGCGCGGGCTGGTGAAGTATCTGGATAACGTATCGGAAGCGGATATTGTGGGATTGAATATTCCTACGGGAATCCCGCTGGTTTACGAGCTGGATGATGATCTGAAGCCCCTGCGCCACTACTACCTGGGCGACCCCGAGGCCGTCGCCCGCGCCGCGCAGGCCGTCGCCGACCAGGCGAAGCGCAAGAGCTGATGAGGCGGTGGCCCAGGCGTGTAGGGCTGACCGCCGACAGCTCCCAGCTTACAGTTAACGGCGATCGAGCCAGCGGCGGGTGGGATTGAGGATTTCTGAGGGGGTTGTAGGCGCGGTTCGCGAACCGCCCCCAAAAATTCCAGGCTCCCCTCAATTCATCTTGACGCGTTTGGCGCCGCTCGCGGGCATTCAATTCAAAGGTGGAGGCGGGCAGAATCCGATTCACCTTCACGCCGGAGTAGTGCGCGATGAGGTAATCGCCACCGCTTTCGAAAAATTTCTGCTGGGCAGGCAGCCAGGATTCTTCGTTTACCCAGAGTTGGATTTTGGTAATCTGCGCGGCGACGTTGGCTTTGCGGGGCACGAGTTCCAGCAGCACGGTGGTGTCGCCTTCCAAATCTTCTTCCTTAAGATACTTCACATCGTAGGTTTTCTTCAGTTCGCCGGTATCCGTGCCGAAGCCCAGAAGCAGGAATTGCTGCACCAGATCGCTTTTTTGTTCCAGGTCGTATTCCTGAATCTGGTTGATCTTGGGAAGATAGATTTCGCCTTTGTTCTTCTTGAAGAGGAGGACCTTGCGCTCGGGCTTTTGGATGTCAATGCGAATTTCCGTGCGTCTTGCCCTTGCGGAAGAAGAGCTGGCCCGATTCCGTTGACTTGTCGTCGACCAGCACGGTGACCTTGGTGTACTCCAGATTGGCGGAGACGGTTTTCAGGCGTTTGGACGCCTCATTCATATCCGAAAGAATCTCCGTGAGATCGGTGGGGTGTTTGCCCTTGCGGGCGCTGGCGGGAGGGGCCAGCGCCAAGGCCAGGGCGCCGGCCAGCAGCACTCGCATCCAGGTGTTGAAAGACTCTCGCATAAGGTCGCAAACCTGTTCCCGCCGATTCCGGGAGTGAAACGAACTTCCGCCGACGGCGGAGTTATTCCTCCACCATCACAGTATAGCCCAGAACAACCTGATGGCGGTCCCGCACCGCATCGATGGATTTCACGGTGAAGGCCTTTTGGAGATGTTGCTTGAGAATGATGGGGATGGCGTCCTCGGGTTTCTGATCGAGGGATTCCACCAATCGGGCATCCACCAGGTATCGCACTTCCTTATTGACGCGGCCCATCTCGACGATGCCCTGCTGATGGCGCAAGTCCGTCAATTGCAAAGTGGGGCGATCGTTGAACCAGGCTCGCGGGGAAAGGAAGATGAAGGCCAGGATAGCCAGCACGATCAGGTCATACTGCCAACTGCCGCGTTCGTAGGCCCAGAAGATGCTGCGCGTGACCACGAGCTTGATTCTGGACCCCACTTTGCGCAGGGTGGACTCGCCCCTTGCCTCGCCGCGTGCGGGAGAGCGTGTTCGTGGATATCCGTAGTCTGGGCCATAGGTCGTAACCTGGAAAAATAGCCAGAAATGCGGCAAGAATCAATCGGAAATAATTCGCCCGTCCCGCATGCGGATGATCCGGTCGGCGACGCCGGCGGCCTCGGGGTTGTGAGTGATCATCAGGATGGTCTGGCGGAAGGTGCGGTTGAGTTCGCGCAACATGTCGAGCACCACCTGGGAGTTCTCCGTATCCAGATTGCCCGTGGGTTCGTCGGCCAGCAGGATTTTGGGTTCGCAAATCACCGCGCGGGCAATCGCCACGCGCTGTTGCTCGCCGCCGGAAAGCGCAAAGGGGCGGTGATTCAGTTTCTCCTCGATTCCCAACATGCGGGTGACGGTCTCGAAACGATGAGGGTTGAATCCGTTGCCCTGAATGTGCTGGGCGATGGCAATGTTGTCACGCGCCGAAAGCGTGGGCAACAGGTTGAAGCGCTGGAAGACGAACCCAATCTTGTGGCGGCGGAAGCGCGTGCGGTCGGCGTCGGACATCAGGCGAAAGTCGTTGCCGTCCACGCACACTTGGCCGTCCGTCGGGCCGGTGAGGCCGCCCAAGATGTGCAGCAGAGTGGACTTGCCGCATCCCGAGGGTCCCACCACCGCCACGAACTCGCCTTCCTGGACCACCAAGTCCACGCCCCGCAGCGCCGGCACGTCGACTTTGCCGATGCGGTAGATCTTCTTCAGAGCCTTGGTAGAGATAATGGGTTCCACGTGATCCTTACGTTCTCCCTCGGCTGGTTGCGGCGCAAGGTGAATTGCCGGGGCTACGGGCGCTAGGGGCCTATAAGCGCAGACGTACCCCAGACCGGAAGGGTTACTCGTACGCGAGGGCATCCACGGGGTCAAGTCGGGCGGCCCTTAGAGCAGGGTAGAAGGCTCCCACCATACTCCCGATCAACGCCAGACAGGCAGCGTAGAGTCTCCAGTCCCAAGTGAGTTGGACGGGCAGCGTGGGGAAGAGTCCTATGAGTACTTTCCGCATAATCACCGACCCGATGAACCCGGCAATGATGCCGACCGCCGTAAGGAGCGCTGCTTCTCTCAGAATGACGGAAATGATATACGTTTTCGACGCCCCCAGCGATTTCAAAATGCCGATCTCGCGGGTGCGTTCGGTGATGGTGGTGTACATCGAAAGGAAAATGACCAGAAATCCGATTCCCACCGCGATGCCAATCATGGCCGTAATAAAGTAGTTCAGGCCGGGGAGATTATTCGAGGTCATCAGCGCCATGTATTCCTGAATCGGCATGATCGTGTAAGTCGGCAACAATGTCCGAATGGCCTCGGCGGTTTGTTCGGTGAAAGCGGGGTCGGTGCACTTGACGAAGAACATCGACGCTTTGTCCTGTGCGCCCAGCATGTCCTGAGCGGTGGCCAGCGGAATGAACATGCGCGCGCCTTTGCCGTGTTCCACGATCCCGGCGATGCGGAAATCATGGTTCAGCAGATTGATGGTTTGTCCCACTTTGGCGTGATTGGCATGGGCATAAATGTCGTCCACCAGGATGTCGTACGGCCCTTGGAAGGGTCCACCGGCGTGATAAACAAAGCCCCCGGAAACGCGATCGAAGCTGGCTAGGTCAATGCCATAGATGAGGCTCAGCGACTGCACGGAGTTGACGAGAAACAGGGTGGGCGCCACCGCCAGCACGCGCGGCAATTCCCCAGCCGGTCGCCGATCTTGATGGGCATGGGGGCTTGCGACATGCCCATGATGAAGGAAGCACCGGGGGGCTGCACCAGGATGTCGGCGCCCACGCCCTCCACCCGTCTTGGCGCTATCGTTCACCAGCCCATGGCAAAGACCCACCACCAGAATGACCATGGCCACTTCAATGGCCACGGCCAGCACGCTCACCGCGGTACGGATGGGCCGGTGCAGGATATTGGAAATGATCAGCTTATTGACCAAGTGGGTGTTCCTCTTGCTTTGCCGCGCTCAAATCTACCAATTCCGCCCCCTCGGGTTTTTTCAGGTCGAATTTCTCCGGGGGGATGGGCGTGTTGAACGTGGCCTTTTCAATGGTGATGGTAACCTCGTAATCATCCTCAGGCCGGCTCAGTTCAATGTGGGTCGGATAGTGGATACCCTGAAAATCCTGGTAGTTGGAGTAGTGGACATCTTCGGTACAAGTGCCATCCGGCTCATAGAATTGAGTCCGCACCAACTCCAGGTCTTCGCGGTCGAACCATATCCTTGCGCCGCAGGTATCACGTGCCGGTCTCCCTGCGGCTCAACGATGTTCACCACGTAATAGCGCTTGGGTTGCGTGCGGGGATTGAGCTTTTCCCGATACGCCGTCTCGTGCTCCGCATCAATGGGGGGAACAATCAGCGCCTGCAAAATATGCTGAGGCCGAAGGTTCTCCAGCGCGTTCTTGGCAGGATGCTGGAAGGTGGTTTTGCCGATAATGAACTTCTGCTTGATGGGAATGTACAAGCGGAATTCCTCGCCGTTTGAAACCATGTCAAAAATATTCGTCCGGACCACCGGCGCTTGGCCCAACATGCGAATGGTGGAGGGCCTTTGCAGCAGGACGAAGCCCTTCACATCGTGGTATTCCTTGATAACTCCCGAGTAAACCGACCCCGCCGTAGGCTCCAAGTCAACCGTGGCGGTCATGGTGTGGATGGCCTCGCTCCAGGCGTCGATCTTGGCCACAAGTTCGGCAAGACTCGCATCGCGCGCGGGGATGGTTTGGCCCGGAGCGTGGACGTGCGTCACCTTCCGCACCAAGCATCCCGGCGTGGCCAGAAGCAGGGCGGCAAGAACTAATCCGGAAAATACCTTTAGCTGTCTCAATAAGTGCGATTCGCAAGATGCCAATCTTCAAATCTAACAGACGGCATGAAATGTGTCAATCCGGTCCGAGTAACAGTTAACTCCTTTTATCCATATGCACTTGCCCAAGGCCATAGGATTCGCGCGTGGCCCGTTTCCCGAGGTGTCAGTTTGATCTGGCTGGAATGCTGTGGTTGGAGTGAGCGGTGAAGGAGCCCTAAAATAAAATGAGGGGGAAGCATTCTCCCCCCTCCAAGCGTCGGGTCTTGGGTCTAAACTCCGAGCCGTCGCTGGCTACCCTCTAGGTTTGTCCGACGTCGGCTCGCTGACTCAATAGAGCAAGCGGCATTCCAATCAATTCTTCATTTTCCTTCCGACCTATAACGACGCTAATTTGTTAAGATTCAGCAATTTGCATAGTTTGACTCGCGCCGGGGAGACACAAGCTAGATCGAGGAGCTATCAATTTCTTCTATATTTGAAATCCCAAATACAGAATTCTACCAAGCGCGGACGGCCGAATTGTCCTAGGTAGTCGTGTGCTAATGACTAAACTTGTTGACGAACGCGTCCGCCGGCGTGCTATCCTGAGCTCCTAAGTCCCACCGGTCCATGGACAAAATTCTGCCTCGGGCCCCGGGGGACCTCAAGTAGTAGACCATTGGGCAAGGAAGTTTCCGCGCCGTTTCGGCCGGGAACACCTCGTAATTTGCAGTTGGGTTTTCCGGGCCCCGATATGATTGATATTCACTGCCATCCTTTACCTGGTGTTGACGATGGCGCAAGGTCCCTTGAGGTGGCAGTCGAGATGTGTCGCATTGCGGCAGAGGATGGCGTAACCCATTTGGTGGCGACGCCGCACAGCAATTACACCTACACATTCGACCCCGGCCTCAACCGGCAACTGCTTGCCGAGCTCCAGGAGAAAATTGGCGAGAGACCCAAGCTCCTGCTGGGCTGTGACTTTCATCTCTCCTACGACAACATCCAAATCTGCGTGCAGAATTCCAAGGATTTCACCATCAATCAAACTTCTTACCTGCTGGTGGAACTCCCGGACCAGTTCATTCCTGACCACCTCAGCCGCGTGTATTACGACATCCAGGTGGCGGGGCTTAACCCGATCATTACTCACCCGGAACGGAATCTCCTCCTTCAGCGCAAACCGGAGTTGCTGGAGCAATGGGTTTCAATCGGATGTCTGGTGCAAGTCACGGCACAATCGTACACGGGCGGTTTCGGTTCCCGTCCGCGCAAGTTTGCTGAGCAGTTGCTCGATGCGGGCTTGGTCCACTTCTTTGCCAGCGATGCCCACGACGACAAGAGGCGCCCCCCGCTTCTCTCCGCCTGTCGCCACAAGTTGGCAAAAGCGAAGGGGGAGGAAATCGCTGACCTGCTGATGCAACAGAATCCGGAAGCGGTCATCAACGGACGCTCTTTGCCTCCCCAACCGGAATGGTCCGATGGTGATGACGACGGTAGAAAGCGCCGTTGGTATTCCTTCCTGTTGGGCCGATGAAGTTGTGGTCACGTCTAACCAATGCTATTAAGCCAGTGCCGGGGCGGCTGTGCCCACTTCTTCAAGAAGGCGTCGATTTTCCCTGCATTATAAGTCTTCCCATGTTCAAAGCCATGGGTGGGTTGTGATTGCAGCAAAATGCCCTTGGAATCCAGAACAAAAAAATGCGGGTAATCGGGGATGCGGGGATATCGCGACAGGAATTCTTCGTTGGGGTTTTCTTTGCTGTAGTTGATTTTCAACGTCACGTAATAGGTCTCGAGCACTTTCCGAATTTGGGGATGACTATCGAACGTTTCGTCCAGGATGTTGCAATAGACGCACCAGTCGCCGCCGACCTCCAGTAAAATCCTCTTGTTCGTTTTTGTGGCCACGGCAATGGCATCCTGAAGATCCTTGGTAGGGTCGCGCGACGCATCGTAACCCGATTTGTTATTTGCGGATGCCGACGGCGGAGATTTAGGGCCCTTCTTTGCACTCACCGAGATCGCAACCAAAAGGCATACCACCAGCGCCACACTCGATTTCATTCCTACCCTTGGTTCTGGCACGAGGAAGCCTCCGGGGGCGCAGAGCCTCCGGCCCTTCCGCCCCCATGGGCAAATCGTACCAACCCGGCATGGTGCGAGGCAAGAATTTTGAGGAGCCCCCCCGACCTAGGATCTAGGATTTATGATCCAGGATTTAGGATTTTGGACTACACCCCTAACTCCTGAATCCTGAATCCTACCTCCGGAATCCCAGCTTCTAGCCCACGTTACTTGCCAAATGGAGCATTGGGCGGCGGCCACCCCTCACGATCACGCGCCAGCTCACTCGGACGTATTGTCCCAGCTATTTCTGGCTTTCTATGATTTTTTGCAAGTGGGTTTATTTTCTGTAGGTTCTCAGCTTCGTTTTTCCAAAACTACGTACTGCGATCCTTTGTTTTCAATATGTTCTCAGCTTCGTATTTCTTGTCGCTTATGCACGTTTGAGGGACTTCAAGTCGCCATACAATTCGCGGTGTCCCACGGGCTAGAAGAATCCTCTTTCCGCTCGGTCCGTAGTGCCCTGCGGCCAGGGTTTGTGCCCTCCTTCGCCAACCTCACCGTGTGGCGCCGTCGGAGCGCGTAGCGCGCTCGCGCGCCGGCCAACTCCCGGCCGGAGCCAGCGGCCTTCCTAAGCCCAACTATATTATCCTACTAGATCGCCAATGTCAAGAGAAAAATAAACATGGTCCACCACAGAGTGCACAGAGACCACAGAGAAAAGTACTTTTGCCCCCGCGGGTAGGGATTATGGTTGCTCGATTTGTTGACCCACAGTTTTTGTGGGCGTCTTTTCTCTGTGGTCTCTGTGGTCTCTGTGCCTCTGTGGTGAGCCCTTTTTTCGCGGCATTCGAAGAAGTTGGTTCTAAGTTGAATGGAGATGAAATGACCGCCCTCTCCAAGGGGAGAGGGTGTCCGCCAGCGGGCGGACGGATGAGGGGTCCCTTTCAACCCCACTGGACCATGACGGATCCCTGGCGCAGGAATTTCCTTCGATGACGAACCCACGGTCAATTCCCAGGACGAATTGGATGGGGCTGCCTCCGGGTCACACAACCTCCGACGCCGTTCGAAGGGGTGAAGGCAATCACGAGATGTAGGGGTAGGGCTTGCCCTACCCGGCGTTACGCATGTGAATGCGGAACCAGGGGGGACGGTCCGTCGGTTGACGGATCCCCTTACGGCGGAAGGCCTTACGGACATCGGGGTGGAAGTGAACGAGATTGCTACCCGCTGAGCCCCAAGGGGGGCTAAACAGCAATGGCGCAGGGACGAATTGACACGTAATGCGTGTTACACTATATTTGTGTAATGAAACCTCGGCTGCGAAACATCACCATTACCCTGGAGGAGAGCATCGCGCGCTGGGCACGGATTGAAGCGGCGCAAAGAGACACAAGCATCTCGCGTCTCCTGGCGGGAATATTGAAAGAGCGCATGCTGCAAGAGGATGCCTACCAGGGTGCAATGCGCAGAGCCCTGGCGCGCAAGCCCTTTTTGAAGACCAACGGCCGATATTTGTCCCGCGAGGAGGTCCATGACCGCCCCGGTCTTCGTTGACACCGACGTTCTCATTTATGCGCTGGGCGATGCTGACCGGAAGAAGCAGGAGGCGGCTCGGGAGTGGCGGGCGGAGCTATGGAAGAGACGGCAGGGCCGCATCAGCTTTCAGGTTCTCGAGGAGTTCTACGTTAAGGTCACACGCCAATGGCCAAACGTCCGGCAGGAGGCGCGATCCGAAGTGCGGGACTTGCTGGCTTGGCGGCCTGTGACCGTGGACGGCGTGACCATCAAACATGCTTGGAAAATTCAGGACCGTTATCAGCTTTCCTTCTGGGACGCGCTCATCGTAGCCGCAGCGAAGTCCGCTTCCTGCCGGTACCTGCTGACCGAAGACTTGCAGGCTGGCCAGGACCTCGATGGCATCCTCGTCGTCAATCCCTTCCGCGATGATCCCGCATCACTCTTGAGCGCCTAGTCCGAGGCTGGCTGGCGTAGACCCGTTTTTCAAGGTCTGTGGCTTTTCTCACTGACCATGCCCCAGGTCCTTCACGCCAACAGAGCGGTGGCCCTTCGGCAGGCTCAGAGCTTGCTCTGATCGCAGGGAATAGGGCAGGCGAAGTGATCCGTGGCAAGAACGGTCTGACCGCCGTGATCCGCGCGGCCCGCATTTCAGTAATGGTAGCGGGCCTGGAGGAAATCGATTCGATTCTCGCTGACCTTGTACACCAGCCGGTGCTCCTGCGTGATCCGCCTGGACCAGCAGCCGGAGAGCACGAACTTCAACGGTTCCGGCTTGCCGATGCCGGTGAACGGATCCCTCATTACCGCTTCCACAAGGTCCAGAACCCGAAGGGCCACCTTCCGGTCGCTCTCCACCCAATCTTTCAGATCGTCACGAAACTCCGGGTGGAAGACGGCCTCGCGCTCAGTGGGACGCGCCAAGACCCACCTCCCGCCGCAGCTTGTCGACGGATTCCGGCTTGCCTTTGCGCCCAGTGGCCCGCCGGAGCGCTGCCAGCAGCCTTTCGGCATTCCTTGGGGATCGCAGCAAATGGGCTGTTTCCATCAGGCTGGCCAGTTCCTCCGCCGGAATCAAGGCCACGTCTTTGGCGTCCCGGCGCCGCACAATCACCACTTCCTGATCGTTCGCGACCTGGTCCAGGACCGAAGCCAGCCGTTCCCGCAAGCTCGTGTAAGTAGTCTCCACAGGCATCGCATTCGCCTCCCATCATGAGCGTACAGTGTTCCTGTACATATTGTCAAGCTGGCTCGCGGGTGGCGCATGCGTCTCCGACGTTTTTGTCGGGATGTATGCAACCCCTCGTGCGCGGCGACGGTCAGCGGGTAGCTGGTGCGCCGGGATGAACCGGTCGGAAGTAGAGGATGAAAGAGCCTTACGAGGAAGGAGTAGCGATCCACTCGGCCTCGAGTTTTGCGCTGGGCACCGTGAGGTACACAGTGAAGCGTAAACAGAGGAATAGGTGGGCGGGGTATGGAGCTTCGAAAACGCGCAATCAGGGTGCCATCGTCCTTGGCTAGGCGGAAGGCAATATGGACGGGAATGACTTCCTAACTCTTGCCCACGAGCTTGCTAAAAGAGTCGACAATGCATCCAAACGCACCGCGATGAGCCGCGCATACTATTGCGTATTCAACCTTGCGTCCGCACGCGCTGAGTCGAAGGTTGGGCCTCGCCCAGACGCGCCCTCACACCAATGGTGCTGGGACCAATACATAAGTTGTTGCTTGGAGCTACTCCCACCCGGTCCCGGTTAGTATAGTCCAGGCCGGAAAGATTTGAGAACATGAATCAATTTGCTGGCTTGGCAAATCGCCAATCACAAATCGAAAATGGCCCAATTGCCCACCGGCTGGTCTTTTTGTGTTATTCTGCCGCATTCGGTTCGGCCCAAGACTTTGTATGTTTCTTGTCACTCGTCACTCATCACTGGTGACTTATGACTTGTCACCGCTCTGGGGGGGGGGCCGCCGCAGGTCAAGGAAAAGGTCGTTGATGTTTCACCCGAATCCCAGTCGTACCGGCTGCGCCACCACGTTTTTTGCGCAGCCTGCAAATTCTAACTGAATCGCCTTTGTCTCTTTGCGATTCACAGGGAGAGCCAGCATGTCTGATTATCGTTATCTTCTTTCCGAGCGAGAGATTCCCAAATTCTGGTACAACGTGATCCCCGACTTGCCCGCGCCCATGTCTCCGCCTTTGCATCCCGGCACGCTGCAACCGGCGGGGCCGCAGGATCTGGAAGCCATCTTTCCCCACGCGCTGATCGAGCAGGAAATGACGGCGGCGCAGAACATTCCCATCCCGGAACCGGTTCTCGACGTTCTGCGGCTATGGCGGCCCACGCCGCTGCACCGCGCCGATGCGCCTCGAAAAGGCGCTGGGGACTCCCGCCAAGATCTTTTTCAAGAACGAAGGAGTCTCGCCCGCCGGCAGCCACAAGCCCAACACGGCGATCGCGCAGGCCTATTATAACAAGGCCGCCGGCGTCAAACGCTTGACCACGGAAACGGGCGCCGGGCAGTGGGGCAGCGCGCTCGCGCTCGCCTGCAACGTGTTCGGCATGGAGTGCATGGTCTATATGGTGAAGTGCAGCTTCTATCAAAAGCCGCACCGCCGCACCATGATGGAATGCTGGGGCGCGAAATGTGTTCCTTCCCCCAGTGACCTGACGCAAGCCGGGCGGAAGATTCTTGCTGAGGACCCGGAAACTCCGGGCAGTTTGGGCATCGCCATCAGCGAAGCGGTGGAAGACGCCGCCACGCATCCGGACACCAACTATTCCCTGGGCAGCGTACTGAACCACGTGCTGCTGCACCAAACCGTGATCGGGCAGGAAGCCATTGCGCAGATGAAACTGGCGGGAGCCTCGCCCGACATCGTCATAGGATGCTGTGGTGGCGGGAGCAATTTCGCCGGGCTGGCTTTCCCGTACGTGCCGGAAAAGGCCGCGGGCAAGAACCTGCGCCTGATCGGCGTCGAGCCCGCCGCGTGTCCCACTATGACCAAGGGCATTTACGCTTACGACTTCGGCGATAAGAGCGGCATGACTCCGCTGCTCAAAATGGACACGCTGGGGCACGACTTCATTCCGCCCGGCATTCACGCGGGCGGCCTGCGCTACCACGGCATGTCGCCCCTGGTGAGCCTGCTCCACCGGGAGGGCATCGTGGAGGCGGTGAGCTATCCCCAATTGAAGTGCTTTGAGGCCGCGTTAACCTTCGCGCGCGCCGAGGGCTTGATCGTGGCGCCGGAAACCTCCCATGCCATCTGCTGCGTGGTCGACGAAGCGCGGAAGGCCAAGGAAGAGGGCAAGGAGAAAACCATCCTCTTCAACCTCAGCGGGCATGGCCACTTTGATATGGCCGCGTACGAGAAGTATTTTGCCGGCGAACTTTTCGATTACGAATATCCCGAGGTAAAGATTCGCGAGGCGCTGGCGCACTTGCCCAAGGCTTCTTGATTTTGGATTTGTGATTTTGGATTTTGAATGGGGAACGCGGGCAGGCCCGGTCTCCGAATCCAAAATCCAGGACACACGCACGGCCGGGTGAACATGATCGCTTCACGCGCCGGGGATCAGGCTCCGTGGGAGGCTTGGGAAGCGGTTTGGCAGAAACTCAAAGCGGCGGGTTCAGAACCTAATCGCCAGCGGTTTACCGCTCAACGTAGCCTTGCAATGTAGCCATTGAAGAGGGGGTTCGCGGCAAGCCGTGGAAAACATTGCCTGGGCCGGTAGCTCAGACGGATAGAGCAACGGTTTCCTAAACGGGTGGTCATGATTCGGGCTCGAGTGTTTTGACCGATTTACGCCGGAATCCGCAGGGTAAGACAGCATCATCCGGGCGCAGTCGGCAGCGTTTTGGGCAAGGATTTGGCGTGCCGTTTTTCCTGAATAATCCGACTCATCCTGCTTCGCCTCTGCCCCCGTTGATACAATGACCTGGTGTTACTATGGCGTGCAGTCATATCCGCGCGCAAGTCTCCCGCCTTCTCCAAGCCCAGCCCAGCCCATCCAAGCTACGAAGTCAGCAGGGCAGAATTCCGGCGTCAGGATCCGAGGGACGGAAAGGGCGGAAGGCCGTAGGCAGAAAGCAGTAGGCAGCGGGCAATAGGCGGAGAGATGACCGCTGAACGTAGTTGGCCACCAACTGTGGGCTGTCGGCTGTAAGCTGTCAGCTCCAAAAGGATGGAAGATTCCAGCCTGCGGCGGATTTACGATTGCCCATTGTCGATTGCCGAAAATCGGCTGATCGGTTCATCGGCGCATCGATCCATCGGAGGAGCATGGAATTGGTTTTAGGTGTCCCGATGCCAAAAACAGTTGATTAGTGGCGAGTGGCGAATGACAATACACAGGCAAAATCCGAAGGTGGTAGGGAGGGCACGACGGCACATGCACCTTCATGTGGGCCACCCACACTCCCTCGCTCCGATCCCCAGGCACTACGACTCATCCGCCTCCGACTTTGACGGGACCCTGCGCCCCTGCGCGTCTCAATAGCTTTCCAGCGCGGGCTTGTGTTAACATTTTCTCTGCGTTATCGTCATTCTCGCGCAACCTTACACCCTTGCTCGGAACGGGTTGCCATCGGGAGCAATGCAACAAATTGAAAGGACGGCTTTCTTATGTCTGGCCATTCTAAATGGGCAACCATTAAGCACAAGAAGGGCGCGGCGGACGCGCGCCGCGGCAAGATCTTCACCAAAATCATCAAGGAAATTTCCGTTGCTGCCCGCATCAGCGGGGGCGACCCGGATTCCAATCCTCGCCTGCGCACGGCGATCCTGGCGGCCAAAGCCGAGAACATGCCGGCGGACAACATCAAGCGCGCCATCCAGAAAGGCACCGGCGAATTGCCCGGCACCATCATCGAAGAAGCGATCTACGAGGCTTATGGTCCCGGCGGGGCCGCCATGATCGTGGAAGTCACTACGGACAACAAGAACCGCACGACTTCGGAAATTCGCCATGTCTTTGCCAAGCACGGCGGGGCGTTCGGCGCCTCCGTAGCGTGGATGTTCCACAAGAAGGGGTACGTGGTCGTGGAGAAAGGCAAGGCCGACGAGGAAAAGTTGCTGGAGCTCATCACCGACGCCGGCGCCGACGACATGATCGACGACGGCAGCAACTGGGAAATCCTTTCTGCGCCGGAGAACTTCCAGAGTGTCGTGGAACGTCTCAAGGCAGCGCAGATTACTCCCGCGGCGGCGGAAGTCACCATGGTGCCGCAGAATTACGTGAAACTCTCCGGCAAGCAAGCCGACCAGATGCTGCGGCTGATGGATGAATTAGAAGACCACGAAGACGTTTCGCACGTCTACGCCAACTTCGATATCGAAGAAGCGGAATTGCACGCGCTCACGCAGGACCGATAACGGGCGGCGCAAATCCCCCTGTTTGGGGAGGGGAGTGGGGAGCCTGACTGGCAGGCGGGTCCGTGATGACCCGTGAGATTGCCCTTTTGGGGATTCATTCTCTCCCCCCGGCGGAGACCCTGCTCCCGCTTGAGATTTCGCCGCGAGGGTAGGCGCGGGACCCTGCCGGACGTTGGATGACATTACTCGAGGAGGTAGTTTCGCCATCACGCCTAGCTTCGTGGTTCGTCGACTTTGCTACCAATGCTTGGCGACAGCATGCCTGGCGCTCCTCCCCGGGGTTTACACTCTTCCCGCACAGGTAACTGCCTCCCTCCCGCGGATCACCTTTACCAAGACTCTAAAGGGGAGTTCCCCTGAATACATGGGGTTGAGTATTGATGCCAACGGTGATGCCACCTACGACTCGCACAAACTCGATGATCCCCCCGTTCCTCGCCCTTTGCAGATCTCGCGGGAAACTACGGCACGAATCTTTTCCCTGGTAGAGTCCCTGAATTACTTCCGCTCCCTCGACCTCGACAGCCACCACAAAGTGGCCAATATGGGCCTGAAAACCTTTACCTACGAGGCCGGCAAAGAAATCAACCGGGTGCAATATAATTACACGGAGAACCGCACCACGCAGCAGCTCACTGAAACCTTCGAGAAAATCGGCAACGTCGAAGAACAAATCGGTCAGCTTGAATATGAAATGAAGTATGACCATTTGAGCCTGCCTCAAACTTTGCGTCAAATCCAGGTTGACATGGATGACCACAACTATCTCGAGGCCGCACTGATGATCCCCACCCTGGAAAAAATCTGCACCAACCCTCACTTCCTGCACTTGGCCCAGTCCCGCGCCCAAGAGATCGTGCAGCGCATTCGCGAGAATAAGTAGTGTTGGCGCGGGGCCCCGCCGCCCCGCGGTCATGAAAATGCTTCCCTCCTGATTCAGGGGGGAACCGCAAGGCGGGGGGTGAGGGGGGGCGTCGGGCCCAGCGCGGGGCCACCGTCAACAAAGGCCCTTCACTTTTTCCTTTTGCGTTTTGCCTATTGACTTTCTTTTGCGGCCACGCCGCGCTACTGCCCCTGATGAAGCCAACGAAGGTCGTTGGGGGCAGGATGCTCGAGCACCAGCCAGAGAGCCGCATCACCCCGGCGGCGTGCCATGCGCCGCACGCGCTCCAGGGCTTGGGCATAAGTGGTTTTCATTTCGGCTTCCGAACGCGGCTGGGCGATGGCCTCTTCCAGTTCCTTCGTAGTCTTTCGCGCAGCTGGCGGCGTTGCGATTCTTTCTCCCGTCAGGTAGAGCACCAATCCTTCTTCAAACCACCTTGGTACGCCTTTCGCGCCGAGCCGATGCACCACGAGGTGGGTCAACTCATGTCGCAAGGTCTGGTTCAGGATGCGTTTTCGCGCCAGCAGGTCGAGCGGTTGCAGGACAATGAACTGGCCATCGCTTGAGGCCGCCATCCATCCAGGTTGTCCCGTAACGCGGACGAATTCTTCCGTGGAACCCAAGGTTTTGACGCGCACGCGCGACGGCAAAATTTCCGCGTGCCCGCCCATATCCTTGCGCCATTGTTCCAATGTATCGAGGGTTTGCTTCACCCAGGGTTCCTGGGAAGCCGGGTAAACCACTTCGAAGTGTTCGCTTGAGGCAATCGGGTCGGGGTCTTCCGAGGGTTGCAAGGCGATCTCCGTCCCCGGAAAATATGTGCCGAGGATTTTTTCCGCTGACGATCCCATCCGCGCCATCTGCTCAGCGCCCGCCTGGCAAAGTCCCACACCATGGCCGAGGCCGTGGCCGGAGAATACCCAAGAGTCTCCTTGGCGCTCGATGGTGTAGAGATTGCTTTTGATCTGCTCCCAGCCGAGGCGCCGGTCCAGAGCATAGCGGAACTGATTGGCATCAACGTTCCAGGTGGCGCCGGCGACGGCTCGCAGAATGAGCGCCCGCCCCGAGGAATCGTACTTCTCGACGGAAAGTTCGGCGAGCGGGGCGGTCATCGGCAGATGCAAGGCTTCACGCAAAACCTGCTGCACGCTTTCAACGGTCAACGTGTTTTTCCACGAGGCGTGGCTGCTGGCGAGGCAATAAGGATCGTGAATCGAAATCAAATACGGTTGCGCGCGGTCAGGCCAAACATTCCCCGCGGCTTCCGTCATTCCCCCGCAGCACGCCGTGAAGTAAGGGTCCGCCAACGCCCCATGATATTGCAGGACCTGGCCGCGGGTGGCGCGAGCGGCGGGATCGAGGCCGTCCGCGCCCTTCACCTGCGGGACCGGCGGAGGCCGGAAAACCTGGCAGTGCGTGAGCGAGCAAAAATCGAATCCCTGCCCGCGGTGGCGCCCCTGCCATCGGAGCGCCCAGGTGCGGGCCAGAATCGCCATGGCCTGGCGCGCCGCAGGAGCTTCGAGCACGGAAGCCTCCCCTCTGAGGACACCGGAAACGTACGATTCCAAATCGACCCGCGTGATGACCTCGATACCTGCCCTGGTTACGGTTATGCGCGCATTCCGCAGTAGAAAGGTTTGTGGCGGTTCATTCACCGCGGCGAATGTGGGAGCAATACGAAACGGGGTGGTGGAATCAACCGCGAGCAGCGTGAAACTCCGGTCCGTTACATCGAGGCGGCAGTGGACAAGGCGATCGGCGAAACAGGAGATTTTCCTCGGGGGCGGCAGAACCAGACAGGGCCCATCCGTTTTCGCGCCGCAAATGTTTACACTTTCCCCTATGGCTTCCAGGGTTAGAGCTTTGACGGCGCGGTTCGAAAACAACTCCACCCTGAACTCCGGACGCGCCGGACGCGCCGGGAGGGCCGCGGCCATGACCAGGAATGCCAACAACAGTTTTCTCATGGTGGGTGGAGCTTTTGAGCGAAGTACTGTCTAAAAATTCGCGCCGCCAGGGGCGCGGCGTCGGCGCCGCCTGTGCCGCGCTTCAAGAAAATCACCAGGGCCACTTCCGGCTCGTCCACCGGGGCATAACCCACGAACCACGCGTGCGTCACGCGGCTTCCGTCCCGTGCGGGAGCGGTTCCGGTTTTGCCGGCGATGGTCATCCCGGAAACGGCAGCGGCTTGGCAGGAACCCTTCCTTACGCAATCGCGCAATCCTTCCGTCAGCACCGCAAAGGTGCTTTCCCGCAGAGGGACCACGCGATCAATGCTTGGCGCTTTGCGTTGCCCCGGCATGATGAGTCGGAATACCTTGCCTTGCGTGGCGATGGCTGAGTACGCCAACAAAACTTGCGCCGGCGTGGCCGTCACCCCCTGCTCGCCGAGTGCGGCGAGGGCTTTTTCCCTTGGCTTATCCGGGATGAGCACTTCGCCGGACGAAGCCTCTTCTTCCGCAGCGCCGAAACCAAACACTGCATACCAATGTGCCAGAGCGGCGGAAGAGAGCCGAGCGCTCAGCTCCGAAAAGAAATAGTTGCAGGAATTGGCCAGCGCCCCGGCGAGATCGAATGGCGCGACAGCAGGCGGGTGGGAGCAATGAAAGGATTCCCCCAAAAGCCGCGGGACGCGGCGGCACATGATTTTCTCCGAAGGCAAGATGATGCCCTCCTCGAGGGCGGCGGCGCTTACCACCAACTTCGCTGTCGACCCGGGAGGGTAAGTTTCTTTGAGGGCGCTTTGCGGATTCCAAATAGCAAGGATCCGGCCGGTTCGGGGATCGGAGACAATGGCCGCTCCCGCCTTTTCCTCTAACAGACGGCTGACGAAGGTTTGCAAACTCTCCGCCGCGCGCAGGTCAGCCCCCGCGGCGAGAGCGACAAGAAGGATGGCCAGGCTTCCACTGAATTTACCCAGTTGGGATGCAACAAAAAAAGGTCGCATGGCCGTTCAACGTGGCATATTGAGAGGAGGAAGTCAAATACCCCCAAGCCGTGGGGGTGCGCGACATGGGAATGAGAATCTTCTGGAGGGCCTTGATTGCGGCCCCTGTCATTATGTAGGCGATACACTAAGACAAGGAGGCCAACCATGTCGGAACCACTCCCGGCTCTGGAGAAAGACCGTGCGGAAGTTCTTCGTCAGATCTCCCGTTTAGGCGATCTGCGTCCCGGCTCCATCGGGGAGGTCATGGGACGCTGTAGTAAGCCCAACTGTCATTGCGCCCAGCCCGGCGATCCCGGTCATGGGCCCCACTTCCGCCTCACGCGCAAGGTCCACGGCAAGACCGTGGCGGAGACGCTTTCCAGTCCGGCGGCTTTGCGCAAGGCGCAGCGCGAGGTGGCCGAGTTTCGCAAGTTTCAGCAATTGAGCGCGCAACTGCTGGCGGTCAATGAAGCCATCTGCCCACAGCGGCCCCTGGAGGAGGAAGGGAATCTCTCGCGGGCGGAAAAGAAACAGCCGATGCGATCCATCAGGAAGTCGCGCAAGAAGTAGAGCGGCGGCCCCGGAGGAAAGCTGCCCTATCTCGTACAGTTTTACGGAGGCGGCAAACCGAATCCTGGAAGCAAGCTCATCCGGCGTCGCCTTCATTGCGAGGCCGATCTCATCCGGTATTGACGATGTGACTTGAGCCATTGGAACCCCACTACTCCCCCGCCCGATCACGCATTCTACAGCATAATTAAGGAAGGCTGGATGAACAATCAGGGGGCCCGGCTAGCCCCAGCGTGCGGGGAGCGTAAGAACGACCCTGCCTCTCCCTGGATCGGCAGGCTTTCAATTGTCAGGCGGACGCAAGTGTTGGGAGGAAGCTCCAGCGGTTTGTCCGGGCGGAGCGTCACGCCATCAAGAACTGCCTCGATACTCATTACCATAGCTCCTCCCGCTACATCTGCTTAACGGATGTCCTCTGCTTCGAGGCCTGCCATTTTGAGGAGATGCTGCAGGAGTCCGGCTTTCAATGACGCGTTTCCGTAGATGGGGATGGAAAGCCGCACGGTGCTGGCCGGTTTTCCGTAGACGTGGTGCTGCCCCGAATTCGAAGGAGTTGCCAGCCGTGATTCTCGACGAGGCGGGCAAGGTCCTTGCCGGAGAGGGACTTCAAAGGGCGATTTCCAATATTTGGTCGTTGGGGGCGTGCTCTGGCGGATCGACTTCAACGTCCAGGCAGGCCTCGATAGCCTCGTGGACGTTTGCCACCAACTCTTCCATGGTCTCCCCCTGCGTGGCACAGCCGAGAATCGCCGGGACTTCCGCCCAATAGCCGCCTTCCTCCGCTTCATGAACCACGACCTTGATTTTCAAGCTGCCTCCTCAAAGATAGCGTGTTCACTCGATCGGCCGCACAAGTGTAGCAGATGCCCTTCTGCACATCTGCCCCGATAAAGCGTATACTGGTACTGTGGTTTTTATATGGGACCCGAGAAAAGCCGCGGCCAACTTAAAGAAGCATGGGGTCGATTTCCGCGAAGCTGTAACGGTGCTGGACGATACGCTGTCGACCACTTTTCCGGACATCGAACATTCCGGCCTTGAGCCGCGGTTCCTAACCATCGGCGTGTCCAGCCGCAATCGCGTTCTGGTGGTGGCGCACACCGAGGAAGACGAACTGATCCGGATTATCAGCGTCAGGCGAGCTACGCGCCACGAACGAAGATTCTATGAAGAAGGTTAATCGAAAAACCGTAAACGGCATGCGCCCGGAGTACGATTTCGCCTCGATGAAGGGTGGAGTACGCGGCAAGTACGCGAAGCGATATCGCGCGGGCACCAACCTTATTCTCCTCGACCCCGAACTGGCCAAGGCATTTCCCACCGAGGCCGCCGTTAATGGCGCCCTCCGCGCCCTCCTGAGGCTCACTGAATCGGTACGCTTGCCTCAGGAGGGGTCTCGACATGCTGGGCACAAGGCACGTCAGGGTCCTTTCGCGGGCCGATAGTAAACCCCTTGCTGCGTTTGGAATGTGGCTTTGCCCGTTGCTACCTTCCCTCGGTTTTCGCGAGCTGAGTACCATCTTCAATTTACACCACTAAACTAACCAAGGGGTCATCCTGAGCCTGCATTTCAGGGCGAAGGACCCTTTTCATTTTCGGTCGGAAGCGAGGCGCGAGCGCGCCTTGCTCGCTCGGCAGGACGCCGCGCCGGGCCGCATCGCGGCTTCCTGGATAAGACGAAATACCGGGGTCCTTCGCCCTGAAATGCGGTCTCAGGAAGACAGTACCATGGGTGTGCGCCCAAAAATTCGATGTCCGTACTTGGCCGGGCGCAGAACATCTCTTCCCTGGTTTCGCCCTTCGTCACACATTCGGGGGATCAGCGAATTAAGCTGAGCCCGGCTTTCTTGACGACATAACAGGGAAGTGTGGCGAAGGCGGGAAGGTCTGGTGCGGCCGCGAGTACCTTAAACGCTGTCTCTCTCCTGATTTCCTTGCCCGATATATCCACGAAGGACATTGTCTGCTGGACGTCGTCGGTGCACAATTCATCCTCAACAGACGCCATTGACAAAGGCACGAGATGCCAGCGCCACAGGTGTCCCTGCTCATATACTGCGTCAGGTAATCGGTAATCGTCCAGATGCGGAGCGCCCCAAAAGTCGACCCGTATGAATCGTGGCTCTGCGCCCACGGCAGTTCTGTCGTTAAGTTGAACGACAAAATGTTCAATATGGATATTTTCAAAACCCGGAAATACGTGACTGGGCCAATGAAAGGCGACCACACGGCCATCCACGTCATAGGGTTCTGGAAAGGCATTCCGTGACGGCGCCTGGGGCGTGGAGGTTGAGGGCACACAGGTTCTTGAACGGCCTTCGCCAAAATCGACTTTCCGTACATCGACAACGGTGAACGTGTAGAAATTACCGTAGGTGTTGGATTGCATGTCGAGCTTGCCGCTCAATTCCACTTCAAGGGGCCTGTCTTCATAACATCCAATTTTCGATTCGACCGCTGAGCGGAAGCGGCTGAATCTCTCCGAATCCGAGTTGGGAGTTGGCACCCCAAACTTGAGCATCACCCCCCTGTCGCACACCTTGCCGCTAAGCAGCGTGAACTCCGCGTTTGCATCCACCTCACCCGTTACCGTCACAACGTCTCCGCTGTACTTGGCGAACCCACCCAGTGCTCGAAGGGCACAAACAGATACAGCCTCTTTGGGGTCCTTTTGAGGCACAGAGTTCTCCTGAGCGCTTGCCGTTGCCGCACCCATAAGGAAGGGCACCGCGAAGATAACGAACGCGAGCAGCCTGATTCTCATCGGCCACATCTTAGGCCAAATTTGCCAGCCAAAAAACTCAAAAACCGTGCCCCACAGGCAGACCTAACGGGGACCTGCTTTATTATTACCGCAGCTCATCCCCTTTTGGACGAGGAAAAGCCGCGGACCCCCAAAGGCGGGGGGGCCGCGCTACTGTTGTTTCATGCTTGCTTTGCCGCCTTCGCCTTGGCGGGCGCGAAGGTCATGGCGCCCTTCTTCATATCCGCATCGATCGTGAGCGAGTCGCCGGGAACCACTTCGCCGTCGAGCAACTTCATGGCGAGCGGGTCCTGGATGAGCCGCTGGATGGCGCGCTTCAGCGGCCGCGCTCCGAACTGCGGATCGTAGCCCTCGCGGAAGAGCAGTTCGTGAGCTTTCTCCGTCAGCGTGATCTCGATCTTGCGCTCGGAGAGGAGCCGGCGGAGGTTCTCAAGCTGCAGGTCGATGATCTTCTCGATTTCCGCTTTGCCGAGGGCGTTGAAGATCACGATTTCATCGATGCGGTTCAGGAACTCCGGGCGGAAGTGCTGGAGAAGCGAGTCTTGAATCTTCTTCTTCAGCCCCTCGCTGAGCACGCCCGCTTCGCCCACCGCGCTTCCCTTCTTCGCGGTCATGCCGATGGCGTGATCGACGCCGTTCATGGCCTCGTGGATGAAGCTGGCTGCCGATGTTCGAGGTCATGATGATGACCGTGTTCTTGAAATCCACGGTGCGGCCCTTGCCATCGGTCAGGCGGCCGTCTTCGAGAATCTGCAGGAAGATATTGAAGACGTCGGGATGCGCCTTTTCGATTTCGTCGAAGAGCAGAACGGAATAGGGCCGGCGCCGTACCAGTTCGGTCAACTGGCCGCCTTCCTCGTAACCCACGTAGCCGGGCGGCGCGCCAATCAGCCGCGCCACCGCGTGCTTCTCCATGTACTCCGACATGTCGAGGCGCAGCATGGCGCGCTCGTCGTCAAAGAGAAACTCGGCGAGGGCGCGAGCCAGTTCCGTCTTGCCCACACCCGTGGGGCCCAGGAACAGGAACGAGCCAATGGGGCGGTGCGGGTCGGCAAGGCCCGCCCGGCTGCGGCGCACGGCGTTCGCCACCAGGCGCAGGCCGTCTTCCTGGCCCACCACGCGCAGGCGCAGGCGTTCTTCCATTTTCACCAGCTTCGCCACTTCGCCTTCCAGCATCTTGGTGACGGGGATGTGCGTCCAGCGCGAGACCACGCGCGCCACGTCTTCTTCGTCCACTTCTTCCTTGAGCATGCGGCCGGTCTTGTCGATGCTCTGGAGCTTGGCGTTGGCGGCGGCGAGTTCTTTCTCCAGAGACACCAGCTTGCCGTAGCGGATTTCCGCCGCTTTGTTCAGGTCGCCCTCGCGCGTGACGCGCGCTTCCTCAATTTTCGCCTGCTCAATCGCTTCCTTCAGGTTGCCAATATTCGCGATGACTTCCTTCTCCGCCTTCCAGCGCAGCTTCAAGTGGTCGGATTTCTCCTTGAGCCCGGCCAGCTCCTTTTCCAGCGCCTGCAATCGCTCGCGCGAGGCCGCGTCGTCTTCTTTGCGCAGCGCCTGGCGCTCGATTTGAAGCTGCGTCACGCGGCGCTCAATCTGGTCGATCTCGGCCGGCATGGAGTCGATCTCAATGCGCAGGCCGGAGGCGGCTTCGTCAATCAGGTCGATGGCTTTGTCGGGCAGGAAGCGGTCGGAGATGTAACGGTTGGAAAGCACCGCCGCGGCGACAATGGCCGAATCCTTGATGCGCACTTTGTGGTGAACTTCGTAGCGCTCCTTCAGGCCGCGCAGAATGGCGATGGTGTCTTCCACCGAGGGCTCGCCCACCTGGACGGGCTGGAAACGCCGCTCGAGCGCCGCGTCCTTCTCCACATATTTCTTGTATTCGTTGAGCGTGGTGGCGCCGATGCAACGCAGTTCGCCGCGCGCCAGGGCCGGCTTGAGCATGTTGGAAGCGTCAATCGAGCCTTCGGCAGCTCCCGCGCCCACCAGGGTGTGCAATTCGTCGATGAAGAGAATGATCTGGCCGCTGGCTTCTTCAATTTCCTTGAGCACAGCCTTCAGGCGGTCTTCAAACTCCCCCCGGTACTTCGAACCCGCCACCATCGCGCCCAAGTCAAGCGCCACGATGCGCTTCGACTTGAGCGATTCCGGGACGTCGCCGGCGACGATGCGCTGCGCGATGCCTTCCACAATGGCCGTCTTGCCCACGCCCGGCTCGCCAATCAGCACGGGATTGTTCTTGGTGCGGCGCGAAAGCACCTGGATCACGCGGCGAACTTCCTCATCGCGGCCGATCACCGGGTCGAGCTTGCCGCGGCGGGCCAGTTCCGTCAGGTCGCGCGCGTACTTCTCCAGCGCCTGGTACTTGGCTTCGGGATTCTGATCGGTAACGCGTTGCGTGCCCCGCACCGCCACCAGCGCCTGCAAAATGGCATCGTGCGTCACGCCCAGCCGCTTCAGGATGCGCCCCGCCGGGTCGTTGGACTTCTTCGCCAGGGCCAGCAGCAGGTGCTCGGTGGAGACGTATTCGTCCTTGAACTGCTCGGTTTCCTTGAACGACTGGTCAAACACTTCCTTCAAGGCCGGCGAGATGTAGTGGTCCGTCGTGCCGCCCACTTTGGGAAGCGCCTCGATCACCTTGCTGGCTTCCTGGCTCACCGCGGCGGGCGTGGTGCCCAAGCGTTGGAGAATTCCCGGAACAACGCCCTCCGGCTGCTCGACCAATGCGAGCAACAGGTGTACCGGCTCCATTTGCTGGTTGCCATTGCGCCCGGCGATTTCCTGCGTCGCCTGGAGCGCTTCCTGGGCCTTTACCGTAAATTTGTCAAATCGTGTAGCCATGGTGAAATCCTCTTTAGCTGGCAGCGATCAGCTCGCAGCTTTCAGCTCTCGAAAAGGCAGAGTGCGCATCCCATATCCTACCTCCTTGGATGACCGCTGACTGCTGATTGTTCTGTGCACACGGTTCCGCCGTCTTTAGCTGAAAGCTGAGAGCTGACCGCTATTTTCAAACAAAAACCGCGTCCGAGATTACCAGGACGTTCAGGCTGTCCCAGCGCTCGCGACGCGGCAGAAAACCCGCCATGCGGGAGGGGCAGCGGCTCCGCCGCTTTGCCCCGCCCGCACGGAGGAGCCGGTTTAGGCGTCCTTGCTGACGTTGATCTTGATCGTCTTCGGTTTCGCTTCTTCTTTCTTGGGCATCGTCAGCGTCAGAACGCCATCCTTGTAGTTTGCCGCAACCTTGTCCGCATCGACACTGTTGGGGAGAGAGAAGGTGCGCGTGAAGGTTCCATAAGAACGCTCGACGCGATGGTAGTTCTGCTCCTTCACTTCCTTTTCGAACTTGCGCTCACCCTTCAGATAGAGGGTGTTGTCCTCGACGCGAATCTCCACGTCGTCGGGATTGATGCCGGGCAGTTCCGCCTTCAGCACCAGGTTGTCGCCGTTCTCGTAGATGTCCACGGGCGGCGCCCAAGTCCGGGTCGAAACCTCGCCCTCACCCAATGCGGGCGAGAAGGCTTCGCGGAACAAGCGGTCAAACTCACTCTGTGCAGTTACCAGGTCTCGGAAAGGTTCCCATCGAACAATCGCCATGTTAGTGTGCCTCCATTTGTTGAACTTTCACTTTCCTTAGTACATGCACATAATAAAATATGAGTGTATTATTGTCAAGAATTATTTTTTGCTTTATTTTCAATTACTTACAGAATATCGAAAGTCATCCTATGGCTTAATAATTAGGTATATGATCGCCTATGGACATTCTCTCCGCCACTCGGTAATCTATCCCGGATTCCGCGTGCGACCATGTGGAAGCGGCTTCGAAGTGTATGTCCGGTGAATAGGATTGAGCCTCATGCTGCCCATATAAAGCTTTGTCAAGCAAATGGCTCCCCGACTTGGCCCCCCCCTCGATTTCGGAGCCACCGCACAAGCCGTTGTAACTTCGCCCCTCGCGGAGTAGACTATAGACTCCTTAAATTGAGGTTCTTTCCTGGAATCCTTGGGGTTCGCGCTGGGTGGATCACCTTCCGAGAACCCCATGGGGGCGAGGTATTCCCCACTTTTCGAGGCACGTGCCATGGAAGATGAATTAACCCAAAGCCCCACACCCGCCGCGGTTGAACCGGCGTCCCCTGCGGAACCTGCGGCGCCCGAGGGCGCATTGCTGCTGCCCTACGAGGAAAGTTGCAAGAAGGTGCGGGAGCTGGCTTTGCGGCAACTCAACCGCTTCATTTCTTACGAAGCCAAGGTCTTGAAGGGTGACGATGCCGACGCCATCCACGACATGCGTGTGGCCAGCCGAAGGTTGCAGCAAGTGCTCGACCTGCTTTATCCCAAACCACGCCCGCAGGAGTTGCGCCGGTTGCGCCGCCAGATTCGCCGCTGCCGCCAAGTGCTGGGGGACGTGCGCAATTGCGACGTGCTGCTGGAAGTTGTGGGGCGGTCGCTGGGAAGGAAGCGCTCGGCGCGGCGCGAGGCCTGGACGGCGGTGCAGCATTTCCTGTTGATGCGCCGGTCAGAGAGTTTCCTGCGGGCCATGCGCAAATTCGGCAAGATCAACCTCGCCGTCTTTTACGTAAACCTGAAGGAATTCCTCCATCATGACAAGGCGCACGATCACTCCGCCGAGCATCACCATCACGGCTCAGGGGCGCCGCACCCCGCCTTCGCCAAGGACCTGACCAGCGCTCTGGAATCCGCCTGGAGCCGTTTTGAAGACCAGGTCGCGCGAATCTCATCGCCATTCCCGTCCCGAGGTCATCCACGGAGCGCGCATTGCCACCAAGCGGCTGCGCTATCTCCTGGAGGTTTTCCATGAGTTCGGCGTGGCCGGCAGCGCCGACGCCCTGGTGTGGCTCCGCCAACTCCAGAAGCATTTGGGGGATTGGCACGACCTGGAAGTGCTTGGAGCAGATGATGATCGAAATGCTGGCGCGGCCGGAATTCCTGCGCGATCACCTGTCCCTGGCGATGGAAGTGGAAAAGCTGATTCTGCGCAACCGGGAAAACAAGATGGGATTCGAAGAGAAGTATTCCCGCATGTCCCGGGAATCCGCGGAAATGCACCGGTTGAAGGAGTGGGTTTCCTACGTGCTGGCGTCGCCTTCCGCCGCTCTCGCCAAAGCCTGAGCTGCGGGCGCGGGTTCCTCCGCGACCGGAGTGGCGGCCTTGGCGGGCGCCGGGCATTTCCAACACCTTCTTGGTCGCTGCCTCCGGAACGCTCGCCGGCGGGAGTGGGGACGGAAAACAGCGGTTCGCGCGGCTCGCCGCTCAACACCCGCGCCACTCCCGCCCGCAGGTGCTCAAACACCGTGCGCACGTCGGGCGTGGCATCGATGACTTCGAAGTTGTATTCCTTCGCCAGGCGCTCGAATTCCGCCAGCAGCTCGGTTTGATACTTCCGGAAGCTGTCGTACATATCCTCGCTGGGATGAATATCCATGCCGGATTCCCAATAATCGAACCCGCGGGAGAAAACCACGCGGGGGATGAGGTCGTCCACGCCAATGCGCAAATAGAAGGTGGCGTCCGGCTTCAGCGCAAAGCCATAGACGTTCCGAATCCACCGGGCGTCAGCGCCCCGCACGATGGCCCGCGCCATCAAGGAATAGATATAGCGATCGGTGAGCACCACGAAACCGGCCCGCAGCGCCGGAACGATTTCGTGTTCGAGGCGGTCGGCGAAATCCGTGGCATAGAACAAGCTCAGGGTAATGCGCCCCAGGGTGTGCCCTTCTTTCGCTTGCTGGATGCCCTTGCCGGCAAGCTCCGAGCGCTTGATGGCGGTGTCGAGAACCGCCCGGCCCTGCTGCTCGAGCCAGGGACGCAGCAGCCGGATCTGGGTGGACCGGCCCACGCCGTCCGTCCCTTCAATCACGATCAGTTTGCCGGTCATTTCCGCCAGGTTCATGCCCGGCAGAGGGGCGGCATAAGTCTCTCTCACGGCGCTACCCTCAATCTCTTCGCTTGGGCCAGCTTGGCCTTCACAATCTGCCGCATATAGGTCTGCTGCTCTTCGATGGGAAGGGTGGCATCCACGGTGGTCAGGTCGAACTCGGGAACCATCTTCTCGTACTCATCCAGGATTCGGCCCTGAAAGATGCCGAAACTCTCCTCGGGGTTCTCGCTCAAGCCCAGATCCATCCCCGCCTCGTAAAACTTCACCCCGCTGCGCCCGTCCAAAATGCGCTTCATGGCAACGTCCAGGGGGACGCGGAAGTAGAACGCGGCGGTGGGCTTCACGGCGAAACTGTAAAGCTCGCGCACCCACAGCGGGTCCATCCCGCGCACCACGTCGCGCGCGAACGCCGTGTAAATGTAACGATCGCACAACACCACGGCTCCCGCCTTGAGCAAGGGCAGGATGTTGTGCTCCATGCGGTCGGCAAAGTCCGTGGCGTGAATCAGGGAGAAGGTCGAAGGGGTAAGCGTCTGCTTCTTTTTGCCCCGCTTGGTGGTTTCGCGGACGAGCGGCGAAGAGTTCCACTCGCTGAAGACCACTCCGTAGCCTTCCGCTTGCAGCCACTGGTGCAGAAGCATGAGTTGGGTGGATTTTCCTGAGCCGTCGATTCCCTCCACCACGAAAAGCTTGCCGGGAAAACGATGCTCGCCGTACCGTTTCATGAAGGCACTCCGGTAAGTGAACCTCGTGCTTGAGATGAAACATTATTGTAACATAAGCCCCGAGCGGGCGGAAAGGAAAGCCCGCCGAAGGCAGTAGGGCCATCGGGAGATTGGGTGATCGGGTGATCGGCTGATCGGCTGATCGGGCCATTGAAAACCTCCTGACGCCGCAAAATGATTCACCTTATCACTTGACACCGCCGATGGCCGCTATGGGATAGTGTGTCACACGAGGCTTGGACGTCGGTGCTCGCCGCTTTGGCGCCTCCGCCGTTGCCCGCTGCGCTGTCATTCTGAGCCTCTCGCTGTCATTCTGAGCGCAGCGAAGAATCCCGCCCTGCCCCCTTCTCGCCACCGTTCTTTAGCCTTTCCCGCTCGCCACCCGTCACTGGTCACTGTTCTTCACCGCCTTTCCTGCTCGCCACTATCCACTGTCCACTATCCACTGTTCTTAACTAACTCACTTTATTTTCAGCAACATAATGGAAAGAATGGTTTAACTCGTTTGTTTTCATTAATATAATGGAAAGGCGAAAAACTGGCATTTTTTCTATATGTGTTTTCAATAACTTACGGAATTCTCGCCTCATTTTTAATTCCCCTTTTTTTTCACGACCCACGCCGCCGAAGAATCATCTAAATCTTTTAATTTCAATGACATCGATTTCTGCATGGTTTTTGCGGTTCATCGCTAACCACTTTTGTTTCTAGTACATAATGGAGAGCCACGCCCGTTTTTTCGCCTTGGCTCCCGAATTTCAAGCTAACTATCTTTATTTCAATTAGATAAAGATTTCAGACATTCTTACTCTAAACGACTAATCCCTTTTGTTTCTATTACATAATGGAAAGCCACGATGATCGGGCCAGCGGGCCATCGGGTCATTTCCGATTTTCGATTGCCGATTCTCGATTTGTGACTTCATTTTTAACATCTCTAGGGGTCGCTGCCCCGTTTCGGACTTGAACAGCATATTTGTGAAGCCACAATGGGGGGGGCACTTCGCAAATCGACAATCGACAATCGGCAATCATAAATCCGCCGCCGACTGGAATCTTCCATCCTCTGCTGGCAGCATTTTGTTGCCCCTCGAAGCTAGCGCCGGGACTGGCAAAAGGCGCGCTGGCTACCGCCCCTCATTTCCCGACTCCTAGCTCCTAACTCCTGCTCTCGGCACCCTACAGTAACACCCAGTTATTATATCAACTTACATCATGGAAGTCAAGATAAATCTGCCAGCGTTAGAGCCTACAAAATGTCCCTGTCGGAAAGCAAGTGTAGCGCGGACATTTTTTGTGGGTCCGCGGCTTTCCCTTGCCCATAGGGGGAGAGCCGCGGACCCACAAAAAAGGTCCGCGCTACGCTAGCTTTGGGCCGGTAGGTTTGGCTTCTCCCTTGGGAGCTCGGACCTCGGACCCCGGACTTCGGACTCTGTATCGCGTCACTCACTTGTCACTGCTCTTGCGCGGTTGTACCTTTCCTGATGGCTGGAGTATGATTCGCGGCGCCGGGCAGCTACTTCCACTCGCCCAGGAACCCGATGCGCGCCTGCCCCCCCATGCCAGAGAACGTATCCCGACGACACAGATTTCTGTCCGCGCCACGGCGCGCCACCAGAAGAAGTAGCGCAGGGCCCGCTCTCCGGCCCTGCGGCTTTTCAACCGTGCCGTGGTTTGGGGGGCCCGCCTCTGCATCATGTGAGTTTGGTTGAACGCGAAAGCCAGAAGGATGACTTTCCCAATTTGCAGCGCCGCTACGGCCTGCGCCGTGGGAAAAGCCGCAGGGCCGGAGTGCGGGCCCTGCGCTACATGCTACCCGCTTTTGCTTTTTGCTCCCCGCATTGCTAGAATCATGGCTAGGGAGTTGGCGATGCCCGTCGAGTGGAAGGAATACATCACGAGCGACCCGGAAATCCTGCATGGAAAACCGCGCCTGAAGGGAACCCGCATCCCGGCGAGCCTGATTCTGGGCTATCTGGCGGCGGGAAAGACGGCCGAGGATATCACCGCCGAATTCCCTGATCTCACCCGTGAACAGATCGCCGCCTGCCTCGACTACGCGCGTGACCTGGCCGAATTCGAGGTCACCGCCTGATGGCGTTGCGCTTCTTCGCCGATCATAAGGAGTGAGAACAAGGCCATGACGAACTTGGACCGCATCACGACCGACCCGGCCCGCATGAATGGCGAGCCGTGTATCCGCAACATGCGCCTAACGGTCCGCCGTGTACTTGAAGCCCTGGCAGACTTACCCCGACCGTGCCGAGCTCAAGCGCGAGTACCCCGAACTTGAAGACGAAGACATTCGTCAGGCGCTCGCTTTCGCCGCTGCCTCCCTCGACGACAAAATTCTTCCCCCGGTCGTTGCCCGCTGATGCTGCTTCTCGACCAGGGCCTGCCGCGCTCCACCGTACACTTACTTGGGCGACGCGGGTCTGAAAGCCGATCACGTCGGCGAGCTTGGCCTGGCCGATGCCGCCGACCGCACCATCCTCGCGCGAGCTCGGGACCATGGGCAGATCGTTGTTACCCTGGACGCGGATTTTCATGCCCAGTTGGCCCTTTCGGGCGCGTCCGGGCCTTCGGTGATTCGCATCCGCATCGAAGGGCTGAAAGCGAAACAGCTCGCGGATCTTCTGGTCCGCGTGCTGGAACAATGTCGTGAGGACCTCAAATCCGGCGCCATGGTCACCGTAACTGAATCCAGCATCCGCATACGACATTTGCCTCTCGTCCGCATTTGAAATCCCAAATCCACCCTCTGCAACCGCGACCCGGCCTTTAGGTTTTGGTGGCGCGGAGTTGTTCTTGAACTCCGCGGCTTGTATACTCGGAAACCTTCGAAGAGCCGCTGGCACCTATACGGATCTAGGTCCGCGCTACGCTTGCTCCTGTAGCGGCGGTCTCCGACCGCCGTCCGGCGATCGGAGATCGCCGCTACAACCGTGGGATTTGCCGCTGTGACTGAGATCGACGCCCATCTCGCTGCGAGTCTTTCGCGCCGCTTCCGGCTTATCCGCCAACTGGGCGCGGGCGGCATGGGTGCGGTCTTCCTCGCCGAGCAGATCGCGGTGGGCAACCGTCCCGGTGGCGCTCAAGGTCCTGAGCCGCAAGCTGCTGGATGACCCCGACTTCCTGCTGCGCTTTCAGAATGAAGCGGCTTCCACGGGGCGCATTCATCACCCGAACGTCGTCACCATTTACGAATCCGGCCAGGCCGATGACGGCACGCCCTACATCGCCATGGAGTTTCTGGAAGGCGAATCTCTCCGCCAAGCCCTCACGCGGCGGGGCGCGCTTCCCGTGCCGGAGGTTGCGGAAATTCTCCAGCAAGCGGCGCGGGGGCTGAACGCCGCGCACAAGCTGGGCATCATTCATCGCGACCTCAAACCCGATAACATCTTTCTGACGTATCCCGACGACGCAGCGGCACCCCTCGCGGGTGCCCACGACGCGGTACCATCGCCCAGGACGTAGGGGCAGGCCTCGTGCCTGCCCTCCCCGTCGGCATTGCCGACACCGGGCGGGCACAAGACCCGCCCCTACGACCCGTTGTGGTCAAGCTCGTCGATTTCGGCATTGCCAAGCTGCGCGAGTCCGGCGCCCACACGCAGACCGGCATGGTGCTCGGCACGCCCGCTTATATGTCGTTCGAGCAGGCATCCGGCATGAGGAGCGATGAACTCGATGCGCGCTCCGACATCTACTCGCTGGGCGTGGTGGTGTACGAAATGCTCACCGGCCGCACGCCGTTTCATTCCGACACGCCGGTCGGATACCTGCGCATGCACATGCAGGAAGACCCACCGCCATTCCGCGCCGTCAATCCGGACCTCCCCGCGCTGCCCCAACTCGAGAGCGTGGTGATGAAGGCGCTCACCAAAGACCGCAATCAGCGCTACGGTTCGGTGTTGGAATTCGCACACGACTTTGCCCGCGCCGCCACGTTGCCATCGCCGGTGGAATCCCCGAAGCCGTGTGCCACAACGAAGCGCGTTGAGCCCGCAATGCCTCAATTGGAAGTAGGGGCGGTTCGCGAACCGCCCCTACGTGACCATAGCGCTCGCCCACTAGCGAAGAAAAGATCCACCGGCGGGATAGCAAGTCTGGTGGCTGCCGTTGTGGTTGTGATTGTGGCAGCGCTGGTATGGCTCTACTGGCCAGGGCCTACGAAGCCACCCAGCCCCCAACCCAGCACCCCGCAGCAAGAGACGACCGTTCCGGCCAAGCCGCAGACGCCTGCCCCGGCGCCAAACGCAAGTAATCCGCAAATCAACCTGCCAGGTCCGCAACTGAGCCCGGCGCAGATTGTGGTTCAGACCTCCCGGAATGCCCAGGTCTATCTTGACGACACGTTCAAAGGGCAGGTTGGTGGGAAGGGTCGCCTGGTGATCGAGGAGCTGAAAGCAGGCGAACACGCGCTGCGAGTCACTCTCGCCGGCAAAAAGGATTACGAACAACGAGTGGCGGTCGCAACCGGACGAGTGGCCACGATCACCGTGACGTTGGTAGACGCTGAACAACCTTCGCCACCGGCGCCAGTTGAGACGCCCCGGCGGGCCGTTTCTGGGCCGGGAGCCCGAACGGTCAGAGAGAACCCTAAGGATGGTCTGAAATACGTCTGGATTCCGCCCGCGACATTTATGATGGGCTGCTCGCCGGGAGACAGCGAGTGCGACAACGACGAGAAGCCAGCCCACCAAGTGGCGATTACGCGGGGTTTCTGGATCGGGCAGACGCCCGTGACGGTGGGGGCCTACAAGCGCTTTGCAGGGGCTACGGGGCGGTCCATGCCGCCGCAGCCAGATCTACCCGGACGGGCGCTCAATCCCGGGTGGGCAAACGAGGCGATGCCGATTGTGGACGTAACGTGGGATGATGCGCAAGCATATTGCGGGTGGATGGGTGGGCGTCTGCCGACGGAAGCGGAGTGGGAGTACGCAGCGCGCGGGGGCAGCACGGAGGCACGGTATGGCAACCTTGACGACATCGCGTGGTACAGCCAGAACAGCGGCAGCCAAACGCACGACGTAGCGCAGAAGCGCGCCAATGCTTTCGGCCTCTATGATATGCTCGGGAACGTTTGGGAGTGGGTGAATGACTGGTACGACCCGAGCTATTACCAGAACAGCCCGTCTCAAGACCCCACAGGGCCGGCGAGCGGGCAGCTCCGCCTTCTGCGGGGCGGGTCCTGGGCCGACGTTGACAGGGGCGTTCGCGTGTCGGACCGCGTTAGGGACAATCCAGCCGTCAGGAACGACGGCGTCGGCGGCTTCCGGTGTGGCGGGGAAGTGTTCGCTCCTTGACCCTTTTTCCGGTAGTGTCCTAAATTGGGCACCGATATTCTTCACTGACCGTTGCTTTCCTTTTCCTTTTTTCCTTTCTGGGAGTTACCAAAAAAGCCGAAGCTGGGAGGCCTGTTTCGGAAACAAGTGCAAGTCATGAAAATATCTTGAGTTTGCTTCCTGTTCAGGCAATCAACAAAGGTAACAGTAATGTCGAGGAAGGTTGCACAGCCGAGATTGTTGAGATAGAGATTCCTAAAACTGGAATCAAAAACAACTTCATAATCCATATCCCTTTCCTCTTTGGGTGGAAGCAAATATCCAGTATCTTCAGGATAGGTCATAGATATTTCCGCCTTCGGTACAAATCCTGCCGATTCAAAATGCAGCGCTTTGACTGCGAGCGGGAAATTAGTCGTGTTAACAATTTTGAAACTAAAGTTCAACCTAATATGGGATCGCCCCTCTTCAAGTTCAGGCTCGACTTTCCATTTTTTGGTTGTGATCCATTGATGAAACGTGGCTTCTTGCAATCGTATTTGTTTTTCAAGGAGGTTGGCTTGCTGGCGAGCAGTTTTTGTTTGACGAATAACGTAAACTACCGCCGCGATACTCACCAACGCATAAACACAGGTGGAAATAGCCTCTACCCATTGGGGTGTAAACCAAGTATTCATAATCCCTTCATACTCCCTTTGGTTGTTATCGGCGGAATTTCATTGCAGATATTTTCGGCTCTTTACTTCGTTCCTATCAGCGGGTAGCGCACAGGTACGCGTAGTTCGCGTTCCTGTGCGGCTTTCCATCCCAGTTTCGCGGGTCGCGTGTACATTGCCCCACGAACACGGGCAAAATCTCTGTTACCGCGTCGTATCCGTGGCCTGTCCTGGCTTCTTAACGGTCGCCGACAGAAAATCCGATGTCTGCACCCACGGTTCATTTTCATGAAATGCCACGACAGATTGCGCTATCGACAGTTATTTGATTTCCAGCGTGCCCTCGTTGGGCACCATGTTTTCGGCAAAAAGGCGGTAGACGATTTTCAAAATTCTTGTCTTGTACGGGGCCACCTGAGATGGGCCCACGAGAACGCAGAATTCTTGGTCTGGATGGACCACGACACCTGCATTTGCCATGAATTGGAAACGGTATGGCTCTCGTGGGCTGTGCTCCAACAAGCCTGTTTTGAAGTCAAAGTTGCCTCCGCCGTCAATCCATTGGCCGTCTACGTGGGGAATCAAACCGAATTGGACGGATGGAAATTTGGCGACCCCTCTCCCTTTGTTGTACAGCGAGAGTCTCAGCCTATCATTCGACTCGGTTGTCACTCGAAGCTCCAAGTCAGGTGAGAGGTTTCGAAAAAACAGGTCCCGAATATCAGCGGTCGACAGCGGAACGAAGCTATCCCCATAACGCTTGTAGAAACCCGACCATTTCTTGCCCATCGCCCTGTGCGCCGAATCACTCTTGGGGAAAAATGTAACAGCGAATCCCATTCTTGAGTTTTCGTCGTCGTTTTCGTAGATGACGCGGTTCTGTATTCCATCAACAACGGGGTCAGTGGAATACTTGACGTGGTCATTCAAAGCGGAAAGAAAGCCTTTAATGTTGGAAATTGGCTTCAGATCCGTTGCTTCATCAATCCCATCTTCTCCTTTTCGCGCCTCGATACCCCAGACAAGCACACCTCCTTGCTGATGTGCGAACCCCGAGGCCGCCTTGCTGAAATGGGCTTTGTCGTCGTCAAGCAGCGCACCGGTCGAAGTGCGGCTCTCCTTGAAGTCGAGGAATATATCCTCCTGCGTCCCGATTAGGGCTTTTATGTCCTTATAGTTCTTTAAACTGTCGTATATGAGCGAGGCGTTATCCATTGAAGCCTCCGACTGGATTACATCTTAACACTCGTAATCCGGTTCTATAAATGCGTGCAGTGGCGGTCAGTGCAGTCGTGACCGTGGGGTTTTCTGATGCCTGACGCCCTTCGCACCTCACCACTTGTTCATGAGGGCTTTTTCCACGGCTTGTGGATTTCTATCAATCACCGTCAAGTAGGCGCGCACCGCGCCTTCCGGACGCCTGCGCCCCTGCTCCCATTCCTGGAGCGAGCGCGGGCTCTGCGCCGCCCGCTGTTGAGCCCCAAGGGGGCGACCTAACCTAGCCCAGGGCAACGCCCTGGGAATTATGAAACGAGTACCACCGCAAGCCCTGAAGGGGCGCGCTAAGGGGTCGCCCTTTCAGGGCTCAGCGGTTGAAATGGAGGGGGCCGTTCGACCCAGGGCGTTGCCCTGGGCTAGATTAGGTCGCCCCTTTGGGGCTCAAGCTGATTGCTCGGCTGGCGCCCCGATGCATCGGGGCGCCCCACGAACCCGGGCAACATCTCTGTCACCGCGTCCTATCCGTGGCCGGTTCGGGCTTCCAGTGGCACAGGCACTCCTGCCTGTGCGTTCTGTGGCTGAGGCATCAGCCTTGGGCACAGGCAGGAGTGCCTGTGCCACCGGCGAAACGACATACTACTCACGCGCTTTCAGTGATGATGGTCAGCCCTGGTATGCCGTGAAAATCCCTAGAGTTGTGAGTTACAAGCGGGCAGGCGTATTCGATGGCGGTGGCGGCAATCCAGGCATCCTCGGCGGAGATCGGTTGCCGCCTCCGCATGGACCGAACCTCGCCCCATCGCGAACACAGCTTCCTGTCTGACGGAATCACCACGAAAAAGTCGTGAATCTCGTCGAGATAGCGGCGCTTCTCAGCGCCCCAGTTGCCGCGAAAGGCCCCTTCGTATAGTTCGGCCAGGGTCATGAAGGAAATTGCCAGCGAGTGATTTGCCAGATGCGGCCTATAAAGGCGGGCGAGGGGATCGCTCCTCATCAGGTAGGAGACAATATTCGTGTCCAGCAGCAGGTTGTTCACGATTTGCCGAGGCTCAGACCCTCTCTGCGCCGGTCGTATATTCCCTGGACAAATCCCTCAAACTCTTTATCGCTCGCCCAGAGGTTGAGCTCCGGCGCCCATAATCCTTTCGAGCTGACCCTCAAGCCTGACGCCTTGCTCCGCCGCGAGCTCTGCAATCGACTTTCGTTCCGAAAAACCCGCTGGCGACTTTCCGCCAGTCCTCCCGCATGGTGACACGCTTGGAAGCCGGTTTTGGATTGCTCAGCCGATCAACCTTCGACCGGCGATTCAGGGTTGCTTTTGCCATGGTGTCACCTCCTCTGGGTCTCATGGGGCCCGTGGCGAGTTCATCGGACATTGCGCTGCCCCTACATAGTCTAACATCGCGCGGGGCCGGCGCAATACATTGCTATTTATGTAATCACCCACGAACACGGGCAACATCTCTGTCACCGCGTCCAATCCGTGGCCGGTTCTGGCTTCTTAACGGGCGCCGACATAAAATGCGATGTCGGCGCCAGACGCGGTTAGCCCAAGGGCTGCTTGGACTCCGGCATGGCAGCGATTACGGAACGCAAGAGGGCGTTGACAGCTTCTGACGATTTGAATACGGCGGCAACGTCCGGTTCGAGAATAACAACTACAACCCCCTCCGACATCTTTTCGGCAAAGCGATTGGGCTTGGCTCGGCGGTAATCGAACCGATACTCCTTTCGCATCGTGTCGCGAAGGGGCTGGTGCTTCTTAGGGGTGGACAGTCTCCTCATAGTCTTTACGCTCCAGGCGCGTGGCTTTGCGTGCGCTGATCAATCGGATTCTCTCTTCGAGGACGGTGAAGCAAACCAAAATCAGACGCTCTTTCACGGAATGCCCAATGATAATTTCCCGCTCCGCATCTACGGAATGCTCTTCATCCTCAAAAATGCGGGCGAGCGGGTCTCGAAAGACGGTCAGCGCTTCTTCAAAATCAATCCCGTGATGGGCATGATTTGCCTTGGCTTTTTTCGGATCCCATTCAAACTCGATACTCATTCTTGCTAAATCATACCATGACGACCGGGCGGCAGCGCGATTGATCAACGCACCCCCCGCTGGCTGGCGCCCCGAGGCATCGGGGCGCCGCACGAACCCGGGCAACATCTCTGCCACCGCGTCCAATCCGTGGCCGGTTCTGGCTTCTTAACGGTGGCACAGGCACTCTTGCCTGTGTTCGGTGGTACGCCGATGCATCGGGGTGTTCCATGCATGGAATGCATCAGCCTTGGGCACAGGCAGGAGTGCCTGTGCTAACCGGCGGACTCAGTGATACTTGCGGGTATGGAGCAACGCTTTCACCTCATCGTGATTCCCCAGGAAGGACACGAACAGGTCGGAGGGCCGGTCCTGAAAGATGAAGGGCAAAGACAAATTGCCGCGACACTCGAAAATCCCGTCGCCCAACTTACGAATCCCCAAACCGCTATGCACATGCGGGCGGCCAAAGGTCTCCGGCAATTCGCACAGCGCGAACAAGCACTCGGCCCTTTCGTTCTTCGGCAGGTCTTGTAAGCGGCGTAACACCCCAGGGTCAATCGACAGAAGCTTACCCAAGCAGGTTCCTCAATTGCTCTGTAGAGACGGTCACCAATTTCCCTGACCGTTTGAGCCGGCGATAGCGCTTATCCGTGGCTTCCGCAAACGCCGCGATCTGGTCTGGCGTCGCCGCGTATTCGCGTTGCGCGTAATCGGCGGATTCCACGTCGACCCTGCGCAGAGCAATGATTTCAGCCCCACGGATGATTCCGATGTCCTGCCCGCGGGCGGCAGCGTCAAGCCAGCGGCTCAGGTTCTTCTTCGCGTCTGTAATCGTAAGAGTCTTCATAGAGTCTTTATATGGTCTCTAAAGAGCTTTGTCAATCCCGATCCGCGGTTGGCACCCCGATGCATCGCGGCCCCCCACGAACACGGGTACCATCCTAAGTCCGCGATCAGCACGTTCACGTCTTCGTCAAGGTATAAGTCGATAAAGAGATGGCTCAACGATCGGACACCCGAGGGTCAATTTGGTGGGGTGGAATCCGGTTCCGTTCGATGTGGGCGTTGATTTCTTCCTGGTGGTCGCTATAGTAACTGAGCGCATCGAAAACCTGCGCCAGAGTCAGATGCGGCAAGGCGCTAGGCAACTCTTCTGCGGCCACGCCCAACCGCCAAGTTTCGACGATCGCCCGAACCGGCGTACGAGTGCCCAGGATGATCGATGGCCGGTTCTGGTTCCTTAACGTAGCACAGGCACTCTTGCCTGTGGTCTATGCATGGAAGGCATCAGCCCTGGACACAGGCAGGAGTGCCTGTGCTACCCCAGCGGCATCAGCACCTCTTCAATCTGGACGGGGCACGACGGCGCAAGGTCCGGTGGGGAAAGACACGCGCGCCATGGCAGAGAATTCTCCACGCTTTGGCGCGGCAGAAAAAGCGCCAGATTCTGGAGGGGCGACTGATTCCCGACACGGCTGGCCGAGCCCTCAGCTCAAACGCAAATTCTTCAAATAATCGAAGCTGATCTTCATGGCATCGAGCGACGGCATATTGCAGCGGTCCTGCTCGACGAAAATGTGTTTTGCGCCCGCCTCGCCCGCGTGGGCGAAGATCCTGTGCCAATCAATTTTCCCCTGGCCGACGGGTGCGAAGGGATTAGGACCATTGTCGGCAGGACTTTCGTGCGGATTGACCGCCACGTCTTTGTAAAGATCCTTGATGTGCAGCAGCGGGAAGCGGCCGGGATACTGGTGAAAGTACATTATCGGATCGATGCCTGCGTAAACGCCCCAGAAAACGTCCATTTCCATTTTCAGGAGCTTAGGGTCGCAGCTCGTAAGCATGATGTCGTAGCCGCAGGTATTATTGGAGCGCGCGAATTCATTAAAATGCGCGTGGTAGCAGAACTGCATTCCGGCGCCAAGGGAAAGAGTTCCACATTGGTTGAAAAGGTCGGCCCGGCGCTTCCAGGCTTCGGTGTCGAGCCGAGGGTTATCCCCAACCACAATGTAATGCAGCCCATAACTCTTGCCCAAATCAACCGTCTTCTTCCAATCCTCAATCGTTTTCGGCGCGTCAAAGTAGCCGCTCGGAACAGCAAGCCCGTTGGCCCGCAGCATGGGATTCAGCTTGGCCGCCGACATGTAAGGCCCCGTTTCCACTTCCTTGTAACCCGTGGCCGCAACTTGCTTGAGGGTTCCCGCCGGGTCCTTGGCAAACTGGTCGCGGACCGTATAGAGCTCGAGGCCGATGGGCCCGGGCCAAGCGAGCGGACCTTCTGCCCCCAGCTCTCGAAACCCGACTCCCGCACTCGCTGCCATTCCTCCCAGCACGCTTCCCATGAAATTTCGCCGTGTCAACATAGATTCACCCCCTGAATTGGAATGCCATTTAACCTCGGCGGCGGTCCTGTGTCAACTGTCCCGGGAGCGGCGTGCGCCCAGCGAGTGACCACCGTCAGCAAGCGTGGCGCAGACCGGACCTCAGGGTCCGCGGCATTTCATGGTTAATTGGGGACCCCTGAATGCAGCACGCGTGGCGCCGATCTCCGTCATTGCGGCCTGCGGTTCTTCCTGAGACTCCCGCTCCCGAACTTGCGGGCCGGCGTTCGTCTTTGAGATTTGCGGCTTTTGCAAAGGAAGAACCGCGGACCCCCAAAACGGGGGTCCGCGCTTCCCCCTCAACCAGCGCCTTGCGGTCCCCGCTCTCCCCCAAGGGGGCGAGGGAAGAAGAATTTCTCGCGGTTGTGCTAAACTCCATGCGATTCGTATAAGGCCGTGGCTAGTGGATGGTGGTTAGTCGCTACCCACTCGCCACTGTCCACTATCTACTGATCTTGGGAGACCTACCTTGACGGCAAACATTCTTGACGGCAATAAAATTCGAGATGAAATTCAATCGGAACTCTTGCAACAGATCGCCGACCTGAAGCGCGTGGGCGTCACCCCCGGCCTGGCGGCGGTGCTGGTGGGTGAGAATCCCGCGTCGCAGATCTATGTCCGAAGCAAAGTGAAAACCTGCGAAGCGCTGGGCCTGTACAGCGAGAAAATCGAACGGTCAAAAGACTCGACCACCGAGGAGCTGTTGGAATTGGTGAACGATCTTAACCGCAACGATGCGATCGATGGCATTCTGATTCAGCTTCCTCTGCCGCCGCAGGTTGATACCAAGCGCGTGCTGATGGCCGTCGACCCGGCCAAGGATGTGGACGGTTTCCATCCCGTCAACGTCGGCAACCTGGTGGCGGGACGCACCGGGTTTCGTGCCCTGCACGCCGGCGGGAATTCTGGAAATACTCAAGCGCTCGAAGATTCCGCTCAAAGGCGCGCGGGCCGTGGTGATCGGCCGCAGCGATATTGTGGGGAAGCCGGTGGCCATGCTGCTGCTGCACGAACATGCCACGGTCACGATTTGCCACTCCCGCACCCGCGACCTGCCCGCCGTGGCGCGCGAAGGGGATATCCTGGTGGCGGCGATGGGGAAACCGGCCTTTGTCACCGCCGACTTTATCAAACCCGGCGCGACCGTCATCGACGTCGGGATCAACCGCCTGACGACGGAAGAGGAAGTGCGCAAGATCTTCCACGATCCCGCCGGCCCTCTCGCCACCCTCGCAGAAGCGAGGTTCGGTGCTGGTGGGCGATGTGCAACCGGAAGACGCGCGGGCCATCGCCGGCGCCTTCACTCCGGTGCCGGGCGGCGTTGGACCCTTGACCATCGTGATGCTGATGTCGAACACCATTCAGGCCGCGCGGCTTGCGGCGGGGAGTCGGGCGTGGTTATGGCGTAGATTATTGAATGCCTGCTAAACTTCTCTGGCCATTCTCTTGGTGTTCGAGGGGAGTGCCGCTTGCAGGGAGTTGACTTCGGACCTCGGACTTCGGACCTCGGACTTTCCTTTCGGCCTTACCGGAGGCGTCGCCTGCGGAAAAAGCACCGTGGCGCGATACTTTCGAGGACCTGGGCGCGCACATCATCGACGCCGACCGCGTCGGGCACGAGTTGATCGAGCCCGGCCGCGCCGCTTATCAGGAAATCCTCGATCGCTTCGGGAAAGAGATCCTCGATCCCGGCGGCCGCATCGACCGGAAGAAGCTCGGGCCCCAGGGTGTTTGCCGACCCGCAACAACTGCGCCGGCTCAATGCCATCGTCCATCCCCGCATCATCGCGCGCATGCAGGAACTCGCCGCCGAGCAGCATAGGCGCGATCCCCACACGGTGGTGATTGTCGACGCCGCGCTGATTTTCGAGTCGGGCATCGGCGGCACTCTGCGCAAAGTGATGGTGGCGTGGTGCCGTCCCGAGCAGCAGATGGAACGCTTGATGGCCAAGACGGGCATTTCGTCGCGAGGAAGCGGAGCAGCGCATCCAGGCGCAGATGCCCGTGGAGGAAAAACGCCGCCGCGCGGATTATTTGATCGATTGCTCCGGAACCCTGGAACAGTCACGCGCCCAGGCCCAAGCGATTTATCTGGATTTGCGGCGAATTGTTGAAGGGGCGCACGACGAGTAGTCTGTGGCCTAGCTCTTCTGCCAGCGCTCGGCGCGGCTGCGCAACTCATCCAGGGCAGCCTGCACTTCTTGGAGTTTGCGGGCCTGTTCGGCGCGATCGGCGTCCCGAGAAACCATGATCGGGGGAGCAAGGAACATCGCCGCCCGGGTGAACGGGAAGGGAAATTCTGTTTGGTCCCAGCTCTTTCGAAACACCCAGGCGCGGCGCACGGCAGCGTGGAAGCAGAGGATGGCCGCCCCCGTGGCCTTCGCCAACAGGACCGCGCCCGGTTTAGCGACGAAGCGCGGGCCGCGCGGGCCGTCGATGGTAAAGACCGTGTCCAGCCCCTGGTGATGGCAGCGAATCATCTCCGCCAAGGCCTTTCCACCCCCCCGCGAACTGGAGCCTCGCGCCGCTCCGTAGCCGTGCTTCTGAAGAATCCGCGTAATATACTCGCCGTCGAAGTTCTGGCTGGCCATGACCACAATGCCGCGTTTGCGCCAGAACCATGAGCCGGCAAAGATTTCGCGGTGCCAGCAGGTGTAAACCACCCCTTTGCCCATGCGGCGCGCGGCTTCCCAATTCCCCCAACCAAAAACTTCCCAGCGCAAGCTGCGGCCCACCAGCAGCAGCGCGAAATAACCAATCCAAGTCGCTACAAAGATCTGAACGCGCTGCCAGAACGTGAAATTGCGAGGACTTGCCTTTAAGCGGAGCTGGGAATCATCCGCCGAAGCCGGGTCGCCCGCTTCCTGCGCCTCTCGTGTTTTCCCGCCTTGATCCGTCATGAAGGAGTGATGACCGCCAGCAAGCTATACCATGCTGCCGCGCCGGGTCACCAGAGGGAAGATTGCCATATGGGAACCGTGAGGGCAAGCGGGTCGCGATTGCATCGAATCTCCCCCTTCACGATGGTGGAGATTGGGGAGATAGCGTGTCCGGCGCAGGGGGTGGCGCGTTCCGCCGGCGCAAACGCCCCAGCGCCATCCGCATCAGAAGAGGAGGCACCCAAGATGATGTAATAGAGACGACCATTCAGCTTCCAAGCAAAGAGGAAACCATCCAAGGCGAAAATCCATATATGCGCTTCGCCCAAGAAAGCCTGGAGCCATTTCGGTTGCAAGCCACCGGCGGGCAGGCGGGGCCGCAGCGACGGCCAAAGGCGCGGGACGGCCGCTAGAAATGCGCGATAGGCTTCACCCTGGGACTGCGCCATGGCGGCTTCTTCGCGTCCAATCAGGCGCAACACGATGAGCAAATTCCCCAGGATTAATACCACCCCGCCGGTTCGACTGGCCAGCAGTGCCATGCCGGCGGCCAGGAGCATATTGCCGAAATAAAGGGGATTGCGCAGGTGGCGGTAAGGCCCGTCCGCGACCAGTCTTTCCGTGCGCACCGCCGTATCGTGGACCACCTCCGTGCGCAGATAGGCGCCTCCCCAGGTGCGAATCCAAGCGGCGGCAGTAACCAGCGACGCCGACAGGGCGAACAGACCCTGAAGGGCGTGCCGGGCGGCCAGAGAATCCAGATGAGGGTCACTCCTGCTGAATATCCAGCGCGCCAGTGCCTCGGCCGCGTTCAGGTGGTCGAACGTATAAGATCCGAAGCCCACGAAATACGCCAGGCAGATAAACCAGAAGCGGTTGCGGAATTCAAAGTCGGTTGCGCGCATGCGCTGGACACTCCCGGGGCGTGAAATGGGTTAGTCGGTCAGGGACTCTGCCTGCGGAAGAGCCGGAGCCGGGGAATCCGTTCGAAGTCGCGATCGAGTGTGAAGACGGAGGCGCTTTCGCGTATCGCCAAAGCCGCGAGCAGGCAATCCGCGGTGCTGACTTGAAACCCGCGTGCGGAGCACTCTGCAACAAGTCCACCTGCACGCAGCCAGGAGTCGCGGTCTACCTCCAGGTAAAGCAGCGGTTCCATCGCCTGCTGGAGCGCGCGGACCTGCGAAGTGGACCGGCATCCCTGCCGCAGTTCTGCCAGGACCAGACCGGCAGTGGCAACCGCCCCCTGCCTTAAGAGCGCTTCGAGGTCGCCACGAACAGTAGGATTATTGCGATCGAAAAACTCGACCCAAACTGAGGTGTCAACGAGAACCACGGCGATTGCGGTCCCAACCTTTCCGTAAGGTCTTCGCGTCGACGGAGAATCGAACTTTACCCTGTAGCTGAATCAGCTTCTCGATCTTCTTCCGGCGAACATAATCCTTAAGGGCTTCATGGACGGCTTGGGTCTTGGTACGTGCCCCAGTTTCTTCCTGCACGGTGCGCAACATGTCATCGTCGATATTCAAAGTAGTGCGCATCATAAGCTCCGCGCATACCGATGTACTGAATCCGTATGCAGTACTATTGACCCGGCCCCGAAGGAATGCTACGCGGCGGCATAGCTCACATCCTGGTGCTGGAAGTAATTCTGGACGCGTTGCGGTTGTTTTTGAATGCTCCGCAAAGCGCGCACAGCGGTTCGCTTGAGAGCCTTTCCGGTTCGGGCCGGAGCGGCCGTGGTGACTCTTTGCTTGAGATCGGCGTTGAGCAATTCGTCCGGATTCAATTCCGGAGAATAGCTGGGCAGATAAAAGACCTCGATCTTGTCGGCGTTCTCTTCCCGCCAGCGCTTGACCAGCTTCGAGTGGTGAACCCGCAAGTTGTCCAGGATCAGAAATATCTTCCTCTGTTGCGGGCGCGTCAGCCGTTCCAGAAAGCCGATCAGTATCTTGGCATTCAGGGCTCCGGAAAAGACCCTCCAGCGCATCTGGCCTTTATTGGTCACCGTCGAAATCACGCTCAGGCCCTCGCGGCAGGCGTTGACCCGCAACACCGGAGTTTGTCCTTTAGGCGCATAGCCGCGTCCGCGCACGTCGTCCGATCTCAACCCCGACTCATCGCCCCATTGGATCTCCGCGCCCTCTTGTTGGGCGCGTGCGGCGATAAGGGGGTACTGCTCGTTAAGCCACCTTCCCACCGCCGCGGGGGACTGCTCGTAGGCCTTCTTCAAGGGCTTCTGCGGCGTGTATCCCCAACGCTTGAGATACTTGCCGACATTCCTGACTTTCAATCGAATCCCGTAACGGGCTTCGATTAACTCCCCGACGGCCTGCCGCGTCCACAAGGCATAACCCATCTTTAACTGGTCCGGCGTCCGGTCCTGAATCAGACCCTGAACTTCCCGCGCTTGCTCCGGCGCCAGCAAACACCCTGAACCCTTGGGACGGTGTCCGTGTTTGACCTTCACCGCCGCCCAGCCGCCACGGCGATAGGCCTGATGCGCTTTCACCACCGTGGTCGCCGACAGTTCGCACTGCCGTGCCGTCTCGCGCACCGAAACTCCCGCCCGACACAGCTTCACAGCTCGCCGCCGCCGCTCGTTCAACGCTGCTTCAGGCAACTTCCGCGAATCGATTCTCTCCATGCGCTGTTAGATGCATGAACACCCGAAAACGTTACATCCGTTTAGGGCCGAATCAGTAAGCATATCATTTTACCCTATTTGATGGCAAGAAGAGCCTGCGGTGGATGTGCGAAGCTTTGGAGTGCGGCAGCTTGCTGCCGCTTTATCGCGAGCCCGCTTGCTGGCGGAGAATTGTGCTCCAGGTCGAAATTCCCGCGAGCAAGCTCGCTGGGAGGAAAGCGGCAGCAAGCTGCCGCACTCCAAAGCTTCGCACCGAATGCCAGCAGGGAGGTTTGTTTCGCAACCCATGAAGCCCCGACCGCCTACCTCGGCGCGAGGTTCCTGGCCACGATTTCCGCGATGTCCAGGATTTCCACGTCATCGCGCTTGAGGGCGTTGGCGGCGTCGCGCAGCATGATGGGGCAATACGGGCACGCCACCGCCACCGTGGTGGCCTGGGTTTGCATCAGTTCGGTGAAGCGCCGCTGGTTGACGCGCTCCTTGCCCTGTTCGCGAGTGTCATCCGCCACAAAAAGCTGCGCGCCGCCTGCTCCGCAGCATTGCGTGTTCTGGCCATGATGCGCGGCCTCGGTTAGGGCGACTCCCGCCGCGTGCAGGATTTCCCGCGGCGCTGCCGTGATGCCCCGTCCCCGCGCCAGATAGCAAGGATCGTGGTAAGTCACCGTTGCCGGTGTAGGGCCGAGCGGCGCTCGGCCCGGGGCCGTCCGTGAAGAGCGCAGCGTCAGTATGGGCAGCACCTGTTCGATGAATTCCGTGTGGTGCATGACCTCGATTCCAAGCTGCGTGTAGGAAGCGATTTGGCGGTAATCCTTGTCCAACATCGTGGTGCAATGGGGGCAGCAGGTGACAATCTTCTTCACGCGCGCGGCCTCAAAGGACTCCACCAGCTTGCCGGAAAGCTCCATGAAAAGGTATTCGTTCCCGGCCCGCCGCGCCGGCTCGCCGCAACAGGTTTCACGCGGCCAGCACGCCCCAGGAAACGCCCGCGGCATCCAGAATCTGCCGCATGGCCTGGGCGACGGCCTGCCCGTGCGGATCGAAACTCAGTCCGCAGCCCAGCCAGAAGAGCCATTCCTGCGTGCCGTCGAAAATCGGGAATTGCTTCGACTCGATCAGTTTTTGCCGCGTGTCGTGGGCGATGCCCCAGGGATTGTGGGGGGCGCGTTCCATGGTGGTAAAGAGTTGGTTGACCCGGTCGCTGGAGATGCGGCCCTCGCTGGCAAGTCCGCGCCGGAGGTCGAGGATTTTCCTGCCCACGTGCTCGATTCCCACCGGGCACACATACTCGCACGCGCCGCAGGAAAAGCACTGGAACAGGTCTTCCTCGGTAATGAAGGCCTTGCCCTGCTTTTTTTCTTCCGCCGTTCCGGCCACCAAATCTCCGCCGGCCAGAAGGCCTTGGCGCAGGTCCAGGATGATTTCCTTGGGACTCAGCGTTCCTCCCGAGAGGTTGGCGGGGCAAACATCCGTGCAACGGCCGCACTCAACGCAAGCATCGACATCCAAAACGTCCTTGCGTCCGAGGTCCTTAAAGTGAATCATCCCCAGGTCATCGCCCTCTTCCCCCAGCGCGCGCATGGAGCTGGTGGTCTCCGGGCGAAAGAAAATCGTGACCGGGGCAAGCACCAGGTGCAGGTGCTTCGAGATGGGGATCACGACCAGCAACGCAAAAAATGAAAGGGTGTGGAGCCACCAGTTCACTTTCCAAGCCGCGCTGGCCGACGGAAAATACTCGCCAGCCCAAAAGGTAAGTGACCATGAGCGCCGAAATCAAAAAGGCGACAGCGCCGGAGGTCGGCGAGAGCTTTCCCAGGGCCTTGGGCCTTAGGACGAATCGCCGGAAAGACAGGCCGATCATTCCCACCAGCACGGCTACGGCCCATACGGCGACAAACGCGCCGTACCAAGTCCGCTCCCCGGTGGCCTTATCCAGTCCCCGCAAGCCCAGCAGCAGGTGGTTGGCGCTGACCCATCCAAAGGCGAAGAATCCCCACAAAACGAAGGCGTGGAGGAGGCCCACGACGGGCCGGTCGCGCACCACCCGATATTGCAGAATGACCTCGACAAAAACCCGCCAGAGGCGTTTCGGGAATATGGTCGTGAGGAAGATCTCCGTGCTTTGGAAATACCGAAAAAAGGCGGCGGTTGACGGTTTGAAAAAGGAGCCAAACGCTTCCTAGGGCAATGACGATAAAAGCCGCTGGCGCGAGGCCGCCCAAGAAGAAGGCGGCGCATGCCCCGAGCGCGATGATGGCAGTGACCCAGGAATTATACTTGCTGGAATTTAGGTCCATCACTTACCTCAAGAAGATGGGAAGGGTTCGGCCCGCCCTCGAGCGACCGGGTCTGCGGACGCCGATTTTGGGTTGGGGCCCGGGAGAGAAACTCGAGATTAACCGCCCGCCGCGCTCGAAGCACTAACAGGCTGCGGAAAAACCCTGGGTTAGTAAGGTAGCGGCGACTTTACGTCGCCATAACTTCAACCGCTGCAACCCGCCGATGGCGGCATAAAGCCGCCGCTACGCCTTTTTCCGCATCCTGCTACGGCGTTAGGCTGGCCATCTGCTGCTTGACGGCTTGCGTCACCGTGGCGTTGGAGGCGAATTCTTTCTCCACCTGCTCGTAAATCTTGCGCGCCTGAGCCGGCTGCGACTCGCGATAACGTCTGCCAGGGCCATCAGCGCGCTCGCCTTGGGCACGGTAATCGTGGGGTGGTCGGCCAACTCCTGATAAAGCTTGGCCGCCTCCGGCGTCTTGCCGGACTTCGCCAACTCACCCGCCAGGGCGAATTTCGCCATCGCGGCGATTTCCGCGTCGTGGTCCATGCTGGCTTCCGTCAAGGTTTGAATCGCCCCCGCGTGATCGTCCAGGAGCGACTGGCATACGCCCGCCTGGTAACGCGCAATCCCGACCGCCTTCGGCCGCGGGAGCATCTTGTATTGATTTAAAATGGCGTCGAATTGCTGAAGAGCTTTCTTGTATTTCTCTTGCGCCGTTGCGTAAGTGGCCCCGCCGGGTTCGTTTTGGCCGGGCGTAGGTTGGCCCACATAAGCGCGGAACGTCGCCAGCGCTTCGCCCAAATCGGCGTTGGCGGCAGCTTCCTGGCGGTCGGTGTAATACTTCAGGCCGCCGGCCAGCCCCACCACCACCACCACGATGATCGCTACGTTGAGGATTTCCTTGTAGTGCTTTTTAAAATATTCTTCGAGCTGTACTAACGTGTCCTTGAATTCATCCTGCTTCAATTGATGGCGGTGCTGACGTTCCACGGTCTGGCTCCTTCCGAAATACTGATCCCTGCCATCTTAGCAACCCGCCCGGAGGGCGTCAATTGGCGGTTGCATTGGCGTTTGGGGAGGGACCCTTACCGCTGGGCATGTGGAGTTCAAAGCAGCGCCGGGTGATTCGCTCTAATCCAGCGTTGGACTTCCTCGCGCAGCTTCTCCGCCAGTGCGGCCATTTCTTTTGCTTCCTGATCGGAGATGCGGCCCCCGACTTCGTAACTGGTCAGATTCCGCTTCTTTCGAAAGGCGTCGAGTTGGCGAACAGTTCCAGAGGCAGCGCCAATGGTCAAGCTGAGCGATTGAATCACGCGATAGTGGTGTGCGTCTCGCGTCGCCCGATACCCCGCAGCGGCGAGTGCAGCCGTGGCGGCCTGCAAAGCGGCATTGTACGCGATGTTAAACTGCCAATCGGCGCTCAACTCCGCGGTGCGGCAGTCGCGCAAGTCTCGCTCCACCAAAGCAAGGAGACCCTTAATTTCATCCGCGCTGCTTTTGTGTGCGGTGACCCAAGCGTTCTTGAGCCAATCCTGCAAGCTCACGCTCATCTCCGATCAGGAAGATCTTGTTCTCGCCCAGCACACTCGTTACAAAGTGCTCCCGGGCTTTGACCCGAGCCTGAAACTCGGCCACAGGATAAACCGTCGGCTGGACCTCCCGGCGCAGAGACTCCTGGGCACTCGCCAGAGCTTCCACCACTTCTTCGAACGTTGCCTCTCCGATGACGGCAATGTCCACATCACTTCGCTGGTTAGGTTTTCCGTGCGCAAACGAGCCGAAGATGAAGGCGACTTTGATTTTCCCACCCAGGGGCGCGAAAGCACTCCGCAGAACATCGCCCACGCCTGCCGTCTTGACCACCAGGCTCTTGAGCTCGGGGAAGACGGGACACTCGGGGTCGGCGCGATAATAGACCTCGCGCCCTTGCACTGTACGCCGGATGATTCCGGCTTCGGAAAGCCTCTTCACCTCACGCTGCACGGCCCCTTGACCGGCACGGGTGGCGCGGACGAGTTGGCGGAGATAGAAGGCCTCGTCCGGGTGCGTGTAGAGCACTCCCAGCACGGCCCGGCGTGTCCTCCCGAAAAGCGCCGCCGTCAGCAAGTTGGCTTCTGCACCCATTATGGGTACTTATGTACCTCATTTGGGTTCGAAAGTCAAGAGTCTCATGCCGCCGTGTCAAGCCGCCGCTGGCACAGATATGCACGTTCTTCGCATGTCTGCGACTTCCCGTACTCGCAGGCATCACAACGCAGCAGATGTGTGCGCCCGCCCGGGTTTCGGCTTTTCACTTTTGCCCTTTGCCTTTTGATTCTCTTTTGCGCCTCAGGCGCATTGCTCACCCGGCGTTGAGATTTGCGTTTTGATCCTACTTTGAGGCTCCGCCACGCTGCGGCAGCCGCGCGCTCACTGCGCCGTCCATCCGCCGTCGATGACGATGTCGGTGCCGGTAATAAAACTGGAGGCGTCGGAACTCAGGAACACGGCCAGTGCTCCAATTTCTTCCAACTTGCCCCAACGGCCCAAGGGGATCTTGGAGGTGAAGTCCGCCGTATTGCACGGGGTCCTGCACCAGGGCGAGATTGATTTCCGTGGCGAAGGGCCCGGGGCTGATGGCATTGGCCGTGATGTTGTAAGGGGCCAACTCCAGCGCCAGGGCTTTGGTCATACCCAGCACGGCGAACTTGCTCCCGCTGTACGCCGCGCGTTGGGGCAGCGAGACGTGCGCCATGGTGGAGGCCATGTTGATGATGCGGCCGAATTTCTTTTCGATCATGCCCGGCACAAAGGCGCGCGTGCAAAGAAAAGGGCCGTCAATGTTGGTGGACATCACGCGGCGCCACTCCTCCAGGGTGTACTCGTGGAGCGGCTTGCGAATGTTGATGCCCGCGTTGTTGATGAGAATGTCGGGAACGCCGGCTTGCTTGCGGACCTCGCGCGCGAGCGACGCCACATCGGCTTCCACACTGACATCGGCGACAAAGGCGTAGGCCTTGCCGCCGCGCCCGGTGATTTCCGCCCGCACGCCCTCCAGCAATTCGCCGCTGCGCGCCACCAGGGCCACCGTGGCCCCCGCCTCCGCCAACGCTTCCGCCATCTGCTTGCCCAGGCCCTTGCTGGCCCCCGTGACCACCGCCACCCGACCGTCAAGCCGCTGATTCATCATCGCCTCCTCCTTCCCCAAGAAAATGTAACACAAGCCCACGCTAAACCGCTGCACCCTTACGCCAATTCGCATATAATGACCCGCGCCGGGCTCGTCACCTGGTTTCGCAGGAGATTGTATATTTCCTCGTAGGAGAGACCTATCGCCGTGAAAATCGTCGTGTGCATCAAGCAAGTCCCAGCCCGAGACTCCGTGTTGCGTCTGAACCCCACTGCCACGTGGGTGCAGGAAGCCGATCTCAGCTTCGAAGTCAATGAGCCGGATATTTTCGCCTTGGAAGAAGGCCTGCGCCTAAAGGAAAAGCATGGGGGTGAGGTGGTGCTGGCCACGCTCGGACCAGCGCGCGCCCAGCAGGCCATCAAGGAGGCCTTGGCCAAGGGGGCCGACCGCGCCCTGCACCTCGACGATCCCGCTTTCGCCACGCTCGACGCCTTCGGCATCGCCCGCGCCCTGGGTAAGGCAATCGAAAAAGAAAACCCCGACATCATTCTGACCGGATTGCAGTCTGACGATTTCGGGGCCGCGCAGGCCGGCGTGATTCTGGCGGAATTCCTCGGCCTGCCGCATTCCACGATCATCATGGAGATCCAAGTGGAAGGCGGCGCGCTGCGCGTGAAGCGCGAACTGGAGGGCGGCTGGTTCCAGTGGATCAGCTTGCCGCTGCCCGCCGTGATTACCATTCAATCCGGCATCAACAAGCCGCGTTACGCCACGCTGAAAGGCATCATGGCGGCGAAGAAGAAGCCCGTGCAGAAACTGACCGCGGCTGACCTCGGCCTGACCGCTGAGGACTTGGCCCCGCGCCAGCGCATCGCCAAAGTCTATACTCCCGTGAAGGCTGCCCAAACGGAGTTCTTGCAAGGCAGCCCCAAGGAAATCGCCGCGCGACTCGTCGATAAACTCAAGAACGAAGCGCGGGTAATCTAGCTGCATGGGCGAGCGGCGCTCGCCCAAGGGCCGACCGCCGCGCGGCCCTACCCCATAAGGAGGTTCACCATGTTTGTTCACATCTGGAGAATGCGAGCGCGCAAGAAGCGCGTTGTGGAATACGAGAAGTTCGGCCGTCAGGTGACACTCCCCTCGCTCAAGAAAATCGATGGGTGTGTGGGAGCTCACTTCATCAAAATCTTCGAGGCGCGCAAGCCGGAGTATCTATGGCTGGTGTTCTGGAGAGACCACAAGGCTCTGGAACAGGCGCGTACCAACCCGTTGTGGCGGGAGCAAATCAAGCGCTTCGAGGCGGGCAAGTTCTATAAGTCGATTCCGCTCGAACTCATGTGCGAAGCGCTGGAATCCTTCACCATGATCACGGCAAAGCCCAGGCGCGCCGCCCGGCCAGCGAATGCGAAGAGAGGGGCATCGCCGGAAGAAACGCGACCGGAGGAGTCGCAACCGGAAGAATCTGCCCTGCCGGAGTCATCCACCCCGGCCGTCACGGGACCGACCGTGGAAGGGGAGTAGGCTAAACACAGTCGGGGGTCCGGAGTCCGAGGTCCGAGGTCAAAAACCCCGGTCATCGGACTTCGGACATTTGACTTCGGATTTTCCTTTTTGTCACTCGTCACTGTTTTTGAGGAGCTATGGCTAATCACATTTTGGTTTTTGCGGAACACGAGGGCGGCAGGCTGACGCGTCCCACCTGGGAGGCCCTGGCGGCCGCCCAGCACCTTGCGCAAGGATTGGGGACCACTGTCACCGCCGTGCTGTTAGGAAGCAATCTCGCGTCGCTTGCGGCGGACCTTGCGGCTGCGGCGGTCGAGGAAATCCTGACGGTTGACTCACCCCTGCTCGCCGAGTACACGGCGGACGGCTATACGCTCGCCCTGCGCGCGGTGATCCAGCAGCAAAAGCCGCGCTTTGTGGTCTTCAGCCACACTTATCAAGTGCGCGACTTTGCCCCCAAGCTCGCCGCCGCGCTTGACCGCGGCTTGGTGAGCGATTGTCTTGGCTATCGGAATGAAGAGGGCAAGCTCCTCTTCGTTCGCCAGGTTTTCCAGGGGAAGTATTGCGCCGACGTGGAATTGGCCGGTGAAGCGCCCTACTTCGTCTCGTTTCAGGCGGCGGCGTTTCGCGAAGACGCGGTCGAGTGTGGCGCGAGCGCGGCTCCCATTACCCCCGTGGCGGTGGAACTTACCGCGGAAGCCATTCGCGCCAAACCCGGCGAGCGCTTCCGTGAAGCCAAGCAGGCCGTGGACCTCACCCAAGCCGGACTAATTGTCGCTGTGGGCCGCGGGATCAAGGTGCCGGAAAACATTGACCTCGCCCAAAAGCTTGCCGACGCTCTGGGTGCGGAGCTTGGCGCGTCACGTCCCATCTGCGACAGTGGTTGGCTGCCCATGGACCGCCAAATCGGAAGCTCCGGACAAACCGTGGCGCCCAAGCTCTACGTGGCGCTCGGAATTTCCGGCGCCATTCAGCACATGGTGGGCATGAAGGGCTCAAACACGGTCGTGGCGATCAATAAAGACAAGGAAGCGCCCATTTTCGAAGTCGCCACCTACGGAATCGTGGGCGACCTCTTTGAAATCGTTCCCCCGCTGATCGAGGAAGTCAAGAAAGCAAAAACATAAGTAGGGGCGGCACGTAACCACGGGCTGGTGCAGACCGTTTTGGAGGTCTGGCGGTTGTCCTTATTGGTAACGAAAAGCCGCGGACCTAAATAACAGGTCGCGCTACACACTCATTTCTTCGGACTCCAAGCAAATTCCTCCCAGGCAGTTTTCAGCACCTGGCATTGGGAATAGTCGAAGTCCCTCAGGGCTTCCGAGTGGAACGTTATTTTCTCCGGTGTTATCGAGTCCACCTCAAATCTTACGGTGAGATGGCACATCTTCTTGATGTCTTTCCCGGCGGGAGCTTTAGGGTCGGCGAGTTCCTGGTAGACGCTTGCGGTTCCTACCCACTTCGTCCCGGTTCGCCGGCATTCAATGCGCATGGATGCTCCATCCTTAGCCGCGGCGGCGGGAATGTTCACCCAATCCGCGGTAAACACGTCGCCCTTAACTTCCACGCGGAAGTCCTTATGCGAGGCCTCCGAGTGCCAGATTTTGGGGAGTTGACCGCTTGCGGGCTTGGAGGCCGCTGGGGCAGGCGGCGCGGGAGCTGCTGGCTTCTGGGCGGCCGCCGTGAATGGGGAGATCCCCAAAAGCGCCATAAGCGTTGCCAGCGCCTGTTTCCACTGGATATCTGCCGGTCTCAATGTGTCCTCCTCGATACCTGCTTTGACTGCTCCATTTCCATCGCCGCCTCGCCGCCGAATTTTTCTTGGCGGAAGCAAGGGCCTCATTCTACCCGGCCCTTACCAGCCAAGCCACAAAAAAACCGCGTCTCGTCGCCACGAAACAAAGCCACCCAGTGTGCAAAGGCGTCCGGCGTCCACCACAAAGTGACATCCAGGTTTAATACGCTTGTAACATCTGGCATATAACATCTGGCCGTGCTCTGGGCCCGCAAGCGGAAGGCCGTTTTGACAAAACGTGGCTTGGGGACTTCTCCCTACGAACAACAATCAACTGTCAGCCACTCGAAGATGGACTTTGTTCTCTTGGCGTGACCGGGCAGACGGGGATCACTTGAACCGATTAGGACGCAAAGGAGACATCGACATGTACCACCAACGCCAACTATTCACAGCGGGATTAGCGACGGCTGCGCTTTTTAGCCTGTTGCTCGTGTTTGGCTGTTCCAACTCCGCCGGGGGCTCGAGCACCTCGGGAGTCGGAGCCCACGGCGGTGCTGGGCGCCGCCGGCAGCACCTTCATTGCTCCCTGATGACGAAGTGGGTTAGCGTTTACCAGCAGACCCACCCCACGGTACAGATCAACTATCGACCCATCGGCAGCGGAGGGGGTATTGAGGAGTTGAAGAAAGGGTATCTCAGTTTCGGTGCGAGTGATGCACCGTTGAATGACGATCAAGTCAAGGAAATGTCCCCCGTTATCCAGGTTCCTGACAGTGCCGGGCCCGTCTGCATTGTTTACAACCTGCCCAATCTGAGTGCTCCGCTCAGACTTAGCGCCAAGACTTTGAGTGACATTTATCTTGGGAACATCATTAGTTGGCAGGATCCGGCGATTGCCAGGGACAACCCAGGAGTGACACTACCCAGAGCTGCGGTCATCGTCGTTCATCGGTCGGACGGCAGCGGCACGACAAATATCTTCACTTCGTACCTCTCCAAGGTCAGTCACGATTGGTCATGGAAGTCGGGTCAGGGCATGTCGGTTACATGGCCGATCGGCCTGGGCGCCGATGGCAGCAAAGGGGTACTCGCCATTGTCAAACAGACGCCGGGAACCATCGGTTATATGGAGTTGAATTACGCCAAGGAGAATGGCGTTCCGGTTGCTTCGATTCAAAACCTGGCTGGCCACTTCGTGCAACCCAGCCCTAGCAGCGCCGCCGCTGCCATCGCCGCCTTCAGTGATGCTTTGGCGAAAGACGTACGTACGCCCATTGTCGATCCTCCCGCTTCTGCTCCCGATGCATATCCAATTACGGGATTGAGCTTCATTCTGATCCCCAAGGATCGCCCCGATGCGGGCCAGCAGGCGGCAGTCAGAGACTTTATTGCCTTTGCGATCTCAACGGGCCAGGACTCGGCGGAGGAACTCTCATACGCCAAGCTCCCGGACGCTGTTCAAAAACAGGGGCAAGCGCTGCTCGCTCAATTGACGGCCAACGGCGAGCCGCTGAAATAAAACCAAGTAGTGGCTAGCAACGGGATCGCCGCGGTTGCTGTTATCGGGATTCGTTAGCTTGTATCTGGTTAGGTGATACTTACCGCGCGACCGCCGCGGGATCCTACGTGGCGGAGGCGTCGCCCCCCGCTGCCTCGGTTTGCGCCCACAGCACCAACACCGGAACACGAGCAAGCCGCACAACCTTTTCGGCCACCGAAGCAAACGCCAGTTGGTGCCAGCCGGTTATCCGGTGCGTCGTAATCACGATCAGGTCTGCGTGATGGTGCTCTGCCATTCAAAGTATTTCCTTGGCGGTAGCATCGACGTCTTCCCCTCTGCACATCCGTATGGCGAATTCCCGGTTGCAGTCCTTTGAAAGACAGGAACCTCCCAACCAACAAGTTCCCCGCGGGGGAACTGGGTAGCGGCAAGTTTATCCGTCAACTGACAGACCAAATGCGTAAAGCCGCCTCTACATCTAACTGAGCCACTACGGTGGTCTGTCATGGCTTACACGGACGGGTGTTTTCTCCTATAATGAATTGGAGGGCTTCTATCGAAAGGCGTTCTCATGATCCTGGTCATCGATAACTACGATTCTTTTACCTACAACCTTGTTCAATATTTGGGAGAGTTGGGCGCGGACCTCCAGGTGGTTCGGAATGACCAAACCACGGTGGAGGCGATTGCAAAGCAGGCGCCGGAGCGAATCGTGATCTCGCCCGGCCCCAAGACTCCTTCCGAAGCCGGAATCTGCCTCGACGTCATCACTGCTTTCTCCGGGAGGATACCGATCCTGGGGGTTTGCCTGGGCCATCAGGCGATCGGACAGGCGTTCGGAGGACAGGTGATCCGCGCGCCACAACTGATGCACGGCAAGACCAGCGAAATCCAGCACGACGGCAAGACCATTTTCGCGGGCCTGCCCAATCCCTTTCCCGCCACGCGCTACCACTCGCTGATCGTCGAGCGCGGGACCCTGCCCGATTGCCTGGAAGTCTCGGCCATGCACGTCCGACGGGCTCATCATGGGGCTTCGCCATAAGGAAATGAAAGTGGAAGGCGTGCAGTTTCACCCCGAGTCAATCCTGACCCACGCGGGCAAGCAACTTCTGGGCAATTTCCTGCAATTGTGAAGGGCGGGCGGCAACGTGAAGCCGCGGCAGGCAATAAATGCTTGGTGATCCCAACTGGAGGTGTCGGTGGATTCACAACCTGACTATGACGTCATCGTGGTCGGCTCAGGAGCAGCCGGAAAAACACACGACGCTGACCATCATGGCGCTCACCTATCGCGCCGCCGATCACTCGGCGGAGGAATTCCGCACAGGAAGTGTTTAGGGGCAATGCAGTTCACTTAAGTAGCGCCGACCTTTAGGTCGGCACGTGCTGAGCTAAAGCTCAGCGCCACAATTCACCATCAGCCAGTTAGGCATCCGGGGCCCGGAGTCAAAGATGCGGAAGACAAAGATTTTGGTTGTGGGGTTGAAATGACAGACGAAATCATCGGGCGAAGAAAAGCCCTCAAATACTTGAGCTGTGCTCGCGGCCAGCGCCGCCGGGCAGGAATTCCTGGCCGCTTGGCTCCCTGCCGCGGAGGGCGGCCATTCCGCGCACGCGCTTCATGCACCGCGTCCAAACGCCCGATCCCAACGCCGCTGCTCCTTCTCGCCGAAGTTTTTTTCGCCGGAGCAATACGCCACGGTCGAGATTCTCACGGAGCTGATCATTCCCACCGACGATCAGCCGGGAGCCAAGGAAGCGCAAGTCGCGCGATATATCGACTTCGTCGTCTACTCCGCCGCCGAGCATCAGCCGCATTTGCAGGAAGAATGGAGCGAAGGACTTGCCCTGTTGGACAAGTTGAGCCGCGAGAAGCATGGCCACGATTTCGCGTGATCTCTGGCAATCCGAGCAGGAAGCGTTGCTCACCGAAATGAGCCTGCCGGAACACGATCCCCAAGGCAAGTCATCCGGGCTTCGCGTTTTATCGGCTCGTAAAGGAAATGACCGTGGAAGGCTTTTACACATCGAAGATCGGCCTGGTTGACGTGCTGGGGTATCAGGGCTGCACTTACCTCTCGGAGTTTCCCGGCTGCACACACCCCGAACATCAATCGTGACGCGGCCGGGTGGCGTCTTCAAGGCGTCGGCGCCAGGTCACGGGCGGTGGCGCTCGTGAATTCCACGAGCGCGCGGAGCTTCGCGCGCGCGGCGCCGGAATCCAGCGCCTCTGCCGCTCGCTCCGCGCCTTCCGCAAAGTTTTGCGCCTTTCCCGCCAGGGTGAGCGCCGCCGCGGCGTTCGCCAGCACCACATCGCGATAGGGGACTGCGTTCACCTTCCAGCACGCTTAGAAGCAGACGCGCATTGGTCGCGGCGTCACCGCCGTGCAGTTGTTCGAGCGAGGCGCGGGGTAAGTCGAATTCTTCCGGTTGCACGTCGCGCGTCTCGACTCCCTTGCCCGTGCTGGAGGAAAGCCGCGTCGGCCCCGTGGTGGTGATCTCATCAATGCCGTCGGAGCCCGCCACCACGTACGCCTGCTCGGTTCCCACCGCCCGCAGTGTTTCCGCCATCATTTCCGTGCGCGCCGCATCAAAAACCCCCACCAACTGGATCGTCGCCGCCAGGGGATTCGTGAGCGGGCCGAGAAGGTTGAAAACCGATTTGGTTTTGAGCGCCCGCCGCGCGTTCATCACGTGCTTCATGGCAAGGTGCAGGCGCGGAGCCAAGAGGAAGACCATGCCCGACTTCTTCGAGGCATGGCGGAATTCGTTCCAGCGGCAAGTCCATCGCCACCCCCAAGGCCTCCAGCACGTCGGCGCTCCCGCATCGGCTTGAAATCGAGCGGTTGCCGTGCTTGGCCACCCGCACTCCCGCCGCCGCCGCCACCAGCGCGGCCGCCGTCGAAACGTTGAACGTCCCGCGGCCATCGCCGCCGGTGCCACAGGTGTCGAGCAAGGGCTCCCGGTGCGAGATGCTTTCAATTTCACGCCCGCCGCGCGCAAGGTTTCCGCGGCGTGGGCGCGCATCTCCTCCGCAAATCCTACCAGCTCGTCGGCCTGCTCACCTTTGTCGCGTAGCGCGGCGAGGAACACCACGATCTCCTCATCCGGCACGGAGCCTGAGAGGAGTTGCTGCATCACTGCCCGAGCTTCTTCGCGCGTGAGGTGCGTCTGCGCTTTGATGTTTTCGATGGACTCCCGAATCGTCATAGTATTTCGATAATCCTCCGCGCGGCCACGGGATCACTTCTTGCTCAAACTCGCGGTGGTAACGGCTCATTTTGAACGAGAGCGCAGAAAGCGCGATGGGAAGATACGGGAAATCCACGAGATGACCTCCGACGTGCTTATCGAGCCTCTTCCGTCGCAAGCAGGGCATTTTCCGGTTCCCTGGCAATTCTCACAATTTCGCATGGTGGTGTCCAGGTGGACGTTCCTTCCTGTTCCGTAGCAGCGTGCACACTTGCCGTTTCCAGGAGACTCACACTCAGGGCAGCGTCCCGTCGCTGGCATCGGTCATCCTCCTAGAGCATCCTTGCCGCAGGGCACCGTCAAAGTCCCGAAACTCCAAGCTAACGACCTACGGAATAACGCGGGCGAGTTATGGAGTGCGGCAGCTTGCTGCCGCTTTCCCTGCCGGAAGCTCGCTTCCGGCGGCGGGACGCCAGCAAGCTGGCCAAAAGCAAAGCGGGAGCAAGCTCCCGCACTCCACAACGGCGGGACTTTGACGGTGCCCTGATCCTTGCCGTCCCTTCATTGCAATTCTCGCCCGGATTCCCTATACTTCATGGTTTCGGGGTTAGCGAGTTGAACATTCTAGTGTAAGCTGCTTCGCTAGCTTTGCCAAAATTTGATTTCAAACCCAGTCGTCACTTGCCAGTCCCGCTTCAGCATTTTGCCACTGACGACGGACAACGGACAACGAACAGTTTTCAAAATGAAAATCCACGAATATCAAGCAAAACAGATTCTTGCGAAGTTTGGAGTCACCGTGCCGCGCGGCGAGATGATTACCAAGCCCGAGGACGCTCGCGCCGTGGCGGAAAAACTGGGCGGCGGCACCGTGGTGGTCAAAGCCCAGATTCACGCCGGCGGCCGCGGCAAAGGCGGCGGCGTAAAACTGGCTCACAATCCCGCGGAAGCGGAAGACCTGGCGGGCCAAATCCTGGGCATGACCCTGGTCACCCACCAGACGGGGCCCGAGGGCCGCGTGGTCAAGCGCGCGCTGATTGAGGAAGGCTTGCAGGTTGCGCGCGAACTCTACCTCGGCATCGTCATCGACCGCGCTTCCGGCAGGCCCGTATTCATGGCCTCGAGCGAAGGTGGCGTGGAAATCGAAGTGGTGGCCGCCGAGCATCCGGAAAAAATCCTGAAAGAATTCATCGACCCCAGTGTCGGCTTCCAGGCCTTCCAGGCGCGCAAGCTGGCCTTCGGCTTGGGGCTTGAGGGCAAGGTGGTGAACGACGCGGCGCGCCTCTTCCAGAACCTCTATCGCGCCTTCGAGGCCACGGACGCCTCGCTGGTGGAAATCAATCCCTTCGTCATCACGCGCGACGGCCGCGCGCTGGCGCTCGATGCCAAGATGAACTTTGACGATAATGCCCTCTCCCGTCACCCGGACATCCGCGAGCTGCGCGACCTGGACGAAGAAGACCCGCTGGAAGTGAAAGCCTCAAACTACGGCCTCAACTACATCCGCCTGGATGGCAACGTGGGCTGCATGGTGAACGGCGCGGGCCTGGCCATGGCCACCATGGACATCATCCAGTACGCGGGCAGCCGCCCGGCGAATTTCCTGGATGTGGGCGGCGGCGCCAACGAAGAGCAGGTGCGCCACGGATTTGAGATTATCCTGAGCGACGCCAACGTGCGCGCCGTGCTGATCAACATTTTCGGCGGCATCATGCGCTGCGATATCGTCGCCAACGGCGTGGTCGCCGCGGCGAAAACACTCGGCATCAAAGTGCCCATCGTCGTGCGGCTGAAGGGGACCAACGTCGAACTCGGTCAGAAGATTTTGCAGGAATCCGGCCTGAACTTCACGGTGGCCAATGACATGAAAGAGGCGGCGGAGAAAGTTGTTGCACTGGCGAGGGCCGATTGATATTTGATCTTCCCACAGCCCGCAGGCTTGTTCTAACGGTCTTAGCCTCCATGAATCCGGCAGCCACCACAGATCTGGCTACTGTTGAAAGCAACGTAGGGGCGTATTACGGCCGCGAACGGGGTCAGACTACTCCAGGCCCCAGCGGCGACTGGAGAGCTTGCCTTGGCCCAAACGGGTCAGCATTTGTCTTTGAAATCATATGGGACTGCATTGTTCAAAGGATTCTCACACCCATACACGGCAACAATGCAATTCTAAGGTTAACTGACTTTGGGGCGGTAGTCGTAAAGGAGCAGAGGTGGTCCCCTTACGACCCAGACGGCTATCTCAAGGAGCTGTCCATCCAAGCGCCCACCTTATCTTCGCATTGTCGAATGTACGCTGCAGAAGCTTTGCAGTGCCTCCGAGGTGGTTGCTATCTAGCCACTGTTGTGATGCTCGGAGCTGCATCGGAAGGGATAGTAATCGAATTATTTCGTCGCTTCGTCGCGGCCCTTAAAGCCGGCGGCGTTTCCGAGGCATCCAGCGTGGAGAGCAAGATCGGGAAGGAGCAATCCATCTACCGAAAGTATGAGGTCTTCAGGAAACACTTCGATTCACTCGCTAAACCGAAGCTTCCGTCGGAACTCAGCGACGACCTCAACCTCCAGTTTGACGGCGTGTTCAATCTTATCCGGTTCTATCGCAATGACGCTGGCCATCCCACTGGGACAAAAATCGAGCGCATGAGCGCTTTCACAAGTCTCGTCCTATTTGTGCCCTATTGCAAACGCGTCGAGGACCTTATTAACTGGTTGAAAGTAAACTCGGGAAGCCTAAATATAAATAAATGAGCATACTTGTTGACGAAAACACTCGCTTGTTGGTCCAAGGCATCACGGGCCGCGAGGGCACGTTCCATACGCAGCAGGCCGTCGCTTACGGCACCAAAGTGGTGGCGGGCGTGACGCCGGGCAAGGGCGGGACCAGCGTCGACGGCATCCCCGTCTTCAACACCGTGCAGGAAGCCGTGGATCGGACGGGCGCGAACGCGTCCGTCATTTTCGTTCCGCCCCCATTCGCCGCGGACGCCATCATGGAAGCCGCAGACGCCGGGCTTCCCCTCGTCGTCGCCATCACCGAAGGCATTCCCACGCTCGACATGGTGCGCGCCGCGCGCTTTCTGGCCGGCAAGCCGACGCGCCTGATCGGCCCCAACTGCCCAGGCATTATTTCTCCGGGCAAATGCAAGATTGGCATCATGCCGGGGCAGATTCACTTGCAGGGGCACGTGGGCGTCGTATCGCGGAGCGGGACCTTGACCTACGAAGCGGTGGGCCAGCTGACCGCGCTGGGCATCGGGCAATCGACCTGCATCGGAATCGGCGGCGACCCCATCATTGGCACAACCTTCGTTGACGCCCTGCGGCTTTTCAATGACGACCCGGACACGCACGGCATCGTGATGATTGGAGAAATCGGCGGGTCGGCGGAGGAAGAGGCCGCGGCCTTTGTCCAAGCCCACGTCAAGAAGCCGGTGGTGGGATTTATCGCGGGCCGCACGGCGCCGCCCGGCCGCCGCATGGGCCATGCCGGAGCGATTATTTCCGGGGGAAAGGGAACCGCGGCGGATAAAATCGCGGCACTTCAGGCCGCCGGCATCGCCGTCGCCGAAAGCCCGGCGCTGATCGGCGAAACGCTAAAGCAAATTATGAATTCTGAATTATGAAAATGGGCCCTATGTACGATGCGACAGTTGAGCACTCGGGACTCGAAGTTTACAATTCACATTCATAATTCAGAATTTGCTCTGATTGGAGAATCATGCCAACCGAACGCACTTTGACCATTATCAAGCCCGACGCCGTCGCCGCAGGACACATCGGCGACATCATCAAAATCTTCGAGGCCAATCAATTTAAGATTGTGGCGGCGCGCCTCGTGAAGCTCAGCAAGAAGGAAGCCGAGGGCTTCTATGCCGTCCACCGGACCAAAGGCTTTTTTGAGAGCCTGACGAGATTTCATGAGCTCCGGCAGCGCGCTGGTGATGGTGCTGGAAGGCGAGAACGCCATCCTCCGCCTGCGCGAGGTGATGGGCGCGACCAACCCCGCCAATGCCGCGCCAGGCACCATTCGCAAGCTCTATGCGGCAAGCATCGAGAGCAACGCTGTGCACGGCTCCGATGCCCCGGAAACGGCCGCCTACGAAATAGGCTACTTCTTTCCCGGCATCGCGCTGGTTTAAACCTGACTCCGACCATATCCTTGCACGCGTGCGCGCTTCACCCGAGGGGTCCCAGCAGGTGAAGCGATTCCTCACCCGCCACCCGTAGAGGCCCTCGACAAGGCGAGGTGATCTCAAGCACAGGTTCACCCTTCAGATATTATGCCTCTAACCTTTGACGTGCCACGCTCCAGCCTAAGCAGCCTTGGAAGCAATCCCCAGGCCTGGACCGGCGGTGGCCGATTGGCGAAGGATACGGTTGGTTTCCTGCTGTTCTTTGAGGATTTTCTTGACCAAGAATCCAACATGAATAAACCACATGCACATGACCGCCCCGACTACACCCGCAAAAATACCGAATCCACCAACCATATCACCCTCCTCATCTCACCATTGGGTCATACACTCCCCACATGCTCCCTTTCTTCTGGAAGTCAGCCCAAGTTTAATACCGTTTATGAAATTGTCAAGTTAAAAATGCATAATTGGTAGAACGCTGCCGGAAGGCTTGCGGTGGAGCATTCCGACGCGGGATTTGCCCGGCCACGACGGGGTGAATGGCCGGGGGACCGGCCAGATTTGCCGCAAATTCCGCGAGCGGTGAAAGTTCAAAGTGACCCCATAAGGAGCCGGGAGCGCGTCCGCCATCGCCCGTGAGCTTGACAAGGGCTCGGCTGGCGGCGACGATGGATAGGGATGAGCGGCGCGATCCATTTTCAACTGGGACGGTTTCTGGTCATCGTTGGCATTGTCCTTGTGGTGTTGGGATTGATCGTGATGGCCGGATCGAGATTTTCTTTCTGGGGGCCTCGGGCGGCTCCCCGGCGATATTGCTTATAAGGGCAAGAACTTCCAGTTCTATTTCCCGATTGTGACTTGCTTGGTGTGAGCGCCGTCCTGACGCGGTTCTTTGGATCATTTCCTTTTTGACAAGGAGATAGTCCCTCTTGGGGTTTTCGGGTTTGCCCTTTTGCAATCCAAAATCGCAAATCGCAAATCCAAAATCTCATGACCCAACCCTCCCTCAATTTCGGGCCGGTGCGAAAGATCTACAGCGTGGCGGAGCTGAGCCTGGAGATCCGCAACCTTTTCGAAAGGCAGTTTCCGGACGTTTGGGTGACCGGGGAAGTTTCCAATCTTCGCGCCGCCGGTTCCGGCCACCTCTATTTCACCCTCAAAGATGAAACCGCGCAGCTTCGCGCCGTGTGCTTTCGCAACCAGGCGCGCTACTTGAAATTCAAGCCGCAGGATGGGCTGGCGGTGATTGCCCGCGGGCGCCTGAGCGTCTATGAAGCGCGCGGGGAATATCAGCTCTACGTGGAGTTCCTGGAACCGGCGGGACTGGGCGCGCTGCAACTCGCCTTCGAGCAACTGAAACAGAAGCTCGCGGCCGAAGGCCTGTTTGACCCGGCGCGTAAGAAGCCGCTGCCCATGCTGCCGCGCGTCATCGGCGTGGTGACTTCGCCCACGGGCGCCGTCATCCGCGACATCCTCCGGATTCTCCAGCGGCGTTTCCGCAACATCAACGTGCTGCTCTATCCGGTGAAAGTTCAGGGCGAGGGTGCGGCGCAGGAAATTGCCCAGGGCATCGAATATCTTCAATCGCCAGGCGCCCGTTGACGTGATGATCGTGGCCCGCGGGGGTGGCTCGCTGGAAGACCTATGGGCATTCAATGAGGAGGTGGTGGCGCGGGCCATCGCCGCGTCGAAGATCCCGGTAATTTCCGCCGTCGGCCACGAAACGGATTTCACCATTGCGGATTTTGTCGCTGACTTGCGCGCGCCCACGCCGTCGGCCGCGGCGGAATTGGTGGTGCGCCGCAAACAGGATTTGGCGACGCGAGCTCCACGACCGCGCACGGCACATGGCGCAGATGATTCGCCTGAAGATTTCCGAAGCCCGGCAGGCGCTGACGGAACTTCGCATGCACCAGGTTTTCCAGACGCTCGCCACACGCATCGCGGAACGCGCCCAGCGCGTGGATGAATGCGTGGGCGCGCTCGAACGGTTGATGCGCTCGCGCTTGCACACGGCGCGGCAGGAATGGCTGCGCGCTTCGGCGGGGGTGGTGCGATACGATTTCTTGCGGCACCTTCGACTGAAGCGCGCCGTCCTGGAAGAGCGCGAGCAGAGGTTTCAGAACGATTTCCGGCGCTTTCTCACGGAGCGGCGCAATCGCCTGGCGCAACTGGAAGCGGTGTTGAAAGAGCGCAGCCCGCGCACGATCCTGGAACGCGGCTATTCCATCACCCGGGACGCGGAGGGAAAAGTCGTCCGCGATGCTGCGCAGGTGGCGATTGGCGCGGAGGTGTTCATCCACCTGGCGAAGGGAGAACTGAGCGGTTGTCAAGATCGAAAACCCTGAGCAGATCGCTGGGGAAGCCTGGAGCAATTCGCGATGGGTGATTTGTGATTGCTCAGCGTGTGACAACTCAGGTTGACTCGGAAGCGCATGAATCGCTGGGTGTCGTCTTCAATCGCAATCGCGAATCACCAATGTCGTCGCTACCGCTTCTCCGCCAGCGCCAACTGCATGAGGACGCGGCGAGCGTCGGCAAAGCGCGTGAGCTTTCCGTTGGCATCCAGGAAAACCATGATCAGCGAGCGACCCTGCGGCCTTTACCTGCATCACCACGCAGCGGCCCGCCTCGTTGGTAAATCCGGTCTTTTGCACTTCGATGTCCCAATCGGGCCGGCCCACCAGGCGATTCGAGTTGCTATAGGGAAGGACATACCGGCCGATCCGTACGTCGTACCCGGGGTCCGTGGTGAATTCCCGAATCAGCGGATACTGATCGGCGGCTCGGACGAGTTTGGCCAGGTCGAAAGCGGTCGAGACGTTTTCATTCGTCAAGCCATTGGGATTGACGAAGTGCGTTTTGGTCATCCCCAATTCCGTCGCCTTCGCATTCATGGCTTCGATGAATGCGGGCCGCCCGCCGGGGTAATAGCGGCTGAGTGCGGCGGCGGCGCGGTTTTCCGAAGACATCAAGGCCAGGTGCAACATATCCTCCCGGCTCAGCGCCCAACCGACTCGCAGCCGGGAGATTGTCCCCATCACCAGGTCCCGATCATCATCGCTGATCTTGAGCATCTCTCCCAGCGGCGAGCTTGGCATCGAGGACCACCATGGCGGTCATCAATTTGGTGATGGAAGCGATGGGCACAACCCGGTCCGCATCCTTCACCAGCAGCTCTTCGGAAGTATTGGCGTCGACCACCAGCGCGATCTTCGATTTCACAATCGAGCCGTAATCGTGAATCCTGGGTTGGGGAAGGTTTTCGTTGAGCGCCGCAATTGGGGAAGGTGTGCGAGTGGGAGGGGACGTCCGTGTGGGTGCGGGCGCTTCATCGCCACTTTGCGCGCCGAACACCAATCCCGTGGCGCCCGTGCGGCGGGAGAAAAAGAAAGGTTGAGGGCTGCCAGAGCAAGCGCGGCAACAGCGACACCTCTGCAAATGCGGCAGTCCCAAGGCGCGCGTGGTGAAGTAGAAGTCATCCTACTCTGTGAAGCCACTTGCCGGTTTCGAATCCGGAAGGTGCTCGCGATGATTTCAGGGGTTTCAACCCTGAAAACCCTCCGTCTATAATTTGTACCCGATTTTCCGCAGGAATTCCTTGCGGAATTGAATGTCGGCATCGGTCTCGATGCCGCGAGTCTTCACGCCGTCAATGACGCCCAGGATTCCCCGGCCTTGTTCGGATTCCGCCACGATCACTTCCACGGGATTCGCCGTGGCGCAGAAGACCTGGCAAACCTCCGGGACGCTCTTCACCGTGTTCAGAATGTTGATGGGGAATCCGCCTTCCATGAAGATGATGAAGGCATGACCGCAGGAGAGAGCCAGAGCGTTCTTCTGCGCGAGTTCGATGAGTTTGGGATCATTCCCCGCAAAGCGGACCAGCGCCGGACCGGAAGATTCGCAAAAACCAACGCCGAATTTCATCTGGGGCGCGGTTTGCACAATAGCTTCGTAGAGGTCTTCTACCGTCTTGATAAAGTGCGACTGGCCGAGGATAAAGTTCATGTCCGCGGGCTTTTCGATGCTGACGGTTTTGAGTTCCATATGGCTCCCTGATCGCGAGTTCTATCGTGAGTACTGCGGCGATAGTGTTCGCTGGCGACCTACTCCTCCGAAACCTTGAGAACGGCAAGGAACGCTTCCTGGGGAATATCGACGCGGCCCACGCGCTTCATGCGCTTTTTGCCTTCCTTCTGCTTTTCCAGCAGCTTGCGCTTGCGCGTGATGTCGCCGCCGTAACACTTGGCGATCACATTCTTGCGAATGGCCGCGACATTCTCGCGGGCGATGACGCGCGAGCCGATGGAGGCTTGGAGGGCGACCTCGAACATCTGGCGGGGAATCAGTTTGCGCATGCGAGTGCAGAGGGAGCGTCCGCGCGCGAAGGCGGCGTCGCGATGGCAGATAAAGCTGAGCGCGTCCACGGGCTCACCCGCCACCAGGAAATCCACCTTGACCAGGTCCGAGACCCAGTAGCCGGCAAAGTGATAATCGAGCGACGCATACCCGCGCGAAACCGACTTGAGCCGGTCATAGAAGTCGAGGACGATTTCGTTCAGCGGCAACTCATAGGTCAGCAGCACGCGCTTGCCGGAGACGTATTCAAACCCCTTCTGCACGCCGCGCTTCTCCTCGAGCAGCGCCAGGATTCCGCCCAGGTACTCATCCTGGGTGAAAATCTGGGCGCGAATGATGGGCTCCTCGACCTTCTCAATATCGCCCGCCACGGGAAACTTGGTGGGGGTGTGAACTTCCAGAACCTCTCCCGTCTTGGTGGTGATGCGATAACGAACGCTGGGCGCGGTGGTGATGAGGTCAATGTCGAATTCCCGCTCCAGCCGCTCCTGCACGATCTCCATGTGAAGCAATCCGAGGAAGCCGCAGCGGAATCCGAAGCCGAGAGCTTCGGAATTTTCCGGCTCGTGGATGAGCGAAGCGTCGTTGAGGCTCAGCTTATCAATGGCGTCGCGCAGATTCTCATAGGCGCTGGAGTCCACCGGATAGAGACCCGCGAAGACCATGGATTTGATCTCTTCGAAGCCCGGCAAGGGACCGGGAGCCGGCCGCGCGTCATCGGTGATCGTGTCGCCGATGCGCGATTCGGAAATGCGCTTGATGTTGGCGATGACAAATCCGACTTCGCCCGCCCCCAGTTGCTCAACGCGCACGGGTTTGGGAGTAAGCACACCCAACTCCTCGACGTTGTACACCTGGTTATTCGACCAGAGCTTGATGCGCATACCGGTAGAGAGCGTACCCTGGACAACGCGCGCCAGAACCACGACGCCCCGATAGGGATCGAACCAGGAATCGAAAATCAGCGCCTGGAGCGGCGCCTCGGGAGATCCCGCGGGCGGAGGGATGCGCGCGACAATGGCTTCCAGCACGTCCTCAACCCCGGAGCCGGCTTTGGCGCTGATCAGCAGCGCTTCCTTGGGGTCAAGCGCCAGGGCGTGCTCAATCTGCTGCTTGGTGGATTCGATGTCGGCGCCCGGAAGATCGATTTTGTTGATCACGGGCACAATGGTGAGGCGATTGTTCATCGCCAGTTGCGCGTTGGCAAGCGTCTGGGCTTCCACTCCTTGCGAGGCATCAATCACCAGCACGGCGCCTTCGCAAGCGGAGAGGCTGCGCGAGACTTCGTAGGAAAAATCCACGTGGCCGGGCGTGTCAATGATATTGAGCTGGTATTCGTTGCCGTCGCGGGCCAGGTAATGCAGGCGGACGGCGTGGGCCTTGATGGTGATGCCGCGCTCGCGTTCCAGGTCCATGGAGTCGAGGACCTGCTCCGACATTTCGCGTTTGGAAAGCGCGCCGGTGATCTCGAGCAGGCGGTCGGCCAGCGTGGACTTGCCATGATCGATGTGGGCGACAATCGAAAAGTTGCGAATAAAGCGAGCGTCGGTCATGAAACCTTCGTTTCGCCGGTTCCGCGCAGAATGCGAACCAAGGAGAGTGTCACCGCGTGGTGCGAGTGGTGGGAGCAGGCCCTTGCCAACCGCGAGACTATTTTCTAACCCTTTGAAAATCTATCATTTCGAAATGTTCTAAGTCAATGATTTTGCGGCCCGGTTGGCAACCCTCCGTTACGGAAAAGCACGTTCGGAACGCTTAATCTGTTACCACCGCCAAACCAACACCTACACCCTTCCGGCGCAAAAGGTGCTGCCTTATCGAACGACCAAACGCGGGACGTGAACCTTCCGAGGATTCTGCTCATCTAAGCTGATATGGAGGTGCGACCATGTACGCAATCATCGGTGCGAGTGGGAATACAGGCAGGGTAATTGCCGGGAAGCTGCTGGCTCAGGGAAAGAAGGTTCGAGTGATTGGGCGCAATGCCCAGCGCCTCGAAGGCCTGGTTCACAAGGGCGCCGAAGGCTTTGTTGCCGACGTTGGCGATGTGGCGGCGCTTACCCAAGCCTTTAGCGGAGCCCAGGCGGTGTATCTCATGATTCCGCCCAACCCCGCGATCCCCCATGTGCGTGAAGACCAGGAGCGGGTGAGCGACGCCCTGGTGGCGGCGGTGCAAAAAGCCGGCGTGGAGTATGCCGTCGTTCTCAGCAGCATTGGGGCTGACAAGCCGGACAAGACGGGGCCGGTGGTGGGCTTGCACAACCTGGAGCAGAAACTGAACGGTGTTGCCGCGCTGAAGGCTGTCTACCTTCGCGCCGGCTATTTTATGGAAAACCTTCTGCCTCAGGTAATGGTCATCAAGAGTTTTGGAGTGACGGGCGGTCCGCTACGCAGCGACTTGAAAGTGGCGATGATTGCCACCGACGACATTGGCGGTGCCGCGGCCGAGGCGCTGCTAAAACTTGAATTCAGCGGCCAACAGGCGCGCGAGCTCCTGGGGCAGCGCCACTTAACTTACGTGGAAGCGGCCTCCGTTATCGGCAAAGCGATTGGTAAACCCGGCCTCGCCTATATGCAGCTCGGGCCCGCGCAAATCAAACCCGCCTTGGTTCAAGCCGGTATGTCTTCCAACATGGCGGACCTTATATTGGAAATGTCAGAATCCTTGAACTCGGGATACATGGCGCCCCTCGAGCCTCGCTCGGCCCAGAACACCACGACCACCTCCCTCGAGACATTTGTCGCCGAGCAATTTCTGCCTCGATTCACGGGAAAAGCGGCCAGCGTGTAAGGAGGGTTGCATTTGTGGCGCCGCAGGCGCTTTTGGAGTGCGGTAGCAGCAGCTACCGCTTTTTCGATGGCGTTTTAGGGTGGAATAATTGGCGTGAGCGGAAAGCGGTAGCTGCTGCTACCGCACTCCAAAAGCGAGCGGCGCCCGCACCAATGCCCTGCGTTTCTACCCCACGCGCTCGCAGAGGACCACTTTCTCCTGGTTGTCTATTTCGCGCAGGCGGACTTCAATCACTTCCGTGTCGGAGGTTTGTATCACCCGCCCCACGTAGTTGGCTTGGATGGGCAACTCGCGATGGCCGCGGTCGATCAGGACACAGAGGTCCACGCGTTGTGGCCGGCCGTGATCCAGCAGGGCGTCCAGGGCGGCGCGCGTGGTGCGGCCGGTGTAGAGGACGTCATCCACCAGAATCACCGTTCTCCCCTCCACCGTAAAAGCTGATGGCACTTCCTGCACCACCGGCTTGGGCGCGACGGTCGAGAGGTCGTCGCGGTAAAAGGTAATGTCGAGCGTCTCCACCGGGGGCGCGGTCTTTTCGATTTCCAACATCTTCTTGGCCAGACGCTCCGCCAAGGGAACACCTCGCCGCCGGATCCCTACCAGAACAACTCCGGCCAAGCCGTTGTTGCGTTCCAGGATTTCATTCGCCAGCCGCACCATGGTGCGGTCAATTTCCGAAGCGGACATCAACTGGGATTTCTCACGGATCTCAGCAACTCTTGGTTTAACGTTCACATTTTCCATAGCAGGCTCGGGATTCGGGGTTCGGGACACGGGACTCGCGACACGGAAAAATGATAAATGATAAGGGGTAAAGGGTAAAGGATAAAGGTTAAAGGGTAAAGTGTAAGAGTTAAAGGGAAAAGGATAAGTTTCTGGGAACTTTAAACTCTACCATTTAAATTTATCCTTTATCCCGAGTCCCGTGCTTGAACCAGCTTCGCATCAATTTCCTCGATCTTGCTGAACTCTTCATCCCAGAAAGATTGGGATTTCATACCTTCCAGATAGGACTGGGAATAGCCGAAGTTGGTCCAAACTTCTTCCTTGTAGCCGAAGAGCCGCTCTTTCTCTTCTCGCGGGCGCACATCCAGGATATCGCCGGCATCGCCGCCGCGGAAAACCTCTTCAAAGCGCGCGCCCAGGCCGCTCGCGCGGAGCGGCCCGCGTCGCCGTTCAAAGTCCGCGAGCACGGAGGGATAGCGGTCAAAACCGTCCGTGGCGATCGTCACCACGTTGTCCTTCGGGCCGAGGTCGAGGAACCGCGCCATGCGAATCGCGCCGAGGATGTTGCAGATGCCGGAAACTCCGAACAATCCCTGGAAGCATCCGAGCGACCCCGCCGGCAAACCGAGGAACGGTTCGATGCCGTGCTGCCGGCGCTCGAGCAACTCCAAACCCATCACGCAATCTTCATCGTGGATCAACAATACATAGTCGGTGGTCAGGACGTTGTGGATGAGCGTCACCATCTTGTCGCCAATGCCTTCAATGCGATGGCTTCCAAACCCATTATTGAAGAGCGTGGAGCACTCTCGGGGTTCGAGCGCCGCCACCAGGCATTCCGGGTAGGCCGACTTGATTTCGTCGCCGGCGGCGAGTGTCCCGGCGGATCCCGGCGCTGCCGCGAACACCGCCACCCGGCCATTTCCGTAAGCTTTTGCCGCCTCCAGCGCGCTGCGCCCCGTGACATAGCGGTGAAACCGGTAATTCGGAAGCAGCTCAAATTGCGCCAGCACCTTGTTGCGCGGGTCCTTGCGATATTCCTGCGTTCGCTCCAGCACCAGGATGACGTCACTCTCCGAGCCCGGCGTGAGGTCAAGCTGCCCGCCATATTGGCGAATGCGCTCGTAGCGCTCCGCGCTCATCCCTTCCGGCATGATCACGATGGCGGGGTAACCCTTCAGCCGGGAAACATACGCCACGCCAATGCCGAAATTTCCCGTGGAGGGGCCGATCGTGGTGCTCTTGCCCGGCTCAATCTCCCCGGCCAATTCACCTTCCATGAGCGTGGAGTAGGCAGGCCCCACCTTGTGGCTGCCGGAGGGGAAGAAGCGCCCCACCATCACCACAATGTTCGCCTTCACGCCCGTCAACTCCTGGGGCAGGACGACGTGGCGAATGCCCTGGTCCGGCCCGCGCCAAGTAATGTTGAAGAGATTGGCAGGATTAAGTTCATCGCCTTGCGCGGCCGCCAAAGCCTTATCCCTCAGAGCGGCCGGCAACGCCGCGGGGTCGAGCATTTCTGCGTAGGTGGGGCCGGGGACAATAGTCGAATTGAGTGATTTGGTCATCGGGTCATTGAACCATTTAGGATTAAAGATTCACCACAGAGGGCACAGAGATCACAGAGAAGAGGTGGAGAGAACCCGTATTGGATCAATAAACGATGAACCGCGTGAGCAGAATTGTATTTCTCTGTGTTCTCTGTGCCCTCTGTGGTGAATGTCTTTATATGCTGCCATTGACGAAACGGTGTATCCCGTCCTTTAATACCGCCACATTGAAATTAATCAACAATCCGAGCTTAGATCCCGATAATTTAAGGTACGTGATAACTTGAGCCTCGTGGATTGGGGCCAACGCATCGACTGACTTGATTTCGACGACAACCGACCCTTCCACGAGGAGATCGATCCTGTATCCACAATCCAGTTTGACCTGTTCGTAAATGAGGGGTATCGGTTTCTGCTGTTCCACTCTCATTCGCCGTTTCCCCAACTCAAATGCCAGACATGCCTCATACGCGGATTCCAATAAACCCGGACCGAGGGCCCTGTGAACTTGGATGGCCGCGCCAATAATGCTTTCCGTAATGGCGTTCAATCGCTCTCTCTCAGTCATCGGCCTACGCTTTCACTACTGTGAACCTCGCGGGACTCCCTCGCCGAAACCCAAGGACGAATTCACCACAGAGGGCACAGAGAGCACGGAGAAAAGCACTTCTGCTGGCATCGGCAAAGATGATGGTTCCTTATTTGTTGTCCCCCAGTGGTTTTCTCTGCGTGTTCTCCGTGATCTCTGTGACCTCTGTGGTGAAATCCTTCTTGGGTTGCAACCGACCACCATGTGGTCACCAATCCAAAATCGGCAATCCAAAATCCAAAATCCTTAAAATCTCTCCCACAGGGCGCGCGCGCGGGCCGAGGCCTTCTCTGCCACTTCGCGCTCGTTTACGGTAACACATTCCTTGTGGCGCAGCACAAACCGCCCGTTGACGAGGAGGGAATCCACCGGCGCGTTGGCAATTCCGAACAGAAAGTGGCCGAACAGATTGCTGCCGTCGAGAGGCGTCGGGGGGAAGTAATCCACCAGTAGGAGGTCCGCCCGCGCGCCGGTTTCGATGCGGCCGATTTCCCATCCCCAAATTTTCCTGGCAATGGTGCGGTTGTTGAGCAGCGCGGCGGCGTAAGCCTCGGCGTAAGCCACACGCGGGTCATCTTCGCGCAGCTTCTGCACGTGGAACGCGGCCTTGAACTCGTCCCACATTCGCGGCGTGTACCCGTCGGAGCCCAATCCCACCAGCACGCCTTGGCGAAACATCTCCAGCAGACGGGCGATGCCGACCGCGTTGTTGCAATTCGATTGGGGGTTGTGTACCACATTGATCTGGCGTTTGGCCAATGCCGCAATGTCCCGGGCGCTGACGTGTACGCAATGTGCCGCGAGCGAGCGGTCGTCAAGAATGCCCAGGTCCCGCAGGCGCATGACCGGCGACTTGTGGTAGCGCCGAAGGGCGTCATCGACGTCGCAGCGGTCCTCCGCCACATGGACGTGGAACCCCGCGCGCAGTGATTCATTCGCCTCCACGGCGCGCCGCAGCGTGGGGTCGCTGAGGGTGAAAGAAGCGTGCAGCCCAAAACTGCCGGCGATCAGGCCGTCGCCTGAGCCACTCGGGTGGCGTTCAAGAAAACGGATGTTCTCGGCGATGCCCTCCGCCGCACTCGCGCTGCCCATTGCGGTCGGAAGTTTCGTAGCACAAAACCCCGCGCAGGCCGACTTCCCGAAAGGCCTGCTCGATCCGGTCCAGGCTTCCCGCGCAAGCGTTGGGGCTGGAGTGGTGATCCACCAGCGTGCCCACTCCACACTTGGCGGAATCAACAGGCCCACCAGCGCGCTGTAGTAAACATCGTCCAAACTTAGAGCGCGATCCAGCCGCCACCAGAGCTTCTTCAAAATCTCCGGGAAGTTCCGCGGCGCGCGCCCGGCGAGCGATATTCCCCGCGCCAGCGTGCTGTAAAGATGCGTGTGGCAGTTGATCAGCGCAGGCATCAGAAGCTTGCCCTGCGCGTCGATGATTTCGGGGTTTGTTGCGCTCCCCTCCTTGCTAAGGAGGGGATTAAGGGGTGGTGCGCCAGCCAGGGTTTCCGTGACCTGCCCGATCGAGCCGTCGGGAAGGATCTCCACCGCGCCGGAATCGAGGACGCGGTTGGCGGAATCGAAAGTGAGCACGCGAGCGTTGCGGATGATCATAAGGCACGTCGCGACTTGTAGCGGCGGTCTCCGACCGCCGAATCGTCGATCGGAGAGCGATACTGCCGGTCGGCGTTCATGGAGCGCGGCCACACAGAATGATTATCACCATATATTGAAAGATTCAACAGGGGGCGGGGTCAGCGAGGAACAATATTCAGAAACGCCCACGTGGCCGTTGGCACGCGAAGCCTCGCATTGATCGACAGCTAGGCCAAGCCAGGAAAGATGTGTATAATATGGTTATGGGTAACCGTGTGATCCGCGTCTCAGATACCGAGGCGGTGGTCGATTTTGGATCGCTGCTGGACGAGGTGCGCTCGGGCGCCGAAGTGGTAATCGAGCACGATGAGCGACCCGTGGCCGTGGTGCGCGCGGTCGAGCCGACGCGCTGCAGCATCTCGGAGTGCATCGCCCTCGCCGAGGCGCACGCGAAAGAACGCGGCTCTGAACCCACTCTCGACCCGGACTTCGCCACCGACGTCGCAGACATTATCGATAACCGCCAACCATGGAAGCCGCCTGCGTGGGAGTGATTCTTGATTCCAGCATTGTGATTGCGGCCGAGCGAGCGGGGCGGACCGTTCGGCAGATACTGACCGATGTACGTGCGGCTCAGGGTGAAGTCGATACAGGGCTCTCAGTAGTAACCATCGCAGAACTCCTTCATGGCGCTTACCGCGCGGGGTCCGAGGCCCGGCAGCGGCGGCGGCTGGAGTTTATCGAAGAACTATGCCGGGACGTGCCCCTGTACCCCGTGACCCTTGAAGTGGTCCGACTGGTAGGCAAAATCGAAGGCCAGGAAGAGGCTAAGGGCGTGCGGATCTCGTTCGAAGACTTACTGATTGGCGCGACCGCATTGCACCTGGGCTACTCGGTTGCTACACACAACGTCCGCCATTTCCGCTTAATCCCCGGCCTGTCTATCGTGCAGTTTTGAAGAAATAGCGGGCACCTCAAGTTACGACAGCCGCGCGATGCCCGAGAAGCCGGTAAGACCTGAATCAAAACTCAAGATTCGATTGATTCCTTAATAATTTGCAGGTGCGCGAGCTTTTTTGTTCGAATTCGGCGGCATTCCCCTACTGCCTTGCGCTCCGCTCACTCGGCAACCTCGTAGGCAACAGGCTCATCGGCCATCGTCAACGCCATAATCGCCTTCGCCGTGTGCAGGCGATTCTCCGCCTCGGTAAAAACCACGGAGTGGAGGCCGTCAATGATCTCGTCCGTCACCTCGTTGCCGCGGTCGGCGGGGAGGGGATGCATGTAGAGCGAATCGTGGCGCGTCAACTCCATCTTCGCCGCGTCGCAAATCCAGTGGCGATACTGCTTGGCGATGCGCAGGGATTCCTCCGGTTTCGTCCCCATGGTGTCGAGGCAGCCCCAACTCTTGGGGATGACGATGTCGGCGTCGCGGAAGGCCTCATCCATGCTGTCCACCACTTCGAACTTCACGCCCGCCTGCTGCGCGTTTTCGCGCGCCGCCTCCAGCGTTTCCGGCATCAGCGCGTATTCGGGAGGATTCGCCAGCACCACATCCAGGCCAAACCGCGGCATCAGCATGATCAGTCCCTGCGGCACGGAGAGGGGCTTGGCGTAACTGGGTGCGTACGCCCAGGTTACCGCCAGCTTGCGCCCGCGCAAATTCTTGCCGAGCTTTTCGCGAATCGTCATCAGGTCCGCCAGGGTTTGGCAGGGATGGTCGACATCGCATTGCATGTTGATCACCGGCGCGTTCGCCCAGCGCGCCACCTCGCGGATGTACTTGTTCCCTTCCCCGGGAATCAAATCGTGCCGGATGGCGATGCCGTGCCCGTAACTCGAAAGGATAATGCCCGTGTCCTTGGGGCTCTCTCCGTGCGACACCTGCATCACGTCGGCCGTCAGGAAATGCGCGTGGCCGCCCAGTTGCGTGATGCCCGCTTCGAAGGAATTTCGCGTGCGCGTGGACTTATCGAAAAAGAGCAGGAAAATCGTTTTGTCCGGCAGGTGGCGGTGGGGAATGCGGTTCTTGAATTTCCGCTTGAGATCGGCGGAAACTTCCAGCAGGGTTTCAATCTCGGCCTCCGTCCACTCCTGCGTGGTGATGTAATCCTTGCCTTGGAAAAGAGCTTGCTGGGTGAACACTATTGGACTCCTTGTACGAGGTTTTGAGCGTTAAGAGAGGCCGAAACTCGAAATTTGAAACTCGCGAGCTGGGTACTGAATTTCGAGTTTCGATTCTCGAATTTCGAGTTCCCCGGCACTCGGCCGTCAGACAAGCTCCAGACGCACCTGCCGCCCGACCGCTGCCGCCGCCCTGTACAAGGTGTTGAGCGTCACCGAGCCATTCTGAGCATCAAGCAAACGATCCAGAGCGGCCCGGCTGGTTTGCATCCGGCGCGCCACCTCGGCCTTGGACAACCGTTTTTCCTTCATGGCATGTTCGATCTGCCGGGCCAGAACCCGCTTGATGGCAGCGGCGCTGACTTCCTCGTAGATGCCCTCTTCTTTTAGCCAGCCGTCAAAGGATGATCCCTTGTTTTCGCGTCTCATCTCTCTTGTCCTTTCATCCGCTTCAATGCCAACTCCATAATGCTGCTCCGCAACTCCCATATGGTTTTAGTGGCGTTGGCGCTCTGCACGAATAACCTCCACCAAGCTGGATTTCCCGCCCACTGTTGCGCGATCTCCCTCCAGACCTGGATGGACGTCGGCCCCATGAACTCCTCAAAAGGTTTATTGCCATACGGTCGCCAAGCCGCAATATTCCTCAGGCTCTCGAAGAAGCCTAGGCCAATCACATCTCTAATTTCTTGATCTCCCGCTACGAGGAACTCCTCTAGCACTTGGAAGACGCGGCGTGTTTGCTCGATATTTCCTCTTTCGTAGAGCTCTTCGACTGTGAAGTAAACAAACTCGGCCATGTCGTTATAGGAACCGGCTGGTTTGCCGCCCCAGGATGCAACATGCCTCCTCCAGCGCCCCGAGAAGTTCGGGAATGCATTTAGAAGCGTGGAGATCGTGTCGCAAGTGGATAGTTCTCGGCGAGCGATCACGAGAGTCACAGCTTGATCCTTATTGATCGGCTCAAGGCCCATTTCAGCAAATGCTCTCTCCGGGAGATTTCCCAGATCGCGTTGGGCCGGACGCACCAACCCAGCAAGTTGTTCCAATGCGGTTCCGCCGAAGCCCTGCTGCAAGGCTAAAACCGCCTGATCGATCAACTCTTCGGCGCTTAGCCCGCCGAGCACCCATCTGGCTCGCAAAAGTGCCGGATCGAATTTGCTTCCTGAACCAGTCACCAGATTAATGCCTCGACGTTGGCAAAATTTACGTGCTGGGGGTTGCGGATGGATTCCGCGAGCAGTTTGAGCTGCAAATACGGCCGCATGTCTACAATGTGGTGCGCCGATGTCGCGGGCTTTAGCTTCCATCTCACAAGTTCGCCGCTGCTGGGCCGGATTTCCACTCGAGGCTCCCGATCCTCAAACCAGGCGCGGTCGATGAGCGGGTTCAGGCTCAACCGATAAGCCGCGCCCGCGATGGTGCCGTAGATGGTGGTCTGGTCGCCTTCGAAATCGATGTAAAAGCCGTTGCGGCCCGCATATTTCCGGTAGGTTTCGAGGCTGCCGAAAAAGCGCGGCTTCTCGATGTAGGGGCCGCCGTCCTCGGGGCAAAACACGTCGCAGTTTCCGCAATCGTTGCAGGCGTCGGCGTAATTGGCCAGTTGATGCGCCTTCGCCACCTTGAAAACGCCTCCCGGCACGCGTTGCGGCGGCCCCTCGGGCGTGAACTCAAAGTTGTCGTAGGCAATATCCACCGCCGTAGTCTCATAAACAAAATTGGCCACGTTGGGGCAGACGGGCACGCACTTGTCACAGTTGATGCAGTCGTAGAGCCAGAGCTTAGACCCGATCTTGCGCGGCACGCCCTGGTTGCGTTCCCAAGCGTAACGCGGATTTTCCGTCGCTTCCTTGACCAGGATGGGAGTGTTGAGCACACCCGCCGCGTCCACCAGAGCTTGCTCTAGCCCAGAGATGGTTTCGCGCAGCGAGTCCACCATGGCGAGGGGAAAATCGGCGGCTTTCTCCTCAAACCTGGCGGCAATCTGCTGGCATAAATCGCGGAGGGGCACGCTACCCTGCGTCGCTCCACAGGGCATCAAGGTCGACAAAACGTCCGTTTCCAGCCACGCTTTGACGCGGGCAATTTGTCCCGATTCGGCACCGACAAATTGCCCGCGCAGCGAATCCGCGCTCCCCTTTATCACCCTTTCCTGGGCATTGGCCCTTTGTCCACAATGGTGGATCACAAAATCCGCAATGCGAGTTGCCTCCACCGCTCGCATTTTCTCGCCCAGCTTTTCCATGTAGCGAATCAGTCGCGCGTAGCCGCCGGGCCGAAGCAAATCCGTGCAGGTGGTCACGGGAATGAAATTCATGGCCACGCAATCCGCCATGTTGTTGGAGTCGAGTCCGGCGGAAAAGGAAATGGGAATCGATCGCGCCCATGTGCTCGCGAAACTTTTGCACCAGATTCAGCGTGAGAACGTGCAGCGGCGCGCCTGACATGTACATGACTTCATCGGTGAAGAAGGTGCGATGATTTTTCACCACCAGCGTGTTGCTGAACTTCACCGCCAGGCGCTTGCCGCGCGAGCGCGCCAGCCGGTCCAGGCGCGGGATCATCTCCATCGCCTCGGCCCATTGCAGGTCCTTGTCAAAAGCTTCCTGCGTCACCAGCAGGTCGTGGTAACCGAGCACGTCGTGCAGCAGGTGCTCCACGTGCGCCTTCCCGAGCAGCGTGGGATTCAGCTTGACGCAGACGTTCAGGTCCATCTCCGTCAGCAGAAAACTGACGATGCCTTCGATTTCACCGGCGGGACAGCCGTGAAACGTGGAGAGCGTGAGGGTGTCGCTGATGCGCGTGGGAAACGGCAAATCGCGATAGCGCGCCCAGGGTCCGGTGAGCGTCGAGCGCAATTCGTTCACGATGGCTCGTCGCGTCCATCATCCGCTCCATCCACGCCCGCACGCGCGGTGAGCTGATCCCTTTCAGGTCGTAACCCACGCTCATGTCGAAGATGGTGTCGCCCCAATCGCCGGGGAAATCCTCGCCCAGGAGCTTCGAGGCCTTCAGAATCTCGATGAACATCGCCGCGCCCACGTACTCGCGCAGCGACTGCTCCAGGCGCAACTCCTGCGACCATTCCACGTTGTAACCGACGTTGATGATGTCGATGCAGGGGCGGGGGATTTTCAGCTCATCGAGAATTTGCACCGTCTTCAGCTCGATAATGCGCGAGCCGCCCAGCCACGAAAGCACGATGTTCTGCGCCAATTGATCGTGGGGCCCGGCGGCCGGCCCCAGCGGCGTGGAGGCGGCATGGCCATGGAAGCGGACAGAGGTGTCAAGGCCGGGAAGGCCGCGGAAAAATTTGGCCTTCGGCAGGTCGAAGATTTTCCCTTCCCGCTCGTACTCAAGAAAGGCACGACGCAGGAGAAGGGGAAGTGGAATAGGAAAAAGTTCAGCCATAGTAGGAAAGTGGATAGTGATTAGTGGCTAGCAACTACCAGCGCTTTACGTCGGCACTATTGCTGCGTTTAGCGCTGCCTTTCAGGGCCGCACTTATCTGTTTTCCGACGGTAGGGGTGGCATTATTCGTTCGAGCTGGCTGATCAACTCGGGGATTCTGGCCGTAACCACTCTCCAGATCAAGCCGTCATCAACTTCCCCATACTCGTGCGTCAGAACGTTGCGTTGTGCGATAATTTGCCGCCAGGGGATTTCAGGGTGAGCGGCTTGAAAGCCCCGGGAAACCCGGTTCGCAGCTTCGCCGATGATCTCAATGTGCCTTTCAACCGCCCCGCGAAGCATTCTGTCATTTCCGTAATCCTCAAATGACCGGGATGTGACAAAACTCTGGACGGCGCGCGCAGCGTCCAGCATATCCCACAAGTATGCCGGCGTCTTTCGATTCAGGCTGCATACAGGGTCTCGCGGGTCTTGAGGATTTCGTGTCGGCGGAAAGGATTGCGGAGTGACTGACTTGAGAGCAGGTCCACGTCACGACCGAATATCTCGCGCAGCTCAGCAATCATGTCCACCCAATCGTAAAGACTCCATTGGGCTTCCTTAGCGAAAGTGACCACTAAGTCCACATCGCTATCGGCGCGGAAATCATCCCGAAGGGCCGAGCCAAAAAGTGACAGTTCAGCGATTTTCCATCTGCGACAGAAATCGCGGATGCGCCCTTTCGGAATCGGGATGTTGACCTGACCCATATCCACGCTCGCCGTACTGATAACCGAGGGTAGCACTAACGCAATAAACTGAAAACGGACTTGCGAATGCATTGATCAATTGGTTTCTGTTATGTGGCAGTAAGTCAGCGGAAACGCCGCGTAAAACTTGGCGGCTTCCACCAAGTGGCGAATGGGCACGCGTTCCAAGACGCTGTGCGCCACATCCTCTTCGCCCGGCCCAAAGCCGATGGTGGGCACGCCCATCAATCCCATGGAGCCGACACCGTTGGTGCTGAACGTCCACTTGTCGACCACCGGCGGCTTGCCGTGCAAGGCCGCATAGGCGCTGACGCCCGCCTGCACCAGCGGATGATTCTCCTCCAGCACCCAGGTGGGATAGTACTTCTCCATCGGGTAGCGGAGCCCCGTATAGCTGGGCACTTCGTAGTTCAGGATTTCCACCTCAGCGCCCTGCGCGCCCGCCAGAGCCTTCACCTCCGCCACCGCGCTTTCCTTGGTATCGCCCGTGGTCAGGCGCCGGTCCAGGTGGATGGAGCAGGCCCCGGGCACCGCGCACATCGAGGGCGACATGGAGCGGATGTCCGTCACCGCAATCGTTCCCTTGCCCAGAAACGCATCGTCGCGCAGGCGGGTGTTCAGAGCTTCAATCTCCCGCACCAGGGGCGTCATTTTATAAATCGGATTGTCACCGCGTTCCGGCGCGCTGGCATGGCACGACCGTCCGCGGAAATGCACCTCAATCTCCATCCGTCCGCGCTGGCCCCGGTAAACTTGCAGATTGGTGGGCTCGGTCAGCACCACGCAATCCGCGGGGATGCCATCCTCTTTCAGGATATAGAGCCATGCGAGGCCGTCGCAGTCTTCCTCCTGCACGGAGCCCACCACGTAAAGCGTGTAATCTCCCGAGAGGCCGAGTTCCTTGATGATCTTCCCCGCGTAAACCAGGCTGGCCATTCCGCCGCGTTGGTCGCTTGAGGCGCGCCCGTAGATGAAGCCATCTTCAACTTTGCCCTTGTAGGGATCCCAGGCCCATTCCTTCGGATCGCCCACGCCCACCGCGTCGGTGTGCGAGTCCATCATAATGATTTTCTTGCCGGAGCCGATGCGCCCGAGTATGTTGCCCATGGGATCGGTGCGAATCTCATCGAAGCCCACCTTTTCCATTTCCCGCTGGATGCGCTCGATAACCGGCTTTTCATGGCTGCTCTCGGCGGGAATGGCAACCAGATCGCGCAGAAAGGCGACCATCTCCGCCTTCGTAGGATTGGGCCAGGGCCGCGATGCGCTCGCGATTATGGAGAATTGTTTCAGGTGCGTTGATCATATGTTTGGCAGCCTTTCCGTCTTTGCGCGGCTTGGCGTGAGATTGTTTTCCTTCAGAGAGAAGCGTAGCAACTCAAGTAGAACATTTTCTCGCAAAGGCGCTAGACGCTAAGGTCTTCGAAAACCCGGTCTCTGTGCTTCGTCCTTCCTTCTCGCGCAAAGCCCGCAACACATCTTCCGGCCGGATGGGGAGCTTGTGGAAGCGCACTCCGATGGCATGGAAGACGGCGTTGGCCACCGCCGGCGCCGGGGCATTGATGGGGATTTCGGAGATCGACTTGGCTCCGTAAGGTCCCAGGGGCTCCTCGGTCTCCACCAGAATCGTCGTGAGCTTGGGCATATCTTTCGCCGTCAGCATCTTGTAGTCGAGGAAGGAAGGATTGATCACGCGGCCGGAGGCATCGAGCACCATCTCCTCTGTCAGCGCATACCCCAGGCTTTGCGCCACGGCGCCTTCGCTCTGCCCCTCCGCCTGCATGGGATTGATGGCCACGCCGAGGTCCACCGCGGTCACCAGGTGAATCACGCGAATGTGGCCGGTTTCCGTATCCACTTCCACCTCCGCGAACTGCGCGCAGAAGGGCGGCGGGCTGTCGGTATTCCAGTGCGAGGCGTTTTCCATCACCTGCACTTTTTCCTTGTACATCGCGTAGTGAGCCAGATCTTCCATGCTCACCGACTTCTCGCACTCACACTTGGTCACCACCTGATTGTCGCGGCAGGTCAGGTTATCCACCGGGACATCCAGCATCTTGGAAGCGAGGCGCAGCAGGTGGTCGCGCACCTTCTCCGACGCCTTCTTCACCGCGCCGCCGGAGATGATCGTGGTGCTGGAAGCGTAGGCGCCGACGTCGAAGGGCGTAAAGTCGGTGTCGCCGGAGCAGACAATCATCTTGTCCAGGGTGACGCCCAACGTTTCCGCCGCGATTTGCGCCAGGACCGTGTCCGCCCCCGTCCCCAGGTCCGCCGCGCCCACTTGCAGATTGAAGGAGCCGTCTTCATTGAGCTTCAGCAAGGCCGCGGCCCAATCGACGCCGGCAATGCCGCTGCCCTGCATCGAGCAGGCCACACCCACGCCGCGCCGCAGGTGGCCGGGAGCTTGTAGCGGCGGTCTCGGCCGGCCGGAGCGCCGCTCGGAGATCGACGCTACAGAGTATTCCTCACGCTTGCGCACCCAATCGATGGCCGCCGCGCCGCGCTCCAGGCATTCCGGCAGGCCGCAGCTTCGAATGTGCCGCGGCAGGCCCTTGCGCCCCTCGCCGAGCTGGGCGGAGAGTTCGTCAATATCGCCGAGCCGGATCATGTTTTTCTTGCGCAGTTCGACGGGATCCATTCCCAACGTGTACGCAATCTCGTCCATCACCGATTCCTGGGCGAAGTAACCCTGCGGGCACCCGTACCCGCGGAACGCGCCCGCCACCGGAGTGTTGGTGTAAACGACGTGGCACTCAAACCGCATGTTGGGAGTGCGATAAATGGGGAGAACCTTGCTGCCCGTATTTCCCTGAACGGTGTTGGCGTGGCTGCCGTATGCGCCGGTGGTGGCGAGGACCGTCATCTTGTTGGCCATCAGCGTTCCATCGCGCTTCACGCCCATCTTGATGTTCAGAATTTGCGGATGCCGGCTGCGCGCCATGTAGAACTCTTCTTCGCGCGTGTATTCGATTTTCACCGGCCGGCGGGTGGCCAGGGCGAGCGCTCCGCAGATGTCTTCCAGCAGCATTTCCTGCTTGCCGCCGAAGCCGCCCCCAATGCGGGGTTTGACCACGTGCACCCGCTGCACGGGGATCTGAAGAATCATCGCCACCTGGCGGCGAGTGTGATAGGGCACCTGCGTGCTGCTGCGGATCACCAGGCGGTCGTCGGAGTCCAGCCAACTGATGGTCACGTGCGGTTCGAGCGGGCAATGCTGCTGGCGCTGGGTGCGGAATTCGCGCTCGATAACCAGGTCAGACTCGCGGAATCCGTCTTCCACGTTGCCGATTTCTTTCAGAATATATCCGGCAAGGTTGTGCTGGGCGTCGTGGATGCCCGTGGAATCCGGCTCATCATGAATCACCGGCGCGCCGTCGGCCATGGCCTGCTCAATTTCCAGGATGGCAGGCAGAACTTCGTACTCGACTTCAATCAGCCGCAGCGCCTCTTCGGCGATGGCGCGGCTCTCCGCCGCGACGGCCGCCACGCGATCGCCCACCAAGCGCATCTTCGAGTCGAGCAGATAGGTGTCGTAAGGCGAAGGCTCCGGCCAGCTTTGACCGGCGGTGGTGTGGGGCACGCGCGGAACATCCTTGTAGGTCAGGACGGCGTGCACGCCCGGAAGCGCTTTGGCTTTGCGTGTGTCAATCCGCTTGATGCGCGCGTGCGCGTGCGGGCTGGGAAGAATCTTGCCGTAGAGCATTCCGGGAATGTGAATATCGTCGGTGAACGCCGGGCGGCCGGTGACGAGCTTGAACCCGTCCACCTTGCGAAGGTTCTTGCCGACGATGGAATGCTTCGTACTCATCGAATCATTGCTCCCGCTCTAACTGTTCGCAACGGAGAGAAGAACAAGTCAAAAGGCAAAACGCAAATGTCAAAAGGCAAAAGTAAGTACCCCTCGGCGCTCTCATACGTGACAATTGCCAAGACGATTCCCGTCGCCAAATCGCCTATCGGAGCCGGAGATAATCTTCAACGCTGAAACCGGCATCTTTCAAAATCTGCCGCGCCAAACCCCGGCCAACGTCACACCCGGTATCGAAAGGAACGGTTAGCGTAACCTTGCGCTCTTCGTGCCAAAGCGTCAGATGGCTTCCCGATTGACGGTCTTGGGCAAATCCTTGGCCTTTCAAAAATCGGACGAGTTCAAGCGCCGTTACCTGCGGCATGCGGCTCATTCGGGAACCCCAAGCGTCAACTCCTCATTGTGAAGCCGTCATCTTGAGGAACACGCTGGCCATGTTCAATCAGGCTGGCCATATGTTGTTCGACGGCTTCCCAAATGTTCCGCCTGCGCCTCTTCAATGGTCTTGCCGTTCGAAAAGCAACCGGCAACAGTCGGGCTGTAAGCGAAGTAGCCCTCGTCCTCGGGTTCTTTCACGATGATGACCTGGAAGGAATAAAATCGCATGGAACCTCATCGCAGAAATTTTATCGTCCTTCCTACGGCTTTGACTTTTGCCTTTTGCGTTTTGCCTTTTGACTTGTTCTTTCCGCTTCTGGCTTCGCTGCTGCGCGCGGTAAACTCGCGCCGCCGCCAGGACCGCTTCCACCGGCTTGAGGTAGCCCGTGCATCGGCAGAAAGTTTCCCGCCAGCGCTTCCCGCACTTCCGCTTCCGTGGGATCGGGGTGCTCCGCCAGCAGTGCTTTGGCGCTCAAAATCATTCCAGGCGTGCAATACCCGCATTGCACGGCGCCGTATTCCAAAAATGCTTCCTGAAGGGGATCCAATTTTCCGCCCTGCTCAACGCCTTCGATGGTCAGGACCTCGCACCCCTCCGCTTGCGCCGCGAACATCAAGCAGGAATTAATGGGTTTGCCGTTCACCAAAACCGTGCAGGCGCCGCACTCACCCGATTCACAGCCTCGCTTCACGCCGAAATAACCCTCGCGGCGCAACACATCCAGCAGGAGGTCGCCGGGCGCGATGGTCCAGTGCTTCGATTCGCCGTTCACCGGGAGGTTCAGTTGCATACTGTTCATACAATGAAGTCGGGGTCCGAGGTAGGGGCACGCCATGGCGTGCCCCTACGTCTTATAACTTGCACCCAGCTTGGGCAGCGCACTCGCGCAAAGCTCGCCGCGCCAGCACCGCGCTCATCTCGCGGCGGTACTCGGCGGAGGCCCGGCTGTCGCTGATGGGGCTGACCTCTCGTCATTACCGCTTCACCCGCACGCGTCAGCAGGTCTTCGTTAAGGTGTTCCCCAGCAGCAGTTCTTCCGCCTTCCGCGACTCGCAGCGGAGTGGGTCCCACCGCTCCCAGAGCGAGGCGCGCCCACTTGATGCGCCCGCGGGCGTCAGTCTGTAATCCCGCTGCCACGTTCACCAGGGAAATGTCCGTCTCCGTGCGTCCGAGCTTTTGAAATGACCAACCCAGGCGCCCGCCGCTGGGCAAAGCGGGGATGATCGATTTCCTCCAGCAACTCGCCATTTAAGACGGTCTGGTGCGGGCCAGAGTAGAATTCGGCCAGCGCAATTTGGCGCTTGCGGCGCGAACTGGCCACCACCACCTGGGCGTCGAGCGCCAGAAGCACGACCGCCGTATCCGCAGCGGGAGAGGCGTTCGCCAGGTTGCCTCCCACGGTCGCCATGTTGCGGTTTTGAATCGAGCCGCACGTGGAGGCAGCCTTGGCCAGAATGCCGCCGGCGAGGGCGCGAATTACCGGCGAATGTTCGAGCGCCGCCATCGTCGTGGTGGCGCCGATCAGCGCATCCCCTGCTATTTCCCCGGACATAATTCAAGCCCAGACGAGTGATGTCGACGAGGAAGCGAGTTGACCGGTCGGCCTGCGTGACGATGTCCGTCGCGCCCGCCACAATCCGTCCGTGCTTCCCCACCTTGCGGAGCAACAGCAACGCTTCGCGAAGGGTGGTGGGCCGGTAGAAACACTCAATGTGGTCAAACATGGCGGTCAAGAGCAGTGACAAGTGACGAGTGACAAGTGACGGGCAAAAAAACCCCCTTCATTCGTTTTTGTTCGTCACTCGTCACCTTTCACAGATCAATCCGTAGAAACGAGTGACGGACAACTAGCAAGAGGCCACTCCATTCTTTTCTTGCTCGTCACTTGTCACTCGTCACTTGTCACTCGTCACTCGTCACTTGCGCTAAAGCGTCGAAGTATATCAAAGTAGTGGTGGGCTTCCAACCATTTTGGCGGCAAAGCGGCGATGGCGGGCGAGGACGGGGGCCAGCGCGACGGTCCTGAGCTCGTGGTTTTCCACCACCACGCGCCCTTCCACGATCAGGGTTTCCACGCGAGTGGGAGCGCAGAGCACCAGGGCCGCCGCCACGTCTTCAGCCCCGCTGTAACCCACGTCGCGGAGGTCGAACAGAGCGATGTCCGCGCGCTTGCCCGCGGCGAGACTGCCAATGTCATCGCGGCCGAGACACGCGGCGCCTCCCACGCGTCGCCATGCGCAGCGCCTCGCTGGCTTTGAGCGCCGCGGCGCCATGCGCCAGGCGATTGAGCAACAAAGCCTGGCGCGCTTCCGCCAGCATGTGGGAACTGTCATTGGAGGCGCTGCCGTCAACCCCCAGGCCCACCGGCGAGCCGGCGCGGCCGAGCGCCAGCGCCGGAGCAATGCCGGAACCCAGCCGCATGTTGGAACTGGGGCAATGCGCGACCCCCACGCGGGCGCGTCCCAGGCGTTTGACCTCGCGGGAATTGAAATGGATCCCGTGCGCCACCCAGGTGGTCTCACCCAGCCAGCCCACGTCCGCCATAAAATCCAGGGGGCGTTTGCCGAAATGCTTCAGGCAATAGTCCTGCTCGTCACGAGTCTCCGCAAGATGGGTGTGCATCCGCACCTGGTGGCGCTCGGCCATCGCGGCGGTTTGGCGCATCAGTTCTTCCGACACGGAGAACGGCGAGCAGGGCGCGAGCCCAATCCGCAGCATCGAGCCCGGCGCGGGGTCGTGATATTTCTGAATCACCCGCTCGCAATCCTCCAGGATTTCGTCTTCGCTCTGCACCACGGAATCCGGCGGCAGGCCTCCCTTGCTTTTGCCCACGGCTCATGCTTCCCCGCGTGGGATGAAAGCGCATGCCGATTTTGCGCGCGGCGGCAATTTCCGCATCGATCAGTTTCGTTTGGCCGCGGGGAAAGAGATAATGATGGTCCGTGGTCGTCGTGCAGCCGGAGAGCAGCAATTCCGCCATACCCACCAAGGCGGCCACATGCATGGATTCTTCATCCAGGCGCGCCCACAGGGGATAAAGCGTGCGAAGCCAGTCGAAGAGTTCCATGTCGGCGGCGGCGGCGCAGGCGCGCGTCAGCGTTTGGCAGAGATGGTGGTGGGTGTTGATCAATCCCGGCAGGGCCACCGCATATCGAGCGCTGATCGTGCGGTCGGCGCGCAGCCTCGCGGGTGGACGCTTGCCCATTTGCTTGATTTCCCCGCCCTCGGCGTAAATGAATCCGCCGCGCAGAACGGTGTCGTGCGCATCCATCGTAATCACCGTGTGGATGTCGCGGATGAGCAGGGATGGTTTAGCGGGTTCAGGCTTGGTCATGGCTGATTATACCGTAGAGACACTGAGATTGAGTGATTTGGTCATTGGATCATCGAGCCATTTTGAATTTTAGATTGAATCTCTCTGCACCTTGGCGCCTTGGCGTGAGGTTGTTTTGCTTTTTAGAGTCAGCCACGGAGAACATTTTCATCCAAAGGCGATAAAACGCAAGGCACTCAATAACCCAAGTGCGCAGCGCGGACCTGTAATCTATGTCCTCAGCTTTTCTTCGATTCCGCGTCGCAGACCCAAACAGCGGGTCTGCACTACATCCCTTTTGTTACTTGAGGAGAGCCGTGAAGCCCGCTTGTTCAAAGTGATGATCACCGGTGAGAGCCTGGGTGATGCCCTGCTGTCGCATTACAACGAAAGAAATACAGTCGGGAATAAAGGCTTCACTTCTTGAGTATCCCATGAATGTAATGATCGTGATTCTTCGCCCAGTCGGGAGGCCCGCCGTGCACGGTCCCAATGACACCCTTAAGGCGCTCAGCCAGGGTTCGTGCGCTATCTTGCTTCTTTTTGACTTTTGCCTTTTGCACTTTGCCTTTTGACTTTCCTTTGCCGCTTTGCCGCGCTGCGCTACCCGGTCTCCTGAAACAGCGTCAGTGTTTGCCGACCATCGCCTGCACGTCTTTGCGCAAGGCCGCCTGGCTGCCCGGACGGCTGTAGAACATGTGGCCGCCGGGATACTCGCGCACGGCGACGCGCGTCGGATCGCCCATCACCGGCATCTGGTCCACCGTCAGCACCGAGCCCATGAAAGGGCACGAGAGGTCGTTCCAGCCGTGCGCAATGATGACGCGCAACTTCGGGTCGGCCGCCACCGCCTGCCTCAGATCGGGCACCGCGCCCGTGCGCAGGGCGCGGCTGTCGTGATCCCACTGGGAGCCCACCTCGTAGTTGAGCGCGTTGTAGCGCGCGTCCGTCTTCCAGCCCACGACGCGCGTCACAAAATCCACCATCGCCGTAGTGGTCGGCGCGATGATGCTCTCCAGCATCGGATCGTTGGTGCGCTGCTCCGGAGCGAAGGGAAACGGGTCATACCCGGTCACATTCGAGTCGTACACGCTGCCGATCTTGCCGCTCTCGCGGAAGACCTCGCGCAGATAGGCGCCGGTCTCCAACCGGCCGCCGGCCCGCCGCACAAACTCCTCTTCCAGGCCGGTCATCTCGGTCACGCGTTTCACGATCCGCGGCGTCGCCTCCGGGTCGGAGCGGCCTTTCAGCAGGTCGGTGGCATACTCGCCGCGCGTGTAGGCAATCACCGGCGCCATCGCTTCCGGCGTCAGCTTGTGCTCGCGCTCCAGGTGCGCCGCCGTAATCGATGGCAGCGTCAGCATCCACGGGAACGGGAGAGACGTCGCCGTTGTCATCCAGCGCCGGATTCAGGTACGGCGAGACCAGCACCACGCCGTTCATCGCCACGCCGAGCTGCGTTTGCAGGTAATGGGTGATCCGCGGGCCGCGATAGCCGCCGTAGCTCTCTCCCACCAGATATTTTCGCGAGCTCATGCGCCCGTTCGCCACCAGCCAGTCGTAAATGATGCGCGAGAGGTAATGAATGTCGGCGTCGGTACTGTAAAACTGCTTCTTGCTCTCGTCCGCCGAAACCAGCGATCGGCTGTAACCGGTGCCGATCGGATCGATGAACACCAGGTCGGTGAAATCCAGCCACGTGCCCGGATTGTCGGTTAACTTCGCCGGATCGGACGGGCTGTCTCCCTCCACGCCGAACTCGATGTGCTTGGGGCCGATGGCGCCGAAATTCAGATAGACGGAAGCCGCGCCCGGACCGCCATTCAGCGCGAAGGTGACCGGCCGGTCCTGGCCCTCGACGGTGTACGCGGTAAAGACCACCTCGCCGATCTTCTTGCCGTCTGTCGTTGACCGGCAGCGTGCCCACCGTCACCGTGTAGTGGAGCGGTTTGCCATCGAGTTGAATGCTCTGCGGCCACATGCGCGTCCGGCGGGCAGCGGAGCTTCCTTGTCGGCGGCTTTATCTTTATCCTTCGCCTCGGCAGGAGCCGGCGGAGGCGCAGGCTTCGCTTCCTGGGCCCCGGCAAGGGAAAAGCCAAAAACCAGCATGAGCACGGCGAGCATGCCCGCACCGGCACGGTTACGGACTGAGTGGAGTGAAATAGAATTCATGTGGCTAAAATAACATAAACCGGCTGTTTTGTGACGGGACTGTACCATCAAACCCTAGGGTACAAGGTGCTGGTCTTTTAGGATGTCATCCAGCCCGGCCCCATCCGGCGATATTTCAAAGGGTTTCGTGACCGCGGACTGGGCGCTCCGAATGTCTTTCAGCCCGTTGCCGGTAACCACGGCGAGAACGCTCGCCTTGGGTGCAATGATTCCCTCTTCCACGGCGCGGCGCACGCCGGCCACCGCTGTGGCCGCGGCGGGTTCGGCGAAGATGCCAGTCAAGCGGCCGGCGCATGCGCATGGCTTCGAGAATTTCCTCATCCTGCACATTGATCATGGTTCCGCCGGAGGCTTGAATGGCGAGCACCGCCTTTTTCCAGTTGCGGGGCACACCCACCGCGATGCTGTCGGCAATGGTTTGCGGCTCGATGGGCTTCAGCGGTTCGCCGCTGCGGAAAGCTGCGGTCACCGGTGCGGCGCCTGCCGCCTGCACGCCCAGCATTTTGGGAGTGCGGTCGACGAGTCCCAGCATCTTCATTTCGTGGAAAGCCTTCCACACGCCGGCGATGGTGCAGCCGTCGCCCACCGAAACAGCCACCCAATCAGGAAGTTTCCAACCAAGCTGCTCGCAGATTTCCAGCCCCACCGTCTTCTTGCCCTCGACCAAATAGGGATTGACGGCGCTGTTGCGGTTGTACCAACCCCAGCGCTCGCAGGACCTCTGGCTCAACCGAAACGCATCCTCGTAACTGCCCCGCACGCGCAGAACAGTGGCGCCGAAAATCAACAGTTGCGTGACCTTGGGTTCCGGCGCGCGCTCGGGCACAAAGATGACACTCCGCAGTCCCAGCGACGCCGCCATGCCCGCCAGCGAGGAGGCCGCGTTCCCGGTGCTGGCGCAGGCGATAATCTTCTGACGTTTCTCGCGCGCCTTGACCACACCCACAGCGCTGGCACGGTCCTTCAACGAGCCGGTGGGATTGCGTCCATCATCTTTGAGATAGAGAGTCTTCAAGCCCATGTGCCGCGCCAGAGACGCGGTTTGTACAACCGGCGTCCATCCCACCTGAAGGCTCGGCAGCACGGCATCCTTGCGGATGGGCAACAACTCGCGGTATCGCCAGTGCGAGTATTCGGGGCGCTTGGCCAGGCTCCGGCGAGTCAGGCGCTGGGCAATCGCCGGATAGTCGTATTGAACGTCAAGCATTCCGGTGATTCCGCACGCCGGACACGTGTAGGGAACGCGCGTCGAATACGCCGCGCCGCAAAAAACGCATTGGAGTCCGGTTACGAATTCCACGTTAAGATCCCTGTCGCCTGATAACATAGGTTACCCCGGTTTAGGTTGGAAGCCAACGCAAATGGGTAATGACATATAATGGTCATTGCCCCACAGGGCTGTGGAGGTACCCCTTAATGTTTCTGGACAAGTCCACGCTAAAGGCTCTTCCCAAAGTTCTGCTGCACGAGCATATGGATGGCTCCATGCGTCCGCAGACCATCCTTGAGTTGGCCAAGGACGCCAAATACACCAAGCTGCCGACGGCCGATGCGGCGGCGCTGGCGGACTGGTTCTATCAGGGAGCTTATCGGGGGGACTTGTCCGGCTACCTCGAGGGCTTTGCTCATACCATCGCGGTAACCCAGACGCCTGAGGCGCTGGAGCGGGTCGCCTACGAACAGGTGGAGGACCTGAAGGATGATGGCGTGGTCTACTTTGAGACGCGCTTTGCTCCCATTTTCCACACCAAGAAGGGGCTGACCAACATGGATGTGGTCTCGGCCGTGCTCAAAGGCTTGGAGCGGGGGCGAAGAGACTTCAAGATTCCAGCGGGTTTGATCGTCTGCGCCATGCGCAATATGAAAATATCGCTCGAAATAGCGGAACTTGCCGTGGATTTCCGCGACCGCGGAGTAGTGGGATTTGATCTGGCGGGTGAAGAGGGCGGCTATCCCCCCAAGAAACACGTCGACGCATTCCATTACATCCAGCGCCAGAATTTCAACATTACCGTCCACGCCGGTGAGGGCTATGGGAAGGAATCCATCTGGCAGGCCATCCAATATTGCGGGGCGCATCGCATCGGACACGGGACGCGATTGATTGACGATATCGTGGTGACGGACGGAGCGGGGGTGAGGTTAGGCGGGCTGGCGCAGTACGTTCTCGACAAGCGCATCCCCCTGGAAATCTGCCTTTCCAGTAATGTCCACACGGGCGCTATTCCTACTATCGCCGAGCATCCCTTCAAAGTGCTTTATCAACAACAGTTCCGAGTTACGCTCAACACCGACAATCGGCTGATGAGCCGCACCAGCATGAGCAACGAATTTCAGGTGGCAATGGACACGTTTGGCTTGGGCTTGGATGACTTCGAAAAGATTACCATCAATGCCATGAAAAGCTCTTTCCTCCCCTACGCGGAGCGCATCCGAATCATCTATACAGCTATTAAACCGGGCTACGCCAGAATCCGTTACCCCGAGAATTTGCCTCCTGTCGGCGGGATTTAGGCCGGATTTCTCACGGCGGGGTTGGAAGCAGGTGTAGCACGGACCTGTTCTGTATGTCCGCGGCTCTTCCCCCTATGAGCAAGGGAAAGCCGCGGACCTACAGAACAGGTCCGCGCTACTCTTCTCCGCCGCTGTGCTACCCACATCTCAGAGAGAACTCTGATCAAACGGACGGGGAAAGATTTCCGCAAGCCGAAGGGTTTTCCGGAAGCCTTGAAGGTTGGCGAGAATGACTTCGATGTCGCCACAGTATTCCCAGAGGAGTTGCCGGCACGCGCCGCAGGGTGAGGCCGGAGGCTCGCTGGAGGTCACCACGGCAATTTGCGTGAACGTCCTTTCGCCCTCCGAGAGGGCCTTCCACAGCGCGACGCGTTCGGCGCATACCGTCAGTCCGTAAGTGGAGTTCTCGACGTTGCACCCCGTGTAGACCTTCCCGCTCGAGGCCAGCAATGCTGCCCCCACTTTGTAGTGGGAGTAGCCGGCGCAGGCATTCTCCCGCACTTCCACGGCGCGCGCGATGAGTTCTTCGGGTTTCATGACCTGTTACCCCCATTGCGGTAGCGGCGGTCTCCGACCGCCGGTCGGCGCGCAGAGAGCGCCGCTCAATAATTGCGGCAGGACCGCATCGAGAAGGTCCGCGAGGTGGCGCGAAGCGGCGCGCCCGGCGGCGAGCACTTCTTCGTGCGACAAGGGCTTTCCCGCCAGTCCCGCGGCGCGATTGGCAATCGTGGCGATGGCCAGCACGCGGCATTGCAATTGTCGCGCCGCCATCACTTCCGGCACCGTGGACATTCCCACCGCGTCTGCGCCCATGCCCTGCAAGGCGCGAATTTCCGCCGGCGTCTCATACGTGGGTCCGAGCAAGGAAGCATACACGCCTTCGAAGCACGGCACGCGCAGCTTGCTCGCAGCTTTCCGTGTGATGCGGCGCAAGCGGGGATCGTAGGCCTCGGTCAAATCCACGAATTGCGCTCCCCAGCGCGGGTCGTGAACCCCCACCAGAGGATTCACTCCTTGCAGGTGCAGGTGGTCGGAGAAAACCATGAAGCCACCGGGCTTTGATTTCGCGGCGATGCCACCCGCGGCGCAGGTCAAGATGAAGGTCTCGACCCCCGCCAGCGCCAGGGCGCGCACGGGAAACACCACGGTGGCCGGTGCATGACCTTCGTAACAGTGGACGCGGCCTTCCAGAATGGCCACGGGAACACCTTTCCAGTTTCCCAGATGCAGGGTGCCGCCGTGCCCCTGCACGGTCGTCCCGGGGAAATGGGGGATGAGATTGTAGGGAATTTTTACTTGCGCATGCATCCGGCCCACGACCTCATCCAATCCCGAACCGAGAGTGATGGCAACGCGCGGCGCGAAGCCGCGAGAGCGAATGTACTTCAGCGGCTTGCTCCGCCTCTTCATAGCCGTGCGGCGAGCGGCGAGCGGTCAAGTGATGTGCGACGAGCCATGATGTTCACCGTTTCCGCGGTTTCCGAAATCAAGGTGACGCGAAAATCGAAATTCGAAACTCGAAATTCGATGACGGGGCGAGTTTCGAATTTCGAGTTTCGATTTTCGTCTTACGTTCACGCCAGCAGCAGCCCGGCGATGGCCGCCGCCAGGTAATTGGCTAAAGTGCCCGCGAGGAGCGCCCGGAATCCCAGCCGGGCCAAGTCTTGCTTCCGCGATGGAGCCAGGGCGCCGATGCCGCCGATTTGAATCCCGATGGAAGAGAAGTTGGCGAACCCGCAAAGAGCGTAAGTGGCAATGGTAAACGAGCGCTCGGCGATGTGGCCCTTGAGCGGGCCGAGCATGGAAAAGGCCACGAACTCATTCACCACCACTTTGGTTCCCATCAAGTTCCCCACCGTCGCGGCGTCCTTCCAGGGAACGCCCAGCAGCCATGCCACCGGCGCCAGGGGATAACCGAGCAGGGTTTGAAGGCTGGTGTGAAAGCCGCCCAAGACCAGGTTGATCAGGTAAATGAGCGCCACAAACGCCATCAGCATGGCGGCGACGTTCAGCGCCAGGTGAAGGCCGTCGGAAACGCCGCGCGATGCGGCATCCAGAAGGTTGATGGGCTTTCCTTCCTCCGTGAGTTCGACGTTGCCTGAGGTTTTGGGATGACCGGTTTCCGGAACCAGCATCTTGGAGAGCACAATGGTTCCGGGAGCGGTCATCACTACCGCGGTCAACAGGTGGCGCGCCTCCGCTCCGAACAGCACATACGCGCCAAACACCGAACCGGCGATATGGGCCATGCCCGCCGTCATGATGGTCATCAACTCCGATTCCGTCAGGTCCGCCAGATAGGGCCGGATCACCAGCGGCGCTTCCGTCTGCCCCATCAGAATGCTGGCGGCGACTTCCAGGGATTCGGCCCCGCTCGTCCCCAGCAATTTGAGCATCGCCTTGCCGGTCAACAGGACCAGTATGGGGATGATGCGCAGGTAGTAAAGGATGGACATCAGCGAAGCCACGAAGATAATCATGGGCAAGGCTTGAAAAGCAAAGACCACCCCAAAGCTTCCTTGTTTTTCCCCCAGCGCGCCGAACACGAACGACGAGCCGGCAAACGAACAATTCAGGACATTCACGAACGCCTGCGAGACCTGATACATCAGCCAATAGCCCAAACCCGTGCGCAGCACAAATAACGCCACGAGGAATTGTAATCCCATCCCCCAGCCTACCGTGCGCCAGGGAATGGCCTTCCGGTTCTTGGAAAGCAGGACGGCCGCCGACAGGATCACCAGCATGCCGAGTAGCGGAATTAACCGTGTCATAGACATTGCAGCACGCGCTCCAAAACCAACGGCGGGGGAGAAACCGGATCCGGGGAAATGGCAATCGCCTGGCGAATTATATCGAGCGCCCGGGGCACGCGCGAGCGGTCATTGGAATAGAGACTGCAAACCCGCTCGCCGGCGCGGACCGCGTCTCCCACCTTCTTTTCGAAAACCAAGCCCACCGCGGGATCGATAGTGGCGTCTGAACGTTCACGCCCCGCGCCCAGAAGCATCGACGCCATACCCATCACACGGGCTTCCAATCCGGCAATATACCCGTCCTCGGGCGCCACGATGGAATCCTCGAACTGGGCCTGGGGCAAGAGCGAGTAGTCCTCCAGAGCGCGCGGATTGCCTCCCTGTTCCGCCACCACGCGCGCCAACCTTTCCAGCGCCTGGCCGCTCGAGATGGCGGAATCATACCGCGCGCGCGCCTCGTCCAGAGAATTCGTCACGTTTCCCAACACCAGCATGTGGGCGGTCAGTTCGCGGCAGAGCTCCACCAAATCGCGGGGGCCGCGGCCTTTCAGCGTTTCCACCGACTCGATCACTTCCAGAGCGTTCCCCACCGCATTTCCCAGCGGTTGGCTCATGTCGGTGATCAAGGCGTGAACGCGCTTGCCATGCGCCACGCCGGTATTCACCAAGCTGGTTGCCAGCGCGCGGGCATTCTCCAACTTTTGCATGAATGCCCCCGAACCGGTTTTAACATCCAGCACGAGGCCGTCAATGCCCTCCGCCAATTTCTTGCTCATGATGGAGGCGGTGATCAGCGGGATGGACTCCACCGTGGCGGTGACGTCGCGCAGGGCATAAAGCTTGCGATCGGCAGGAGCGAATTCCTCCGTCGCTGCGCCAAAGGCGAGGCCACAGGCCTCGAGCACCCGGTGAAACTCCTGAGATGACAAACGGGGGCGGAAGCCGGGGATCGCATCCAACTTGTCCAAGGTGCCGCCCGTGTGCCCCAGACCACGGCCGGAGATCATCGGCACCAGGACTCCGCACGCGGCCGCGGCCGGGGCGATAATCAAAGAAGTCTTGTCACCGACGCCGCCCGTGGAATGTTTGTCGACCTTCGCCGCGGGCAAGGCAGAGAAGTCGAGCACCCGGCCCGATCGCAGCATCGCCTCCGTCAGGTCCGCTGTTTCGCGCCGGTCCATGCCGCGAAAATAGACCGCCATCAGCAGGGCCGAGGCTTGATAGTCGGGGATTTCGCCCCGGGTATAGCGCTCGACGAAGTCGAAGATCTCCGCCTTGGTCAGAACCAAGCCGTCGCGCTTTTTCCGGATTAGTTCAGGCGTGTCCATGCTCGGAGGCGAGTGTGCAATCCCGGCACATACCCCCAAATCCCATTCTTAGCCTGACGGGAGGTAGGAGTATACACTTTTTTTATCGGTGCCTTTTCTCCGTGATCTCGGTGGCCTCTGCTTTGAAAATGAATGTGCCGAAGGCGCCTTGGAGTGCGGTAGCAGCAGCTACCGCTTTTCTTCCTCGCCCCTTGCACATTTGCCGTACGAAGCGAAGGCGGTAGCTGCTGCTGCCGTACTCCAAGGCGCTTCGCGCATTTTCATTTACAGGGGCGAGATCCTGGCTCATGAGAATCTGTGGTGAAATGCTTTTTGGGTTGCGACCGGCAGCTTCGTTGTGTTGTTTTCCAACCCGCGACATCAGCCAGGAGGATCGGCGCTTGAGCCCGCCCGCCGGCTGGGCGTACAATCCTAAGTCGCGTGGAAATGCAGCCCCGCGAGTTACACGGAAGTAAACGCCGCCGCACAACGGAGCACAATATGGATTACACCTACCGAGACATTGCCAAGATGATTGACCACTCGTTGCTGCCCCCCACGCTCGCGGACCAGGACCTGGAATATGGATGCCACACGGCCCTGGAATACGACTGCGCCAGCGTCTGCATCATGCCCTATTACCTCAAAAGGTGCGCAGAGATCTTGCAAGGCAGCACGGTGAAGGCCAGCACCACCATCGGGTTTCCCCACGGGGGCCACACCACGGCCATCAAGGTGGCGGAAGCGCAGCGGGCCTTGGACGACGGCTGCCAGGAATTGGATATGGTCACGAACATCAGCAAGGTTTTGAGCGAAGACTGGGACTATGTACGTCAGGACCTGAAAGCCGTCATTGATGTGGCGCATGCCCGAAACCAAAAGGTGAAAGTGATATTTGAGAACTGCTACCTGAGGGACGTCCACAAGATTCGGCTGTGCGAGATCTGCGGCGAGCTCGGCGCCGATTGGGTGAAAACCTCGACCGGCTTCGGCACGGGGGGAGCCACTGTCGAGGACGTGAAATTGATGCGCGCCCACTCACCCGCGCAGGTTCAGGTGAAAGCGGCAGGGGGCATTCGCGATCTCGACCGACTCCTGATTTTCCGCGCCCTGGGTGTATCGCGCGTGGGCGCCTCGCGGACCAAAGATATTCTGGAGGATTGCCGGCGCCTGCTGGGCAAGTGGTAACAGAAATTCTGAATTATGAATTATGAATTATGAAAACAGCATGATGACCACTAAGGCACAGGGATGCAAAGAAGCGTTTCATAATTCATAATCCAGAATTCCCCGTCTCTCCCATTCCCTGTCGAACTCTTCCCGGTGCGGAAACGATTTATGCATTCCCACGCACGCAGTCGAGTCGTCACCACTTTAGCCCGGCTCGTCATCGACCGGCATGTTGGCCCGCTTGGGCCGCCCAGGAAGAACAAAATGCTTGGCGCAACGCGGCCGGTAGGCATCACCGGGCATCAAGGTTGGGCTCTCGTAGGAGGCGGGCTCGCCGTTAATGAGCCGCTGAGAGAAAAACGCTCGCGTCCCGCATTCACAATAGGCGATGCACCAGGTGACGTTTCCGCCATAGGTATTTACCAGCCATAAGAGCGCCAGCATGTCGCCGAAGGGCTGGCCGCGGAAATTCAGGTCGAGCCCCGCGGCAATTACGTCATAGCCCCGCTCCAGGAGGGCGCGCGCGCAGTCGAATAACTCATGCACGAATTGGCCCTCATCGATGGCCACGCAATTGACCGGTTTGCCGATGATCCTCTCGCGCTCCGCAATGAAGGCGAACATCTCCCACGGATTGGCGGAATCGAACTCCACCGCTTCCATTTGCCGATGGCTGAGCTGGTTGCGGCTTTGCACCACGCCGTACGCGCTCTTGGTGTCATCCTTGGGTTTGAAAAGGATGACGGCTTGGTGGGCGTACTCCTCGCGCATGGCGACGCGCCGGATCAACTCCGCCGTTTTGTTGCTGCGCATGGGGCCAATCACTACTTCGATTGTTCCCGCCATATGACGGTCTCCTCGGCGTGAAGATGGCGACAGTCTATTCCAAAAGCACCCATGGCAAAAGTATTTTCGGCAATCCTCACCTCAGTGGCACGGGCAGCCTGCCCCAATCCATAGGGGTCCCGTTCGTGTCTGGAGTTTCTACATTTATGTTGGCCCTACCCTGACGCCCGCAAGCCGCCAGCGCAGGGTTCAGGTACGGTTTGGCCACTACACGACCAAGTGGTTATATGCTGCGGACATTTGTTTCCGAATGGAAGGCCCTTCCTCCCAAGTCCTCTCTGCAACCATTTTCAAGATGACGCTGTTTCCAGAATACTCGCGCCAGGCGCAACTTGGCAGGTAAGGTCATCCCAAAGTCGAGTGAGAGGTGTACTACGGATCCGGGCGAAGCACCATCAGCAAATGGTGGCAGTTGAATTTTCGCCGGTAGTGCTTACCTGCGGGCACCGTGCGCGAATGCATCGATCGCTTATGGGGTCGACCTTTGAATTCTGGTATATCGATCAGACTGCACTTCACTTTTTTCTCTATATTCTCGAACACGGCCTTTGTGTCGCTCACCAAAAGATACCCCAGCATTGCGCCTTCACCCGAGAATGGCGCATACCGGCAGGTCAGGAAGTTGTCGGTAATCTCGCGGACATATCGCGAAACGTCCCCTTTGCCTCTGACGAGCTTAGCCTCGAGCGGCCACATGACACGCGGGTTGGCGCGCAGCACGAACGCCAAATCATATTGAGGGGGTTGAGCCGGAGGATCTTCACGTCTTTCTTCTTCATACGACCCATGCTGCACATCAAACGGTTCATCTCCGGTCATTGCATCCCTTATTCGCGGCTCGACTAATTGAGTGACACTACGTTCCAAATCTTCATCCGCCTTCGCAGCGTTTACGTGGTCCAAGACGTCGGAACAAAGCCGGTCGTAGCCAGCCCAGACGAACTCCAGAATGCGAATAGTGGCATCACCTGCCCAGTTTGAAACTAGAGTCTGAAAGGCGGGTCCGCCTGGAAACCGAGCTTCAGCTATCGTTTGACGTCTACTGGACACGTGATCCGTCCTCGACGGTCGGGCGCGCACTCCACATCAATACGTCAGCCGCTATTTCGTCGCCATCCCGCAAACCTGCACTGCGCGTCCAGTAACGTATCTGGTCGGGCTTCACCAGTACAACAGTCGGAACTGCTGCTCCGTTCGTCGTAAGAGTGAAGTACAGCCGCGCAACTCTAGTCCGGAGGATGTGTGATCCGTTGTCCGAATCCGGGGAGACGAGATGGGCGACCTTGGCGAGCTCATCAAACAAGCCATTGGACGTGATGCGCTTGTGCTCAATACGCCCTCTGGAGGCCGGCCCATCGAGGGACACCATGACGAGACGAATTGGCAAGGCATCACCATTCGACTCCGTAAACACAGCACATGTCACGTTCTTGTCTGCGCCGAAGGCAGACTGCAGAACCCTAACAAGGCTCTTGCAATATCCGTCGAGATCATCTTCCTCCTCACCGCGGTGCGTCGATAGCCTTCCAGGCGATCGCGCATCTCCTTTGAAATCCGGCAACGTATACGTGAACACATCTTCAATCAGAGCCCACTCCGATTCACTAACCGTAGGAGTCTTCGTGCGAGATCATCCACGTTTGCGGAGGTCAGTCGCAGAAGGCGCTCAGCGTTGCGCAGATACGGGATCGGTACTCTCAAGAGGTCGCTCATCGTCGGTTCTGGGCGGTAAGATGAGAATCGGCCACTCGTCAGCAGCAGGTGATAAACAGCGACCTTGCTGTTGTAAATTGCGCACGCCATTTCCAGGAGTCTTTCTTGGGAGCCTGACACCGAGAGGTAGCTCTGCGAGCACAGGGGACCGCGCTCGCCGACCCTCCCCCGAACGAGCGCAGCTTCGAAACGCCCCCTAGCCTTCGTCCAACCTTGCTTCACGATCAACTGAGGCAGAGCAAACGCAGAGAAGTCGGTAGACGCGCGGGAGTCTACCTCGTCATCCTTGTTTTCCGGGAGCTCATGCGGCTCCAATTCGAACCGTAGGCGTGGTGCCCCCCTTCCCTCAAGAATCCGTCTGCCAACGATGGTCGACAGCTTCTTCTTTCGATCGCCCCGGATTATTCCTTCACGCGTCCTCACCGCGCCATCTTCTTCGAGCTTTTCGAAGTTTGGGTACGTCTCCAGCCGTCGAACGAGAGCGAGGTCGCGGCGGTTTCCCCACATCAGAACAGACCATACGTCAGTACGATTGGCCGCTTCGGACGGCGCGATTGAGTTCACGTCTTGGGGATCGATGCTCGTCCGGTAGTCGTCCAAGCTCGATCGACTGGGTTTCGGGCAGATATAGGACAAATACTCCCCATCCGGTGGGGTTCCCTTTAGGGTGATAATACATGCAGGATCAACTGCATTGGCAAATAAACCAAACCGAAGCGCTGAAAGGTTGATGACTTCCTCAATCTTGTAGTCCGAGAACAAACGGTGCCTCAACCCTTGGGCTGTATCCACCGAATTCGTTAGCAAGCTAGCCGGCTGCAACATCGAAATTGTGCCGTTCGGAGCAAGTGCTTTCACAGACCGGGGCAGGAACAGAGGACCGATGGTTCCGTACGGCACCGACCATCGGTGCTTCCTGGCCCACTCTTTGGCTTCTTTTGTCGCTGTGTTTTGTCCCCATGGAGCGTTCCCGACGATAAAGTCGAAATGCTTATTCCCAATATCCGGCCGTTGTTGATCTAAGGCAAAGTAGTCTCCTGCATGAAGGTTCCGATCCCTCAACCGCGGAAAGCGAACCTGTGTCCAATAGTGGCGCGGATCTATCTCGTCGCACATGGCCAAATACAAACTGAAAGAAGCAACCCGCACGGCATCGCCATTGATGTCGATGCCGAAGAGGTTGTTTTCCAAAATGTGCTTGAGGTCGGCAGCAGAGGGCGTGTCTCCAGGGTGAGCTACTTTCCATCGGTGAATCAACCGCTGAAATGCCTTCACCAGAAAGATACCCGATCCGCACGCGGGGTCTAGCACCTTGACGTTCCAGCCCTTATCCTCCCAAGGCAGCACGCCGTCCAAAATGAGATCTACAATGTGGCCAGGCGTGTAGTGCAATCCGGGGGTAGGCGTTGCTCCCTCGCTGACGAACTCCTCGTATATGCTACTGATGAGCTCCAACGGTATTGTGTCGAACGAGTACAGAGGGAAGAGGGAGCGCTGCCCAGATTGGAGATAAATTCGGCCCCTCACAAACTCCGACAGGAGTTGTAAGTGTGATGCCCGAACGTGCTTGATCTCTTGCCGCCATTCTTGTTCACGCTGATCAACGCTTTCGGCCTTACCGGGAAATAGGTCGCCATTGAATCGTTCATTCAACCACCGAAAGAAACGGTAGCTATCGCCATGGTTGGACAAAATGCTGGCGAGGCCGTCGTGCCGTTGCGTGAGCACACCTTCGTAGGCGAGCTTGCCCAGGATAGACGCGTTGAGCGCGGCATTTCCACTGGAGTCAGTGCGCTGAAAGAGGAACTGAATAAATATGACCCTGCCGAGTAAATCGTGGGTAATGTTGTACGGGAGTCCATCGCTATGAAGTTGTTGCCGAATGTCCTTTAGGTTAGCAAGAAGGGCTTGGTCTAGGCGGCCAGCAGGCTGGAATCGATCCGCGTGCTCGGCAAAAAACCGGCCTGATAAGAGGTTTACCCAATGTAGAGCAACCGCCAATTGCCGTTCGGGTGTAGATGCATCCCACGTTAGGCGAGCCGGCGTGATCTCTGGGCTTCCAACACTTAACTGCTCCAATCCCTGGCTCGGCAGTTGGCAACATGTCCATGCTCGAACAGAGGTCGGGATCGACCGTTAGCAGCAATGGCGCCTTTGAGTAGTTCCATGCAAAACAATGAACTGTATCGAGGACTTTGTCGGAGGGGTACTCGGTTGAATTCGCACACAAGCGCGATCGGCGCGGGCGTAGCCTTCGACTGCTTCATCCGGGACAAGCAAACCTACTCGGACGTCAGCAAGGTTAGGGTCACGACCGAAGCTTCGCCTCAGCTTCTCCTGAGCAGCGGATGCGAGCACACGTGCGCCATCACGCCTCGGCGCAAGTATCTCTTTGGCACTGGGCCACCCGAGTTCGACCGTAGCACGATCTAATGACATGTTCGCCTTTTATTCGCCACGCTAAGTAGATGCTATGTTAGAATCGGACTGCTGTCCCTGTCAAACAGAATCATCATCTTGCGTCCGATCACTCGGAAGTAGTACCTCATAGCTTACCCGAGTAATAGTTCCTGCGGCCAGTATTTTGGAGGCAGCGTCAGCGGACAGTGGCGGGCTCTGTGTCCCTTTGGGTGATTCTCTTTCACTATCGTTGCAGTGGGGTGAGCCGAGAACGACCCGGTGGCGTACTTGGAAACAATTCACTTGGCCGTATTACGGCCTTACCATTCTTGTGTCCAGCGGCCCCTGCCATCGTGACGATTTGTCACCCTCGCCGGCGAGTCTCACAGCCCATTTCCTACGGGTAGGAAATGGCAGGTGGGAATTGTAAAACCTTTTCCTACCGGCAGGAAAACCGCCCAGATTTCAGTTGACAAGACACCTGGGCTCGGGCTTAACTTGGCGGGGTGGGGAGGGGTGGAGCGCAGCGCCCCACGGGGTCACCCGGAGGAAAGGACGAATGCCCAGACCGATGCGGAAAACGCAGGACAAATTATCCGGCGCAGGGGAGGTTCCATCGTCGCGGCTGGAGGGGAAAAGTCGCGCGGGGGGGCGAGCACGGAAAAAAAGATGTTAATAAATGACGAACGAAGCCGGAATGTGTATGAAAACAAACAAAACAATGACAATTTGCCCGACAAAAAAGGCGACATTTCTACACAACGGAGCGACATTTTATACCGAAGCACACGTATTTTGCTGAAACCGTCGGCTTTTTTGTCACTTTTCGAGCGCTGGGGAACGAATTCCTCGCTTCAAAATGTACAAACTCGAGGGCACGGGCAGCCTAAGCTGTGAAAAAATCGTCCGTAGGGGCGGCCCTCGTGGCCGCCCTCGGGGCAACCACGAGGGTTGCCCCTACGGCGCGACGTCTCAATTCGATTTTTTCACACCTTCTCCCGCCCATGTAACGCCATGGCCAAGATGGCTATGCCACAAAACACTGATCGAGCGCGGCTGCAAAGGGCGTTTGTATTAGAATCGTCGTTTCAAAATCGTTGAACAAGGCAAAGCTCATGACGGATCTCGCGGCGCTCGCGAAAATCTCCAACTGCTTGGCCGACCGATATGGCGCGCGGGGGAAAGCTGCCGCCGACCGATTGCAGCTTTGGTATCGAAGGCGCCGTGCCCATGGCCTTTCCCGAGATCTTGGCCCGGCATTTGGAGGAACAGCACGTGCCGCTGCTCTTCGATGCCTTTTGGCAGGTGCTTCCCTTTGGCACCGGAGGGCGTCGCGGCCGCGTTGGCTACGGGTCGAACCGGTTTAATCCTACCACCGTGGCCATGACCGTGCAGGGGCATTGCAATTACCTTTCGGCGGCTTTCCCCGGCAAGGAACTCTCCGTCATCGTGGCCAATGACGTTCGCGTGTTCAACGATTTCGCGGGCGTTTACCGCTTCCTGGGAAGTGACGCACCCATTGCTGGGAACATCGTCGCGGTCGATCGCCAAACTGGCCTGTGAGATCTATGCCGGCAACGGAGTTGTGGCGTACCTCGCCGAGCCGGAAGCCGATCAGTCGCTGTTGAGCACTCCCGAACTGTCGTTCATCATCCGCAAACTCCAGGCGCAGGGAGGGGTTAATATTTCCGCCTCGCATAATCCTCCCGACGATAATGGCATCAAGGTTTACGACGAATACGGCGGCCAGCCGATCCCGCCGCACGATCAGCGCTTGGCAGACGCCATGGACCAAGTCACGGATGTGCACCGCATTCCCTTCGCCGAGGCGCTCGGCCGTGGGCTGATTCGCGAAATACCGGAGGGCCTGCACGGCGAGTACGTCGAGGAATATGTCCGCTTGTATGGCCGCGTCTTCACTCCCCGGCCGGATATTCCCGTGGTTTACACTCCCCTGTGCGGGTGCGGACTGCGTTCGGCCGGCGCGGTGATGCGGAAGTTGGGCTTTCCCATTTTGTCTCCGCCCGATCAGGGTCCGGATGGAACCTTCGCTCCCATCCCCTTCAAGGCGCCCAATCCCGAAGTTTCGGAAGCGACCGTGCCCGCCACTCGCTTCGCTGAATCCGTGGGCTCGGGCGTTGTGCTTTCGAGCGATCCCGACGCCGACCGCGTGGGCTTGGAGGCCCGCCTCGCCGATGGGTCCTGGTACCACTTCGACGGCAACAAGATTGCCACGCTCATTTGCTATTACCTGATGCTCGATCCCGACGGTCCGCAGCGTCGCGGTTTGGTGATGGAGACGTTGGTGACCACGAAAATCCTGGGCCAAATCGCCGCGACGGCGGGCGACTCCTGGATCGTCGATGACCTGCTGGTAGGGTTCAAGTACATGGCGAACGTCCTCAAAATCCTCGAGCAGCGCGGGCGATGGGGAAACGTCTGTACCCGGCCGGAATCGCTGGTGCTGGCCACGGAAGAAGCGCATGGGCTGATGCTGACCTCCACCATTCGCGACAAGGATTCTGCGCCGGCGTGCATGTTCCTCGCCGCCCTCTATCAAAAGGTGCGGCAAGAGGGGCGGAACCTGTTGGACTACTACATCGAAATACTGGAAAAACTCGGCGGATACGCGGACACGGGCCGCTCCATCGTGATGACCGGAGCCGAGGGAGGAATCCAGCGCGACCGCATCGTCGCCTCGCTGCGCGCGTCGTTGCCGAAAACCCTGGGCGGCCGCCCCGTCCGCAAAGTGGTGGATTACTGGAATGAAGACCTCTTCGGCAAATTGCAGAGCAGCACGGATCAACTCTCACGCAACGTTCTCCAGTTTTTCCTTGACGGCTTCATCGTCACCGTTCGCCCCTCGGGCACTGAGCCCAAATTGAAGTTCTATTGCCAGCTTGTGCCGCTTGAAATGCCGCTGGACCGAATCGCGGGTACGGCGTTGCAGGGGATGGAAAAGCCGCAGGGCCGAACGGCGGGCCCTGGGCTACCATATCGGGCGAACTCCGCGCCGCGGGAAGAGCCGCAGGGCCGGACTGCGGGCCCTGCGCTACAGGGGATGGATTTGATGCGCGATTTGACGGACCGGGTGGAAACCATGGCGCGCGCTGTTTATCAGGAATTACTGGCCCGCCTGGATCTGCACCTGGGAGAGCCGGGCCTGCTGCTGCCGGACCTCATCGACATCGGCCGCAAACAGGAGTTTGAGCGCCAAACCGTTCCGCAGCTTCGCGAGGCAATTGCGCAAGGCCGCTTCAAGAAGCTGGATAGCCTTCTGGATTGGCTGCGGGGCGAGGTGGCCGCCATGACTCCCGGGGCCGATCCTCTTCCCGCCTTGCGAGCCAGCGTGGCCCATCTCTGCCGGCAATGGGAGAACGAACTGGGAGATGCGCCGCTTCTCACCGAACTTGGCAGCGTGGGCAGGACCGCGCTACACGTGCTCGGCTCGCTACTGAGCCCGGAAGATCAGAAGTTCGGAAGTCAAATCTCCTTCCAAGCGAACGGGAATCCCTCCTTGCAGCAGCCGGTCTCCGGCAATGGTTAGCGTCCTGTTGCTATTGGCAAAGGTCACAGTTATAAGTCTTGCTGAAGTCGAGCCCGCGGGGCCTGAACCAATACGTGGGATCGCCGGATTCGGAGGTGCGAAACACCCAACCCAAATCTGCCAGGGAATCCGGCGTGGCATATTCCAGCACCATCCACGGAGTTGCCTCCATCATAGGTGTGAGGGGAGTGTGGTGATACACCCGGCAGTCTTTCAAGATCGGGCGGATCACCTGTTTATAAAGATTCACTTGGCGCAGGATCTCTTCCCTTAGTAAGGGGTTGAAATTCTTCCGCCGATGGGCTTAAGCCGCGAAAGATGGGGAGGACCATCGTGGTGGCGCGCAATTGGGTTACCAGATCGGCATCGGAGGGAACTCCGCCGGTCTCCGTACCGAAACTGCGGAGCAGAATCTCCGGAGGCAATATCCAGGTCATGCCGTTTATAATTTTAAAACTGCGGGGAGCGCGCATCCAATCGGAGAGTTCCGTGTTCTGAAAGCGGCTGCAGGATACCCAGGTCCAGCCTCCCCCCTCCGCTCGCGCAATTTTGAAAGATGACTTGGGGGAACTGCTGGTGCAGCCGGTCGAACAGGGCATAAAGGGCATCGACGTGGCGCCACAGGGTGTTTTCCACAAATCCGTCGCGGAGGTGATTTCCACCCTCCTCGACGGTGGTGTTGTAATCGAGGCGGAAGAGGTCCAGGTCGTATTTCTTGATGATGCGGGCTGATTTCCGACTCCATCCAGGCGGCGACGGCGGGATTGGAAACATCGAGTTGGCGCCCACCGGCCACGGGCTTGCCATCGCGCGTGAGAACCCAGTCGGGATGCTGCTGGCGCAAGTGCGACGCGCTGCCGATGCTTTCGATCTCGACCCACAACCCGAAGAGCAGGCCTTTCTGCCGGGCGTGCTCGCGGATGGGAGTGATATCGTGCGGCAGCCAGGCGCCCGCATACCAATCACCCACGTTCGCGGCCCAGTGGTTCGGTTCCGGCCCGAACCAGCCGGCATCAATCACAAACATCTCCGCGCCGGCGTCAGCCGCGAGATCTATTTCCCGATCGATGCCCGCTTCGCTTTCGTGATCGACAATGTAACCGCGATGATTGGCTTCCACCAGCATGTCACGGCCCGGCACGGGCGGCGGCAAAACCTCGCGCCGGACGTGCTCGTGTAACGCCTGGATGACGGCGTCCAGATCCCCGCGCAGGCAGAGGACGTGGGTGCGCGGCGTTTCCACGGTCTCACCGGGCGCAAGAACGCGGAGCGCGGGGTCTACGGTGCTTGGCCCCATGCGGAAGAGAAAAGTGGCGCGGTCAGCCTCGGAACTTTGTTGCCCGCTCACTTGATACGTCCAATTGCCGCTCCAACCGAGTGAAGCCACAAACCATTCCCCCGTAGCCTTGTTGTGGGCGAAGAAAGTCGGGTGCCCCCATCCCGATTTCCCTCGCGTCCCGGAAATCGTCTTAGTGGTGTTCTCGACGGGCGCAAAATTCCAGGCGCCCTCATGCCCCCAAACCTCGTACTGGGCGTAACCAACCTCGAAAGGGCTGGCAGTGTCCTTGGGCAATCGCTCCAAGTAATCTGGGGTGTCCCAAATCAAGCCGGACCACGGCGCGACGGCAGTGATGGCGGTGGGCTTCGAGCCCGTATTGATGATGTCGAGCCAGCGCACCATCACTGGCCCCCCGTAGAGCAGCGTGTGAACTCTTACCGTGATAGGACGCGCGGTGCTGGCGAGTTCCAGCGTCACCAGCAAACCGTCCGGATGGTGAACCTCTGACTTCTCCGCCTTGACCCAACGCCAAGTCCCTGCCAGGTCCTGGCCTTCCAGGGCGAGTTGGAAACCGTCGATGGGCAAGCCCTCCAGGCCCTCTTGCGCCGACACATAATGGAACTCAGGTTCGATGAATCCGGTCGAAAGCCAATAGCGATTGACCCAGCGGCCCTTCCACAAGACTTCATCGCAAACCGTCAGGCCGGAGGTGAAACGAATTCCTTGCTGCTGGATATCAGCGGCCCAGTACTTGCGCCCAGCATGCTCTGCCGCCCCAGCACTCGAGTTTGCGCATAGGAGGAGAAAGATGGCTGACACGCTGAGAATCTGGCTGTAAACGACCCATAAACAACGCTGAGGCCTCATCGTTACCCTCACTTTTGACCCCCTGAAATCCACACCTTGGGCTCGAATTACTGGAAGTATACCCAATCACGGCATTATTGCTAGGGCGAGTTTAGCCCTCGCTGCTTTAATGACTTTCCATATCTGACCGCTGGCAGGCCACAGAAATGTTGCCACACGAATAAAATACGAATAAATGTCCTTGACGGTGCAATACTTGTGGTACGATAGGTGCGGTCTAGGATGAAACAAGAAACCACTTATCGTCTCAGGGGTAGGTGGTAGATTTTTCTAAAGGACTTTACGTTTTCACGGCCCGCCAAGAAAAAGGTGGGGGTAAAGCTGAAGGCAATCGGAGGGGCTCCATGAAAATGCTTCGGAATCTCTGGGTTTGGGCTGGGGGGCATTTCGTCGGCAGTGTTCCTGAGGACAATGCCCTTTGTGAATTCGACTGCCGCAAACCGCAGTGCACCGAAGGGGAATGGGAAAACTGTATGCGCCGCTTGCGGCATGCGGCAGGGGAATTGATGCCTGCGACGGGACTGCCTTCAGAGCCGGTGGCGAAATCTGAGCCTGCGAATAATATCCTTCGCCACAATTTCGACCAGTTTTGAAATCAATAACATTTGAGCGGGACTAGAATTCCATCGGCTACAAGTTTGCCTGCCTAGAAGTCTGATGATCTCTTGTGGTCGAGGATGTCGTCAAAGCTAAGGGCAGGGTGCAAGCGAGCCTGCGAGACCTGAGACTGTGTAGGAGGAGCAAGCGCCTAAGCTTGCTCACGGTGGGACTGCGAGTTGACGAATCGCAGGAGGGTCTCGCGGTCATCCTCACTGATCGATGTGAACTCCACCCCCATTCCCTTTCCACCTTCCGACCATCGCACGATTCCGTGCGTACTTAATCGGGGCAACTCGGGCGGTCGACCAAAGACCAAGTGAAGTTGAGTGCCGACGGGGAACGCTTTCGTCGGACGGAGGCAGAGCCCCGTGTCGCTCAGGTTTGCGGTATCCATGACGTAGTGAGCGCCCCCTTCCGACAGGGCGACCGGTAAAGATGCGATGAGCCGCAGAGCTGGCTTCCGTTCTTTTGTTATGGTGGGCATAGATTATGGACGTCATCCCTAATGGTAAATTCACCTCGACACCATAGGGTTCTTGTGCAATCACTCCGCCAAACTCAACTTTCAATTAACCATTGTGAATACAGTGGATTAGATATTTTCATGACTTGAGATTAGCCGTGGGGCATGTAGAAATTCACCATCCCCGGTAATTTTGGGCGAGCCTTTCTGCTGGCTCGGCTCCTGACTGGAGATTCCCGTGATGGTGATTCCCGCGCCTGCCGGCCTCTGCCCCCCAGGACCTTCACCGCCCCGCTAGCTTTTCCCAAGTTGCTGGGCCGGCCGATCTCGGGGAGTATTTTGTTCCTGAATGGCGGCATGCGGGGCTTAGATTTGCCTTATTTTATGGGAAATTTCTTGACAGATGGTGCCGAAGAGAGGACTGGTAGAGGTGCGGATTACGCGGGTGTTTGCCAACACGTCGGTCATCATACACCTAATATCGGCGGTCGGCGGGAAAAGTTTAAGGTTTTTTGGACACTCGGAAGGGGGGACTTTTCCGGCGTTTGCGTGGGGCTGTTTTTTCCTCGGTCGAGGAAAATCTTGGCGAGCGTGGCGCGCGCTACCGTGCGAGCGTGGCGCGCGCTACCGTCTGATTTTTTCCTGGCGAGCGTGGCGCGCGCTACCGTCTGATTTTTTCCTGCCTTTACTCGTCGCTTTGGTGTGGGTTCTGGACGGCGGTTTCCTCTGGGTCCTTTGGTGGGAGGTCCCGCGTGGGGCTTGTGGTGGTGGGCTCTGCCTTGTGAATCGTCGCCTGCTTCTTCTTGTCTTGCGGGTAGTGCGTTGGTTGAGTTCCTCGGCTCATGGTGGTTTCCTCCTGGGTAATCGTACCACCTGGAGCGTGGCGCGCGCTACCGTCTGATTTTTTCCTGCCTGGTGCTTCGGGGTTCGGGTTTTTTGGTTTTCCCCTACCCCCCTCCCAGATGGCGCAAATTTCCCTTGCGAGACGAAACGATGTTGGGTGCGCGTGGCCTTTTTTCGAACCCGGAGCGGCCCCCCCGTGCTTTATTGGGGGCCGCGTAGGGTTCGCCGGTAGGTCTGCAAGGGTTTGATTTCGAAAAGGCTGTGCGCGTCAAGGCGTGTCGGACCGGCGCGACTCGGCGCGTTTTATTGCGACCGAACAAGCGCTTTAAGGTCCGACCGCCTGCGCACCGCCTTTTCGAAATCAAACCCTTGGTCAGACTTCGACCCGCATGGCCTTTGATGAATAAACGCCGCACCCGAGCACGGAGCGGCGAGCGTACTGTGCGAGGTGGCGACGTGCGAGCCATGGCCCGGTTGTCTGTTTTTTGGGCCATGGTGCGCGGGCCCTGGGCGGCCCGCGAACGGAGCGGAGGGCGTTTTCTTCTAGCCCGTAGCGTAGTGGTTTCGGGGGCCGCGCCAGGGCGGCAGGTGCGCATTAGAGAAATTGGGCGAGCGTCCGACGCGGAGTGCCCGCAACACGACAGGGCCGCCATAGCCCGTACTGTGGGCGTAGGCGGACCCTGGCGGGTTACGGGCGCGGCCCGCACCGCATTGATCTAAGAATTCATCAACTGTGTCTTGCGTAGCGTCGAAGTCTGACTTTGGTTTGGCGCTGAGAGCGACCATGCGCCACCTGCACGCACCGCGACGGCCTGCGCTTGGGCCGGCGCGGGGCGTGCGTTGGAGTTCGGAGCCTCGCCCTGGAATGGTTGTTCCCTGGGTTGCGGCGCTTTTACTGAGTAGTTGCGGGTAGGGTTGGCGAGCGTCCTGGGCGAGCACTGGGAAGAGCAAATTTGGTGAGGCGGCGCGACACTGATGCGAGGGTCCTTGGCGAGCACTGGGAAGAATAAATTTGGTGAGGCGGCGCGCCAGCGATGCGGCGCTCTTGGCCGCGAGCGCTGACCTGGTGGCGCTGACTGGCGAGGGTCCTGGGCGAGCACTGGGAAGAGCAAATTTGGTGAGGCGGCGCGACACTGATGCGAGGGTCCTTGGCGAGCACTGGGAAGAATAAATTTGGTGAGGCGGCGCGCCAGCGATGCGGCGCTCTTGGCCGCGAGCGCTGACCTGGTGGCGCTGACTGGCGAGTGTCCTGGGCGAGCATATGAAAAGCTCTTTATGGCGATGGCGGAACCCGGTCAGCGCCTGGTTCGAGGGGCTGGGCGTTGGCGTGTCCGGGGCGAACGTGGCGCTCTTTTTTCCTGCCTTTTCACGGTCTGTGGGCTCTTTTTCTAGTTCTGGGAACGTTTTTTAGCGGTGGAGTGCCGGGGAGTCTCGGGGAATGCTGGAATATCCACAATGGGGTGGGAGGGGAGGGCTTGGGGGTGCCGTTATTTGCTGCTGGTCGTCAGTTTCGGGTGTTTTCTGTGCTTTTTCGGGGTGCGTCTGTGTGTGTCCTGGCGCACTACGTCCCACGCTTTTTTGCTGCTGGTCGTCAGTTTCGGGTGTTTTCTGTGCTTTTTCGGGGTGCGTCTGTGTGTGTCCTGGCGCACTACGTCCCACGCTTTTTGCTCTTTGTTGGCTGGGGGTCCGGGTGGCGTTTCAGGCGGGGTCTGCTGGCTGGGCTACTTGGTTTGGCCGCTGTTGGTATTGGAGGGTGTCGGCTAGCGTTGCCGCGTGGGCGGCCGCGTCGCTGATTTCGAGCGAGAGTTCCCGGTACTGATACCACGCTTCGGCGCTCATTTCCTCGGGCATGATCTCGATTTGCGTCTGGTGGGTTTCGTTGGCGATTTCGCGAAGTAGGTCCCTGGTGCTGACGAGGCGGGCGCGGATTTGTTCGGGGGTGAGGAGTTCGCGTTGCACGGTGGCCTCCTGGCGTGGGGTCCGGGCAGGTCGGCCTGGTAAAGGCTCGGGGTCTGCCCGGTGCCGGAGCGGCGGCTCGTGGACGCCGCTTGGTGTTGGCGTTCACGAGTCTAGCAAATCACGGGCGCGAAGCAAGGGCTTTCTTAGGTTGCCCGGGCGCTCGGGCAGGAGCTGGACGAGCTGGTGAATGCTGGCGATGGTGTCGCGGTCGCTGGCCAGCGAGACGAGCAGGTTTTTGATGGCTTTGTCGGCTCCGCTGGGTGCGGTGATGTACGCTTCGAGGAGCAAACTCTCACACAGGTGTAGGGCGTTGCGGGCTTGCAGAATTTTATCGCCGGTGTTCATGGGTTTTCGTTTTCCTTTCGGTTTATTTCGCCGCGGAGCGCGGCGTTGGTGGTCTCTGCCATCCGTAGGATGGCATCCGCGCACTCGCTGAGCGTGGGATGGATGTAGAGGTCGGTGGTGGTGCGGGGGGAGTGCCCGAGCAGGTATTGGGTTATGGCCGGGTTGCTGGCGACCTCGGCCAGGCGGGTAGCGTATGTATGGCGGAGGTCGTGGTAGCGGAAGTTTACGTGGCTCTTGTTGCGGATGCGCTTTAAAACGTCGCCGCCTTTCTTCACCTGACGTCCACCGAAAGCGAAGAGGAGCGCATCGGGGGCGAGTCCCTGGGCGAGCGTGGCGAGCGCGACTTGCAGTCGGGGGGTGAGGGGGATGGTGCGGAAGTTCCGGGTCTTTCGTCGAGTACGTGGTGATGGTTCCCTGGGCACCGTTGAGGTGATTGGCGCGGGTGGCGTTCGCCTCGCCGCGCCGTAAGCCCGCGTCTATGGATAGCAGCAGCTTGGTGCGGATGCGGTCGGTGCAACAGCCGAGGATGCGAAGTTCTTCGGCGTAGGTCAGGGCTCTGCCGGCGCTTCGTTTGGGTAGGTTGCTCGGGAGATGGGTGGCGGGGCTGGCGGGAATGTACCAGTTGGCGGCGAGCCAGGCGCAGAAGGTTTTGACAAGGCCCAGTTCACGGGCAAGTGACGAAGGGGCGAGCCGGGCGCGGCGGGCCGCGGCGTATTCATCAAGGCGTTTGGGCGTGAGGTCGGCAATGGCGATATTGCCGAGGTGCTTCGCCAGGTTGCCCAGCCTCTCGCTCTGCCAGGCTTTTGATACGGTGCCGATGGGCGCGTGGGCGATGTAGAGGTCGCGCGCCGTCGTCAGGTCGACGGCTTCGCCGTCGCGATAGTTCTTCATCACCGCTTTGCTCTGGGTGGCGTTGGCGCGTAACTGCTCGTCCATGCGTCTGGCCCCCTGCTCGGTGCCCACGAATTTGCGGTGGCGTCGGCCGAATTCGTCTCGCCAGTCAACGCCGAATCCCTTGCCGGTCTGGTATACCGCCATCAGCTTTCTTTCTGGAGCGTGGCGCGCGCTACCGTCTGATTTTTTCCTGCCTCTTTTTCCGCCACTCCTCGTGGGTGGTCTGGGCGGTGTGCTGCTTCCATGGCCTGGCGGTCTCGCATGGCCTGGATGTAGCGGTCTCGCGCCGTCGTTGGGTGGTCTGGGTTGTGTGCTGCTTCCATGGCCTGGATGTGTGCTGCTTCCATGGCCTGGATGTAGCGGTCTCGCGCCGTCGCCAGGTCGACGGCTTCGCTGAAGGCTTCTTGCCAGGTGGCGTAGAAATCTGGGTCGCGCTGGCACTCTTCTAGCAATTGTTCGTAGTCGGTCTGGGGCCGGGGGAACGCGAGCTCTAGCTGTTGGTTGTTGGTTGGCTTCGACACGTTGGCCTCCTGCTCTAGCTGCTGCTGTTGGTTGTTGGTTGGCTTCGACATGTTGGCCTCCGGGCTTGGGGTTGCGTGGTGGCAAACGTCGCAGAGCGTCCAGAAGTGGACTCGCGGCGAATTCGATTTGAGGGGATTTGCAGAGGGTAAGTTATTGAGGGAAAACGGTCAAGCGGAAAAGTGTCCAAACTTGTGGTGCCGAAGAGAGGACTCGAACCTCCACTCCCTGACGGGAACTACACCCTGAATGTAGCGCGTCTGCCAATTCCGCCACTTCGGCACATGGACTGCCTGTTGCGATTTCGCAACCGGGCGCGTACGGTTTGCGGAATCGCGCCGGTCACAACTCTTCATCTTGCCATTCAGCCCCGCCCCTGTCAAGCATGCCTCGGGCGCGTCAGCGATTCCGCATGCGAGGTTGGAGGTGGGCGAAATAGTTAGTCCGGGCGCAGGGGAGGCGGTCGGGCAGATTCGCATTGGCATTGTTGGCGGGGGCAGGGCGGGAAAATACGCCCGGTGGGGTCGACACTATGGTGAGATGGGCGCAACCCGCCGCACGCCACAGGGATATGGGGCCGAAGCGCAGGGCGGAATTCCGGGAGGGGAGGGGAAGACTTTTAGGGGGATGAACCCTCGGCGAAGCCGGGGTCCTGGCAGAGTTCGCGGGCCATGAGGCGTGCCCAGTAGCGGAGTGTTCTGCCGCGCCGGACGGCCGGTTTCAGATTGAGAACCCAGAAAGCATGAAAGAGGTTGTAGGCCAGGAAGGCGACGAGCAGAAACGACTCGATGGCCTGCGGGTGGTGTTTATACACATGGTCGGAGTGCCACTCGTTGGCGAGTTCGTTGAACCCATAGTTCTCGATGTCCCAGCGACGATGCCCGAAGCCGACGGCTTGTTCCGTCGAGGCCTGCGCGGCCGGTAGCGTCGTGGCCCAAACCCACTCGGTCGTCATCGACTCAACCTGCATGGTAATCTGGCGGCGCACCGAGTAGGTTTCTCGCGAACGGATGACCCGCAGCGGAGCGTGGACTTGGGGCCAAGTGGTGAAGTCCGATACGTCCCACCACTGGCAGTGGCGCAACCGATACTTTCCCGCTTCGGGCGGAGTCAGCGCAAACAAACCGCAGGCATCCTGGTAAAGGTCCCGCCGCTCGTCCTTGAGAACCACCAGTGCGTGCTTACCGTGGGCGAGCAGAAGATTGAAGAAGGGGGCCTGGGCATAGAGACCATCGGCCAACAGCAACTGAAAGGCGCGGGGGTAACGGGCCAGGACGCGCTCCAGCAAGCGGCGGGCCGTGGTCACCTCGTCTTCGCCGGGCCGTTGGGGTTCCAGATCGAGCAGGATGCGCAACTCCGAACCCGTCAACAACTGCAGCGTGACGTTCCGATGGTAGTACTGAATCCTCTCGCCTTGCTCGGTGTGAATCGTCCGCTGCAAGCATCCCGAGCAACGACGGCGATAGCTGGCGTGGGTCTCGTGACCGTCGAGAACCGCCACGCTCAGTCCGCCGATGCCCGGCAAGGCTTTGTTCCGCTTCAGGCGGGAGTAGACATGATGCAGCCCCTCGCGCAGTTCCTGGGCGGCGAGACCAGCGTGGACGCGCCCCAGGGTGTCGCTACTGCCGGGCGAACGTCCCAGCCACCGTTTCCAGAACCGCGCGAGGCGGTGCTCTTCCAGCGCGTGCAGGCTGCCCAAGCGGGACCAGAACATCACCAGGCTGGCTTTCAGGAGAACGGCCACCGGGATACGGGGTTGTCGTCGGGGATCATGGACCGCCGCGACGATCCGTTCCGAAAGACCGTAGACGGTCTCGCCATACCGGATCAGGCGTCGGAGAACGGCATCACCCCTTGCGATCGAGCAGCCGCTGCCACTCGATCTCCGAGAGTTCCTCCAGCAGTTGCTGGATTTCCTGATAGCCCTGAACGCTCTGGCGGATGCGCGCTTCCCACTCCTTAGGCACGAACCCCTGGCGCGGCTTGCCTCCCCGGCTCTGCACGAGGTACAGCGACGCGTGCAGTTCGCCGTGGGCACAGCGACAATTCGGTTTCCCGCACCGGCGCAGACGAGGCGCCAAGGTGCCGCGGAGAAAGCGCTGGCTAGAGACCATCTGCGTCAGGCGCGAACGGCGTTTTCGCTCGCCTGCCGGAAGACGGGAGCGGGATAGTGGAGGGTTCTTTATCTGATACATTAATAGTATATCAGGCAGAACCCGCGTTGTCAAGCAAAAAGCGAATGCGAATCTGCTCGGTGAGCGGGGACGGGGGCAAAGTAGTTGCAATTTCAGAGGGTTAAATCAGGTGAAAAAGCACGCATGCGGAATCGCTGTGGGCGCGTAGTGGGTCAGTTTGCTGCAGCGCAGGTGCAAGATCCAGCGTCACCGGCGCAATCTGCGGATTCACTGTACGGTCACGTTAACCGTAAGGGAATGCGCGATGTTTCCACCTGCCGCATTCACTACCACCGGGTAGGTGCCCGCCGGCGTTGATACTGCGGTGCCCGTGCCGCTCAGGTTGACGGTCTGGGGGCTGCCGCTGGCGTTGTCGGTAATGGAAACGGAAGCGCTGCGCGCCCCCGCCGCCGTCGGCGTAAACGTCACACTGATCGCGCAGTTGGCACCCGCGGCGACAGTGCTGTTGCTGCAAGTACTCGACAGGGCAAAATCCCCGGGATTCGTGCCGCCAAGGGCAATGGTCGTGATGCTCAGGGTGGCGGTGCCGCTGTTGGTTAGCGTTACGCTCTGCGCCGCGCTGGCCGTGCCCACATTCTGCGAGCTGAAAGTGAGACCCGAGGTCGAAAGGGTGACAGCGGGCGTAGGTGTTTGAACCGTAGCTCCCCCCACCGCTTCCTCCGCAGGCTGCCCACACTCCCGCCACCAGCAGAATAGTCGCAAACAATAAAGCCGCAGGGCGCCGCCGCAATGCGGACGAACCGAGGAGCATTGCCAGGGCCAGCGCCCCTGCCAACCACCAGAGAAACCCGACCGCGCGAGCGAAAACTCGGGGGACTCGCCGTTGCAGCGCGGGTGGTGCGCTGGCGGAACCCGTGGTGGTAATGGTCAGCGCGTCGGTGACTGCCGAAGAGCTGGTCACGTTGACGGATGGGGACGCAAATGTGCAAGTTGCCCCCGTCGGGCAGCCACTCGCAACACTTAGGTTGACGGTCCCGGTAAATCCTCCTGCCGGAGTGACGCTGATGGTCGAGTTGCCCCGGCTGCCCGGGCGCCGAAATGATGACGGGGGAGGGATTCGCCGACAGCGTGAAACCGGAAACAGTAATCGTGGTCGCAGGCGAAGTGGAAGCTCGCGTAGTTGCTGTCGCCGTTATATTGCGCCGCGATGCTGAGGGTGCCCGCGGGCAAAGTCAGTGGTGAGGACGGCTTGCGCGGTAGCATACGCGCTGGAAGTAGCCGCACTGCCAGAAACCGGTACGGAACTGCCGATCGGGGAGCCATTATTCAGAAGTTGCATTGTTCCCGTCGGGGCAATCCCGTTGCTTGACGGTCGTGAGCGTCGCGGTAACGGTTATTTGCGCCCCCACCGCTCCCGACGACGGCACACCGCTGATCGAGGTGGTAGTCACGCCTGGGTAATCGTCACCGGCAGTGCGGAGGACATGCTCCCCGTATAGCTATTGTCGCCGCCGTAGGTGGCCACGAAGGGGTACTTCCTGCGGGGAAAGCTGGATGGGCTGATCCTCGGCATAACCTTGGCTGTTCAAGGTATAGTTTCCGGGAACGGTGCCCGCAGGCGGATTTGCTCCGTGGGCGCCGGAGACACGGTTAAGTTTCCGGTTGGGCAGGGGTAGGAAACCGATTTGGTGGCCGCTGGAATTCGTGGGGCGCAAGATGGCCGCTGCTGTTGGTCACATCCATACGCAAGACGTAGGGAGACCCGTAGGGAATGGTGGTGGCACTGGTATTGTAGGTGGGGCCAGGCGTCACCAGGCTGACTATTGTTTCGCTGCTTTCCGTGCTGACCTTAACTGCGACCGGGCTTGGAATCGCTTGCCGCATAGGTTCCATTCCCGGCGTAATGCGCCGTCACGTTGTAGGACCCGCCGGGGAGCATCAGGGTTGAACTGGAAACGCTGCCGCCGCTCAAGGTAAAGGGGCCGATGCCGGTAGCATTACTCGCGCTGCTGCCGGCTTGCGCGATCAGTGAAACATCGCCCGTGGGTGTGCCAGAACCGGATTGGGAGCGACGCTGACATTGAAGTTAAGCGGCTGCCCGTGCGTCAGCGTGATGGGCTTGGTCGAGGGGTTGGGAAAGCGAGCGTTGTCGTGGACGGGGTGAAGTTGGATTTCCAGTTGTTGACCAAATTCGCGACATTGACGGAGCCCAACCCCGTGGCCAAGTCATAGCCGGCGGTGGTGGGGTATGCGGCCGCTTCCGGGCTGCCGGAAACCAGAACGCCGTATTGGCCGGAAGTGGTATTGCTACAATTCGGCGAGCCCCCTTGGCAGATCACCGAGTTATTCACATTGACCTTGTTCCCCGAGGTGGGGTCAATGTCGTAGAAAATGCAAGACGCATTGCTGACTGCCGCTGCATTGGAATTGCAGGTGTTTCCGGTCTGCGCGGCCAGTGGATACAGGACGTAATTGGCATTGCCCTGACGGCCATAGGGCTGGTTGACCATCGCCATGATGCCGGCGAACGCTTGCACTGACGCCGATGTCCCCCCGCGCCTTGAAAGTCCAAATAGGGAGAGTTCAAATCGCAGGAGGTGCTGCTGCCCCCACCGGCGGCGTTGGCATCCATCTGGCAAGAATATAAAAACGCCGTTAAAGCCGTCGCCCGCAAACAGGGACAAATCCGGAATGTCGCGCGCGCCATCAGAGGGCACGCCGGTTCCGCTCTGCCAGGAAGGTTTGGCGTAGGCCTCGGTGCAGGATGGGTAGTTGGTGCAACTGCTGGGTCCTCCTCCGCCAGCGACCAAATCAAGCCTTCAGAGAAATTGGTGGTGTTGGGAGATGAGTTGCAGCCGGTGAGCGACCCGGACGACGCGCAATGTCATTCCACGTGCATCTCGGGAATGTAGGACTTGGCGGAGGACTGCGTCGTGGCAGCGTTCGTCACGTTCCAGTAGGTGGTGGCGTTGCTCGAAGTGACGTTAAAGTCCGTTCCCCCCACCGCCACATTGAAGGGCGTGGAAGCGAGGCCACTCACGGCTAGGCCGAATTGGGCGGCGGTTTCGCCGGCGCCCGCACTGTCGCATCCTGCCGAGCCGGAATCCCCTGCCGCCATCAGGACGGTGATGCCCTGAGCGGCGGCCTGCTCCCAGAGCGTAGAGTAGAACTCATTGCAGGGTCGCACCCAAGGCCTCCTCGCACGCACCGTAGCTTTCGCTCATGACGGGCGCCAGGTTGTTGTCAATGATGTAGAGCGCGGAGAGATCAGTCCCGGCGGTCGACTCCGTGGTTTCCGAGACCACAAGATCAATCGTCGCGCCCTTGGCGACCGCTCCGGACCACTCGACGTCGAGGTCGGCTTCGGTCTCGCCATACGCGGTGATTCCGGGGTCGGGACCATTCAAGATGATGTTGGGCACGTTGGGCGGAAGGCCGAACATGGCGCGGAAGTCTGCCACGTCCTGGGGATTGATATTGGTTTCGCCCACCACGGCGATGGTCTGCCCAGTGCCGTCTGTAGGGGTGGCGGCCTTCCAAAGCGGTAGCACGTTATAAATCGTGGCGAAATCGGTGGGGCCCACCGCAAGTTCGTAGCCACCGGAAACGGGGAAGGTGAACAGCGGGCGTACCTCTCCCGTCGACTTTGACCGCGAGAAGGTGCCCAGCGGGCGAGTCAGGGGCTGTCGGGGGAAGTTGTTCAGCGAGGCGAAGCCCGCCACGACCGGCGCCAGCGCGGCGGGAATCTGCGGGTCGCTGGTGTTGGCCCAGTGATCCTCGCCGTTCACGCGAAATTTGTGAATCTCCGTTCCGAGGACTTGCCGCACCAGCCCCGCCGTGCCGGAAAACTCGATGACCGTGCGGCCCGCCGCAACCTTCTTCACCTCGAAGCCCTGCGTCGCGAGCCAATCGGTGACCGCCTGAAGGTCGGAATCGGCAGGGCCAAATTGCTGCCCGAATTGCTCGGGGGTCAGCCATTGGTGAAACTGCGCGGAGGACTTCACCTGCTGCTCGTCAAGCAGTTGCCGCAGGGCAGCTTCCTGGTCGGCCCCCGCTGCAAGACCAGCAGCATGCGCTCCATGGGCAGGTCGTCGGGCGCCGCGCCCTGGTCAAATTCCGGCCGCGCCAAGGGGTGGACGTTTCCGCGCAGAGTGATGAGGTTCTGCATGTCCACCGCTTGCGTCACGCGAGCGCGCACGGCGCTGGTTTGCGCCAGGGACGTGAGCGAGAACAAGACCAAGGAAACAGATAAGAGAACCGTCGAGATGCCGAGTGATCGTATGACCTTCATGAATCCTCCCCCATGCAAAGCCACTTTCCCCACCGTGGCAAGAGCACTATTTTGGTAGAGACGCCAGAATCAAAATATTAGGCAGTGTACACCCCGGCCAAGGGCTTGAAAAGACTTCTCCTCGCGGGCGTCAGGGCTCCGTTAGGGCCCCGGGTGCAGCACACCTCCAAAGCTTGGCATCCACGCCCGATGGGAATGCATTGCGTTCCTAGCGTCAAGGAATGTTCCTCTCAGCCCCGCCCTTCCGGCAGCTTCCTATGAAGCGTTCAAGCAGGGTGAGAAGTCCGGGCTGGCGGGCTTCCGGTTAGCGATTTTCGAGGCTGCGCAGAAAAGCTCGCACGCTATCGGTGTCCCAATTCGCTGCGCCAATATGTTGGAAGACGACCGCGCCCTGCCGGTCCAAGATGTAGTTGGCAGGGATGGGGGTGTCGGGCATGTCGGGCGCGCCCCCGCTCGCGAGGTAAATGGGCAAATCGAGTGGGTTCTTGCGGAGGAATTCCCGAACGTGCGGCTCGTCATCCCGGGCCGCCAGCAGGAAGGCGACGTTCTCGTTTTTGAGTGAGTCGGCCAGGCGTTTGACGCCAGCCAGTTCATTCACGCAAGGGCCGCAGTATGTTGCCCAGATATCAAGAAACACCACCTTTCCCTTGAAGTCACCGAGCGCGATGGGCTTACCGGCAAGGCTCTTCAACTGCCAGCCTTCGTGCGGCGCGCTGCTGAGACCGGGCAACCAGGGCTCCGGCAGACGCGCGGAAGCTTGTGAATTCGCTACGTCGTCCATACGTTGCTGGAGAAAGGGCTGAAGCAGTCGAGGCTGGAGGCTGAAGAGATATTCGTTCGCGTAATGCCTGCCCCAGAGATCCAGAACAAGCAGCGCCACCGCCGCCCCTGCGCCGAGGCCCATCAAAAAACTCTTGGTCGAAAAGCTCATAGAAGCCTCCCTGTATGATATGAAGAACACGGACTATACCGGGACGCTGGCTCGCGGGGGGCTGCGGAAGCGCCGTAGGGCCACGAGTAGCAGCCCCATCAGACCGCACGCGATCACGGCCAACCAGAAATCGAAGACAGCGTCCAAGGGGGAGCTGTAGGCTAAAGGGCTGTAACCGTGTGGCAGTCCATGAGTGTAGGAAACAAAGCTGCGAAGGTCGGTGGCTTCGCTTCCATCCACCTTGAGGATGCGATCGAGATTTTCCGCATAGGGGCCGCTTTTATCGCCCTTGAGGACGCGATCGAAAAGCGCCGCGTGGCGGGTGTCGCTATCGAGCTTGATGATACCATCCAGGATCTCCGCGTAGGGATGGTAGGTGACGTAGAGCATGGCGGAGGATAGAAACAAACCCACGGCGCAAGTCAAAACGAGCTTCGCAGCCAGACGCTTGGCGCGGAGATCATTGGGCCCCGTGCCTTGCCGCCGCAGGATGAGTATGGATGCGGCAATCACCAGGCAACCCGCGAAGATGAACATCAACAGCCCGGAAGCCGACACTTCCAAAGCATTCCATTGGGCAACATCCTGCGCGCCCATTTCCCGAACCACCCGTTCCGGCAGTCCCCGGCTTGGGTCGAACATGGTGGCAAGGTAAGCGAAATGCGCGGCCTCGGTATGATCCCCGTCCTTCTCGCAAACCGCCTGGAGTTGCTGGTAGGCCATGCTTTGCAGGGTTCTGCTCATCCAACGATTCATATCAGCGCGTGAATGGGAATCAACCATCTGCCCGAAGCGTGCCACGTCCCAATACTTTTCCACCGCGTTCTTTTTATCGCCTTTGGCCTCGAGATCTTTCCCGGATTGAATGAGGGATTTTGCATAGTCCCGAGAGCCCCAGAAGGAGATGGGAACTCCGTTCCACTCATCTCCTGGCATGACCTGATCCGGATTGTGCAGGCCGTACCTGGGCACGACCTTGCCCTGCAAGGCTTCGACCCGATCCAAATATTCGTCGTAGCTCGGAGACTGGAACGCGGCCGCCATGGCGTTCTGCCACGCCGGGTCATTCATAAATCCGCTTGAATCGACGGTTCCGTGAACCGCCCGAAGGATTTCAATACTTTCCGCCGTGATCATGGGGAAGAGGGCATTCTGCGTATCCCACTGCTCGAGCTTGGGGACCCACTGGTTGGTCTCGGCAAGCTCGGGGTGGCGCACCGCGACCACCGCGTAGACCCAAAGAAAGTTCGGGTCGAGGTGTACGGTTTCCTCCGCCAACCGAGCGCTCTCGCGGTCATCCTGAATCCGCACGGCGCAAAAGGCTAACCCCTCGGCATCGCACCTGTCCTCCGCCCTTCGGGCGAGATCGCGCAGGCTGGACTGGTCATCCGCTGGTCGCAAATGGAACACCCAGTGCCACGGCGCGAGCGAAAGTTGAAACGCTTGGCGAAATGCCGGCGCAGCAAATAAAAGCAGCGCGGCCAGAATGCATCCGGCGGCGGCAATCAGAGTAGACTTGCGCATGGAAACCTCCTTGGCGAAAAGCCCTCCGTTGGGGGTGACGTGTTGGCCGGCGCCGGCAGGGATGAAAAGAGCGATGAGGGCATGTTTGGCGAGGACCCCGGCGCCGCCCAGCGCCCAGGCGAGCGCCGCCCACGGGCCTTCAATGTAGATCAGTTCCCCGAGCATCGCCCGGCCCCAGTCGCGCGTGTCGCCGGGTGCAATGCGGATCGCGGCTTCGAGGAGCAACGTCGCCGCGTGTCGCAGATGCGCTTCCAGCATGATCATTGCCCTCTGCTCCACGCGGGCCGCCGCGTCATCAAGGGCGGGCGAGCCTCGGCCAATTTGGCGCGGGCCAATTCCAGTCCGTCGGGGGTCAGCTTGTAGGTGTGCCGCGGCGGTACGCCTTGCTCCGTCACCACCCAGCGCGCCACCAGCAGCTTGTGCTTTTCCAGGCGCATCAGAATGGGGTAAAGCGTGCCGGACGGCAGCCCGGTTTCGCGGCTCAGCTCGTAGCCATAGCGCCAGGCCGTGGGGCGCTCCACAAACTTTTCCAGAACCTGGAGAGTCTCGGGAGATATTCTCGGCGTCTTCATGCCGAAAAGTCTACATATATAGAAATTATTTGTCAAGTGGCTTTTATGGCGGCGATTTCTGGCGCCGATGCCTATGTGCGAAGCACCTTGGAGTGCGGCGGCTCGACGCCGCTTTCTTCGCCGCGACTCGTCGCGGCGATGCGCGAACTGCTGACGAGTCAGCGGTAGAGAAGGCGGCGTCGAGCCGCCGCACTCCCAGGTGCTTCGCACAGCTATTTTCATGAGGGCAACCGTGGGTGACACGGTAGCTCAGGACCTAGGGAAATCAACCGGCTACGTCGCAAAAAAAATGTAGAAACCCCAGCCACGGGCAGGAGAAGGTGTGAAAAATTGATTGAAGACCAAAAACAACTCACGCCAAGACGCCAAGACGCAAAGGACCGCTAAGCAAACAATGGAGTTCTCCTTTGCGCTTCTTCGCGTCTTGGCGCCTTGGCGTGAGATTGTTCATTTTTTCACATGTTCTTACGCCCTGGGCTACGATCCTTCGCCCGCTCCGCGGGCTGGCGGGCGGCTCGCGGAGCGCCCCTACGATTTGCTCGGAAATTGTCGACCCCGCACTATCATTTCCTGCCGGCAGGAATCTGGAAAGAAAGATCAGACGAAATGTTCTTATCATGAGCGAATTCGTAGGTACCCCCATCGACCCTGGCCGCCAACGAGCTAGGTTATGAAGGGGAGAATTGTGTCGGGGCGGAATCGCGCAGCAGGGCTTAGGTGTCAGGTGCTGGGTGTCGGGGCGAGGTGCTGGGTGTGAGGTACTGGGCGGTCGAGAAAACAACAAATCAAAGATTTCCTCAAAGTATGTTACAGATAATAAATACGGGTAGCGACATTTCCGAAGATCGGCTCAAATTGTCAAGTCATGGAAAATAAATAAGTTATACTGATATGGTTGCACGGTGGCGGCAAAAAAGGGGAACCTAAAAATGAAGGTAAGTATCCAGAAGTTATTGAAAACAAATGTAGGAAAAATGTCAGTTTTCTGGCCTGAGCAGAAGTTGCTGAAAACAAAGTGGTTATAGTTTTCCTCAAAGTATGTTGATGAAAATAAAAGGAGTTATTTAAAACGAAGAAGGTTTACGCGTGTATAACGGCAGAGCTGTTTTGTACGACCGCGGTTCGTCCCCTATGGGCAAGGAAGAACTGCGGACCCAACTAAAACAGGTCTGGCAACGCCGATGCCGTTATAGACGCGTCACGGCGGCTGTTATACTTGCATGCGAGGGGCGACTCGACCATTGCATCCAGGTGCATTCCGGCGTAGTTTATGGTTCGGTCGGAATGCAGAAGCGCCAAGACCGGAGTAGGACCTCAACACATGAGCACTGATCCCCCCAAGCTTGCAGCCGTTGTCACCACCTATTTCAAGTACTCGCATGCCCAGCACATCGTGGACCGCTTCCTTTACGGTTATGGGTGGATGGGCACGCACCATCGGCCGCCCATGGATTTGGTCTCGCTCTACGTTGACCAAGTAGGGAAAGGGGATCTCAGCCGCAGCCGCGCCGAGCAATTTCCGTCCCTGCGGATATGTCCCACCATTGCCGAGGCGCTGACGCTGGGAGGCAGCAAGCTGGCGGTGGATGGCGTGGTCGTGGTCGGTGAGCACGGCGACTACCCGCGCAACGAGAAGGGGCAGACCCAATACCCCCGCTGGGAATTCTTCCAACAGATCATCCAGGTGTTCAAGGATAGCGAGCGGTCGGTGCCGATGTTCAATGACAAGCATCTGTCGTGGAACTGGGATTGGGCGAAGCAGATGGTCGACACCTCGCGCGACATGGGTTTCGCTTACATGGCGGGATCAAGCCTGCCGGTGACGTGGCGGATTCCCTCGGTGGAAATGCCGCTGGGGTCGCGCATCCGCGAAGCGCTGTGCGTGGGCTACGGCGGCGTGGACAGCTATGATTTCCACGCGCTCGAAACCATCCAGTGCATGGTGGAGCGGCGGGCGGGCGGTGAAACCGGAGTGAAGTGGATTCAGGCCTATCGCGGCGACAAGTTTTGGGATGCCTTGCGCGAGGGCGTCTGGTCGCGCCGCCTGATGGAGGCCGCTTTGTGCCGCAGCCACACGCTTACTCCCGCACGGCCGGGCTTTAACGACATCCTTCCGACCGATGACGATTTGCGCCGGCTGGTGACGGACCCCGTTGCCTACCATTACGAGCATGATGACGGCCTGCAGTGCACCATGATTCTGTTGAGCGGGCTGGTGAAGGACTTCAACTTCGCCGCCGACGTCGAAGGCCGGCGCGAACCCTTCTCGACGCAAATGTATCTGCCCATGCCCGACGGGCGCACCACGCTGGCCAACTTCTTCAGCCCGCTGGTGAACAACATGGAAAAGATGTTTCTGACCGGCAAGCCCACCTACCCCGTCGAGCGCACGCTGCTTACCACGGGGCTGGTGGCCGCCGGGGTTGAGAGCTTGTATCGCCAGCAGGCGCGCTACGAGACGCCGCACCTGGCCGTCACCTATCAGCCGACTCACGAATCGACGTTTGAGAGGGCCTAACCGATGCTGACTCGACGGGAATTCCTTCAAACCGGTGCGGCGGCCGCCGGGCTCCTGCTGAACGGCGCCGACGCCCCGCCCCAGCGCCTTGCCATCATCGCCACCATTTACAAGTACCTCTCCCACGCGCAGCATATCGGCGATCGATTTCTCGTCGGCTATCCCTACGCCGGCGCCTGGCACAAACCCGCCATCAAGGTGGTCTCACTTTACGTGGACCAGAAACCTGATGGCGACCTGAGCGGCGAGCGGGCAGGCGAATTCGGGTTCCAGGTTTATCCCACCATCGCCGAGGCGCTGTGCTGTGGGGGCAAGGAACTGGCGGTCGATGCGGTGCTGATCGTCGCCGAGCATGGCGACTATCCCCGCAACGAAAAAGGCCAGATCCTTTATCCCCGCTACGAGTTTTTCCAGCAGTGCGCGGAGGTGTTCAAGCGCAGCGGCCGGTCGGTGCCGGTCTACAATGACAAGCATCTTTCCTATAGCTTTGCCAAAGCGCAGAGCATGGTGGAGACCTCGCGCCGCCTGCGGTTTCCCATGCTCGGCGGTTCGTCCCTCCCCGTCACTTTTCGTTTGCCCGCGCTCGATCTGCCCCGCGGGTGCGAGATCGAGGAGGCCTTGATGGTGGGTGAGGGCGGGTCCGATGCAATGGATTTTCACGCCCTCGAGGGCCTGCAATGCATGGTGGAGCGACGCGGGCGCGGTGAGACCGGGCGTTAAAGCCGTGCAACTGATCGAGGGCGACGCGGTGTGGAAGGCGGGGGAGGAAGGCCGCTGGTCGAAGGATTTGCTGATCTCCGCCCTCTCACGCAGCGACACGCCCTTGGGCACGGGCGAGACCGAGTCCCGGCCGGAGGACCTGGTGTCATCGGGCCAATTGCCGAAGCTCGTGGCCCATCCCGCCGCATATTTCATCGAGTACCGCGACGGCTTGAAGGCCACCCTGCTGATGCTCGACGGCGCCTTGAAGGATTTCAACTTTGCCGCGCGCTTGAAAGGCGTGTCGGCAATCCAGGCGACGCAGTTCCTCCTGACCCCCAACCCCAACGTGACCTATTCGGCGTGCCTGGTGCACGGAATCGAGCAGATGTTTCAGACCCGCGTGGCGCCGTACCCGATTGAGCGGACACTTCTCGCCAGTGGCATTCTGGAAAGCTGCTTGACCTCGAAAGTGCAGGATCACCAGCGTCTGGAAACCCCGCACCTTGCTGTAGCCTATGAAACTACGGCCCAATCCACGTTTTGCCGAAGCTAGGAGCAAACCCTCGTGCCGGTCTTAAGTGGACGAAAAATGGTGAGCCAGGAATCCATTGAGGCCTTTCCCTGGCTTCGATCCCCAAGTGTGGTACAGCCCGAAATAGGCGTAGTTCTCGGTTTGCCCGAAGGCAGTATGGCCGTACGCAAACAGGATTTGCAGCCGGGGTTGCGGATGTAGTAATAGCCGCCGACATCAACCATCGTGGCCGACCTTGTCTGTGCGGTAGCAATCCCTTCCGGCCCATGCGAGAAAACTTCTGCTCCCAGCGTGAGCTTCTTCCCGATGTCCCTTTGCAGCAGCCATCCGCCATAGGTGTAGTTGCGATACTGCGTCTGGTTGACAATGGTGTATCCGGCGCCGCCGTAGCTGGTCCAGTGTCCCCAGCTTTTTTGCGCCCAGACCGGCAGTTTGTACCATACCTTTCCGACTCCCAGCCCTTTGGCGTAGCTGCCCGTGGGGATTTCCAGCATCGTAAAGGTGCCAAACTCCGGGCGATGTTTGGTTTCCTTCACAAATCGATACTTCGCCCCCAATTCTATGTCCGTCAAAACCATAGGCGCTGGGGCCAACTCCGGCGGGAAAATACAGCGGATTATTGGAAGGAAGGATGGCCCCCAAAGGCAAAATGATATGCAGATGAAGATTGGGAGCAGCGCCCCAGTTGGCTTCAAACGCCGGACCCACCGGATCGGTTTCCACCGGGGTCCCGTCCGTGCTGCCAAAAGCGTAGACCTCGTAATGGCGGAATTCCACGGGCTCCGGGTCGTCGGTCTGAAACGGGGGGCCTGCCCACAGGTTCGTGGCGGCCAGCATCAACAGCAGGAAGAGCGTTATTTTTGTGCAACGGCGAACAACGTTCATTCATGCTCCTTGATGAAGTGGCATGGCCATCCTGCCCTTGTGAAGCCATGGCCAAGACCCCGATGGATCGGGGCAGGTCCGCATGCCACCCGAATCATTTTCCCTGCAACAAATCTGCGAACGGCGGAAAGGTCAGCAATATTCCCAACGCCAAAAGCAGAAATGCCGTGGCATTGACCTTGGCGATGGCAACGGTCTTCGTCCGCCAGCGCCTCGCCAGGATGAACCACGTCACCAGCCACAACAGAATGGCCACGGAACTCACGCCGGAGAGCGGGCCCGTGGGCAGATAAAACGTCAACCATCTGGCCATGGGCTTGGAGGCATCTGCGACCACAGCAAGGATACCCAGGACCGAGCAGCCGACCCCCGCCGACAAGATGGCGGCCGCCGCAGGTCCGTTGGGAAGACGATCTCCCCCCGGTGTTGTGGTCATCTCTTCTCCTTGTGGCTGCGAAGGATTCATTGGCTTTTTCCCCTCAAATGGATTGTGGGGCCGCCGTTTACCGGCGCGTATTTGTTGAGCATGGCTCCAAAAAATCCTGCGACTCCAGCCGCTCCAAAGGCCACCAGCGCAAAGGCCAGAACGGCGGTGCGGACTTGTGGATGCTCTCTGATCGACAGCCGGTACTTCGTCAAAACATAGGCCACCATCGTCATGGCAATGGGAGCGATCCAGGCAATGTATTCTTTCCACTCCATTCCCAGGTCGTGCCATCCCGCCGTCGTGGCGCTCGATTTCAAAAGATACCGCGGATAGAGGGCCAGGTCCGTAACGCCCGCGGGCGGAACGGCGCGATACCACGGATAGACAACGTAAGCTCCCGTCAGGACTGCGGCCCAACCCAGCCCAACCATGCCGATGAGATAAAGACGTTCCAGGGAATACCCCTTGGAGCGTGAGTTGTTGCTGGCTGCTCGACGTAGGCTGATCGGTAGATTTCCACGACAAGTCCGTAAATCGCCATCAGAAAGAAAGCGCCAAACAGCATCCCATGGAATACAGCGTGATGAGAGCGCGCAGAGTAATTTCCACCCGGAATCTCCAGAACCGAAGTCAGGCCGCCCTGTTGGCCCGCAACCGTCAGTGGTGATGCTCGATGCCAAACATTTCCCCGAAAAGTTCTTGCACACGATGGCGCGCCGCACGCAACGCCTTGCGGCCCAACGGAGTGATGCTGTACATGCGCCGCGCGGATTTCCCATTGCGCTCCAAGTGAGCGCGCAGATAGCCCTTGTTCTCCAAGCCGTGCAAGATGGGATAAAGGGTTCCCGCACTCAATTTGTACCCATGGCGCGCCAGTTCCTCGGCGATCCAAATTCCGTAAACAGGCTCTTCGGCCGCGTGGTGGAGAATGTGCAGGCGGATCAGCCCCGAGTAGAGACTTTTGTCATCCATATTGATTTTCGATGCCCTGTTTCGATATCGAAATTAAATATAGAACGAAGAAAGCGACATTTGTCAACTGGGGACTGGGAATAGGATTTGGGATGCAGCCGTAGCGCGGACCTGTTCTGGAGGTCCGCGGTTCTTCTTCCGTTGGCTAGGAAAAGCCGCGGTCCTCCAGAACAGGTCTGCTACGCTCTCCATCCATTCACTTGACTTTTTTCAGCAGCAGCGCCCAATCCAGCCAGCCGGGCGGTTTGGGAAGGGTCCAGGCTGGCCCTTGGACGGCGGGCAGTGGAACGATTTCCCCGGTGGTGGCGCTAAACCACTTCGCCTCGTAAGTCCCTGGCTCGAGCTTGAGGGTGATATCGCCGCATTCGTTTTGATAATCCAAAGTGCTCCGCGTTTCCGCACAGTGGGCGAATGGGGAGATACACGGCATAAATCTCTCCCGGCTTGGCGAGGCAATAAGCGCCGTTGTTTACCAGTTCGTCGTGCGGCTCCGTCTTCCACCACTCGAAGCTGGTGAAGAAATCCACCATGTGCTCGTAGCCTTTGAGCATCACCATGGTGTCGTCGCCGCGCCCGTTGATCCAGCCGCCGCCCGTATCCGGCCAGATGTTGGTGCCGCGCCGCGCGCTTTCTCCCGCCGTCCCGTAGGCGCCGGCCATGGCGATGTCCCACGCCATCTGGCGCAAAGTCTCCGCGGAATCTCCGGGCGGGGCCGGCGCCCAGTGCGGGATAGTGGTCCTCGTAGCCATACTCTTCGTTGGTCTGGGGGATGATGCGCCCGGTCTTCATTTGAATCTGCGCGCTCCTCCAGCATCAGGGCATGTTGCTGGTGTGACCAGTTCTGAATGGAGGTGAATCCGAACCAGGCGGAGGCGCGGTCCTGGTGCTCGCGATGCACCGGGTGGCTGGTGGCGAGGTGATGGTAAGGATCCCAGCCTTCGATCAGGGTGCCCGTCTCGTGCGCCCACTTCTCGTCGCGGAAGCTGTCGAGATCGTCTCCCAGGTCGTAGGTGATAGTTGGAGAACGCGCTCAAGCCGCGCGACGGCGTAGCGAATGTAGCGGCGCTCGTCCTCGCTGCCCGCTGGCGCCTGGGCGTGGTGCGTGGAAATGTCCAGGACCACCGAGATGATCATGTCGCGGTCGCGGGCGAACCGCAGCATGCGCTCCCATTTTTGCCAATAGGGGATATTGAAGCGAGTGAAGTCGATCCCCGGGTGGTCGAAAGCTCGTCGGGCTCCTCGGCCATCCAGGGCCGCAGCAACATGGTGAAGTTGTCGCCGGTCATAACCGGTTCGCCCCAGAACATCATTCGCGGCACCCGCCAGCAGCACGCGCATGCGGTTGACCTTCAGACTGGTGCAGGCGCTCGATGCTGTAGTCGATGTACGCGGTCGTCACGCCAGCCCATCAGCCAGAATGCCGTGGTGCCGTTGAAGAAAGTAGTGTTCCCCGGTGCCCTCCCAGATGAAATGCCAGGGGTAATGGGGATCGACGCGGATGGGGCCGCGCCGGTGGCCGTCCGTGGCCCGGAAGGACCCCGTGTGCGTTCTTTCGAAGCTGCCCTGCCGGTAGACGACCGAATAGGTGTAATCGCCCGGCGCCGAGGGCATGAACCGGATGCGGAAAACGCTGCCATCCGCGGAATCGCAGAAGCCGCTCACGTTAAGCTGCTGGTTGCCTCCGGTCTTTCCGAACTGCCCTTCCACAACGACGTCCGTAAAGGGATTCTTCGCGTCCGGGGACGAGACGTTCAGAGTGATTTCCACGAAGTCGTATGCCTCAATGGTCTCGGCGGACTGGGAAAAAGTGATATTTGAGGGAGCTGCCTGCGCACCGCGATTCGCCCCCATAAACAGCAGAAGTCCCGCCGTCAGGATTAACCAAAGATTCTTGCGAGAGTGCCGGTTCCATTTAGGCATCATGGCAAATCTCCCTGTATTGACGGCGGCGAATTGGGCAAACAGCTCAGTGGCTGGACTGGCCGGCCCATGCTTTCCAGGCCGCGGGGTCCGACAGCATCTTGATGAAGATTCCTCCCACCACGGAACGCGCCTGGAATCCCACCTGCGTGCCGTCGCGAGTCCAGTACCAGTCGGTGAGGGGAACCCGGGTGGGCGATTGGCTGACCCAATCGTAGATCGGCGAGATCAGCTTTTCCCAGTCGGCCGGCGACTCCGCCAGGGTGGCGGTCCAAAGCTCCCAATCGAGTTTCGTATAGGTTTTGCGGTTGTCGAGGGGCAAGCCGTAGCGGTTGAGGTGATTTTCGTAAAAGGCGATTTCCTTCGAGCGACTTCCGGCGGGAAAAAGATTCAAGCCCAGAATTTTGTCCCACACCAGATTGTACTTCTGGCTCCAGGTTCCGGGCTTGTCAAAGGCCAGCCGATAATGGTCGCCGTCGTTCGCCATCTCCACCCAGCGCGTGGCGAATTCTTGCGCCTTGGTCCGGTAATGGCTGGCGGGATCTTTCTTCCCCTGCATTTCCAGAATCTCCGCGTAGGAGCCCAAGCCGAGAATGGCTTTGATGGAGAGATTCGTGTTGTGCGCCAGGTGCCCCGCGAAGTCATCGGTGCAGAGTTGGTTTTCCGGATCAAGCCCTTTTTCCGCGAGGTAATCGGCCCACTGCTTGAGAATCGGCGCGTACTTTTCCGCGAACGCCGCATTGCCCTCGGCCTTGGCGATGGCGGCGAACAGGATCAGCATGTTGCCCGATTCCTCCACGGGCATCGTTTCGATTTTGGTTGGGTCGCGTCCATTGGCGAGCGGATACGTGCCCAGGTCGTGCGGCGCGTAGGGAAAAGGCCAATTGCCTCGACTTGACGTAGTCCATCACCGGCGCGAGCGATGCTTCCACCAGGTGCGGATTCAAGAGCAGCAGGACGGGCGCCGCCGGATAGATGACGTCGACGGTCGAGATGCAACCGCAACTGAAGTTTTCCTTGGGAAAATAGTAAGGCGTCTGGCCGTCGGGCGCCGCCACCAGCTTGTGCGCGGCCAGGCTTTGCCGGTAAGCCAGCGCCGCGAGACGCGCGTACTTCTCGCCGCCCACCCGCGTGAGGTCCGCCATGAGCTGGCCATCGAACTGCTCGCTCTCCCTCCGCAGCGAGTCGTAATCATGCTCGGCCGCGGTGAGGAGATCGGCAGCCTGAGCGCCGTTGCGCCGCCAATACGGGCGCAGGCGCTGGTGAAAATATTCGATGGAGTAGAGGTCATCGTAAGCCAGGATGAGATGCCGGGCCACGGGCTCCGCGCTGACCTGGCCCAGATCGAACACAAAGGCCATCAGCGGCGCGCGACTGTTGGCGGGCGCGAGGCATGGCGGAGTCGTCCTGGCCGGGCAGACGGCCCTGTTCGACAAACGCCTCGTGCTGGGAGTCAGAACTCGCGATGGCGCTTGCGGCCACCGCGCTCGCGGGCGCGGCAGCATAAAGGTAGCCCCAATCGATGCGGCGATCATCTCCGGATTTGGCGAGAACCGGTTGCGCCTTCGACCCCATGCGCAGCACCGTGAGGTCGCCCATCTTTTCGCGCGACCATTCCACCGCCTGGTCCTCCGTGTTCACCACAAGCTGCGCGGAGTTGGCGTAGTAGATGGAAACCGCGTGCGCGCGGCCGTCCACCGCACGGACTTCCCAAATGAGATAGGTGACCGGGCGGGAATAGACGTCCAAGTCGCGGGGCAGGAGCGGGGTGAGGAACGTGAGCGTAACGTGGACTCCCGCACCTTCGAAATCATAAACCGTGCGGGTGGGGAAGACGGCAAGACCCACTTGGGGTAAGGCCTCCTCCTCCACGGGCTTGCCCATGAGCCGGTAAACGGCGCCATCGATCCTGATCATGCTTTCGAGGGACTGCGGCTTGCCGGTCCAGTGGCGGGTGACATCGTCGGTGAGGTGGTCCGCGAAAGACCAGACGCTGAAGTAAGGGTCGGTGGTCACCAAGGGCACGGCACGCGGTTGAAATGCCTCCGTAGCCCGCGCGGGTGCGGCCGCCAACCAAACCAACGCGGCAAGAAGCGCGAACGCGAATTTCCATTGGGGGGCCGGTTCCAGCCCCGTGCGCCGAATGTAGTTTCCCAAATCGCGCGTCAAGAAATCTTTTGGATAATATTTTTGCATAGTTGTAATCCTGTGAAGCACTTCGATGGTTGGCGAGTATACAAGCAGCGGAGCTTAAGAACAACTCCCCAATACCAAAGCTAAGGGTAGCGCGGACCTGTTTTGTAGGTCCGCGGTTCGTCCTAATAATGGTATCAAAAAGCCGCGGACCTACAGAACAGGTCCGTGCTACCCTTGCTGACACTTGAATTATGGCATAATACGTTGTATTATTTGACCATGCAAAGCGGAGCTGCGAACAAGAAGACCGTCTCCTTCCGGCTTGAGCCGGAAAAGGTTGCCGCCCTCGACAAACTCGCTCAGGCTCAAACTCGCGATCGCACCTTCCTGCTCAACGAGGCCGTCGACGCTTACCTGGAGGTGCAGCACTGGCAGATCGAGCATATCCGGGAAGGCCTCCGGCAGGCCGACGCGGGGATGGGCGCCGACCACGAGGAAGTGCGCGCCAAGTGGCGGCGCCGCCGGCGATGAGCCTCCCAATCCCATGAAGATTCGTTGGATGCCGCTGGCCGAACAGGACCTCGAGGCGGCTTACGAGTACGTCCGGCAGGACAATCCGAAAGCTGCCTCACGACCCGTGGCACGCGTCTTCCAGGCAGTGGAAATGTTGAGCCGCTATCCCTCCGCCGGCCATCCTGGCCGTGTCGACACGACCCGTGAACTCAGCATCGCCCGTACCCCCTATATCGTTGTCTATCGCCCAACCCACAATGAAATACAAATTCTCGCCGTCATCCACGGCGCCCGTCGATGGCTGACGAGCTTTGACGAAAGTCGAGACTAGCCCCGCCGATCGCCATTTGTCGGGCTGGCGCAGATGGTTGCTTTACACCGTCTGCGATTTCCGAGGTGGACGCTCCTCCCGCAAGGCTCTGGAGGTGACCCTTCCACCGGTGTGCCGTTCTCCAAGACTACTGGGCCCCCACTCCAGCCTTGCGGTTTTTCCAGCGGTGCGGGCTTTTGCCGCGCCGTAAACAAGATAATCCAAATCCCCGGCCGGCTGCGCCTCGAATCGAGCTACCCGAAACCTTTCGGTGATCCCCGCCGCCCAATGCGCGTCGCGATGGAAGAGCCGCAAGGCTAAAGAGCGCGCCTTGCCCTACGAGAAACATGTGATCGCCAAACAAGTTTTCCTGCCGGTAGGAAATTGGCAAGATACTTCGTCACCATTCATCCTGCGGATGGACAGCTTGTCCTTTACCTCTCTTGGTGTGGGCGGCAACATGCTAGCCTATAAATTGGAGGACCCGGCCGGCGTGGATTCGCGCACCACCCGGGCGCCGGATTTACCCCCGTGAAAAGCCACTCCCCCGTAGCCCTTTTTCGGGAAGAAACTAAAAAGGGGAGTTTTCGATGAGGCCGCGGCTTTCCATTATGTACTAGAAATGAAAGAGGGTTATCGCTTTAGGTCAAAATGTCCAAATCATTATCTCATAGTAATACAAAGAGTTAGCTTGAAGATCAAGGTCCGTGGCGAAAAGAGAAATACGGCTTTCCATTATGTACTAGAAACAAAAGGAGGTTAGCGCTTTAAGTCAAAATGTCAAAACGCTTATCTCATTGTAATCAAAATAGTTAGTTTGAAGTCCAGGACCCGGGGCGAAAGGAGGAAGACGGCTTTCCATTATGTATCAGAAAGTAAAGGAGTTAGCGATTAACAGCGAAAATCTTGCAAAAAACTATACTATTGAAAACAAAATACTTATTCTCTCATCGGCGGCCAGGGCCGTGAAAAAAAAGGGGGATAAAAATATGAGGCTGATGTACGTTAAACTATTGAAAACAAATATAGAAAAAATGTCCACCTTTCGCCTTTCCATTATATTGATGAAAATAAACGAGTTAGAGAATTTTATCCATTATGTTTATGAAAAGAAAGGAGAAAGACGTTGAACGGGGAGGCGAGAAAAGCGGCCCGCGGCGGTGGTAGCCTACATAGATTCACTGGGGTTCCGCCCATGAGCAGCCATGGTCATGACCCCAACGGTTCGCGGCAGATCGGCCCTGCCACACGGGGTAAGACGGCAGTTATTCACATCAGCGCCCTCGCCCCATTCGCGGAGTCTACTAACTGTTGGTCGTGGGCTGTCAGCTATTGGCTCACTACCCGCTCACGCCGGACCCGGCGCTGCGGGGAGCAAATGCCGCTGCTCGTAGCGGCAGAAGATTTCCTGCGTCACCATGAACAAAAACGCGATGCCGGCCAGAATCCAGATACCCGCTCGCACCGATTGGTGCTGGGCGACGTAGCCGATGGCGGGGGGAACCACGGCGCCGCTCAGCAGGGCGAGAGTCATGAGCAAGCCGAAGACGGTTCCAAAGATGCGCGCAAAGTAGGTGCTGGCGGTTCCCGCGGTGGTGGGAAATACCGGCGCGTAAGAGAGCCCGCAGATAATGATGCCGGCGGTGGCAATCCAGACGTTGGGCGCGAGCGCCATGAGGGTGAGTCCGGCGATGGCTCCCACGGAACATCCCAGCAACAATTGCGGGCCGCGAACTCGCTTGACCACTTGGCTTGCGATCAGCCGGCCCAACATCATCATGATCCAGAAAGTCGCCAGGATGATTTTGGAACTCTCGGAGGTAGCGGCCAAATCCTTCTCCAGGAAGGTGCGAATCCAGCCGGCGGTGGAAACCTCCAAAGCAGAATAGAAAAACAGCACGCAGGCGAGAATGATGACGGCGGGATTAATCGCCAGCGACTTCGCTTGGTCCCAGTCGAATCCTCCCGCCATGCTCGCGGGCGGGAACTTCTGCGCCAGCGCCACCACGGCCACCAGTCCCACCAGCAGGGCAATGGACCACAAGGTGGCCACAAGGCCCAGGCGGCGCGCCATCAGCGCCACCAGCCAAGGGAAGAAGACCGCTCCCACGCCAAAGAAGATGCCTCCCAAATTGAGCGCGGAGGAGGGATTGGCCGGGTAAAGGTCGGGGATGAGCGTGTTGGCAGCGGCCATGGCGGAACTGCCGCCCAGGCCGAGCACAACCAGCAGCGCTCCCAGCACCGCGTAGCTGGGCGCGTAAGCCATTCCCACCAGCGCCGCAGCGCTGCACAAAAACCCAGCGGCCAGAACCAGCTTCTTGCCGAAGCGGTCGATCAACGGCCCGGCCAGGAAGACCATGGGCACTTGCGGGAAGTAGAGGAAACTGAAAAGCGTTCCGCTGCGGGTCAAATCAAAACCGGAGCGCGCACTCAACTCCGGCAGGGTCGCGCCCAGAAAGGAAGTCATCACTCCGAAAGTAAACAGGCCCGCGCACGCCGTCCCCATCAGGTAAGGGGTGGAAGTCTGGTTCTGTGAGGTCATCGAGGTCCGACCTTTCCTTTCGATTCGGAGATCCACAGCCCTCGCCGGAAAGGGCGGCAGCCCGGACCCCCGTCAGGCGCAAATCAGCAACCCCCGGTCCACGCGGAAGGATCGTTACAGCCGAGGCATTATAACCGCTAACATGATTAATTTATCGAATTTCGGGAGAGGATCGGGATTACCTAAGAGATGCGGCGCGAGACGCACCACCGCTCGCGTCAGTGAACGCCATTTTAGGCAATGGTGGGGCGTGAAATTCCCCGCGCCGGGCGCCGGGCGCGCTTCCCGCTCGGCGCCTCTCGTGGCGAGGGGGCACGCTTTATTTCTGGTAATACTGCGCGTTGACCTCGGTGAAACTCTGCCCACTTTTCCGGCAGGTCATCCAAGGGGAAGATGGCGGAGACCGGGCAGACCGGGACGCACGCGCCGCAGTCAATGCACTCCACCGGGTCGATGTAGAGTTGCGCCAATTCGGCGAAGTTCGCTTCGTCTTTGCGCGGGTGGATGCAGTCCACCGGGCAAACGTCCACGCAGGCGGTGTCTTTGGTGTTGATGCAAGGCTCAGCGATGATATACGCCATGAAGCTTCCTCCGGAGGGCCCGTCTGATTTCGCCGATCGCGGGTCGGCCCTCGTTGTTAGGAGCATACGTGGCCGCGCGGCGCCGGCGCGATGACTTAAGTCGTGCCTTTCCGCGGAGGTTTTGATAAGCTGATTTCTTCGGGCTCCTGCTTATTCCAACGATTGAGGTCGAGTCGCGCGCCATGCCCGCCGAGCTTAAGACGATGGCGATGTCCGCTCTGGATGCGGTGGAGACTCTGCGCCGGGTCTCGTTTTTCGCCGTGCTGCCGCAGGAGGAGTTGAAGATCCTCGCCGGCCATTGCGTGGTCCGGCGGATCCTGAAGGACGAAATCCTGGTGGGCGAGGGCGATCCGTGCGAGGGCCTGTTTGTGGTGCAGTCGGGGACCATCAAAGCTTTTCAAGATGGCGGAAAACGGCCGCGAGCAGGTTCTGGTGATCGAGCGCGCGGGCTCAACGGTGGGCGAAGTTTCCGTTTTCGATGGCGGAACCTTTCCCGGCTTCCGCCCTGGCCGCGGAGGATTCCACTCTGCTCTTTCTCCCCAAGCGCGAGTTTCTGGAGTTGTGCCAGCGGAATTCCGAGGTGGCCTTCGCCGTCATTCGCTCTCTGGCTTGGCGCTTCCGCTATCTCACCAGCCTGGTGGAAGAGCTTTCCCTCAAAGAAGTCAGCCATCGCCTGGCGCGGTTCCTGCGCGACCGGGCGCTGAAGCTGGGCGTCCGCACCCGGCGCGGGATCGAATTTCCTCTGGAGGAGACCAACCAGGAAATCGGCGCGGAAATCGGCACCGTGCGCGACTTGGTTTCGCGCAACTTGCGGCGCTTTGTGGACCGCGGCATCATTCGCCTGGAACGCCGCAAGGTCATCGTGCTCGATATCGCCGAGTTGGAAGCGCAAGTCTCCGGCGCCAAACGCGCTTCCGCCGGATAGCGCTTCCCAAGTCGTAGCGGCGAGTCTACCTCGCCAAATGGCGGCGTAGAGCCGCCTCGACATCAAAGGGGCCCACTACCGACGACAAGGGCACAGATTCTTTTTGCCCGAGGTGCTCTGGTACAATGTCCACCGTGCTGGACTCCACGCATAAACCTGGGCAAACGCTGGCGAAGGTTCCCATCTTCTCCGGGCTGACGGAAAGCGAGTTGGGTTTCCTTGCCCAGCGTACGGTTCCCCGCCACTACTCGGCGGGCGAGATGGTATTTGGCGAAGGCGAGCCTTGCTCGGGGCTTTATGTGGTTGAGTCCGGGAATGTCCGCATCTTCAAGAGCTCCCCCAACGGACGCGAACAAGTACTCAGTATTGATGGCCCGGGCAGTTCTATCGCCGAGATACCCGTCTTCGATGGGGGAGCATACCCGGCGTCGGCAACCGCGGTCGACGACGTCACCCTGCTTTTTGTGAGCAAGCAGGATTTTCAGGCGCTCTGCCTCGCTCATCCCCAAGTTCCTCTCAAGGTCTTGCGGGTCGTAGGCGCGCGCCTTCGGCGCTTGGTGGGAATCATCGAAGAACTGTCATTCACCACCGTGCGCCACCGGCTTGCTTCCTATCTCTTGCGCCTCGCGCAAAAGTCCGGCAAGCGCACCGCCGAGGGTGTGGAAGTCACTCTCCCCATCACCAACCAGGAATTGGCAGCGCAAATTGGCACGGTCCGCGAGCTGGTTTCCCGGAATCTCTCCCGCTTGCAGGCCGAAGGAATGCTGAAGATCGATGGGCGCAACGTCCTCATCTGCAACTTGAAGGCTCTCGAAGACGAAAACCGCTCAACGGAGTGATCTCCGCGCCCCTTAAGCTGCCTATTGTAATCGCCGTGACAAAAGTCATCGGCATGCCCCCGTTGCTCCCCTAACATCGATACATCAAGCGCGGCCATAAGGCATCGACCTTGGCCCGCGAGGAGGAAGCGATGAGCGTGACTATGGAAAAAACGGTACGGGAATTGGCCCTGGAAAAACCGGGCGCCGCGAGAGTTTTTGAGAAATTAGGCATCGACTATTGCTGCGGCGGCAAGCAAACACTCGAACAAGCTTGCCGCGCGGCCAGTATGCCGGTCGACGAGGTGCTGGACGCGCTCGAAGTGGCGCACCCTTCGGGACAAGCCTTCCCAAAAGACAGCGATTGGCAAACGGCGCCATTAGCTGACCTGATCTCCCACATCAAGAATACCCACCATAAGTACACGCGCGAAGAGATTGCCCGTCTCGGCCCTCTCTTCGATAAGGTTTGCTCGGTCCACGGAGAGCGCCATCCCGAACTTTTCGCAGCTTCGCGAGACCTTCCAGGGCTTGGCTCAGGAACTGACCACCCACATGATGAAAGAGGAGATGGTCCTGTTCCCGTACATGGAAAGGATGGAGGAGTCCGTTATCCAGAAGGAGCCCATCCTGCCGCCGCCCTTCGGCACCGTGCGAAATCCGGTGGCGATGATGGAGCATGAGCATGATTCCGCCGGCAACGCCCTGCGTGCCCTGCGGGCAACCAGCAATGGCTATACCGCTCCACCCGACGCTTGCGTTAGCTATCAGACCCTCTACAAGACTTTGGCGGAATTTGAGGCTGATCTGCACCAGCACATTCACCTTGAAAACAACATTCTGTTTCCCCGGGCGATTGCGCTCGAAAATACGATGTCCTAGTGATCGAAAATGGAAATTCTGGCTAACAATTAAATGGGGGCATGAAATGGCAGACACGTCCGGTAGTGCTACAGCTCTCTCTCCGTGGTGGCGACACGCGGCGATTCTCGTCATGATCGGTGGTTTCTCGGTTCTAACTTTCGTAACCGTCTTGACCTACACGAACGCCCCTCCCATTCCCGACAAGGCCGTGGATGCGGCGGGAAATGTGGTGTTCACAGGAGCCGATATCCAAAAAGGCCAGGAGGTCTTCTTTAAATACGGCCTCATGGAACACGGGACCCTTTGGGGTCACGGGGCTTATCTAGGTCCTGACTACAGCGCCGAGTATCTGCACCGACTCAGCGAGGTGACTCGGGATACGATCGCGGTGGAGAAGTACGGCAGACCCTTCGCACAGCTCTCGCCGGATGAGCAAATCGTCGCATCCGCGCAGGTGAGGAGGGTTCTTAAGGAGAACCGGTACGACCCGGCCTCGCGGACGCTCCTCCTTACATCCGGCGAGGTGGCGGCCTCTCGCAGCCAGACGGCCGAATGGAGCGATTACTTCACCAAGCAGGGCGCCGCCCCTGGACTGCCTGCCGGCTATATTAAGAATCCCGCCGAGCTCAAAGCGCTGAGCGCCTTTTTCGCGTGGGCCGCCTGGGCAGCGTCGGCGAACCGGCCAGGCAAGGACTATTCCTACACGAACAACTGGCCTTATGAGCCCCTGGTGGGCAACCGGCCCTCCGCCGAGGCTTATGTCTGGAGCGCCATGAGTCTCATCACCCTCCTGGGGGGTCTGGGCCTGATCCTCTTCATGGTCGGCAAGTTTGACTACCTGGGCTGGAAGGGTGAGGGCGATGCCGCCCACATCACGCACTCCGCTCCCACGGCTCTGACACTGACGCCCAGCCAATGGGCCACCGGGTGGTTCTTTGCCGTGGTGGCGCTCCTCTTCCTGGCGCAATCGTTCCTGGGAGGCGCGCTTGCCCACTACCGCGTGGAGCCAGGAGGCTTTTACGGCTTCGACATCGCTCGGTTCCTGCCCTACACTCTGGCACGCACCTGGCACCTCCAACTCGCCATCTTCTGGATCGCCACGGCCTGGGTAGGCGGCGGCCTTTTCCTGGCGCCCTGGGTGGGTGGCGAGGAGCCCAATGGCCAAAAAGCTGGCGTCTACGCTCTCCTCGGTGCACTGGCGGTAGTGGTTTTCGGCAGCCTTTTCGGAGAGTACCTGGGCATCAACGACAAGCTCGGGCGCCTCTGGTTCTGGTTCGGGCATCAGGGTTCCGAATACCTGGATCTCGGGCGGTTCTGGCAGCTCCTGCTGGCGGCGGGCCTCCTCTTCTGGCTTTTTCTGATGTTCCGGGCCTTGAAACCCGCCATCAAGAATCCTGGCAAGCGTGAGCTATCCGCACTCTTTCTTTACGCCGCCGTGGCCATTCCCGTCTTTTACCTGCCCGCCCTCTTCTACGGCCCCCACAGCAACTTCGCGGTCATCGATAACTGGCGTTTCTGGATCATCCATCTTTGGGTGGAAGGATTCTTCGAGCTCTTCGCCACGGTCCTGGTGGCCATCATGTTCCACCAGATGGGCGTGGTCAGCACCAAGACCGCCACGCGCCTGATCTACCTCGACGCCATCCTCTACCTCAGCGGCGGGATCATTGGTACGGGCCATCACTGGTATTTCACCGGTCAGGGGACGCTCAACATGGGCCTGGCGGCGTGCTTCTCCGCCTTGGAGGTTGTGCCCTTGACGCTTCTAACCCTGGACGCCTGGGACTTCATCAAGCTGAAGAACCAGCAGTGCTCCGCGTGCGGCCGCGAATTCGCCACCAGCCAGAAGTGGGCCATCTACTTCCTTATGGCGGTCGGTGTATGGAACTTTGTCGGCGCAGGGATTTTCGGCTTCCTGATCAACCTGCCGATTGTGTCTTACTTCGAGGTGGGCACGACACTCACCCCCAACCACGGACACGCCGCCCTGTTTGGTGTCTTCGGGATGTTGGCGCTGGCGGTCCTGGTCTTTTGCTTGCGGGCCATGCAGTCCGACGCCGTCTGGAAGGGGACAGAGAAGTTCATCCGGGTAGGCTTCTGGGGCGCTAACGTGGGCCTCGCCCTGATGATCCTCCTGGACCTGTTTCCCGGAGGCGTTCTCCAACTCTGGGACTCCATCGCCAATGGGTACTGGCACGCGCGTCGCCTGACATTCCTGATGGGCGGCCTCTACCACAAGCTGGAATGGGTGCGCATGGCGGGGGACATGATCTTCATCCTCGTCGGTGCTGTACCCATCGCGCTCGGCGTGCTGCGCAGCATGTGGAAGCGGGACATGGTTCCTCCGGTATAGGGGGGTAGTCGCTTACCGGAATGATCACCGTGCTGAAGCCCTTTAAAATCCCAGCGTGGTGAGAAATCCCCGCTTACTTCTCCTGTTCCGCGGCGGCGACATGAACAAGCGGTTGCAGCAATTGTTCCTTGCGGTAGACGAGAAGGGTAGCGCGGCCCTGTTTGGTAGGTCCACGGCTTTTTCCTTGCCCATCGGAGACGAGCTGCGGACTTACAAAACCGGTCCGCGCTACACCCTCTATGCCTATCCAGCCTCGGGGTTAATCAACCGCCGTGTGCCTTTAATTTCCAAGTCCTCCGTGAGCACCTGGACCGTGGCGTCAAACACCGCCTTCCTTGCGGCGGCCGGAGATTCCTTCCGCGCGGCTTCATAGGGTTGGCGGATGGCGGTGGCGATGTTGATCTTGGCGATTCCCAGTCGCACTGCTTGCTGAATATACTCTTTCTTGATGCCGGTCCCGCCGTGCAAGACCAAAGGGATGCCCACATCTCTGTAAATGCGGTCAAGGCGCTCGAGATTCAGTCTCGCCTCAACCTTCTTGTGGTGCCTCAAGGCATCGGAAAGGGCGCCGTGTATGTTGCCGATGGCCACGGAAAGCCAGTCCACGTTGGTTTCCTCAACAAAGCGCTTGGCATCCTCGGGCGCGGTAAAGCCCTTCCCACTCGCAAAGAGTTCCTCATAGGGGGGCGGGGGCCCGGCTTCGTGCCCAAAGACGGCGCCCAATTCGCCTTCCACGGGAACGCCCGCGGCGTGAGCCATCTGCACGATTTTTCGCGTGGCCTGGATGTTCTCCTCTAACGATAGACGTGATCCATCCACCATCACGGACCCATAGCCGAGTTGGACCGCTTCCCCGATGATGGCCTCGTAGTCCACGTTCAAATCGTCCTCGTCCACCACCGGGACGTGATCGAGGTGCAGCCGCGTGAACCGTTCATCTTTGACCCGTTGATATTCCTCAAAGACCGCGCGAACACTCTTGGCCTGGAACTTGACCCATTCCGGCCGGGCCACGGCAATGAGGCCAAAACTATCGGTGGAGCGGAGCGCCTCGACCACCGGCTCCATCATGGGCAGGTCAGGGATATTGAAAGCAGGAATAGCTACCCCCTCCTGGCGGGCATTCCGCATGCATTCCGAGGTCGAAAGGAATCTCATAAGATCTCCTCATGGGGTTGTGCGGGCGCAGCCCGCTATGGAGTGCGGCCGCTTGCTGCCGCTTTCATCTAAGCGAGCTTGCTCGCGGGGATTTCAACCGCGTGCAAAACTCGGCAGTGGGTCAAGATGTTGTAGCGGCGAGTTTACCTCGCCATATGGCGGCATAAAGCCGCCTCTACATCAAACGGTGCCACTACAGGTCCGCGCTAGTGTGGTGTCCCGTCTTAGAATTGACCATAGGCGAGACCCCCTCACCCGTCTCTCCTCGGCTGATGAAAGCGCCTCGTCGAGCCACCCTCTCCCCCAAGGGGGCGAGGGCGGGAAAATCAACTCTCCCCTCGCCCCCTTGGGGGAGAGGGGCCGGGGGGTGAGGGGGTCCGTCCATTCTCCCATCGTCAAATATTACGCGGGACACCACACTACCCTTCCTCCGGTTGCGGACTCGGGTTAAGCCATTCCCCCGGTGCCTCGTCAAGGGAAACTTGACACTCAAGCAAAAGAGAGTTAACCAATATACCGCCAAAGCAGGTGTAGCGCGGGCCTGTTCTCTAGGTCCGCGGCTCCTCCCCTAAGGGCAAGGAAAAGCTGCGGACCTACCAAACAGGTCCGTGCTCCCCTTGTGTTGACTCCTGGCAAACAACAGACAAGAGCCGTATCGGATTTGAGAGGGAGGTTGTTATGGATAACGGAAGGTCCACATTTGCACTGTTCATCGGAAATCGGGGATTTTTCCCGGCTTCACTCCTGACCTCGGCCCGCGAGGAAATGACCGAGGTGCTCAAGGGTCTTGGTCATGACGTTATGGTGCTGGATTCAGGGGCTACACGTCATGGGGCGGTAGAAACCGTGCCCGAGGGTGAAGTGTACGCAAAATTCCTGCGCGAGAACGCGGGCAAATTCGACGGCGTGGTCTTGTGCCTGCCCAATTTTGGGGATGAAACAGGGGCCGTTACCGCGTTGCGAGACGCCGCGGTCCCCATCCTGATCCAAGCCTACCCCGATGAGTTGGACAGTATGGAGCCGGCGAAGCGCCGGGATTCATTTTGTGGAAAATTTTCCATCATGGATGTGTTCTGTCAATACGGAATACCCTTCACGGCGCTTAAGCCGCACACCGTCCATCCGCGGAGCCCGCGATTTGCCGCCAACATCGATTATTTCGACCGCATGTGCCGAGTCGTCAAGAATTTGAGAAAGATGGTGGTGGGCGCCATCGGGGCGCGAACGACGGCTTTCAAGACGGTTCGCATCGATGAGCTGGCGCTCCAAAAAAACGGAATCACCATGGAGACGTTGGATCTCTCCGACATCTTCGCCCGAGTGGCGGCGCTGAAATCCGATGACGAGAGAGTGAAAGCCAAGGAAGACAAACTTCGCCGCTACACTTCGTGGGCGGGTGTTCCCGAGGCTGCCATCCAGACCTTGGCGAAGCTGGGCGTGGTCTTTGACTCAGTGGTGAGCGAGTACGGCCTTGATGCCGTGGCGATCCGGTGCTGGATCGAGCTGCAAAAACAACTCCATGTTTCGCCGTGCGTACTGCTGAGCGAAATGAATGACCGCGGCCTGGTCGCCGCTTGCGAAGTCGATGTGGGTAACGCGGTGGCCATGTACGGCCTCAGCCGGGCCTCGGGGAATGTCGCCACCTGTCTGGATTGGAATAACAATTACGGCGAGGATGACAATAAATGCATCCTGTTCCATTGCGGCCCCGTTCCGCAAACGATGATGACATCCAAGGGTCAGATTAGTGACCACCTGATTCTGTCGAATGCGGTGGGCTCGGGTTGTTCCTACGGGTGCAATATTGGCCGCATCGCGCCCACCCCGTTTACTTTCGGGAGCATGCTTACGGAGGAGCGGCAAACTCAAGTTCTATATCGGGGAGGGAAGATTCACCGCGGATCGCATTCCGGATAGCTTTTTTGGATGTGCCGGCGTGGCCGAGATCGACCACCTTCAGGATGTCTTGCAGAAGGTCGGATACGGCGGGCATCGCCATCACGTCAGCATTACTCCCGGTCAGGTTTTAGCTCCCGTTCAGGAAGCTTATGAGAAGTACCTTGGATACGAGGTGGATGTGGTGTGAGCCTGCTGGGAATCGATGTGGGAACTTCGGGGTGCAAGACGGCGGCCTTCTCCGAGGACGGCGTGGCCCTCGCCAGCGCCTACCGTGAATACACCGTCGAGCACCCTCAGCCCGGCTGGGCGGAGCTTGACAGCCGGCGGGTGTGGGACTGCGTGCGAGAGAACATCGCCGAAGTGGCCGCCAAGGTTAGCAATGATCCCGTCCGGGCCCTTTGCGTCAGCTCCATGGGCGAAGCCGCAACACCGGTAACCCTGGATCGAAGGGTGCTGGGCCCGTGCATTCTGTCGTCAGATACGCGTGGCAGCGAATATATCAAAGACCTGGAGCAATCGATTTCCCAGGAAGAGTTCTATGCCACGAATCCGAATGTTTTGGGCGTGCAGTATTCTCTCCCCAAGCTTTTGTGGCGCCGCGAGCATCAGCCTGAGCTTTACCAGCAAGCTGACAAGTTTCTGCTGTGGGGAGACCTCGTTACGTTCATGTTGGGCTGTGAGCCCATCACTGATTATTCCCTCGCCAATCGCACCCTTCTTTTCGACATTCACCAGCAAGATTGGTCGGATCGATTGCTGGCCTTGACGGGGATTGAACGCACCAAGCTTCCCTCAATCCTGCCATCAGGAAGCGTCGCGGGAATAGTTTCCGCGAGCGTGGCTGGGGAACTGAATTTGCCGGGGAACGTCGCCGTGGTGGTGGGCGGCCACGATCAATGCTGTAATTCATTGGGAGCGGGGGTCTATCAGGCGGGAAAAGCCGTGTGTGGAATTGGAACCTTCGAGTGCATCACGCCCACCTTCAATCGCATCCCTCCGGCCGCGGCCATGCTTGCCAACGGCCTGAATACTGAGCATCACGTGCTTCCCCATCTCTTTGTCTCGTTCATTTACAACCAAAGCGGGTGCTTGTTGCGTTGGTTTCGGGATACGTTTGCGCGCACCGATCTCCAGATGCTAGCGCCGGGCGCGGACATCTACGAGCAATTGGCGGAAGAAATGCCGGCGGAGCCCACGCGACTTTTCACCCTCCCCTATTTTGAGATCACGGGTCCGCCGGCATTTGTTGATAATGCTTCCGGCGTGATTCTGGGCCTGCAAACCAGCACCCGTCGCGGCGAAATCTTGAAGTCGATCATGGAGTCCGTCACTTTCTATTTTGCCGAAGGCATGACGGCGTTGCGGGACTTGGGAATTGACAGTTCCGAGTTTGTGGCCACCGGAGGCGGCGCGAAATCAGACCGATGGCTTCAGATCAAGGCTGACATTCTCGGGGTTCCTTTCGTGCGTCCGCGCATTACCGAGGGGAGTATCCTCGGCGCCGCCATCCTGGCGGGAACCGCGACGGGGGTCTTCCATAGTTCCGCGGAAGGTGTGGCGCAATTCGTTAAACGCGACAAGGTCTTTGAGCCGAATCCCCATCGCCACCGGATTTACCAGGAAAAGCTGGAAGAATACCGCGAGCTTTTTCCCCTCCTGCATGAGTTTCTTGCCCGGCATGAAAAGCATGAACTGGACCGATTCATGCACATTCCCTCCGATGTTTTTGTGAAGCCTTATTAGACATTATTGAGGTGTGCAAAAGTAATGTCCCAAGTTGTCATTCCGCACGAAGCGAGGAATCTGCTCTTCCGCTCACCGCGGAGGACATTTCCTTTACAGTCATCAATAGCCACCCAGACAGCGCGGATGCCTTATGTCCCGTGGCACATCTGTCGATAGAAGCAATTAGAGGTGAAATGGGGCACGTGGGTCCCACCGACCGAGGGGGGATCTCTGCTGAAGCTGGGTGTCTTCATGGCGCCATAGTCGTTGCCTGACCCCCTGCAAAGAGGCCGCATGAGTATTCTGGAAAGGGCCCCAATTGAACCCGGCAGCAACCCTGCTGCCGAAGTCCCTTCCGCGTTCGCCAGCGTCTTGGTGATCGACGATGAGGAGATCGTCGGGAACGCTCTAAGCGCGCTGCTGAAGGCGGAAGGGTTTGATGCGGTCACCGCGCAGAGCGGTACGGAGGGGGTGGAGTTACTGCGCGGCCGGCAGTTCGAGGTGGTCATTGCCGATCTCGTGATGCCGGGAATGGATGGCATCCAGACCATCGCCGCCCTGAAGGAAGTCGATCCAGATGTTGAAGTCATTATCCTGACCGGGCACGCCACGGTGGATTCCACGATCGCCGCGCTGCGGCAGGGGGCCTGCGATTTCTTGCAGAAGCCTACTGGCATGGCGCAGCTTCGCCCCGCGTTGGGTCGGGCGTTGGAAAAGCGGCGCGGCGAACTAACCCGAGTGGAACATCGCTCGCGCGCCGTAATTGAGACTGCACGGAAATGCTTCGTTGATCTCTCGGCGCGCCAGCCGGCGGAGTCCGCGCTGCGCGAGGGCGAAGATCGCTATCGCGACTTGGTGGAAAACAGCTTTGTCTTGATCGGTACTCACGATGCGAAGGGCAGGTTCTTGAGCCTCAACCGAGCTTTGGCCCGCCTTCTGGAGGTCGCCAACGCGGAGGAGGCAGTGGGACGCCCGCTCACTGACTATGTCCCTCCCGATCTCCTCCCGCAGTTCGACGAATACCTCAAAACCATTCTTCGCGAGGGTCACGCCGAGGGTCTGATGGTGATGACGCCCCCCAGTGGCAAGTGCAAAATCCTCGAGTACCAGAATACTTTGCGCCGGCAGGATCCGCATGAACCCATCGTCCGCTGCATAGGTCAGGAGGTGACGGACCGCATCCGGGCGGAAAAGGCGCAGGCGTTTCTGGCCTCCCTGGTGGAATCGTCTCAGGACGCCATTATCGGCGTTAGCCTGGAGGGGATCATTGTCAGTTGGAACCGTGGGGCACAGGAACTGTACGGTTATGGTGCCCAGGAAGTCGTTGGCAAGTCCATTTCCATCTTGACTCCCCCGGACCGCTCCGAACAGTTAGCCCAGCTTCTGAAAAATGCTGGCCGGGGGGAAAGGATCTCGGGCTGCGAGACCGTGCGGGTACGCAAGGATGGCCGGCGGCTCGACATTTCGCTGACCGTTTCGCTGGTCTTGGATGCGGCGGGCAAGATCACGGGCTCAGCGAGCATCGGCCGGGATATCACCGAACGCGTACGGGCGGAAGACCGAACTCGCCTTCAGACCGCGGCGCTCGAGTCCGCCGCCAACGGTATCACTATCGCCGACCGCGAAGGCCGGATCATCTGGGTGAACCCCGCTTTCACGCGCTTGACTGGTTACCCTGCCGCAGAAGTTATTGGCCAAAACCCGCGCGTTTTGAAGTCCGGTGCGCACGACGCGGCCTTTTATCAGAAACTTTGGAATACCATCCTCGCCGGGGAAGTCTGGCGGGGAGAAATCGTCAATCGGCGCAAAGACGGCGCCCTCTATACGGAGGAGATGACGATCACTCCCGTGCGCGACGCCAGCGGGGTCATTACCCATTTCATCGCCATTAAGCAGGACATCACCGAACGCAAGCGCGCCGAAGCTACGATGGCCGAACGGCATCGTTTGGCGAGACTCATGGTGGATGTGGGGGCGGCCCTTACGGGGGCCGCGAGCCTGCGCCAAGGGTTACAGCAATGTGCGGAGATCCTGGCACGCGAAATCGACGCCGCCTTCGCCCGAGTCTGGACCGTGAACGAGGCGGAGAGCGTCCTCGAGCTACAGGCCAGCGCTGGAATGTACACCCACATTGACGGTGGCCACGCCCGTGTACCCATGGGGAAGTTTAAGATCGGGCGCATCGCCGAAATCGGTGAGCCGCACTTGACGAACTCGGTGTGGAAAGATTCCTGGGTGGGAGACCCGGAATGGGCGCGTCGGGAAGGCATGGTGGCGTTTGCGGGCTATCCCTTGAAAATTGAGGATCGGGTGTTGGGGGTGGTGGCGGCATTCGCGCGCCAGCCCCTGACGGAGGCTACTCTTCAGGCCTTTGCGTCGGTGGCCCACAACCTCGCCCAGTTCATCGTGCGTAAGGGGGGAGAGGAAGTGCTGCGGGAAAGCGAGGAGAAGTATCGGGTTCTTTATGAATCGTCGCGCGATGCAATCATGATGATCGCCCCTCCGGAGTGGAAGTTTACTGCCGGGAATCCCGCGGCCATCGCGCTGTTCGGGGCGAGAGATGGGCGAGAGTTTGTGGCCGTGGCCCCATGGAGCTTATCCCCGGAATATCAGCCGGATGGTGAGCTGTCCTCTGTCAAGGCCCCCCAGATGATCGCCGTGGCCATGGAGAGGGGATCACATTTCTTCGAGTGGACCCACAAGAAGTTCAACGGCGAGGAGTTCTTTGCCACCGTCACGCTAACCAGGATGATCTATCGGGGACAAACACTTTTGCAGGCCACCGTCAGAGACATCACCGAGCGCAAGCAGGCGGAACAGCAAACCCGCCTCCAGACCGCCGCACTCGAATCGGCAGCCAACGGTATTGCCATCTCCGATCGAGTCGGCCGCATCCTCTGGGTCAACCCAGCCTTCACACGCTTGACCGGCTATCCCGCCGGGGAGATTCTCGGCCAAACCATGCGGGTTCTCAAATCAGGGGAACAAAGCGACGACTTCTATAAAAACCTATGGCAGACCATTCTATCCGGGGAGGTGTGGAAGGGAGAACTCGTCAACCGGCGCAAGGACGGAACCCTCTACACCGACGACACGACCATAACTCCCGTGCGGGACGCCAGCGGGACGCTCAGCCATTTCGTGGCCATCAAGCAGGATGCCTCTCGGCGCAAGCAGGCGGAGATAAGCCCTCGAAGAGCGCACCGTTTACCTCAACACCCTTTTTGAAATCAGCCCTTTGGGCATCGTCGGTCCTCGACATCGAGGGCTGCATCCAGATGTCCAACTCAGCGTTTGAAAAGCTCTTTCCTCTATTCGCGCCAGGAGATCATGGGGGCCAATCTGGATGACTTTCCTCGTTCCTACGGAATTGGCGGCGGAAGCGAAGTCCCTGACGAACTGGTGCCTGGGTGGGGCAGGCGCGTATGCCACCAGTCGCCGGCGTCGTAAAGACGGCTCCCTAGTGGACGTGGAAATCTTCGGAGTCCCCCTGGTGATTGATGGCGAACTGCGGGGTTACCTGGCCCTGTACCAGGACATCACGGAGCGCAAGCGGGCGGAAGCGGACTTGGTGAAGTATGCGGAGGACCTGGAAGTCTCCAAAGCCGCTCAGGAGGAACACGCGCAAGGAGCTGGCGCGCCTGGTTGAGGAATTGGCCGAGGAGCGCGATCTTCTGGGCACGGTCATGGATAACCTTCCTGATTACATCTATTACAAAGATCGCCAAGGCCGCTTTCTTCGTACCAATCCGGCCCACGCCAAGGTGCTGGGGTTGAGCGATCCTCGCCAGGCGGTGGGCAAGACGGACTTTGATTTCTTCCCCGCGGAAGACGCCAAGAGCTACTTCAGCGACGATCAGCAGGTCATCGAAACTGGCCAGCCGCTCATCGGCCGAATCGAGAAGGTCCGGCAACCCGACGGGCAATACCGCTGGTGCTTCACCAGCAAGGTGCCTATCCGGGACACCCAAGGGCGGGTCACCGGCTTGGTTGGGATCGCTCGCGACATAACCGAGCGCATGCAGGCCGAGGAGACACTGCGAGCTTCGGAAGAGCGCTACCGCGAACTCTTCGAAAATGCCAGCGACATCGTGTATACCACCGACCTTGACGCGCGCTTGACGTCCCTAAACCGAGCGGGGCAGCAAACCCTTGGGTACTCGGAGGAGGAAGCTACCCAGATCGATCTGCGGCAGATTGGTTGCCCCCAAGCATTGGGAAATTATCAACCAAGGGCGCGAGCGGCTACTGGCGGGTGAATCGGACATCACGTCGAGGTGGAGGTCACCACCAAGGATGGCCGCCAGATGATGCTCGAAGTGAACCCCCGCCTGATCTACAAGGGCGGGAAGCCCGTCGGGGTGCAGGGCATTGCCCGCGACATCACCGGCCGGGACGAGGCGGAAATGGAGTTGCGCCACGCGCAGAAGCTGGAATCCGTGGGCCGCCTGGCATCGGGAATTGCCCACGAAATCAATACGCCCATCCAGTTCGTGGGCGACAACACGCGCTTCCTCCAGGATTCTTTCGGGGGCTTGCAGACCCTCCTCGCCAAGTACCAGGGACTCCGTGACGCCGCGGATTCCGGCGCCGTCAGCCCCGAACTGCTGGCGGCGGTGCGCCAGGCGGAAGAGGAATCGGACTGTGCTTACTTGCTGGAGGAGATTCCCAAAGCCTTGACGCAGACGCTGGATGGCGTGACCCGGGTGGCGACCATCGTGCGCGCCATGAAAGAATTCGCTCACCCGGAAGGCAAGGAGATGGCCGCCGCCGACCTCAACCGGGCGCTCCTCAGCACTCTCACGGTGGCGCGCAACGAGCTGAAGTATGTGGCCGACGTCGAAACCGAATTCGGCGACCTGCCGCTGGTGGTTTGCAATATCGGCGATTTGAACCAGGTTTTCCTGAACCTTCTGGTGAACGCCGCCCACGCCATCGGCGAGGTGGTGAAAGGCAACGGCGGGAAAGGCAAGATCCGGGTTCGCACCGTGGCGGAAGGAAAGACCGTTCTGGTCGCGATCGCGGACACGGGGTGCGGCATTCCGGAAGCCAACCGCACCAGGGTTTTCGATCCCTTCTTCACCACCAAAGAAGTGGGACGCGGAACGGGGCAAGGGTCTGGCGATTGCCCGGTCGGTGGTGGTGGACCGCCACAAGGGGGCTCTGACCTTTGAGAGCGAAGTGGGAAAGGGAACGACCTTCTACATCCGTTTGCCCGTCGATCCGGGGGAATGTTCCAAGGAGACGAAGGTGCCATGAGGCGAGTACTTTTTGTAGACGACGAACCCAGGATTCTGGAGGGGCTGCGGCGCATGCTGCGTCCCCAACGCCATGAGTGGGAGATGGCTTTCGCTCCCGGGGGCGAGGCGGCGCTGGCGCTGATGGAGGCATTCGCCCTTCGATGTCATTGTCTCCGACATGCGCATGCCGGGCATGGACGGAGCCACCCTGCTCTGCCGCGTGCGCGAGCTGTATCCCCAGATGGTGCGCATCGTGCTTTCGGGCCACACGGAACTTTCCACGGCGTTGCGGGTGGTTCCCGTCGCGCATCAGTTTCTGGCCAAGCCCTGCGATGCGGAAATGCTGCGCGTCGCCATCGAGCGCGCCTGCCATCTCAAGGCGCTGCTCAGCGATGACGTCGATCCGCCGCACGGTGACCGCCCTGGGGGACCTGCCGTCGCTCCCCCGCACCTATGAAGCTCTGACCCAGGCGCTGGCGGACCCTGACACGTCGCTTCAGAAAGTCGCCAAAATCATCGAGCAGGACGTGGGAGTCTCCGCCAAAGTCCTGCAATTGGTGAATTCCGCCTTCTTCGGTATTGCCCACTCCATGACCAACATCCAGAGCGCCGTCAGCTACCTCGGCATCAATACTCTCAAGAACCTGGTGCTGTCCGTGGAGATCTTCCGGGCATTCAAACCCCAAAAGAGACCTGCCGGGGTTTTCCCTGGAAAAGCTCCAGCACCACGCGCAGCTTACCGCGCACATTGCCGCCCGCCTGCCCGTGCCCAAGCACCTTGCCGACATTGCGGTGGTGGCAGGCATGCTCCACGACGTGGGCAAGCTGATCCTGGCCTGGAAGCTTTCCGAGCACTTTGAAAAGGTGCTGGCGGAAGCGCATGAGGCGCGCTGCCCCGTCTATAAGGTGGAAGAACGCACGAACGGATTTAGTCACGCCGAAATTGGAGCCTATCTCCTGGGGTTGTGGGGATTGCCGTACACGGTGGTGGAGGCCGTCGCCCTTCATCACGGCCCGAACCGCGTGCCCCATCAGAACTTTGACGCGATTTCGGCTGTCTATGCCGCCAATCTCCTGGCCCATGAACTGGAGGAATCCGCCAGCGGGGACGCCGCAGTTTACAAACTGGAGAACTACCAAGAGGAGTTCGCCACGTTGGGGGTCGGGGAGATGATTCCCGAATGGCGAGCCATGGCGGCGGGGATTCCGGAATTGATCGGCGGAGGTGTGATGTGCCGGAAGCGAAACGGCCTCGGATTCTGATCGTCGACGACGACGAGTTGATCCTCGACGCTCTGAAGCGGCAGTTGCGCTCACGCTTCGACGTGACAACTGCCACGGAGGGAAAAGAGGCGATAAGGTTGGTGATGTCCCAGGGCCCCTACGCCGTGGTCGTCTCCGACCTGCGCATGCCCGGCATGGATGGCGTGACCCTGCTGTATCTAATTCGGCAGGCCGCGCCGGATACGGTGCGCGTCTTGTTGACGGGTAAGGCGGACCTGGAGGCGGCGACCTCGGCGATCAATGAAGGAAATATCTTTCGTCTCCTCAATAAGCCTTGCCCCACCGGGATGCTTCTCCGGGCGCTGGAAGCCGCCGTCGAACAGTACCGATCGAAAGGTTGAACCCGATGTCGGAAAAAGTTCTGTTCATCGATGCCGAACCGGTCCGACTCTAGGGGTATCAGCGCTTGCTCCGCAAGGAGTTTGGAGTCACCACAGCAGTGGGCGGCGTGGCTGCGTTGACCATGATTCAGCATCGGGGCCCCTTCGCGGTGGTTGGACGGTAATCCATCGCCACAACTTAAATTCGGGGAGGGGTGCGCCAAAATGTGAACCAAATAGGAAGTGTGGTAGAATAGAAAGTAGCGAACTGAATGCCTCTGTGAGGCAGGCCCGTAGCTCAGCCCGGTTAGAGCGCTACCTTGACACGGTAGAGGTCTGGGGTTCGAGTCCCCACGGGCCTACCATTGCTTTCAATAACTTGCCGAAAGCCCGCCCGCGAGAAAGCTCAAATTGTAACGTGGACTGTAACGTGACTGCTTCTATCTCCATGTCAATTCGCCTTTGTGGGTAGGTTTGTGGGGTGGGTGAGGGCAGGGGAAGGGGCCGGAGTCTCGCTTGCCGGGGTTTCCAGGGATTCCAAAGCATGGCGTTTGGCGTCCATGCGAATGTGGCTGTAATGCTCCAGCATCCGCCTGGAGATATGGCCCGCAATGGACATGATCGTAAGGTCCGCTTCCCCGCTCTCCGCCAGTTCGGTTATCGCGTGGTGGCGCAGATCGTGAAAGCGCAGACTGGCCAAGCCCTTCTTGCTTTCGGCTGCAAGGTCCGGGGCTTTCCCTTGGAGCCAGCGGTTTATTTCCTTGATGCGCATTTCCTTCTTCATGCGCTCAAGGTTGGCCCGCTCATCAGGGGTTTCAAAAAGAGCCGGACGCCCCCAAGCCCTATCAAGCAACGTGAGGGTTTGGGCTGCCTTGGTGAGTTTGCGCCAAGCTCCCCGCCAACTCACCATCGGCTTTAGCGGGTTGAAGTGGCCCGGTTCGATAGTGGGGAAAACGTAGTGTTCCGGGTTGGCGGATTCAATTTTCAAACCCCGCCCCCGCAGTTTTTGGAAGGCGAGCATTGCCCCGGAACTCAGAGGGATTGGCCGATGTCCCGCTGATGTTTTGGAACGGTGGATGGTGACAATCCTTTCGAGCAAATCCACGTCACACCATTTCAAGTGTCGAATTTCGCAAGCCCGCATCGTGGTATTCAATGCGAGCATGGCCGCACAGTAGGCCGCTTCCCACAGAGGGTTGGTAGACGCGACTTCCAAGAGCCTTTGCTTTTGTTCGGGGCTCATGGCCCGGCCTACTTCGCTCGGTTGCTCTTTCAAAGGCTTCACGTCATCGGCCATACGCTGCCAGAGCTTGCCCCGTTTCAGGATTCGCCGCAAGGCTCCCACTTCGATATTGATCGTGACATTTGAGAGCCCACGGGCCTTGCGGTTCGCCCGGTATTCGAGAATCACATCCGCCGTGATTTGCCGAAGGGATTGCTCCCCAAGCGCCTTGACCACCGGGCGGAGAAATTGCCTTTCTTTTTTCACCGTGGAATCACAAGAGTCCGTCTTTCGCTCCGCCAGGTAGAGGTCAAAAACCTCTGTCAGTTTCTTGCGAGCCCACTCTTTGCGCGGCATCCGGTTCTTGCGAGCCTGTTCGATTAGCTCCCGCTCTTTTTGAATGGCTGCCCGGCGGTCCACGCAGCCGGTTGATTCCTGATGGCGCAAACCATAGACCGCGAAATCGGCCCACCATATGCGCCCCCGTTTGTACAGGGACATACCTCACCTCGCTTTCTGCCGTTCTGCGGCTTGTTTTCGTTTTCCCCGAGGCCGTCCCTTGGGCCATCCGCCCTTGCTTGCCCACTTGCTCAATTCGGCTTCGCTGTGGCGTTCGGCCCGCGCCTTCCCGCCTTTGCTTGCGGCGGCCCGGAGAAACTTCTTCACTTCGTCCGTTGCTTCTGACATAGACACCTCCAGGTAGGCTTATACGCGCATCGTTGGGCAAAGTCAATGCATACTTAGCAGGAAAGTATGTCTTATAAAACACATTATGTTAACCTGTATCATCTAGAAAATGCATACCATAGACGTTACGGTTTGGAACGTGGCTTGCCCCTCCCTTAAGGCATTTTCCACTCCAAAGGGGCCACTCGAAACTTTATTTTTTCGCGCCTTGTGGACATTTCGTCATATCTCCCGCCCCTGCCCGCCCTTTCATTGCACGCCACTTCCAACCAAATCCGGCCAAATCCAACCCGCTCCAATCCTTCAAAGCCAACCTCTCCGGGTGAAGTTGGGCAAAAACGCTTTTTTCACCCCCCCACCCCCCGAAAAACTTCGTCGAAGACAAGACTAATTGCTCCAATTTCCAGTGCTGGGAGTTTCTGTTATTCCTTGCCCCTCTTCCGTGGCCCGGCTCACCGTAGCACCGAATTGGGTACACGGTCATGGAAAAGCCACTTTGGAAGGAACACGTTTCTACCGCAAAACCTGCCCGCCTTCTTCCGGGGCCGGATTTCGGTTTCTGTCTTGTCCCGGAGTTCCCTGAATACTTTTGCGAGCTTGTTCCGTCCCCACCCGGTGGCATCCTGCAAGGTCCGGTCCTTGGGATAAGCTGGCCTGTTCACATCGTGACTGTACGTCCTCAGAAGCATGAGGAGAAAACGCGCCTCCACCGACAATCCGTTGTTTCGGATGAAGTCCGATGGTGCCCAGACATAGAACCGCCGGGGCTCGCCTGTCCTCTTGTCGGGAAAGGTGCTCAAGGGCATTCGACCCTTCCGGGAATCCCCCGCGTTTCTGCTACGCGGGGCCGCTCTCGCACAGTCGGCACGTTGAAGACGTGGCCCGCGTCTTCCAACTCACGGCGGAGCCGCCAGATCGTCATGCACGATAGGCAAGACGCCTTGGGCGAAACTCGCCCGTTGTATCGCGGGTGCCTCTGGCATTTGAGCCTTGTTGCTCGAATCCGTAGCATGGGCTTGCCCTATTGAGCGTCTGTCTGCCGGGCGGTCCGCTCGCCTTGGCAGACCGGCTCCAGCAATTGGCCGTTCGCGGCCCGTTGCTCCAGGTATTGGCGGTCAATCAAGACCCGGCCCCCGGCCCGCACACAGCGCAACCGGCCTTGAGACACCCAAAGCCGGATGGCTGATTGGCTGGTTCCCAACATTTCGCTTGTTTCTCTTACCGAAAGGAATCTCTTGGTCATCGACACTACACCTCCAAACAGACGATACGACTCGGCATCAACCGCTCGCTACTCAAAACAGCGGTTGGATTCCATTGGGATTCAATATGAGTGCTTGTTATGCCCGATGTGGAATCATTGGCGGGAGAATCAGTTCTTAGGAGGAATACAAACGTGGTGGTTCGATTCGCGGTCACTTCGAACCAAGCCGGTTGATGGTGCGAGGCTCCAGGTTCTATCCAAATCGGCCATCCATCGCCTTGCCGATTGGACGCGCTCCCAGAACTCTCCGTCTAGGTGTCGAGTGGCTTCCGTATACTTCTCTCGTTCGGAAAGATACCGGCTACGACTGGCGAGATGTCCCTTGATTGCCGAAAAATACTCCCCGGTTACTTTTCGAGCCTCATCCCAAGTTATTCCCTCGACGAGTTGGGCGCTGAGTCTGGCCTTCAGAACGGCTTCGGTCCTTTCTGACCATGCGCTATATGCTTCCAAGTGTTTCGACAATTCGTCTAAGAGGGTCATCGTCACATCCAAACGCTTGTTGTATTCGACTGCTCCGAGGACTTGAACCTCCCGATACCGCATCTCGCAAAGGTCGGCAAACTCAAGGTCGTTTTTCAGCTCTTCGTCTATTGCTTTCCGCCTCTCCCAACCTTTGACCTTCCTCACATGCGCGCGGACGGCCGGACAGCCGAAGTCAGCATGAAACACAACATTTTGCCCAAGAAATTTCCGTTCGATTTCGGCAATTCGGCACTCGCATTCTTTGACTTTCAGATGGCGCTTGGCACGTTTGCGAAAAAGGTGGTCAAGCACGTAGGAGACGCACTCCGCGGATTCGGATTCGGCATCGGACCGCAGGCTTTCACGATGTTTACTCAATAGCTCGGTTGGGGCTGGAAAGGCGCGCATCCATTCGACTGCTTGCCATAGTTTCACAATCGCATCGATCATGAGATATTCCGGCATAGCTCTCCCGTGCGACGACACCAAGTGGTCTTGAATGCGCCTTACTTCGCAGTGGAGTTCGTCAAGCCTATGGAGAATTCTTTCGAGCGTGCGCGCGGGACGTTTCCACCTAGGAATGTAGTCTGTGCCAATACCCAACGGGAAGGGGAATTCGGGGCCGATGCCGTCCAGAATCCAATATTTGCCAGAGCCTTTGAGCCTGTCCTGCATGTGGGCCGGGAAGATGAAAAGGGCAGCCGCCTTCCTTGCTGCGTCATCAAGCGGGGATAGCAGGTCATCCTGTGCAAGCTCCTTAATAACAGCGTTCGCGTGATCTCGTGAATCGTCTTTGAACCGCTCGGCGGAGAGCGAATGCACTACCATTAGCTCAGTCATGTGCTTCTGGCGTTTCGAGGTCCGACCTTTCGGTGCTGGCGCTTTGGCGGTGGATTTGTCGTGCTCTGGGAAATGCGCCACCCAAAGCAAACGCTGCAAGGATTTCTTGTCCCTGTTATCAAGCCTGCCTTTCCCCCAAGTTTTTTCTAAGCCCACCGATGGAAGGGACGGGGGACGTCCAGGATGATCGTTAGGCAATTTTCCCTGCTTCTCGTTCCCGCTTGAAAGGGTTGGACTGGCCGCCGGGCGGAAGCGGGAAGGGACGCCATTCGCCCGGTTCATGAGGCCGGGCTAGGCGGCCAGTACGTTGCTCACGCCGCAGTGTAACAGCGTGAGCGGGCCTTGCGAACTACATTCGCGGTACGTGGTACGGCATCGTCAACGCGCCGTGGCCCACAGAAGCATTGCCACAATCAAAACCACAAGGAAGCCCAGCACACCGGCCCCGGCGTCTGTTCCTTGGTTTGCATGGACGGCGGGTGAAGAATGGACGCCACTTAGCCAACCTTGGCGTGATGTGTAGAACAGTCCCGTTCCCGGAATGCCCACCGTCCGGCGCACGCCAGACCGGCCCACCGTCAGGTGTGCGCCACGCACGCCAAGACTTACACTTGGGCCACTGCCCGACAAATTCAAAGAGATGCCGCGTGCCAAGCGCACCCGCCGAAACAAGCGAACATAACCCATGCTATCCTCCGTTCGCGGGCCATGCGTTCAGTTTCGCTCTCACTCAATCGGCCACTTCGGAATGGCCGAGTCAATTTCCTCCATGAGGCGGATGGTTTCATTCAGGGCCGTGACAACCTTCCGGTAGTGCTCCAGATCGTCATAGGTCAAGGTCCGGCCCCGGCGGTCTTTGAGCCACTTCTCGCAAACCTGATAGCCGCCGATGTGGAAATTCCAGACTTCGGGCGGGATGCCTTCAAAGTATTGTCCCTTGGCTTCGCTCTGCGGTTCGGGTTTGCTGATATAGACGCGGCCCGCTGGCAGTGGCCTGCCCTCGCCGGGCTCCGGTTCTCCCGGTGCGAGATACTTGGGGAAACCCTTCTCGACAATGTTCGGGCCGGTGATCGGATAGCTGGCAATCGGCTTGCCGAGTTTCGGAGATTCGAGCAAGTGCAAGGCAACAAGCTCCGCGCCCAAGCCACAGAGCACACGGAATTGTCTCACGTCGGAAGTGAGCGGTACGCGGGGGAAATCGCCCTTGAGAAATTCCGCGTAGCGGGTTCGATAGGTGGGGGAGTGCAAGACCGCGTATATGTAATTGAAAACATCATCCGGCCCGAAGGCCTTTTTCAAATCGCCTCTGCCGTCCGTGACAAAGGAAAGCCCGAGCCGCTTTTCGAAGTCCGCAATGAAAGCACGGTTGAAATTGGATTTGCGCGCGTTTTTGCCAGCACCCCAATCTGAAAGTTCTGCATTGAGTTTCGCCTGGTTTGGGCTTTCCACCTCCGGTGGATAGACATACAGCGGAAAGAGGTAGTTCACTTCTTTCAGAGAAACAGTATGAAGTTGGGTGATTTGTCTGGAGCAAAAAACGTGTTCCCATCCGCGCCCAATTTCGACAGAGCGTGTGGTACTGAGGCCAAGGTTTTCGCCCGCGAGGAAGTGACTCATGACTTCCCTTCGGGGCATACAGTGGAATCCTCTTGTCTTCCCCGTGTAATAGGTAAAGCGGTGGTCAAATGGGCGATATAGTATTTCTGTAATGCCCGAACTTCGAAGGCCGTGGCTCCTCAAGTCTTCTTGTGCAAGGGAAACCTTCCAGTCACGAACATCTTCCCCAAGACCATATTTCCCTCTTGCTTCTTCTACAGGCAAGGCGGCGAAGTCACGCGCCACGCTCATCATCTCCGCCCCCGACATGTGAACCGCAAGGTTGTCCCGTGCGGTAGCAATGCCAAGCGAGTTAACCGTCATGGCGTCGGTGATTTTCCATCCGGGTTCGTATTCGGCTCGCACGCCTTCGTCTTGCTCGATAAATAGGTAATCAGGCGATTGTGGGCTAAGCTCTGTCCATTTAGTTGTACCCACGTCTGTTTCAAAGAGGCTCTGATACTTTTTCTCCCTCAAGCCCCACAGGTCCGCGTGGTACACTTTGGCCGGGCCTGCCTTGCCCGGCTCTTTCAGGAAGATCCCCAGCGTCACTCCTTGCTGAATATCGAAGACGTTTTCATCCGGGGAGCCGTCCGGCGCGCGCTCTTTCTTCTTGCTGTTCCCATGCAAATCCAAAACGTAAATCTCCGTGAAGGCATTCATGAGCGAGCGGCGCATCCCGCGAAAGGTGGGGTTGTCCAAGTAACCGTGATTGGTGATGAAGGCCAGAATCCCCGCGCCGGTCCGCTCAATTCGCCACTGCCCCCAGCGGATGAATTTCACATAGTCATCCTGGAGCCACTTGGGGTTTTTCTCTCCCAAGGGTTGTCCGTCCACGGAATAGTAATCCTGGATTAAATGGCCAATGAAGGTTGGTACTCTTTTGCCTTCCTTCATCTCCCAACTTCGATTGGCGGAGTGGCCCGAATAGGGCGGGTTGCCGATGACGGCGAGAATCGGCAACTCGCTTTTGATCTTCAACGCGGCGTTCGCCTCTTGGGATATCACGCGCAACGGGCCGAACAGGGTTTCGGCCTTTCGCTCCGCCTCTTCCAAGGTGTTTGTGAGGTACACTCCTAACCGTTCATCCCCGGAGAAGTCATAAGCCCATCTCTCCCGCTGCGCGGGGGTCATGTCGTAGCCCGCGAGCTGCATTCCCAATTTGAAGTGGGCCACGGCATAGGGAGCCATCAACAATTCAAATCCGAAAATGCGGGGCAACAAATGATTTCGCACATACCCCGACCACATGCCGGCGTTTTCTTGCCGCATGAATTCCTCCCGGATGTGGTCAATCACGTTGTAGAGAAACGTTGCGGTCCCGCACGCGGGGTCAAGAATCAGGACATGCGGGGAAGTGGCTTTGACTTTCTTCGGCTTTCCGCCGTCCGCTTCCTCCCGCTCATATTCCACCGTGGCCGTATCTGCGAGCCCGTTCGGGCATCCGAAGCGAGTTTTCAAGAGGTTATCCACGGACCGCACAAGGTAGGAAACAACCGGCTCGGGGGTGTAATAGACCCCCCGCGATTCGCGCAACTTGGGGTCATAGGCCGCAAGGAAGGTTTCGTAAAAGTGGACGACCGGGTCTTGGCGGGCGGTCCGCTTGCCGAAATCCGCGAGTACCGCGCCAATGTCCGTATCGGCCAAGAGTTGGGCCAGGTCATCCACGAAACCCACGAAGGGCTCTTCGTCAAGAGCATTGCCGGTGATCGTTTCAAAGAGTTGCCGAAGGAAGGGATTGGTCTTGGGAATTTCCGACGCGGCCCCCAATCGCTTGAATGAACCCTTTGGCCCGTGGTGATTGCAACGGGCCGCAAACAGGCCATAGGCGAGCGTCTGAGCGAACATATCCGCAAATTGCGGAATGGGCAGATCGGGAATCAGCGCCTTTTCAAAAGCCCCGTGCAAGTCGCGGAGAGTAGCAGAGGCCGCCTTCGCATCAAAGGCCGTCACGATCATGTCCCGGATGAAATGAGTTAGCCGGGCCATCCGAAGGGCCAACGCCTTGGGGTCATTGATTTCTTGGGCTGCTTGGGAGAGAAACGCGGTGAGCAAATCGGAAACAGCGCTTGCTCCATCTTTCTCCGGGGTGAGCTTCCCGCCCTTGCCAACGTGGGCGAGTCGGGCCGACTGCCGATGCTCCCCGCCGATGTACCAGCGAAGCTCCAGATAGTCGGTAAGAATCAGATTGGGCAGGGCGGGGAGATACCGCTTCATTTGCTCTGATTTCTCCACTTCGTCCAAGTCCTTGCCCACATCCTTGGCTTCAACGTGGCCAAGCGTAACCGGGCCGTGGGCCGCCTTGCGGGAAACGGCGAAGTCCGGGGCTCCGCATTCAACGCGCTTAGGCTCATTTGTGGCGGTGACTCCAGGGGCCAGCGTTTCAATCAGGGTCTTTAGCGCGGGACGGTGGGTGTGCTCCGTGGCATTGCCCGCTTGCAGTTCTCTTTCGATTTGTCGGCGGTAAGTGTCAAGTGGGCTTGATGTCATGAACGGCAACCGGGGTTCATCGGGTTTGTGCGCCAAGATAGTTACCACAAAGGGAAATCGGCGGGCAACACAAAAACATGAAGCATTTTGCCATCCCATTTTGTGCGGTCATGCCAGAGCCCACTTTGCCGGGTTGCCGGAGTCTCGCAGAAAAGCCCTCAGAATCGCGCGCTGTGGCCCCTCACAGCGATTTCCGGGCATGGGTTGGCACCATTGCCCTACCCACCGGGAGTTATGGCCACTTCCGGGAACGCGCAATTTTCCAGACGGGTATAGATGGCCGTGGGTGGCGAGAGATGGCGAGCGCCACTTTTCAAAGGGGCCTGTCACGCGACTGTCACGTTAGAAAACCAAAGGGAGCTTTTTCCGACTGGGCTCGGGAAAAGGGTAGAGTTCACGCCTTGCGTTACACCGTCACGCGATATGTCACGTAACCCCTCTCAAAACACCGCTAAACAAGAATTCACAAGGGGTATGCTCCAAAACAGAGCATACCCCTTGCGCCCGCTTAAATACTGTGCGGAATGGCAATTGTTAACAATTCTTGTATAATCCATGAAGCAATTGACACGGTAGAGGTCTGGGGTTCGAGTCCCCACGGGCCTACCATTGGTTTCAATAATTTAGCAATCTCCCTTGCCTTTCGCGTTGCTCCACGTTGCTCCACTAAAGAACCCAAGTCTTTGTATTTAGTGACCCACCTTGGCCACACAGACCCCACATGTCGGTGGTCGTCTTCACTGCGTTTCGACCTGTGCGCTGCACTGAATCACTGGAGGCAGCTTGTCGGCCTCGTCAGAGAGAATCATCTGGACGAATCGCTGCTGCGCTAGCCGCTTTGCCTTGATCTTCGCCTGCGAGTAGACCTCCAGTGGGCAACGACTACTGGCGTGACGCATCATCAATTCTTGAACGACCTTCACATTTTAGCCATTGGCAATAAGAACCGTCAAAAAGGCGTGTCGAAACGTGTGCCATCCGACTCTCTTGGTTATTCCCGCCCGCAACCATCGGAACCGTCCACCGGTCAACACGGTGCGCCCCCGTAATCACTGCTCCGCGGCTCAGATGCTTCGGCACGAACGCGATTGCCTGGTCGGCCGCTTGCGGCAGGTAGCTCCGAATTTCGTTTGAGTCCAAGATTCTCGCCCGGTCCTTCCCGGCGAAGCGACCAGTCTGCAACCATGCATCAGGGAAGCGGTCAAATCGATTCCTGGCAAAAAGAAGAAATCCGCCGACGGTCGGAACCTCGCGTCCGTGGTGTTCGGTAGTGACTCGCAGACTGCGAAAAGCAGATGGCGCCAGTTTCCGAACACGTGCAAACAGCTCGGAAGCAGCTCGGAAGTCGAGCGCTTCCGAGTTCAAATCCGGGATAGGCTGCTCGTCAAACGATTGGAATTCTGGCATCTTGATGTGATAGAGCCCGCAAGATCGCGTCTAGGACTTGATCGAGATACTTGCCGATGTCCTCGGCAAGGAATCGGAGGACCAGATAACCGTTCTCCTGAAGCAATGCATCCTTGCGACGGTCTCGCCGGTAGGCGTCAGCATCGCCCAGATGCTGGCCGCCGTCGAGTTCAATGGCAATTCGCGAGGGCGCGCAAAGCAGATCAACTTCCATGCGGCCCCAGCCATCGAATGGAATCGGCAACTCCACATTCAAACGAAATTTCCCGGTGGTTGCTGCCAAAGTTTCGAGTCGGCGATATAAAAATGCCTCGCTGGCGCTTCGCGCTCGATTGGCGCCCTCGGCATTCGGAGACGGCACTACGGCAACGCTAACAAACAAGTTGGCCAGAGGAGAATCTACGCCGTCGCGCACCAAGCGACGCACGCTCGAGGCATATTGGCTCTTCCACTCGGGATCGATGGGAAGCGGCACGTCCGCGGGCCAGCCGGGCACGGCGCTGCCCGGAAGTTGCATTTTATATCCAATCGATTCGTAGCCGCGACAACGGCGATCGAACATCCGCGCCAGCATCGGAACGTTGAGATCGGCATAGTCGAAGACACGCACTTCGCGCTTGCCATCGTAAAGGCGATGCAGCCTGCCCACGTATTGCGCAATGGTCCCGTGCCACGAAATGGGCAGCGTCAGGAATAATGTGTCGAGCCGGGCGTCATCGAAGCCTTCGCCCACATAACGGCCGGTGGCCAAGATTACGCGGGGCTCCCCCGCCGGAATCGCCGCCAGGCGAGCAGGGAGTGCGTCTAGTTCCTTTTTGCGCATCCCGCCTCGGAGCACCACGAGGTGCCGCACCTCAGGTCCCAACTGTTTGGCCAAAGAATCCAGGTGTTCATTTCGTTCGGTAAGCACGAGCGGCGAACGCCCCTCGCGAAGAGCTTGAATCACGTCCTGGCGGACGAGCCGATTGCGCTCTTCGTCGGCAATCAGTTCCGCATAGAGTCCTTGGAATTGTTGCCGCACATTGGGATTTGCCGGTCGGATCGGACGAAAGTCAGTCGGACGAACCATGACGGTATGCTCAAAGGGATGAGCTGCTGCCTGTTGTTTTGTATTACCCCGATAACGTACTGGACCACACTGCATAAAGATAATCGGATGGTGGCCATCCTTCCGCGCAACTGTGGCTGACAAACCCGTGACGAACTTCGCCTTGGCCTGACGTGCAACGAGCTCAAAGCTTTGGGCAGAGAGATGGTGGCATTCGTCCACGATGAGGTGCCCATAATTGCCAACCAGATCGTCAACGACGCCGTTTCGGACCAAGCTCTGAATCACCGCCACGTCCAGGAGGCCGGTGGGCTTTTTGCGGCCCCCGCCAATCCGGCCAATAACGCGGACCGGCATTCCCAAGAAGGTGGAAAGTCGCTCGACCCATTGCTGTTGCAATTGCCGTCGATGCACCAATACGAGCGTATTGACGCCGCGTTGAGCGATCAGCCACGCGGCTACCACCGTCTTCCCGAACGCAGTCGTGGCGGCCAGTACTCCCATGTCTTGGGCAAGCATGGCCTGGGCAGCAACGGTTTGCTCGGGACGAAGTTCACCATGAAATGTCACGTCCAGCGGCACGCCACAGTTGCGCTGGTCATGGACAACCGGCTTGATGTTCAAGGCCGACAGCGTTTGAAGCAGGTCATCCAGGCAGCCGCGTGGCAATCCAATATGCTGGGGATGATCTTCGGCGCAAGCGATAATTCGAGGCTTGTCGAAGGTCGAGAGCCGCATAGCCTGTGCTTTGTAGAATTCGGGATTTTGAAACGCTGCGAGCCGGATCAATCGGTTGCGAAGGGCGGGGGACAGCGCCTCTTTCGCAATATAGATCTGATTGCCCAATGTGAGATCCAGGGCTTTCGGAAGTGGGCCAACGATTGGAGCTTCTTTCCGGCGTCGCGAAGGCGGAGCCATCCAGGGCGCTGTATCCTCTTCTTCGTCTTGGGGCGCTAGACGCACGCCAATAACTTGCCCCCTGACTTCCGGGAGACGAATCCTTTCTTCAACTTCACTGCGGCTGATTCTGCGGATCGAGGACAAGAACTCCCATTGGTCGGGGAACGGCGTAAATCGCTCGTCTAGGAAAATGCTATTCCCCAATTCCCGCCGCCGCTTCTGTAATGGCAAGGCGATTAAATTTCCGAAGCCGCCTTGCGGAAGAGTATCTTGATTGGGAAAGAAACGGTCGTAGGAATCCAGACCTATGTCGGGACGGCGTTCCATGGTTTCCGTCAGAATGTACGCGCCCAACTTGCGCGCCAAGGTTGCAGGAACGGCTTCATCAAAGAAAAACCATATATGGCCACCTTTGCCCGACCGCGATCGCTCCAAAGCAACGGGCAAGCTCATTAGGCGGCAAGTTTCCAAGAACGCAGCGGCATCGTCTTTCCACGCCGCTTTGTCGAAATCGGCCGCCAGGAAGAAACAGGTTTCATCCAGCAGCATCGGATAGACGCCTATGACGAAATCGCGGCCATGGTCGTCCTGACCCCTCAGATGCCACCGAATCGCATCGTCAGTTACGGGAAGAAAACGCTGGTGGGGGCATTCGGAACATTTGATTCTGGGCTTTTCGCAGATTCCCTGAACCCATTCATTACCACACACCGGCGAATAACCTGCCCTGCCCGTCTTGCGGCTTTCGAAGCGGCGCGGGTAAACATCTTCGCGTCCGCGAAACAGAGATCTGTAAAGTGCGATTTTGACATCAGTAGGGGATCGCTGATTTACGCCACCTTGTGGCAAGACAAGCTGTCGGATCGGTGTGTCCACAAACCTATTCTACATTTGCATCTCCCCGGAGCTCCAGCCACAATTCGTAACCGGCCAGGGGAGGTTTCGAATGCCCTTAGCAGAACAGAGAGAACAACTGCGAGAGGGGAAGCTGCAGGTTGGAGTTGGGTCTTACACCTATGCTCGGGTGATAGCCGGTCGTGTTTACAATTCATAGTACGATACGCATAATGTCCTAGGTAGATCTTGAAATGCGGCGCTCTCGCGCTCAGAAAAAAACGAGCGACGAGTTCATCGGCGTCGGTTGGAGGTCGAATTCGCTCAACATCCACACCGATGGCGCCGGCGCGATTTACGGCGAAGACGGCGAGGTCTTCGGAATGGGCCAGATTGAAATTCAGATGACCCTTTGCAAAGGCTCCGCAAAGGCAAGGCTTACCATGAGGGCCGTATGCGAATTCCAATTTAGCCGGTTCGGTATGCAAATAGTGGCTCAATAGCGTACGCACGAGATAACGTCCCGTGACAAAGCGAGTTCGGCGTTGTTCGAAGCGGAATCGTCGTGCCCGTTCCATCTCTATTGCGCAAAGAATTCTCTCGAAACTGTTCAAAGCTGCAGGCGCCATTTCCAACGAGGCCGACCAAACATGCACGTCAGCGGGACCCAGGTCCCAATCAATTAGAGGGAAAGTTCGCGGAATCGTTTGCATTATTAAGTCTCGTGCTGTAAGTTACCGGCTGGCCTTTCAACCACAACGCGTCTACAAGTACTTTCTCTAAATTCCCCTCTACTTCCGACTTTACACATCCTCACCAAAAGCTCACGATCAGCAGGGGGGCGGCCCTCATTCTGGCGCCGTGGGCGGGCCGTTCGTGGGGTGGTTGCAGGCGGTCCTCCCGAGCCGTGAGCCGTTTGGATCCGGGAAGCCTTAAACGAGAAGCGACCCTTCATCCCACCAAAACCTGTGCCCCGCGGGCCCTGCAGCGGAAGGGGACTACCCCGAGTTGAGATCTTGAACCAAATGGGGTTTTATCATTACCTATTTGATGAAACCATCTCGAGGTCGGATTGCTATCGTCGCGGTTAAGGTGATGCGGCAACTCGGTCCTTCAGCCGCGGGCTCTAAGCTGCCCTGAACTCATCCTGATTCGCGTAGACTCCACGGTACTCGGGTGGCAGCAAAGCAGCCAGCTGGGCCATGATACGATCCGTGTCGCGGCGCATCGTCTCCGGCGACGGGAGGCCCTGGGGAAAGCGCAGCGGAGCCCCGGCGCGAACGTGAATGGGGATACGCCCGAAGCGCCTGACTCGCTCACGCCATTTCTCCTGCCCCCAAGCGGCCACCGGCATCACCGGCACGTCGATCTGGGTGGCGAGCCAGACTACACCCGGCTTCCCCCGCATCAAGCCTCCGGTCTTACTGCGCGTCCCTTCCGGCGCGACAATTAACATGCCGCCTGCCTTCAGCACCACCAGCGCGCGCTGCAGGGACTCCTCGTTCATCTGATCGGGCACCACGTAGATGGCTTGGCCCACGCCGGAAACGAACCAATGGAGAAATAGGTACTTCTGCAAACGGGCGCTCACGACGGGAATCGCGCGGCGCTTCAACAATGTTAAATACAGCGGACCTTCCGCCATGCTCAGGTGATTTACGGCGAGCACGCACGGACCAACGGCAGGAATGTTTTCCAGGCCTTCCGTTTCCACCCGCGCAAGGAACCCGAAGGCCGCGTTGGCCGCCACCCGGACCACTCGCTGAAGGGGAGTAAGCTTCTGATGATCGAGAACGGTGTAGTCCATCCCGGTCTTGGTGGAAACGGCCACGGGAGGTGCAGACGGGGCGGTTCCCGGCGCCACGAGAGGTGTTTCCACCGCCGGCACTGGACTTGCGGCCTGCGGCACCGTGGTGGGAGTGGACAGCGGTGCGGGAGTTGCGCCGGCTCCTCCACCGCTTGCACGGCACGATCCTGCAATCCGGCCCCCGTCACGCTGCCGCGAGGCTCTGCGTCGAGGTCCAGGAGGCTGAGAATATCCCGTGCCAGCGCCCGCGTACTGATGCCGCTCAAAAGCTTTGTCCCGGCGATCTGGACATCGAGATCCCGCTCCAGCACCCCGGTCAATTCGGCGGCGATCAGGGAGTCGAGACCTAATTCGGTGATGGGCCGCTCCGGCTCGATTGAGGAAGGCCGCGCGCCCAGCAGCGTCGCCACCTGTTCGCCCACATACTGCTCCAGGCGCACAATCCGCGCCGCCGGATCATCGGCTTCGAGCAACGATTTCATTGAGGCCTTTCCGGTCTGGACCGCTTTTCCCTCCGGCGAGGGGATGAAATGCCGGAGGCGGGGTGACGCGGCGGCGCGCGGGCTGAACTCACCTATCAGTTTCCAATCGATTCGCGCCGCCATAAGCTGCACCGCGTCGCGCCGCAACAACTCGGATAGCACTTGCAGGGTCTGTTCTTCGCTAAAGCTCTGGTAACCCTGCCGATTCAAGTACTCCATTAATTCCGCGGCCTGGCGCGCAACCCATCCCGAGCCTCCCAGCACTCCGAAGTTGATGGTGGTAGCCGGCAGACCCCGGGCGCGCCGGTACACCGCCAAGGCATCGAGAAATGCGTTCGCCGCCGCATAGTTGGCCTGCAATGGATTACCGAGCAGCGAGACCATGGAGGAAAAGAAAAGAAAGAAATCGAGGCTCTCGCCCGTCGTTTGCCGGTGCAGGTTCCATGCGCCCAGCGCTTTCGGCGCCATTACCCGGGTCATGGCGCTTTCATCCATATCCGCGAGCGGAGTATCCGACAGCACCATGGCCGCGTGCAGAATCCCGCGTAACGGCGGCAGATTCGCGTGGATGAATTCGAGAACGCGCGCCACGTCCGCCGGCTTCGACACGTCCGCAGCCAGCGTTTCCACGCGTGCGCCCATGCCACGCAATTGCCGGAGCAGGTTCTCCGCCTCAGGCTGTGGCGAATTTCGCCCCACCAGCACCAGGCTGCGCGCGCCCTGCTCCACCAGCCATCTTGCGGTGAGCAAACCCACACCGCCCAGACCGCCGGTGATGAGGTAGGTGGCGTCGCCGCGCACAGGCGGCCGATCGGGCAGCGCCGCACGCACCTTCACGGGCGCTTTATTCGTTACCACCACCTTGCCGATATGCTTCGCCTGGGCCATGAAGCGCAGGGCTTTGGCGAGATCCTTCATCGGAAATTCCGTGAAAGGAATCGGATCTAATGCGCCGGAGGCCAGTTCCTTCGCCAGTTCGTTCATCAATTGGCCGACGAACTCGGGGCGGCCGGCGATAAGAGGAGCAAAATCCAGGGCGAAAAAGGACAAGTTTCTCTTAAACGGGAGGAGTTGCAAGCGGCTATTCCGATGGATATCGGTTTTCCCCACCTCCACGAACCTGCCATACGGCGCCAGGGCCGCGATGCCTAGCTCCAACGCCTCGCCGGGAAGGGAATTGAGAACCACGTCGACTCCACGGCCGCCAGTCCGCTCGGCAATTTCGGCGGCGAAGGTGAGCGATCGGGAATCCATGACATCGGCGATGCCGAGCGATTCCAGATAGCTGCGCTTAGCCGGGCTGCCGGCGGTGGCAAAGATGCGCGCGCCGCAGGCCCGGGCAATCTGAATCGCCGCATGGCCGACGCCCCCCGAGGCGGCGTGAATGAGTACGCTTTCTCCCTTGGAAAGCCGCGCCAGATTGCGGAGCCCGTAGAACGGGGTGAGGAACGCGATGGGTATGGTGGACGCTTGCTCGTGGGTGAGTCGCGCCGGCTTGCGAACGGCGAGCGGCGAATGCGTGACAGCGTAAGAGGCAAAGGCTCCTTGCGTGATTCCGAACACTTCGTCGCCCGGACGCAAGTGCCGCACAGCCTCGCCGCATCGCGTGATGACACCGGCAAAGTCGCTGCCGAGCAGTGAATTATCGATCCCCGGTTCCTCCACCGCGCCCGTGGCCAGGACGATGTCGCGGAAATTCAGACTGGCGGCTTTGACTGCGACCTCCACTTGCTGCGGCCCGAGAGCCTTGGATTCATTGCGTCTGAGGACGAGACTGTCGAACGAGCCGGTGGCCATCTCGGCATGCCATTGGCCTTCGGGACCGACCTCAACCGCAGGCGCCGCGTCCACGACTTGAGCGAGCGTCATTGGGCGCAGGCGGCGAACGAAACGATCGCTGCCGCGGAGAGCCACTTCTTCTTCGAAAACGTCCTCCCCGCTGTCGCTCAGAATCTCTTGTCCGAGAGCGGCGATTTCTGCGTCCGAACACGCCGCGCTCAGATCGATCATCCGGCAGCGAAGGTGGGGCCATTCTTTGCGGATCACCCGACCGAGTCCCCATACGGGAGTCTGCAACATCGCCGGTTCCTCAAGCCCGCCCACCCATTGCGCTCCTGCGGTCACCAGGACCAGCGCCCGTTCAGCTAAAGGCGAGTCCTTGATGAGGCGTTGCAGGATGGAGAGCACGCTCCCGCAGCCCGGTCGTTGGGCCGTTTCGAATTCCTTCGCGTCACCAGCGGGCGAATCGTCGATACGTGGCGCATCGAGAGACCTAAGGTGAAGGATGCCCTCGAAAGCGCCGGTCCGCGCCTCTTCGGACAAGGCAGAAAGATCCGCGCCGGCCCCATGGACCAGCGTGGCTTCGATCCCGCGCCCGGCAAGCACTGAGGCCAGCCGCTTCCCTACGCCGCCTTCATCAGCGAAAATCAGCCAGCGCTTCGCCGCGCGCTCGGTTTGTTCTACTCCCCGCCGGCCGAAGACGATTGAATACGAGGGTTCGCAGGGCGGGTTGTCGGCGGCCACCGCCGGATTTTCGAAACCACACTCTGCGAGGAGATTCTGCCATTGCCGCCCGGTCATCAGCGCGTGGTTCGGACGGCGGTCGCGATCCTCGAACTTCCACCATCCCTCCATCAAGCCGAAAATGATATCGAGCCAATAAGCGGCAGGGTGGTTGGTGACCTCCGCCAACACCAGCGCGCCACCGGGAGCTAGCAGGTCGCGCAGGCGCTCCACGCAGGGTTTCACCTCCGGTGTCGCATGCAGAACGTTTACGGCAAGGATGAGATCGAACGATCCAGCTTCGAAACCCTGCGCCGACGCGCTCCTGGTGATATCGAACAGGCGGGTGGAAAGGAAAGGGTACTCATGGGAAAATTTAGCGCGCGCACGATCCAGAAAGAGGGGAGAAACGTCGGTGAAGACGTAGCTGGTATTGCGCACATTCAGTCGGGGCAGAATGTGCGCGGTCGTGCCACCGGTTCCCGCGCCGACTTCGAGCACGCGCATTAGCCGCACACCGTCGAAAGCCGGCGCGAATTCCGCGACGAGGTTGGCCGTCAGAGCGTTGTAATAGGCCGATCCCGGCGCTTCCTTGTAGAACTGCTCGAGCTGGGCGTAACCGTCGCCGGTGAACAGAACGTCGACGCCATCGGCCCGCCCCGAGACAACGTCTGCCAGACGCGGACCGCAGCGGCGCATCAACTCGATACTGATCCGGTGGGCAGGGAAATCGCGCAGCAGATGCGCGCCCAGCGTAGCGGAATCCGCGCTTGGCGTCCCAACCTGTTCAAGGATTTCCTGCAATTGCCGCAACAGCAGTCGACGCCAACCCGTGGCTCCCGCACTGTACCGTAAAAGGGACGCTTCCGCCACATAGGCCGCGGCCAACTCGTTCATTCTCCGTTGGATTTCTCCATAGTAGAGGTTCCAGCCGGTCTCCGCGGATAATGCTTCTGCCCTGGTGCGGAATTCATCGAGATTCGCCGCGAGGGGCAGACGCCCCGACACGTCGATGTTCGATGCCAAGGCCGCGGCATCGAGCGGCAACGGCTCCCAGCGATAGTCGTAGATCCATTGGTCAATCGAATCCCTCGATGCGCGTTCCGATTGCTCCACCGACCGCGCCTTCAGATCATGGATTTCCGCGCACAGATCTCCGTTTTCGCTGACGATCCGGATATCTCCGCTTACGCTGGAGGCGTGAACTCCGGTAATCTTTGCGAGGACAAAGAAGCGGTCGCCGGGCGGCGAAAGGAAACGAAGCTCACCGAGATTGGTGGGAAGCAGCATGCGCCGCGAGATGGCCACCGTGGGATCGGAATCGACCACCGCGATTAAGGCCTGAAACGCGGCATCAAGCAGCGCCGGATGCACGCCGTAGCCGGAACAGTCCAAACCCTCAGCTTTAATAAAGGCGTAACCCTCACCCTTGGCCGTCCAGAGATTCCGTATTCCGCGAAACGCCGGGCCATAGACCAGACTACGCTCCTCCATCCATGAGTAAAAATCTTCCGGCGCCACGGAGTTCCGGATTCGTTCGCGCACGGGGCCGAGATCGACTCTCTCCCGCGGGCCCGCCTTGAACGTCGTTACCATGCCGCGCGCATGGCAGATCCAGCTTGCGGCATCGCCAGCGGAAGAAAACGCTTCGAAGCGGCCGCCTTCCTGATCGAGCGTGAACTGAATGGGGGTTGCGCCATCGCGATGAATCAGCAACGGCTTAAGAAACTCGACATCGCGAACAAGAATCCCCGAGTCTTCGCCCATGGGCAGGCGCGAAGCCAGCGCCATCTCGACATACGCCGCGCCGGGATAGACGGTCAACCCCTGCACCAGGTGCTCCTGTAAGTACGCCGAATCCTCCGCGCCAACCAGGCTCTCCCACAAGGGGTGCGCGGACCGCAAACGCGTACCGAGGAGCGGGTGGTCGCCCGCTTTGCGCTCGACCCATGCCGCTCCATGCGGATGCCTTGGCGTTGGGCTCAAACCAGTGCCTTTCGCGCTGCCACGGATAGTGCGGCAATTGGGCAACCCTGGCCCCGTCTTCCCTAAAAGTGGCCCAGTTCACCTTGCAGCCGAGGGTGTAAAGCGCGCCCAGCGAACGCTTCATCACGGCTCGTTCGTCTTCGTTCCGCCGGATCGTGGGCAATACCAACCCTTTCACGCCGCGCGCATTCATGCACTCCTGAAGGGAGGTTTTGAGCACCGGATGCGGGCCGATTTCGACAAAATCCGCGATGCCCGCGGCGAGCAACTCATTGATGGCATCCTGGAACAGCACCGGCTCGCGAATAGCGCGCCACCAATACTGCGCATCGCACTCTTCCCCGCTCGCCCATTTTCCGGTGAGATCCGAAGCAAAGGGAATGCGCGCGCGCCGGCGGCGAAGCCCGGCGATGGAGGCAAGGAATTCATCCTTGATCTTGTCCATCGCCGCGCTGTGATAGGCAATGGTGACGGGGAGTATCCTGGCGAAGATCTGTTTCTCATCGAGCAAGGCGCGGATCCGTTCCAGCGTCGCGCCGTCGCCGGTCAAAGTAATGGACGCCGGTCCATTCACCGCCGATAGCGCAACCAGGCCCTTAGTCCCCGCCAGCAGAGGCTCAATATCGGCATACGGCGCGCCGACCGCGAGCATGCGGCCCGCATTCGACGGACGGCCCGTCAATCGGCTGCGGTGATAAGCCAACCGGATTGCATCCTCCAGTTCGTAGATGCCCGCGGCGTAGGCGGCGGACATGGCGCCTCCGCTGTGGCCGATCACCGCGTCCGGCGTGATGCCCCAGGAGGCCCACAAATCCACCAGCGCAACCTGGATGGCGAAGTTGGTCAGGTGCGCCAGTTCCGGCAAGGCGACGCGCGATGTGGCTTCCTCCGCCGCGAACTCATCCAGCAACGACCAGCCGGAATGCGGGCGCAGCGCGGCATCGCACTGCTCCAGCGTGCGTCGGAACACTGGTTCGGTGGCGAAGAGCTGTTTCCCCATTCCCCACCACTGCGGCCCCATCCCGGTGAAGACGAACCCGATTTGGGGCGGACCGGACGTTGCCACGCGGCCCGACGACACGCTGGCGTTTGTGGCGCCGGAGGTAAATTCCAACAGATACGCGGCGAAGTCTTCCGGCTTTGTGGCGACAACGGCGAGACGGCAATCGTGGTGCGCGCGCCGTTCGGCGGCCGTGTAGCAGAGGTCGCCAAGCCGGAGGCCTTCGCCGTCAGCATTCCGCAGACGCTCCGCGTACGCGGCCGCCAGTTCTTTCAGCGCTTTCGGAGTCTTGGCGGAGAGGGGCAGCAAGCGCGGGATGGCGGTTTCGGCGGGCTCGCCGCGGGACTCTTGCGGCGGCGCCTGGAGAACAACATGGGCATTGGCGCCACCGAAGCCGAAGGAGTTGATGCCGGCGATTGGCGGATGATCCGAAGCCGGCCACGTTTCCAGTTTCGTTACCACGCGCAGGCGGTGAGCGTGGAAGTCAATGGCGCGGTTGGGCTGGTGAAAATGCAGGGATGGCGGAATTCGCCGGTGGCGCAGCGATAAAGCGGCCTTGATGAGGCCCGCCACTCCGGAGGCGGCCTCGAGATGGCCGATGTTGGTCTTGACCGATCCAATGGCGCACCATTCGTTCTCGCCGCGGCCCTGGCTCATGACCGAGCCGAGGGCCCGTGCTTCGATCGGATCGCCAATCGGTGTTCCCGTACCATGTGCTTCCACGTATTGCACGTCGCGAGCCGCAATACCGGCTTTCAAAAGTGCCTCTTGGATCATGGTTTGTTGCGCGGCCGCGCTCGGCACGCTCATGCCAACCGTGTGCCCATCTTGATTAATCGCCGTTGCCCGGATGATGGCATAGATCGGATCGCCCGCGTCGAGCGCCGCGCGCAAGGGTTTGAGGAGGAGGACTCCGGCGCCTTCGCCGCGCACGTATCCGTTCGCTGCGGCGTCGAACGCGTGGCACTTGCCATCCGGTGACAGCATCGATGCTTTACTGAACCCGATGGTGATCTCAGGTGTCAGAAGAAGCTGTACACCTCCCGCGACGGCGGTAGTGCATTCGCCGGCGTGAAGGCTCTGGCAGGCAAAATGAACGGCGGTGAGCGCGGACGAGCACGCCGTATCGATCGTCACGCTGGGACCGCGAAAGTCGTAGAGATAGGAAACGCGGTTGGCGGCAATGGCGCTGGCTACACCGGCGCTGGTGTGCATGCCAATCGCCCCCCGATTCTGCGGGTACAACTGGATATCGCCGTAATCGTGCGAGGAGATACCAATGAAGACGCCCGTCGCCGTTCCGGCCAGAGCCGGCGGCGGGATGCCGGCATCCTCGCAGGCCTCCCACGCCAATTCGAGAAGCAGCCGATGCTGGGGGGTCGATATGCGCTGCCTCGCGCGGGGAAATGCCAAAGAACTGGGCGTCGAACAGATCGACGCGTTCGAGAAATCCGCCCCAGCGCGAATACGTTCGGCCGGGCTTTTTTGGATCCGGATCGAACAGGTCCCGGAATCCCGGCCGGCTCGCAGGCGCTTCCGTGACGGCGTTGAATCCCTCTTTCAGCAAGCCCCAGAATGTCTGCGGATCGTTCGCACCGCCGGGGAACCGGCATCCAATTCCCACAATCGCGATATCCCCATTGAGATCCCGCGTTGCGCCATTTCCTACTTGTGATTGCATGGCGACTCGCTCCTTGGACTAACGTTCAAGAGCTTTCGTTGGCGCCGCCTTACAGATCCCACAAGCGGCGCACAGTGTGTTTCTACCCCGACCCCAAAATCCGACCGGTTGCCGCAAAATCGGTCAGGGTGTATTCGGAGTATAACCGGGATGATACGCACCGCACAATTCACCTATCAAGGACTGCATGAAAAGGAATGGGGGGACTCCCGCCAGGGCACGTCAGGTTGGCATGGACTCGGGCCGTTTGGTTGCTCCGGCCTTGCCGAGCCTGGGCAAGGACGCCAGCCAATCCGCGATTTTATCCGAGGAATATCTGTAGGCAACTTCTGCGATCTCATTGGCGCGGCGGAACTCGGTGCGCCCGAAGCCCTCTACCGGCGGCGCAAGGTACAGATCGGCCATTTTGGTAGTTTGGGTCCTGCGGGCCGCACTGCCGAGCTCGATGATTCGCATGAGCACGTCGAAGATGCCAGGGAAGCGCAGTCTTTTCGAAGCCGGCTTGAAGCGCTGCGCGAGGGCTCGCCAGCCCGAAATCCGATCGCCATAATTGGAAACCTCGGAGAGGTCGTGGACGGAGGAGACATCCGAGGTGATCACTGTACCGCAATCCGCATATCCGCGCATTACATCCACCGGCACGTTGTCGATGATGCCGCCGTCCACCAATAGATCCCCGTCCCATAGGATGGGCGGGTAGATCGCGGGCGCCCGCATGCTGGCCAGCAGACTCTTGAGCAGCGAACCCCGCCGATGGACCTGGATGCTGGCGCGTGTGAGGTTCGCCGAGACACAGAAGAACGGCAGCCAGAGGTCTTCGATCTGCGTCTTTCCAACCAGGCCGTAAAAGCAATCGTCGAATTTTTGCCCGGATAGAAGAGAGACCAGGGGAATGGTCCAGTCCTTCGACATCGTGAGGCACGCCGTCATGATGGCGTGCACCATCCACTCGTGGTCGTGTTCCAAGGCGGCCGCCGCCGCTATAGCGGCGCCCGCGCTGGTGCCGCCGACGATGTCAATGGGCACGCCGGCTTCGCGAAGCGCTCGGATGACTCCACTGTGACCGGCGCCGCGTATCCCGCCTCCACTCAGCGCCAAGCCCACCGCGCGCCCGGTTAAAGACCGCGCCATTCGGCCGAAGTCCGAATCCGAATCCGGGCGGAGGTGGTAATGCTGGTCCACCTTCCTTGCGGCGAGCCACGCACCGGTCCCGGAGGGTAGTATGACGGAGCCCGGATGAAGCAACGCTAAACTCGCGGGCCGGCCACGCCGGTCATTCAAGGCGCTGGTGACGTAGAACTCGGCGTCCTCGCGCGGGTCCCGAGCCGCATCGCCGACAATCAGAATGTGATCGCATTGCCGCAGGCAAAGGCGCGACCAGAGGGAATCAGAAGCATCCGCCTGATAAACCAGGTAGCGGTGATCCGACTCCAGCTTGCTTAGCAATTCGATGATCCGGCCATGACCGGCTTGGCGCTCGGTGGCCTGCGCTGCGCCCGTTTTCCCCAGGTAGGTGTCCAGGAGCACGCTCCCCAGCAATAGAGTGGGACCGTGGGTCGATAGGGTGCTCGCGAGCCTCGCGCAGAATTCCTGGATCGGCGTGCCGGGTGACGCCGGCGCCACCGCGAGGATCGTGCTCGATGGTATGGGGCGCCCAGGCACTCGGTCTTGCGATCGCAGGCGCGACACCAGTTTCCGCGCGATGACGGCAAGCAGTTCCGGGCGCCGGGAAAACAGGCGCTCGAACGCGTCTTTGGAAAGTCTGGCGAGGTGCGAGTCGCGGGTTGCGACCACGGTTGCTCTCCGGGGCTCCCCATCGATCAGCGCCATTTCCCCCACCGTTTCCCCGCAGCCAAGCTCCGTCACGACGCGTGCGTCTTCGTCGGCCAAACCCACGGAAACCCGCAGTCTGCCGCTCACCACCAGGTAAAGAGAGTCCCCGGCGTCACCCTGGCGAAAGAGCGTGGTTCCCGCGTCGATCCATTCAGACTCCAGCACAGCTTCCAGCTCACGCAGGGTGGGCTGTGCGAGGTCGCCAAACATCCCCGATACTTCCAGCGCAGCGGCAAGGCGGTCCTTGCGCAACCGAACTCCGACAAATCGATCGACTGCCTCGACCGCCTCCGGATGATCCTTGGCAAAGCGCGCGAAGCCCTCCCGGGTGAGTTTCAACGCTCGCACCGGGGAGACTGTGCGAACCGTGGCCGAACGAACGCCGCCGGTCCAGAGAGCGATCTCTCCCACCGCCTGACCCGGCCCCAGTTGCGCCAGCACTTTCTCCGGGTGGCCGGGACTGACGTCCAGAACACACACCTGCCCCGAAACAATGAGGTACATGGCGTCGCTGGGGTCGCCCTGGCGGATTAGCGTTTCTCCCGCCTCCAGCTGAAGTTCTTCGAGTTGGGCGGCCAAGTCCAGAAGCGCTGTAGGGTCAATGTCGTGGAAGATTTCCGTGGAGGAAAGAAACGGAATTCTCTCAGCGGCTAACGTATTCGCATGATCCATGCCACGATGCTCCTCTAGAGGGTACACTTTCGTTGCCACTGCTTCGCGCTGAACTCTGAATCGTAACGATGATGGCGTTGGCGGTTCGCATCCGCCAGCGGAGATTCCTTGCCAATTGACGCTCAAGGCCCTCGTCAATATAGCATTTTCCCACCAGCGCCACACGGTGGGTGGGTCTGGTATTAAACACCAGGCCGCACTCTTCCGAACCCAAGAAGCGCGGTTGCGCCTGGGTATGTTCGCTCCAAGGCCCGACGCACCATAAATCCTGTCGCCGCGTCTTCGGACATCTTCCCATCACGGTTCGGATCGTAAATGCCGAACGCGGGCAATTCAACAGGGTACTCAAGTCTGGAACCGACAATCTGCGGTTTCCCCAGCAGCAACTTAATTGACATCCACAAACGGCCTTCCAGAAACCCCATCCGCTTTCCGTTCCTCACTTCAAAAAGGATTTCCACCTTCACATGCCCACTATAGTCATCTTCCATGTGCGCCGACCCCGATGTTCCCATCCTCAAGCAAGCGACAGCTCAAACGACAAGTTAACCCGGATAGGGAACGAAAACACCCTTCCCGCGCCGCAACCCAACTAAACGCCAGGATTGCCGGTGGGAAGGCGAATTTCAGGCCAAATCCCAAAAAGCACCGGAACTATACGCGCAGCCACGACTTGCAGCGCGACGAGCGGGAAGGTCCTTCTGCGACCGCTTGAAAGGAATTTTCAAGTACGCAACCAGAACTAAGCCTCCGCGGCGGCGGACGCGAATCCGTGACGGGTTGCTGCTGCGGCGCCGGGAATGAGAAAAGCTCATAGTCAGGAAGTAACTGACTGTGGGCGCTTTGTTTCGACCGCCTGTGCAGAGCAACGGGGTGGCATCTGGAAGCCAAAACGCAATGCACAAGTTTATAAACTACTACCATGCCCTCCGGGATTGCCGCCC